>NZ_KZ672956.1 GCF_002964845.1 Thermus tenuipuniceus
CCCTTCTCCCTCAAAGCCCTTTCCCAACGGTAGTAAGTAGCCCGGCTGATGCCCAAAAGCTCCTGGACCTCATCCCGGCTCCTCTTGCCCTCCCGCAAGGCTTTCACCAACTTCACCTTGCGAAGGCGTTCCTGGACATCCGGGTCGCCCGCTCCGGCCTCGGCCAGAGTCTGCGCTTCCTTAGCTCCTCGCCATAGGTCTTTGCCAACCGTGGTAAGCTGCATAGGGGGAACCTCCGCAGGGTCGGTTCCCCATCTTTTTATCCCCTTCAGCGTCTCACATGTGTTTGTCCGGGTTCAGAAAGCCCCTTCCTGAAGGGAAGATGCTATGATGCCAGAGAGTGGCTGAGGTCTTTGTGCGCTTAAGGCGAGGCCGGTGGCCCCTTTCCAAAGGGCTTTTGGTGGAGGCCCTTCTGCCCTTGGGGGTGCCCCTCGAGGCCGCTCAGGCTGTGGCCCACACCGTGGAGGAGCGGCTCAAGGCGGAAGGGCAGTTGGCCGTGCCCCCTAGGGTCCTGCGCAAGGTCTTCCTGGAGGAGGTGGCCCGGGCCCTGGGGGAGGAGGTGGCGGGGAGGCTTTCCAGGCAGACCCTTCCCTTTGAGGAGATCCTGGTGCTCCAGGGAAGGAAGCGCCGTCCCTTTTCCAAAGGGCTTCTGGCGAGGAGCCTCGAGGAGGCGGGTTTTTCTTTGAAGGAAGCCCACGACCTGGCCAAGGAAGTGGAAGGCTACCTCAGGCAGGAAGGGGTCAGGCAGATCTCCGCCCGCCGCCTGGAGGAGGTGGTGGCCCAGGTGGTGGGCCGGGCCCTGGGCAAGGGGGCCAAGAGGCGCTACCTCCAGCGCCAGGCCTTCGCCGGGGAGCTTTTCGTGGAGGAGGAAAGCGGCGAACCCCGGATGCCTTTCTCCAAAGGCATCCTGGCCCAGTCCCTGATGAGCATTGGGTTCTCCCCCGAGCGGGCGTACCGGCTGGCCCGGGAGATGGAAAAGGCCCTGCGCCAGGAGGGGCGGAGGGTGATCCGGCGGAATGAGCTTCGGGAAAGGGTGTACCAGGCCCTTCTCAGGGAGGCGGGGGAGGAGGTGGCCAGGCGGTACTTGCTCCTTAGAAGCCTGAGGCGAAGTGCCCGCCCGGTGCACATCCTCATCGGTGGGGTAACCGGGGTGGGGAAGAGCGTGCTGGCCTCGGCCCTGGCCTACCGCTTGGGCATCACCCACATCGTTCCCTCCGATGCCGTGCGGGAGGTCTTCCGGGCCTCCCTTTCCCAGGACCTTCTTCCCACCCTGCACCTTTCCACCTTTGAGGCCTGGAAAGCCCTTCTGCCGGACCTGAGCGGGGAGGAAAGCCACGAGGAGCGGGTGATGCGGGGCTTTTTGGACCAGGTGGCCCGGGTGGCGGTGGGCCTTAGGGCCATCCAGGAACGAAGCGCCCTCGAGGGAACCTCCATCGTGCTGGAAGGGGTCCATGTGGTCCCCCGCTACCTGGACCATCCCTACCGGGACAGGGTGCTCACGGTTCCCATGCTGGTGGTGCTTCAGGACGAGAAGCTTCACCAGGACCGCTTTCTCCTTAGGGACCGGGAGACGGCCCATGCCCGGCCGCAGGAGAAATACCTCACCCACTTCGCCGAGATCCGCCTTATCCAGGACCACCTTCTCCGTTGGGCCCAGGAGGAAGGGGTTCCCGTCATCCCGGGTGAGGATCTGGACGAGGCGGTGGAGAAGGCCTTGGAGGTCCTGGTGGCCTACCTCGAGGCCCATGGCTCCCGGGAGGCGGCCCGTGCTTGAGGTGCTGGGGTTTTCCCTCCTCCTCTTCCTGGCCTTCCGCTGGCAGCACCGCCTTCCCCTCTGGGCCTTGGGGGTCTGGGTCAATCTCATCTGGTTTGTGTATCAAAACGAGCTGGGCTCGGGGTGGCTGGCCTACCTAAGGGGCCTGGGTGTAGGAATCTTCCTGGCTGCGGGGTACGGCAGGCCGGGATTGGCCTGGGCCCTCACCCCTTGGCCCCTCCTCCTCTACCTGCGCCTGGATGTCCGGGAACTCCTCCTTTACCTGCCGGCCCTGGGAGAGGGGATGCTCCTTGGAGCCCTCCTCTACTTGGCGGGCTTTCGCAAGCGGTAGACCAGGTAGGGAAGGCCTACCCCCAGGGCACCCCCTGTGAGGAAGGGGATGGGGTGGCCGAAGAGGAGCTGAAGGAGGAAGAGCAGGGCGTAAAGACCCACAAAGAAGGGCACGGGAAAAGGCTTCTCCCCATAGGCGACGCCCATGGTGCCCACGAAGAGGCCCACAGCTAGGGCCATTCCCTCCTGGTTGGGGCGTAGGAAGAGGAAGTAGGCGTAAGCGGCCACACCCAGGAGGGCCAGGCTTTGGGATAGGCGGTTAGGGTTCATCAGGTCCAGTTAAAGCGTTTGACCAGCACCTGGGAAAGGACCAGGGCCACCCCGCCCCAGGCCACCTGGGGCTCCTGCCCCAAAAAGCCCATGACCGCGGAGAAGACCCCCGCCACGAAAAAGAAGGGGACGTACTTAGGGTTTACGGTGAGGCCCAGGACGAAGGCCACTAGGAACCCCGCTATCCCGGGGGGAAGGGTGGCTCCCAGGACCATGAAGCAAAGCATGAGGGCGATGGTGATGGCCCCTGCCAGGTAGTAGGCTCCGGGGAAGGGTTCCTTGGGCTTTTTGGGGGTGCTTTTGACCTCGGACATGGCCCAAGCTTATCACACTAGTCCAGCAGCCTGGGCCACCGCCTCGAGGTTCGCCGGCACCGGGGGTAGAAGCTCGGCCACCTTTTCCGCCGTGGCCGGGTCCTTGAGGCCGTGGCCCGTGAGGGTGAGGACCACGGTGTTTCCCGGATCCAACCGGTCCTCCCTAAGGAGCTTCCATACCCCGGCCATGGCGGCGGCGGAGGCGGGCTCGCAGAAGATTCCTTCCTCCTGGGCCAGGTAGCGGTAGGCGAGGAGGATTTCCTCGTCTGTCACTGCCTCTATCGTCCCGCCGGATTCCTCCTTGGCCCGCATAGCCCCTTGCCAGCTGGCCGGGTTGCCGATGCGGATGGCGGTGGCCAGAGTTTCCGGCTTCTCCACGGGCCGCCCCAGGACCAAGGGAGCGGCGCCCGCTGCCTGGAAGCCCAGCATCCGGGGGAGGCGGCTCGCCTTGCCCAGGGCGTGGTATTCCCTATACCCCATCCAGTGGGCGGTGATGTTGCCGGCGTTGCCCACGGGCAGGGCGTGGTACTGGGGGGCATCCCCCAGCTCGTCCACCACCTCGAAGGCCAGGGTCTTCTGGCCTTCCAGGCGGTAGGGGTTCAAGGAGTTCACCAGGGCCACAGGATAGGCCTCGGTGAGGGCCTTGGTAAGGGCCAAGGCCTGGTCGAAGTTGCCTTCGATTTGGATAATCCGCGCCCCATGGACCAGGCTCTGGGCCACCTTGCCCAGGGCCACGTAGCCCGCGGGCAGGATGACGATGGCCCTTATTCCCGCACGAGCGGCGTAGGCGGCGGCGCTGGCGGCGGTGTTTCCCGTGCTGGCAGCCGCCACCGCCTTCGCTCCTTCCTCCACCGCCTTGGAAACCGCCAGGGTCATGCCCCGGTCCTTGAAGCTTCCCGTGGGGTTCAGCCCCTCGAACTTGGCATAGAGGCGTATGCCCCGTCTTTGGGCTTCCGCAGGGCCTTTTAAGGGTATCAAGGGGGTGGAGCCTTCCCAAAGGGAGATCACGGGCGTGTTCAGGGACACGGGAAGGTGGGCCCGGTACCGTTCGATGAGGGGAAGCCGCATGGGGATATGTTTCCCCCTAGGAGGCTAAGCCGTCAAGGGTCCCAGGTCTGCCCTACCGAAGCAAGGGCAGGGCCTTTCCCACGGCAAAGCGTGGGAGGATGGCCCTATAGAAAAAGTTCCTGGGCCTTTAGGGCAAAGCCAGGCAGCTCCGGGTCCAAGGGGACGGATTCCGGGTCCTGGTACCTCTCGGCCCTACCGGGACGGAAGACCTCCACCTGGTGGGCGTAGGGGTCCAGAAGCACCGCCAGGCGTACCCCCTGGGCCAGGTAAGCCTGCGCCTTTTGCCGGAGTTCCTCGAGGCTTTGGCTTCGGGAGCGGATCTCAAAGACGGCATCGGGGACCAAGGTGGGAAAGCCTTCCCGCTCTTCCGGGGATAGGGCCAACCAGCGGTGGCGGAGCACAAAGGCGGCGTCGGGGGAGAGCACGGCTCCGCTGGGAAACCGAAACCCGGTGCTCGAGCTAAAGAGGTACCCCAGGCCCTTTTCCTGGTTCCAGCGGTAAAGCTGGCCCAGAAGGAGGGCTTCCAGGTGGCCGCTTTCCCCCCCTACAGGCGACACGATAAGCCTCCCGTCTTCCCATCGCTCCAACTGCCAGCCGGGGTTTTGCGCCGAGAGCTGGCGCAGTTCCTCGTCGCTCACGGGGCGGAGGAGGTTCAGGAAGGGCACGCCCTTATTCTACCCCGGGGAAAGGGGTTCCCTCCTCCCTGGAAGGCGTTGGGGCCGGGGCGGGGAGGTGGCCCAGGTTTCCCGATAGGAGGCGGAAGAGATCCGCCAGAAGGCCGCTGGCCGTGGCCCCGCCCCCGGCCCCCGGCCCCGTAACAAAAACCTCGCCTAGGGGCCTTGCCCGCACCCACAGGATGTTGCCCTGGGCCCGGGCCAGCGGGTGGTCCTGGGGCAGCTGCCGGGGGGCCACCGCAGCCCGCCAGCGCCCCCCTTCCCCATAGAGACTTGCTACCAGACGCACCTTTTTCCCTTGGGACTGGGCTTCCTGGAGAAGTTCCGGGGTTAGGCGGGTGATGCCCTGGATTTGCACCTCCGAGAAAGGGAAGGCAGGGTCCACCAGGAGCCTGGCCAGAAGGGTGAGCTTGTGGGCGGCGTCGATGCCCTCCACGTCCAAGGTGGGGTCCGCCTCGGCGTAGCCCAGAGGCTGGGCCTCGAGGAGGGCTTCCTCATAGGTCCGTCCCCTTTCCATCTCCTGGAGGATGTAGAGGGTGGTGCCGTTCAGGATCCCGTGGAGCTCTAAAAGCTGGCTTCCCCTGAGGGTTTCCAAAAAGGATAGGGCCGGGGTGCCGGCCATGACGCTGGCCTCGTGATAGATGAGCCCTTCCTCGGCGAAGGGGCGCAAGGCCTCCCAGGCCTCCGCCAGAAGGGCCTTGTTGGCGGTGATGAGGGGGATACCCGCTTCCAGGGCCGGGCGGACCAAGCTGAGGGGGGCCTCCACCCCACCCATGGCCTCCACCGTCACGTCCGCCTGCAGGAGGTCCATGGGTTCGGTGTGTAGGAGTTCGTCAGGGATAGGCCTGGGCTTTGATCTATCCCGCACCAAGACCCCCAGAAACCGAGGGGAGAAGCCCAGGGCATGGAAGTCCTCGAGGCGCTCCTGGACCAGGGTGTAAAAGGCGCTACCCACGGTGCCTCCGCCCAGGAGGGCGATCTTTACCTCTTCCATGCCGGGGATTATACCGGTTTTCCCTGGCCCTTTGCCCTAAAGTGGGGCCGTGGAGCCCCGTGCGCTTCTAGAGGAAGCCCTTCGGGAGCGGGGGCTTTTCCATGCCTGGGCTCCCCTGGCCTTACCGGAGGAGGCGGAGGGCCGCTTCCGGCGCTTCCTGACCGAGGGACGGCACGGGGGAATGGCCTATTTGGAGCGGGGCGTGGAGGCTCGTTTCCACCCGGAGCACCGCTTTCCCTGGGCGCGGAGCGCCCTGGTGGTCTTCGCCCCCTACGCCTACCCTGACCCCGGGGTGCCCAAAGGGGGAGTCCGGGTGGGCCGGGTGGCCCGGTATGCCTGGGTGCGGGACTACCACCTGGTTCTGGGGGAGGAGGTGAAGGCCCTCGAGGCCCTGGCCAGAAGCATGGGGATCGAGGCCAAGGGTTACGTGGACCACGGGCCCCTCCCCGAGCGCACCCTGGCGGCCCTTACGGGGGTGGGCTGGATAGGGAAAAGCGGCATGTTCCTCTCGCCGACCTTTGGCGTGCATGCCCTTATTGGTGTCCTCCTCACCTCGTTGGAGGTGGAGGTTTCCCCTCCGCACCCAAACCGCTGTGGGCGCTGTACCCGTTGCCTGGCCTCCTGTCCCACGGGGGCCCTTCTGGGGGATGGCACCTTGGACGCCCGGGTGTGCGTGAGCTACCTTACCGTGGAGCACAAGGGGTTTATCCCGCCGGAGGTTTGGCCGGGGATAGGGGAGTGGCTTTTGGGGTGCGACCTCTGCCAGGAGGTCTGCCCCTGGGAGCGGTTTGGCCGGGTGTGGCGGGGTTTTAGGCCGGAGCCGGAGCTGGCCCACCCGGACCTAACCGAGTTCTTTCGCCTCTCGGGAAGGGCGTTCCAAAGGAGGTACGGGGATACGGCCTTCGCCCGCCCGGGAAGGGCCCGCATGGCTCGGAATGCCCTTATCGTATTGAGCAGTCTAGGCCTTGGGAAAGAACTCATGGCGGTGGCGGCCAAAGACCCCCATCCCCTGGTGCGCCGCACGGCCCTCCATGCCCTTTACCGGGCTGGCTTGGGGATTGAGGAGTTTCTAAGGGATCCCGATGAAGGGATTCGGGCCGAGGCCTCAGTCCTCCTTGGGGAAGTGCCCCGTGCGGTAGACCTTTTCCAGAACCGGAGGGAGTCCCCAAGCCCTGAGGTCAAAGATGAGGGGACCTAGGTCGTAGGGCACCTTGAGGAAGCGGACCTCGAGGGTCTCCGTGTCCAGGATCATGGCATCGGCCCCGGGTTCTCCACTTAAGGAGAGGCCCACGCTTCCCGGATCTGCCACCAGGCCCAGGCCCACCCGGCGGGATAGGGGAAGGTGCCGGCCTCCCAGGAGGAGGGTGGCGGCGCCGTAGCGCTCCAGATGGGGCAGGAGCTGGTTGGCGGGGCCCAGGAGGTCCAGGTGGCTTTCGGGGTTACCAGGGGTGCCGTGGAAGGCCACCAGCCGGTTTCCCCCGTAAACTTTCCGGTGGGAAAGCCTTAGAGAGCGGAGGTAGTCCAGTTCCCTTTCCGAAAGCTGGGACCGGGTCCACGCCAGGGTGGCCTTGCCCACTCCCTCGGGCAGGGTGCCCGGCAGAGGGTAGGCTACCCTTAAGTCCCAGGCCCCGGCGATGGCGGGAAGCCCCTCCTTGATGAGGCGGCCGATGACCTGTTTGGGGTGGGGGCCGTAGCCCACCAGGTCCCCGAGCACCAGGATCTCGTCCACGCCTTCATCCCGCAGGGCCTCGAGGGCCGCTTCCAGGGCCGGCAGGTTGGCGTGGATATCGGAAAGGACCCCTAGCCGCATGGGTTCATTTTCCCACGCAACTTGGGAAAGACCTGTGAAAGAACCTGGGCCTACCCCTTATGTTAAAAGGGTGCGGCCCTTCCTCCTCGGCCTCCTCCTGGCCCTCACCTTGCCTCCTTTCCCTTTCGGCTTTTTCGCCCCTGTGGTCCTGGCCTTTCTCCTTCAAGGGGGTTTCCGCACGGGCTTCCTCATGGGCCTGGGGTTTTGGGGTTTGCACCTCATCTGGCTTCCCCAAAGCTTCGCCCAGCTCTTTGGCCCCCTAGGGGCCCTGCCCTTCCTTCCCCTGGTGCTTCTCAAGGCCCTTTCCTTTGGCCTCCTCTTCGCCCTCACCCCCACGCCCCTGGCCCGGGTGGGGGGGTGGGTGGCGCTGGAGTGGCTCACGGAGCAAGGGGATCTGGCCTTTCCCTGGGGGTTCTTGGGCTACAGCCTGGTAGAGGCCCCGGGGCGGGTGCTGGCCGCTTGGGGCGGGGTGTACCTCCTTTCCCTCTTGGTCCTGGTTTTGGCCTGGGGTCTGAGCGAGAGGCGCTACTGGCTCCTTCTGCCCTGGGGGGCCCTCTGGCTTTTTCCCTTACCCCCGGTTACCGGTGGGGAAAGGGCCCTTTTGGTTCAGGGCAACATCAACCCCTTGGCCAAGGTCCAGGGGGAGCTGGGCGAGGAGGTCTACCTCCGCCTCACGCAGGAGGGCTTGCAAAGGCATCCCGAGGCCCGGTTGGTGGTCTGGCCAGAGACGGCGGTCTGGCAGATCCCGGGAGGCATAGACCACCTCTTAGAGGGCCGGTTCCTCCTCACGGGTCTCAACCTCTATGGCCCCAACCGGGCGGTCCTTTACCAAGACGGAAGGACGCTGGGCCATTACGACAAGGTGCGCCTGGTGCCTTTCGGGGAGCGTTTTCCCTTCCGGGAGACCCTGGGAGGGGTGTACGGGTTTTTCTTCCAGGCCTTTGGCCTAGGGGATCTGGCGGACCGTACGCCAGGGGACCGGCTGGCGCCCCTCGGCCCTTATGGGACCATGATCTGCTACGAATCCGCCTTTCCCTCCGTGGCCCGCACCTTGGTTCGGGAGGGGGCGGGGGTGCTGGTCCTTCTCACCAACGATGCCTGGTATGGTCCTTCCTTTGGCGGCAAGCAGCACTTCGCCCTGGGGCGGCTTAGGGCGGTGGAAACGGGGCGCTGGCTCTTACGGGCGGGAAACGACGGCATCACCGCCAGCATAGACCCCTATGGCCGGGTGGTGGCCCAGATTCCCCCACACCAGGAGGGGTACCTCCTGGCTCCCTACGGCTTGAAGGAGGGCCGTACCCTTTACGTCCGCTACGGGGACTGGGCGGTGGGGGTGGCGTTGACGCTTTTCCTCTTGGGCCTTATCCTTAGGATGCGCGCGCCGGGGTGGCGGAACCGGTAGACGCGGCAGACTCAAAATCTGCTGTCCGCAAGGACGTGCGGGTTCGAGTCCCGCCCCCGGCACCAAAGGGGCCAGGCCGGAAGGGCCTGGCCCTCAGGCTTTTTATACCACCCTAGCTTGCGCCAGGGTGGGGGCCCCGGAAAGGACCTCCGGTAGGCGTCATCTCGTGGGGGCTTAGAGAACGAGACCAGAGGAAAGGGTATTACACCCCCTCTACCCGCACCCTCAGGACCTCCAAAAACCGGGCCAACCAGACGGGGTGCGCGGGCCAGGCGGGAGCGGTGACCAGGTTGCCGTCCACCACCGCTTGGTCCACCGGCACCTCCTCGTAATGGGCCCCGGCCAGGGTGAGCTCTGGGCCTACCGCAGGGTAAGCGGTGGCTTTCCGCCCTTGCATGACCCCGGCGGCTGTGAGCACCTGAAGGCCGTGGCAGATGGCGGCCACGGGTTTGTTGGCTTCAAAAAAATGGCGGACGATCTCCAGCACCCGGGGTTCCCGACGGATGTACTCCGGGGCCCGCCCACCAGGGACCACCAGGGCGTCGTAGTGGGCAGGGTCCACCTCGTCGAAGGTGTAGTTCAGGGTGAAGTTGTGGCCGGGCTTTTCCGAGTAGGTCTGGTCCCCCTCGAAGTCGTGCACCGCGGTGCGGATCCGCTGGCCGGAGCGCTTGCCTGGGCAGACGGCGTGCACCTCAAAGCCCAGCATCTTCAGGGCTTGGAAGGGCACCATGACCTCATAATCCTCCACGAAATCCCCTACCAGGAACAGGATCTTGCGGGCCATACCCCACCTCCTTGCCTCGAGGGCCATTCCCAGTCTATCCCCTTCCTTGTGCTTCCTCAAGGGTGGTTTTCCCAAAGGGCGAGGGTATAGCCTTCCTCTTGGGTGACCTGGGGAGAGCTTCCCACGGCTTCCTGAAAGAGGGCCCGTAGCCTTTCTGCGGAAAATCTGCGTTCTAGGGGAGGCCCTTCGTCTTCTTGGCGGAAGGGCCATTCCAGAACCACCACCCGCCGGGCCACCCGGGCCGCCTCCTTTAGGGCGGGGATGGGGTCCAGGTGATGCAGGCTTAGGCCGAAGAAGGCCAGGTCGAAGCTCTGGTGGGGGAAGGGGAGGCTTTCCGCTCGGGCTTCCAGGAAGCGGGCCTCCCTCACCTTGGCCCGGGCCACCTCGAGGCGGTCGGACCTGGGGTCTACCCCTACGGTAAAGAGGCCCAGGGAGGCGAAGGCCTCGGCGAAGACCCCGGTCCCCGTGCCGATGTCGAGGGCGCTATGGGCGGCCAGGCCCTCCAAGGCTTTTTGGGCTATTTCCAAAGGGGGAAAACGCCCTAGGCGCTCGGGTTTGCGGAAAGGGTCCCTGGCCTCGCAGGCGTTGGTGAAAAGGGCCCACATCACCGTGGCTCCCTCCGCCGCGGCGGCTTTGAAGGCCGCCTCGAGGGCCCGGAAGACCGCCTCCTCTTCCCCGGAAAGCTCCGTATGGGTGGGGTGGGTACGGTAGTCTACCCCGCTTCCCTCCAGGGCCAAAAGGGCCTTTTCCACTGCCCGGTAGTCCCCCTGCAGGAGGGGGTAGAGGGCGAAGAGGACCTTCACCGCCATCTCCCCAAGTATAGGGCGCCCCGGTTTCCTGCCCGCCGGCCTGCCTCGTCTGCTTCGGCGAAGGGGGGCTTGGCCTCAGGGGCCAGGAAGACCGCTTCCCCTTCCGCCTCCGGCGGGCCCAGGAGGTCTTTCAGGTCCTCGCGGGTGAGGAAACGGGCCTGGGCCCATGGGAGAACGCCCTTTTCCCCGAGCCTCCGGTACAAGGCTGCCCAGGGGGAGAGGGCCTCGAGGATCCCCACCAAAAGGCCTCCCCCGGGCTTCAGGACCCTTCTGGCCTCAACGAGGGCTTTCTCCACGTTCTCCACGAACTCCAGTACGGTGAAGAGGAGGACCACGTCAAAGCTTTGCCCGGGGAAGGGGAGGGCCTCTGCCCGCCCTTCTACCCACGTGGCTTCCGGTACCCTCCTTCGCCCCACCTGGAGCATGGCTAAGGAGGGTTCCAGCCCCACCTTTCGGGCATAGGGAAGGCGCTTAAGCCAGTAGCCGGTTCCCGCTCCCACCTCGAGGAGGCTTTCCCCTGAGGGGAGGAGGGTCCTCAGGGTCTTTTCCTCCTCGGCGATGGCAAAGGCCCCCAGGGGGGTCTCGTACCAGGCCTCGTAGCCCTCGGCTAGGGTCGCAAAGGGATCTTCCCGCATCCTGGCCCTAGCTTAGTCGCACCACCACCCCCTCAACCGGGCGCAAGCGCAGGGTCTCCCCCACGGCCTCTTCCCGGTCCAGATGGGTGGAGAGGACCACCCAGCCCTGTTGCGGTAACTCCAAGACCCTTTCCCGGTCCGTGAAGTTTAGGGCGACGAGGAGGCCTTTCCCTCGCAGGTAGGCGTAGAGGCCGTTTCTCGCCCAATAGGTGCGGTAGGGGCCGAAGAGGAGCTCGGGGTCTTGGCGAAGGCGGATGAGGCGTTTCACCAGATGGAGCATGGATTTCGGATCCTTCTCCTGGGCGGCCACGTTTCGCACCGTCCAGTCGGGGTTTAGGGGAAGCCAGGGCTCCACCGTGGAGAAACCGGCGTGGGGGGAGGTATCCCAGGGCATGGGAGTGCGCTCCGGGTCCCGGCCCAGGCTGTGGTAGCCCGCAGGGACGCGGTCCTTCTGCCTCAGGGCGGCGGGGTCTTGCACCCTATCTGGGGGGATTTCCCCGTTGGGCAAGGCCAACTCGTCCCCGTAGTACCAGGTGGGTGTGCCCCGTAGGGTGAATAGGAGCATGGCGGCCACCCGGGCCTGGACCTCCCCGAGCCTCGAGGCCAGCCGGGGCTGGTCGTGGTTGCCCAGAACCCAGTTGGGCCAGTCCCAGGGGGTGAGGAGGCTTTCGTACGCCTCCACGATGCGGGCAATGTTCTCGGGCCGCCAATCGGGGAGGCCCTGGGTGATCAGGCTGAAGTTGAAGGGGAGGTGGCACCCCGCCCGGTAGTAGCGCACCAGGCGGTGGAGGGGAAGGTAGATCTCTCCCACCATGACCCGCTCCTGTCCGGGCTGGCTGAACTCGTCTAAGACGTAGCGCATTTCGCGCACGTAGGCGTAGGTGTCCGGTTGGTCCTCCGTGAAGAGGTGGTCGTGGCGGAGGCGGTCGGGATGCCCGGGCCGCCACTCGGGGTTTCCCGGCTCATCCCGGAAGAGTGGGTCCTTGGCCAAAAGCCAAAGGACGTCCACCCGAAAGCCATCCACCCCCCGCCTAAGCCAGAAGCGCATGGCCTCGTGGATGGCCTCCCGCACCTCAGGGTTTTGCCAGTTGAGGTCGGGTTGCTCAGGCAGGAAGAGGTGGAGGTAGTACTGGCCGGTGCCCTCATCCAGGGTCCAGGCGGGGCCTCCGAAGAAGCTCTGCCAGTTGTTGGGAGGGCCGCCATCCGGGGCCGGGTCTTTCCAGATGTACCAGTTCCGCTTGGGGTTATCCCGGGAGCTGCGGGACTCCAGGAACCAGGGGTGCTGGTCTGAGGTGTGGTTGGGCACCAGGTCGATGAGGACCTTGAGGCCCAGGGCGTGGGCCTCCTTTAGGAGGCGGTCGAAGTCCTCCAGGGTTCCGAAGATGGGATCCACGTCGCAGTAGTCGGCCACGTCATAGCCGAAGTCCTTCATGGGGCTTTTGTAAAAGGGGGAGAGCCAGATGGTCCCCACTCCCAGGTCCTTCAGGTAGGGAAGCCTCCTGCGGATCCCCTCCAGGTCGCCGATGCCGTCCCCGTTGGTGTCCTGGAAGCTTCGCGGATAGATCTGGTAGATCACGGTTTCCTTCCACCACATGCAAGGAGTCTACACCCGGACAGGCCGGGTATGGAAGGGCTTCCAGAAGGGGCACCCTACTGATCGTGCACGCGATCCAAAAAAGATTTTCTCTTCCGGGGTATACTGACGTCTGTGAGCCTGATCATTGTGGCCAACCGTGCCCCTTTCCGTCTGACCGCCGAGGGGCTGGTTCCCGCGGTGGGGGGGCTCGCCACCGCCTTGTTGCCGGTCCTCGAGGCCCGGGGCGGAACCTGGGTGGCCGCGGCGGAGTGGGGCGGAAGGGGCTGGACGGCGCAGCTACGGCAAAGCGCAATCCGCCTGGAAAGGGTTTTCCTCAGCGAGAGGGAGTGGCAGGGCTATTACGGGGGATTTTCCAACAGGGTTCTTTGGCCTCTTTGCCACTACTTCCTGGAGAAGATAGAACTTAGACGGGAGTATTTCCAGGATTACTTGCGGGTGAACCGCCGTTTCGCCGAGGCGGTGGCTCGCATCCACCGGCATGGGGATACGGTTTTTGTTCAGGACTATCACCTCCTCCTTCTTCCCGGGCTTCTTCGGGAGAGAATCCTGGGGCCCATAGGCTTCTTCTTCCACATCCCCTGGCCCTCCAGCGGGGTCTTCCGCATCCTTCCCTGGGGGCGGGCCTTGGTGGAGGGGGTTTTGGGAGCGGATCTGGTGGGCTTCCACACCTGGGAGTATGCGGAGAACTTCCTGCGCACCGCTGCCCATTACGGTTTTCCCGTGGAGGGGAACCGGGTGCGGGTGGGGGAGCGCATGGTGCGGGTGGAGGCCCATCCCTTGGGCATCGATACCCACCGGTTCCACGAGCTTTCGCAAAGCCCGGAGGTGGGAGCCCATGCCAGGAGCCTGCGGCGCCTGGCCGGGGTGGACCGCCTGATCCTGGGGGTGGACCGTCTGGACTACACCAAAGGGATCCGGGAAAGGCTTTTGGCCTTTGAACGCTTCCTCCAGGCCTACCCCCACTGGCGGGGCCGGGTGGCTTTTTTCCAGATCGCCACCCCGAGTCGCACCCAGGTGGCCGCCTACCGGGAGCTCAAGCGCCAGGTGGACGAGGTGGTGGGGCGGATCCTAGGGAGTTTCCTGCGGGAGGACTGGGTGCCCCTCCGGTACTTTTACCAAACCTACACTCAGGAGGAGCTCTCCGCTTTTTACCGGGCTGCGGACGTGGCCCTCATCACCCTCTTGCGGGATGGGATGAACCTGGTGGCCTTGGAGTACGCCTACACCTCCTTGGAAGGGGTCTTGGTGCTTTCCAACCTGACGGGGGCGGCGGAATACCTCAAGGAGGCCCTTTTGGTCAACCCCTACGACCTGGACGGCATGGCGGCGGCCCTGGATAGGGCCCTGCGCATGCCCTACGGGGAGCGGCAGGAGAGGCTTTTGGCCCTGAAGGCGAGGATCCAGGCCCTGGATGCCCAAAGCTGGGCGGATCGGTTTCTATCCTCCCTGGAGGCGGGATGAGGGTGGCAAACCCCCTCTTCCTTCTGGACTACGACGGCACCCTGGCGCCCATCGCCCCAAGGCCCGAGGAGGCCCTCCCTCACCCGGGAGCCCTCGAGGTCCTTAGGGCCCTGATGGCCCGCTATCCCCTTTACGTGATTACGGGAAGGCGGGTGGCGGACCTGGCTAGGCTTCTTCCCCTTCCGGGCTTAAGGGTGGTGGGGGGGCATGGCTTGGAGGAGGGCGAGATAGGCGGGGAAAGCCATCCCCTTTTCCCTGCGGACCTTGGCCCCCTGCGGCGGGTGCTTCCCTCCTGCCCGGGGGTTTGGCTGGAGGATAAGGGGTTTGCCCTGGCCTTCCACTACCGGGGGGCGGAGGACGAGGAGAGGGTCCGTGCCTGCCTAGAGGTTTGGCTTGCCGCCCACGAGGATCTTTTGCGGGCCTTGGGCCTCGAGGCCCTTGCGGGGAAGAAGGTCCTGGAGATCAAGCCTAAGGGGGCCAGCAAAGGGCAAGCGGTGTTGCGCCTCTTGCCGAGGCACCCCGGCCACACCCCCATCTACATCGGCGACGACGCCACCGACGAGTCCGCCTTCCAGGCCCTTAGGGGGAGAGGGCTGACCTTCAAGGTGGGCCCGGGGCCCACGCAGGCGGAGGAGCGGCTTGGGGATGTGGAGGGGGTTCTGGCCTACTTGAAGTCCTACCTCTAGCGGCGCATACTTGGGGATCGTGGATCCCCTTTGGTACAAGGATGCGGTCATCTATCAGCTTCACGTGCGCTCCTTCTTTGACGCCAACGACGACGGCTACGGGGACTTCGAGGGCTTGAGGCAAAAGCTTTCCTACCTGGAGGCCTTGGGCGTGAACACCCTTTGGCTCATGCCCTTCTTCCAGTCCCCCTTAAGGGACGATGGGTACGACATCTCCGACTATTACCAGATCCTGCCTGTCCACGGAACCCTGGAGGACTTCCGGCGATTCCTGGACGAGGCCCACGCAAGGGGGATGCGGGTCATCATCGAATTGGTCCTCAACCACACCTCCATCGACCATCCCTGGTTCCAGGAGGCCAGGAAGCCGGGTAGCCCCTTGCGGGACTTTTACGTGTGGAGCGATACCCCGGACAAGTACCAGGGGGTGAGGGTTATCTTCCAGGACTTTGAGCCCAGCAACTGGACCTTTGACCCGGTGGCCGGGGCCTACTACTGGCACCGGTTTTACCACCACCAGCCCGACCTCAACTGGGACAACCCTGAGGTGGAGAGGGCCATGCACCAGGTGATGTTCTTCTGGGCCGACATGGGGGTGGACGGTTTCCGCCTGGACGCCATCCCCTACCTCTACGAGCGGGAAGGGACCAGCTGTGAAAACCTTCCCGAGACCATCGAGGCGGTGAAACGCCTGCGCAAAGCCCTGGAGGAGCGCTATGGCCCCGGCAAGGTTCTCTTGGCCGAGGCCAACATGTGGCCCGAGGAGACCCTTCCCTACTTCGGAGAGGGGGAGGGGGTGCACATGGCCTACAACTTCCCCCTGATGCCCCGCCTTTTCCTGGCCCTGCGCCGGGAGGACCGGGGGCCCATCGAGGCCATGCTTCAGGAGACGGAGGGCATACCGGAGACCGCCCAGTGGGCCCTTTTCCTGCGCAACCACGACGAGCTGACCCTGGAGAAGGTCACGGAGGAGGAACGGGAGTTCCTCTGGGAGGTCTATGCCCCCGACCCCCGGTACCGGATCAACCTGGGGATCCGCCGCAGGCTCATGCCCCTTCTGGGTGGGGATAGACGGCGCTTTGAGCTTCTTCACGCTCTCCTCTTCACCCTGAAGGGAAGCCCAATCCTCTACTACGGGGACGAGATCGGCATGGGGGATAACCCTTTTCTGGGCGACCGCAACGGGGTGCGGACCCCCATGCAGTGGTCGGCGGACCGGAATGCGGGTTTTTCCCGGGCTCCCTATCACCGCCTCTTCCTGCCCCCGGTGAGCGAGGGGCCCTACAGCTATCACTTTGTCAATGTGGAGGCCCAGCAGGAAAACCCCCACTCCCTCCTGAACTTCGTGCGCCGCTTCCTGGGTATCCGAAACCGGTACGCTCGGGTTTTGGGCCGGGGAGGCCTGCGCCTGCTTCCCGTGGCGAACCGGCGTATCCTGGCGTATGAAAGGGAGTATGAAGGGGAGAGGATCCTGGTGGTGGCCAACCTTTCCCGCTACACCCAGGCCTTCGACCTGCCCCTGGAAGGATACGAGGGCCTGGTTCCGGTGGAGCTCTTCTCCCAACACCCTTTCCCCCCGGTGGAGGGGCGTTACCGCCTGGCCTTGGGGCCTCATGGATTTGCTCTCTTCTCCCTAAGGCCCAAGGAGGAGACGGAGCGCCTCCACCTTCCCGACTGGGCAGTGCCCGGGGAGGAGGTGGCGGAGGCCCTCGAGGACCTGCCCTCCGTTCCCCTTTCTGGCGGCGTGGAGGGCCTCTTTGTCGATACCTTGGTGGACGAAAGAGCCCGGGCCTCCCTCCTGAGCGCCCTGGGTAAGGTCCTGGGGGAACGGGGTTGGCTAGCCCTGAGGCCTAAGCGGGTGGAGCTCAAGGACGCCCTTCGCTTCCAGAAGGAACCCCCTCTGTACCTCACCCTCCTGCGCCTCGAGGGGGAGGAGGCCTCCCTTGAGGCCTTTTTGCCCATTGCCCTGCGCCGGGAGGGGGAAGGCCCGGGGCTTTTCGCCCGGGTGCGGGGAGGGGGATACCTCTTCGAGCTGTCCCAGGACCCCGGGTTTTACGCCCTTCTCTTAAGACGGCTTTCCCAGGGGTTTGAGGGCCGGAGCCTTAGGGCCCATTACCGAGGCCGTCATCCGGGTCCGGTTCCCGAGACCCTGGAACTCCTCCGCCCGGGTCTAGCGGCAGGGGAAGGGGTTTGGCTCCAGGTGGGGTTGGTCCAGGATGGCGGACTGGACCGCACGGAGCGGGTTTTGCCCCTCCTTTCCCTGCCCTGGGCTTTGAAGCCCGCAGGGGGGCTTTCCTGGGAGCGAGGCCGGGAGCGCCGGGCCTTGGCACTCACCGGTACCCTTCCCTCTGGCCGGCCCCAGGAGGCCTTTGCCTACGCCTTAAGGCTGGCAGAGGAGGGCCTGGCCCGGCTTCAGGACCACCCGGTTGGGGAAGGGGCCTTGGGCCTGATGGCGGATGCCCTTAGGGAGCTGGAGGCCCTGGCCCGACTCCTGGGGGTGCGGCTTGCCCTTTTGCACCGGGCTTTGCGGGAGGTGGAGGGGGAGGGGGATGGGGTACCCCTCCTGAACCGCGGCCTGGGGGCTTTTGTGGAGGTGGAAGGGGAGGTTTTCCTTCTGGCCCTGGGAAAGGAAACCAGGGGCCTTCCCCTTTTGGACCTGGCCCGGCTGGCCTACGACCTGGAGCGGGCCCTCTATCTGGCGGCAGAAAAGAGGGAAGAAGCGGAGGCTTGGGTGGATCTGGCCGCGGACTTTCTGGAGGCGGCTCTTCTTCAGGCCTACCAGGAGGCGTACCCGGGCGATTTGCAGGCCGTGGGGTTCCCCCAGGTCATGCTGGCCTTAGCGCAAGAACAGGCCCTGCGGGAGGAGGGGCTTGGCCGAAAAAGGGTCCTTGAGCGTTGGCGGAGGAGGGCTGGGGACCAAGGGGTCCGGTAGCTGCTCTATAATGGGGGGCTGGGGCGGCGCCATCCCCTTAGCGGACGAGTCTGGGGGACTGCCCGGTTCTCCTTCCCTGGATAAAGGAGGGTTAGGCCATGCGGATCGCTCAGATTGCGCCGCTTTATGAGGCCGTTCCACCCAAGCTCTATGGCGGGACGGAGCGGGTGGTGCATGCCTTGGTGGAAGAACGGGTGCGCCGCGGGCATGAGGTCACCCTTTTCGCTTCGGCGGACTCCCGCACCAGCGCCCGCCTGGTGCCGATGGCGGAGGGGGGATTGCGCCTTTTAGGGGCCAGGGATGGTTTGGCCCTCCACATAGCCATGTTGGAGGAGGTCTATGCCCAGGCGGACCGTTTTGACATCATCCACTTCCCCCGCGCATTCCCCCGCGCAGCCGCGGGGTCCCGCTTCCGGGCTGAACCCTTGGCGCAAGCAAGGGGAGAGGCTTAGGCCCCCTCAACCGGCAAGGCTTGGGGGGTAACCAGACGTGGAGGGGTATCCCTTGCCCCAGGAGTGAGGCGGTGGGGCCCGCAGGCCTCGAGGGGCACCGGGGAAAGGGCAAAGGAGGTACTCCCTGGTCCAGGGGCCCTGGGGTCGGGCCCTCGTCCCTCCGGGCCTTTGGGGAGCCCCTAAGGCGCTGTTTCCAGCTCCCCTTTCTCCGCCTGGAACCCCACCTCCTTGTGGCTGCCGTCGCAGAAGGGTTTGTTTCCGGACTGGCCGCAGCGGCAAAGGGCCAGCTTGGCCCTTTCTAGCTGCATCTCCTCTCCGTTCAGGCGGAAGGGGGTTCCCTCGGGCAGGTCCAGGACGTAGGGGCCGTTTTCCCGGAAGCGAAGCCTCATGGGGTTAGGATACCGCGGCTATAGTGGAAGCATGGTATGCCCGCAAAACGGCAGGGTGGGCCTCGAGGTGCCCTTGAAGACGGTGAAGAACTTCCTCACGGGGAAGGCCCTGGCGCGAATTGACCCCCATGGCCCCCACTACCTTTGCCAGGATCCCGCCTGCCCGGTGGTCTACTACGGCCAGGAAGGGGTTTTCCTCGGGGAAGAGGTGCGCTTTCCCGTCTACGATAAGGGAGCCTCCCTCGTCTGCTACTGCTTCGACTGGACCCGGGAGGGGTTGGCGGAAGCCTTGCGCCAAGGACAGGATCCGGTGGCCCAGGTGGAGGAAGGGATCAGGGCCAAGCGGTGCGCCTGCGATCAGCGCAATCCCCGAGGGCGTTGTTGCCTTTCCACCCTGAAGGCGGAGGTGGCCAGGCTTGCCTGAGGGCTTCCTGCAGGAATTGGAGGAGGCTTTCCAGAAGCACCTGGCCCGGCTTGCGCCCCGGGATCCTTTGGTGCTGGCGGTTTCGGGGGGTGGGGATTCCGTGGCCCTGGCCCACCTGGTGAAGCGGGTTGGGCGAGGGGCGGTGGTGGCCCATCTGGACCATGCCCTCCGCCCGGAAAGCGGGGCGGACCTCTTCTTCGTGAAGGCCCTTGCGGCAAGGCTTGGCTTTCCCTTCCATGCCGAGCGGGTGGAGGTGGGAAGGATCGCCCGGGAAAGGGGGGAGAACCTCGAGGCGGTGGCCCGGGAGATCCGCTACGCCTTCCTGCACCGGGTGGCCAAGGAGGTGAAGGCCAAGGCCATCCTCACCGCCCATACCCTGGACGACCAGGCGGAAACGGTGCTCCTCAAACTCCTCCAGGGCACGGCCCGGGGTCTGGGTATCCGGGAAAAGGAGGGGCTGGTGGTGCGGCCCCTTCTGGCCTTCCGCCGAGCGGAGTTACGGGCCTACCTTAGGGCCCTGGGGGAGGTCTGGCGGGAGGATCCCTCCAACCAGGACCTTTCGCGGGATCGCAACTACCTGAGGCTTAGGGTTTTCCCCCTTTTGGAGGAGCGGTTTCCCGGGGCCAAGGAGGCCCTTTCCCGCTTCGCCCGGGTACGGATGGAGGAGGATGCCCATCTGGAAAGGGAGGCCAGGGCCCGCCTCCTGCCCGACCCCCGCTTCCACGTGCCCGCCTACCGGGCGGTTCCCCTTTTGGAAGCTCCCGCAGTCCTGAGGCAAAGGGCCTTGCGCTTCATCCTGGAGGCCTTGGACCTTCGCCCTGAGGCCCGGCTCATCGTCCTCCTGGAGGGGGCTTTGGCGGGTGGGGTGGCCACCCTGCCCGGCGGGTACACGGTCAGGCGCAAGGGGGGTACCCTTTTCCTCATCCCTCCGAAACCCAGCCTCCCCCTACCCCCAGGGTTCCGCCGGCCCGAACCCGGGGACTACCTGGCCATGCCCTACGGGAGGAAGCGCCTGGTGGATTTTTTGGCGGAAAAAGGGGTGCCCAAGGAGCTCAAGCCCCTTTGGCCGGTGAGGGCGGAGGGCAAGGAGGTGGTGGAGGTCCTGGGCTTCTTTCCCCCTTCCCAGGAGGAAGGGTACATGGCCCTGGCCCTCGAGGAGGCCAGGCGGGCCTTTCAGGAGGGAGAGGTGCCCGTGGGTGCGGTTCTGGTGGTGGGGGAAAAGGTCTTTAGGGCCCACAACCGGGTGGAGGCCACCCGGGACCCCACGGCCCATGCGGAGATGCTCCTTCTCCGGGAGCTGGGCAAGGAGGCCCGGGGGGGGAGGCTCTACGTGACCCTCGAGCCGTGTCGCATGTGCCATCATGCCCTTCAGGAGGCGGGGGTGGAGGTGGTCTACGGGGTGGAGAACCTGAAGGAGGGAGCCTTAACCCGGTTTGGCCACGGGGAGGGCTTGAGGGGTGGCGTCCTGGAAGGGGAGTGTGCTAAGCTCCTAAAGGGTTTCTTTGCCCGGCTCAGGGAGGGGTGCCGGAGCGGTTGAACGGGCCGGTCTCGAAAACCGGTAGGCCCCGCAAGGGGCCTCGCGGGTTCGAATCCCGCCCCCTCCGCCAAAGGGCGGCCTGCGGGCCGCTTTTATACCACCTGGAACCCCCACCGCCCCCCGAGGATCCCCAGCGCCTCCAGGAAGGTTTCCGCCTCCTTCCTTTCCCCGGGAAACCCGGAAAGAAGCAGGTACAAAAGGGTGGCTAGCTCCCCCAGGACCAGGAAGCCGTACCGCCTTTTTTCCTCCTCCCAAACCGCCTCCATGCGCAGGCGGGCCATGCGCCAGGGAGTGGGGAGGAAGTGGCCCTGCTTTAGGCCCGCCTCGGGCTCGCAGAGCCTGGGGTCGCCTTGGGTGAGAAGCCCCCGGCAGGCCAGCGGACGCCAGGGATAGACCCCGCAGAGGCCCTCTTCCAGCAAGGGGCAGGGGGTGCGGGCCAGGAAGTACCGGCCCGGGAAGCGAGGATCGTCCTTGCCCTCCCTCAGGAGGGCAAGCCGCTTGGGGCCTTCCTTCCGGAGCTTGGCCCTTTGAGCCTGGCTAAGGTGGGGGAGAAGGGCTTCCCCTTCCAGGCGGGAAAGGGTCACCAGGCCGAAGCAGCAGGCAAAGCACCCGGCCCGGCAGGAGGGTGCAATCCCCTTTTTGGCCAGATAGTCGGCCAGGTCCGCCTCGAGGGCCAGCCAATGGGCTTCCACCGGGTTCATCGGCGCTGGCGGTACACCCCCTTCCTGGGGTCATAGGGGCAGGCGCGGAAGGCCACGTGGGGGCAGAAGCGCCGGTGGCGGGCCACCTCCTCCGCCAGGGCCTTGGGCAGGTGGCATCGGGGGCAACGGGCCTGGGGAGAGGCTTGCCGCAACCGGTAGGCGAGTAATAGGACCAGGCCCGAAAGGAAGAGAAGACCAAAAGCCTCCACAGGGGTTAGTGTAAGCTCTTCCTATGGCCAGTCTTGCGCCTTTCCTGCAAGCCCTGGAACCCGGGGTTTCCCCGGCCGTTTCCGCCTGGATCAAGGGCCTTAAGGAAGTGGAGCTCCACCTGGACCGCTGGGCCTTCGACCTTTCGGAGGAGGGTTTTTGGTGGCGGCCCAAGGAGGGCCTGAACCCCATCGGGGGCCTGGTGCGCCACATCACCGGAAGCTCCTTGCGGCTTCTTTCCTACGCCTTCCCCCAGGAGCTTCCCGACTGGGCCAAGAAGGGGCGGGAATGGGAGCTCCAGGGGGAGCCTGAGTCCAAAGGGGTGGTGGAGGCCCGCTTCCGGGAGGCTTGGGCAAGGCTGGATTCCGCCTTCCGGAGCCTGCGGGAAGAGGAGCTTTCCCAGGAGGTTCCGGTGGGCGCCCAGGGTTTCCAGGCGCCCCGGGCTCACATCCTCCACCACCTGGTGGAGCATGCCCAGCACCATGCGGGGCAGATCATCTACGCCCGTAAGCTCATGTAGGGACCCGTGTCCTCCCGGGTTGGCCGTAAGATGTTTCCATGGAACGTGTAGGCCTGCGCGGTTCTCCCAACCGGACCCTCGAGGCCCTCAAGGAAGCCCTTAAGGGCGTGCGCTTTCCTGAGGCCAAGGTCTATTTCATCACCGACTGGCAGGACCGCCGGCATCAGGCCCGGTACGCCCTTCTCCTCCACGGGGGCAAGAAGGACCTCCTCACCCCTGACGCCTTTGGTCCCGCCTTTCAGGGAGGGGAAGAGGCGCTTTCGGAGCTGGTTAGCCTGTTGCTGGGGCTTGGGGCCAGGAAGTTCTACGAGGCGGTGGTTTCCCCAGGGGAGCTGACGGGCCTTTTGAACCTGCCGCCGGAGGAGCTCCTTAGGCGGATCAACGCCATCGCCAACCCCACCGACCCTGGCATCTACCTGAAAAGGGCCGCCTAACCGTATAGAAGCTTAAGCCGGGCGGCTTCCCCTGCCAGCTCGGGGAGGGCTTTCAGGTCTATTCCCGTGTGGTAGCCTTTGGTTTCCAGGTAGGGGAGGACCTTTTCCGTGGGCAGGTTTCCCACCAGCTCATCGCCGGCGAAGGGGCAGCCCCCTATCCCGGCCAAGGCACCCTCCAACCAGAGGATGCCGGCCGCCAACGCCGCCTCCACCTTGGCCAAGACCCCTTCCGGGCGGGCGTGCAGGTGGGCCCCTAGGCCTTCCGGGCCGAAGCGGGCCACGGCCTCCTCCAGCACCTCCTGGATGCGGCTTGCCTCCGCCACCCCGTAGGTGTCCGCCAGGGCGATCTCCCTGATCCCAAGTTCCCGTAGCCGTGCGATATCCTCCAGCACCCCTTCCACGCTCCAGGGGTCCCCGTAGGGGTTGCCGAAGGCCATGGAAAGGTAGACCACCAGGCTAAGCTTTCCTTTTGTGGCCTCCACCATGGCCTTTACCAAGGGCCAGGATTCCTGCCGGGTGCGATGGGTGTTCTTCCGCTGGAAGGTTTCCGAAAGGGAGAAGGGGTAGCCGATGGCCGTGAGGTTTGGGGCCTTAAGGGCCCTTTCCAAGCCCTTTTCGTTGGCCACGATGGCCAGATAGGTGCGGCCCTGGGGTGGGGGAAGGCTGGCCAGGACCTCCTCGGCATCCGCCATCTGGGGTACCCACTTGGGGGAGACGAAGCTGGTGAGGTCCAGATGGCGGAACCCCGCTTCCAGGAGTTTCTCTAGGAAGGCCACCTTCTCCTCGGTGGGGATGAAGCGGCTGAAGCCCTGCCAGGCATCCCGGGGGCATTCCACGTAGCGGATGGAGACCTTGGCCATAGGGTTACACCTGGAAGACCCCGGTGCGGAAAGGTTCCCGCTCGGGGTTTGAGGCGCAGGCCTCGAGGGCCCGGATAAGCCACTTCCGGGTCTCGTGAGGGAGGAGGATCCCGTCCACCCAGAGCCGGGCGGCGGCGTACCGGGGGTCCAGGGTTTCCTCGTAGCGGCCCTTGATGCGCTCGTAAAGCTCCTTTAGCTCTTCGTCAGAGGGTTCCTTCCCCTCCCGCCTGAGCTTTTCCACCTCCAGCTCCAAAAGGGTCTTGGCCGCCTGGGCCCCGCCCATCACCGCGTACTTGGCGCTGGGCCAGGCGAAGATGAACCTGGGGGCGTAGGCCTTGCCCGCCAGGGCGTAGTTCCCCGCCCCGAAGGAACCCCCCAGGATCAGGGTGATCTTGGGCACCACGGAGTTGCTCACGGCATTGACCAGCTTGGCTCCCCGGCGGATGATCCCCGCCTGCTCCGACTCCTTCCCCACCATGAAGCCCGTCACGTCCTGGAGGAAGAGGAGGGGGATGTTCATCTGGTTCACCTCGAGGATGAACCGAGCGGCCTTGTCCGCCGCCTCCGCGTAGATCACCCCCCCCACCTCGATCCGTCCCTTCTTCTTCAGGATGAGGCGCTGGTTGCCCACGATGCCCACGGGGAAACCCCCGATGCGGGCAAACCCCGTGACCAGGGTCTCCCCGTATCCCCCCTTGTACTCCAAAAACTCCGAGCCATCCACCAGCCGGGCGATCACCTCCCGAAGGTCGTAGGGACGGCTGCCGTCAGGGGCGATGAGGCCGTAGAGGTCTTCGGCGGGGTAAAGGGGTTCCCTGGGTTCCTTGCGCCCTTCTGCCCAGGGGGCGAGCCTGGGGGGTGGGTACAGGGCGATGAGCTGGCGGATCCTTTCGATGGCCGCTTCGTCGTTCGGCTCGTAGAAGTCCACGGTACCCGAGACCTCAAAGTGCATGCGGGCCCCGCCCAGCTCCTCGCTGCTGACCTCCTGGCCGATGGCCGCTTTTACCAGGGCAGGCCCCGCCAGGTAGAGGCCACTTCCCTCGGTCATGATGAGGACGTCGGTCATGACGGGGAGGTAGGCTCCCCCGGCCACGCAGTTGCCCATGATGGCGGAGATCTGGGGGATGCCCAGGGCGGACATGCGGGCATTGAGGTAGAAGATACGGCCAAAGTCGTCCTGGTCCGGGAAGACCTCGTCCTGTAGGGGTAGGAAAACCCCGGCGGAGTCCACCAGGTACAGGGTGGGGATGCGGTTTTCCAGCGCTATGGTCTGGGCCCGGATCACCTTCTTGGCGGTGATGGGGAAGAAGGCCCCCGCTTTCACCGTGGCGTCGTTGGCGATGATCATCCAGGTCTGGCCCTGGATCTGTCCCAGGCCGGTGATGACCCCTCCGGCCGGGGCCCCGCCCCACTCCTCGTACATCCCCCACCCGGCGAAGGCCATGAGCTCGTAGAACTCCGCGCCCGGCTCCAGAAGCCTGGCAATGCGCTCCCGGGCGGTGAGGCGTCCCTTTTTATGCTGGCGTTCCACCGCCTTGGGGCCTCCTCCCTGGCGCACCCGTTCCAGGCTCTCCTTGAAGTCCCGCACCAGGGCCACCCAGGCGTCCTTATTGGCCTTGAAGACCGGGCCTTCCCGCTCCTCCGGGCGGAGCTTGCTCTCGAGGCGGCTCGTGGGCTGGCCTAGCATGGCCTTAGTATAACGTTTTTCTGCCTATCGGGGAAAAAGCGTGGCTCCCTTAGGGGGGCAGGGGGTTTGGGACAGGGCCTTTTGCCGCTGGGCCTGGTGCCTGGCCTCCCGGTCCACCCGTTCGTTCTCCGGGTGGCCGCCATGTCCACGCACCCAATGGGGCACCACCCGGTGCCGCTTGAGCTCCAGCATAAGGGCTTCCCAGAGGTCGCGGTTTTCTATGGGCTTGCCGTCCGCCCTCCGCATCCCTCTTTTTTCCCAGGCGGGAAGCCACTCGTTTAGGGCCTTCACCAGGTACTGGCTGTCGGAGAAGAGGTGCACTTCACAGGGTTCCTTGAGCGCCCTAAGCCCTTGCAGCAGGGCGGTGAGCTCCATGCGGTTGTTGGTGGTGCAGGGCTCGCCTCCGGAAAACATTCGTTCGTGGCTGCCATAGCGCAAAAGCGCCGCCCACCCGCCAGGGCCGGGGTTACCCAGGCAGGCCCCATCGGTGAAAAGCTCCACCGGTTTCACGACCAAGGGATGGGCTGGTGGGGGAAGGCCAGGGGGGCCTTGGCCTCGCCGGGGAAGAGGATCTCCCTGAGGCGGTAGTGGCCCTCTTGGGGATGGCGGTAGACCTCAAGGAGGTTTTCCACCAGGTTCACGATCCAGACCTCAGGGATACCTGCTTTGGCATACAGGGCGAGCTTCCTGCGGTCGTGGTCCAGGCTGGTGTCGGCCACTTCTATGAGGAGGAGGACATCCTTGGCCTCAGGAAGGCGCTCGCTGTACTCTTCCAGTGGTGGCCGCAGAACCTGGAGGTCGGGTTCGGGCTCGGAGTCGGGGGAAAGGCGCAGGGGGGATTGCACGGCGATGACCGCCTCCTCTCCCAATAGAGCCTGGAGCCTCTTGTCCAAGAGGGCTACAGCAAAGACGTGCCTAGGACCAATCGGGCTCGTCTCGTAGATCTCCCCCTCGAGGAGCTCGAGGTGCTTCACCCCCTGGAAGAGGCGCTCAAACTCTCCTACCCCGAAGCGGTACCGGGTGGCCATGCCCTCATTCTAGGCCCCAGATGGCAGCGGGGGCCAGCTCCACCAGGTTTCCCGCGGGGTCGCGGGTGTAAAGGCTTTTCCCCCGGGGCCAGTCCGCCCACCAGACGGGAAAGCCCGCTTCCTCCAGCCTCTTGGCCCAAAGGGAAAGCTCTTCTTCCGCCACCCGAAAGGCCACGTGCACGCTCCCACGGGCCCCGTGGGGGGGAAGGGTTTCCTCCTTTTCCGTGTGCTCGGGGTTGAAGACCAAAAAGACCCCGCGTCCGGCCCGGAAGAAGGCGTGGCGCGGGGGCTGGTACTGGAAGCAAAGAAGACCCAGGACCCCCTCGTAAAAGGCCCGGGCCTTCTCCAGATCCTCGGCGTAGACGGCGGTCTCCAGAACCTCCACTACTTGAGCTTGGCGATGAGGTCGGCCACGGGGATGGCCTCGAGGGTAATGGTTTTCACGCTACCCCTGGCCCCCAAGTGGAGCATGGCCCGGGCCACCGCCAGGGCATCCTCCGCCTCCACGATGTTCACGAAATCATAGGGCCCCAAAACCGCGTACTGGGCCACCACCTTGACCCCGAAGTCCCTTTCCAGTTCCTGGTTCACCTCCTTGATGCGCTCGGGGTTTTTCACCAGGGTCTCGGCGCCATCGTCCGTGAGGGTGCTGAGGACGATAAAGGTGGGCATCTTGGCCTCCTTTCCCCCTCAGGATAGCCCAGGAGTTCCAGTTTGACAATCGAGCCAAGTACCCCGGTTGGGGTTTGCGCCCCAGCGGGGACCCCAGAAAGGCTGTGGGCAAGCCGCATCCGCCTTTGCCGATGGGGCGACCTTCGTGCATGGGTCCTTAGTCTTCCTGAGGCGTTTCCAGGGGAATCCCGCTATAGACCTCCTCCAAGGAGAGGGTTCCTTGGGGGCAGGGCAAGGGTACCTCCCCTTCTGTGAAGACCTGATAGAGGATGCCCGTGGCCTTTTTTTGATAAAGCTCTATTCGCCTTTCCCGGATATCCGCCAATACATACCCTTGCAGGGAAGGCAGGGAAAGATACCGCCAAAGCTTCTCCCGCCGGTCTATCCCTTCGGTGCTTGGGGAAAGGACCTCCACCACCAGGCAGGGAGTTTCCTCGTAGTAGGGGTTTTCGGGCGGGGGAGCACAAACCACCATGAGATCCGGGTAGTAGACGGTCCTTTCCCCCACCTTGAGCTTCATATCCGCCACGTAGAGGCGGCATCCCTGCCTACGGGCTAAGGGGCCCAAGAGGAGGGCCAGGTTGGTGGTTAAAAGGGCGTGAGCCCGGCTGGCCCCGGCCATGGCGTAGGGCAGGCCCTCCACCAGCTCATGCTTAGTTTCATACCGGGCTTCCCAGGCCAGATACTCTTCCAGGGAAAGGGGTTTTAGGGCCTTGGCGGGTTCGCCCATCACTCCCATTCTATGGTGGCGGGAGGCTTGGAGGTGAGGTCGTAGACCACCCGGCCGATCTCCGGCACCCTGCGGGTGATGCGCCGGGCTGCTTCGTCCAGGAAGTCCAGGGGCAGCCGGGCCCAGTCGGCGGTCATGAAGTCCTCGGTGGTCACGGCCCTTAAGGCCAGGACGTAGCCGTACTTCCGCTCGTCCCCTGCTACCCCCACGCTCCGCACCGGGGTGAGGACCGCCAGAGCCTGGGCCACCTGGCCGTAGAGGCCCCACTCCTTGAGGAGGCTGATGAAGATGTCGTCCGCCCGTCGGAGGATGTCCAGTTTTTCCTCCGTGACCTCCCCCAGGATGCGCACCGCCAGGCCCGGCCCCGGGAAGGGGTGGCGCAGGCGGATGGGGTCGGGAAGGCCGAGAAGCAGGGCGAGTTCCCGCACCTCATCCTTGAAGAGGAGGCGGAAGGGCTCGAGGAGCTCGAACTTCAAATCTTCAGGAAGACCGCCCACGTTGTGGTGGCTCTTGATCTTGGCCGCCCCATGCCCGCCCGCGGACTCGATCACGTCGGGGTAGAGGGTCCCCTGGGCGAGGAAGCGGAAAGGGCCTGCTTCCCGGGCCACCTGGGAGAAGACCTCCACGAACTCCCGCCCAATGATCCGGCGCTTTTCCTCGGGGTCTTCCACCCCCTTGAGGGCCTCGAGGAAGCGCTCCTTGGCGTCCACCACCCGGAGGTTCACCCCCAGGGCCTTAAGGGCCCCCTCCACCTCCTCCTGCTCCCCTAGGCGCAGGAGGCCGTGGTCCACGAAGACCGCCAGGTGGTTCACCCGGGCCTTGGCCAAGAGGAGGGCCAGGGTGCTGGAGTCCACCCCGCCGGAAACCGCCAGGAGCACCCGGTCCTCGCCCACCCTTTCCCGCACCTCCTTAACCAGGCTTTCCAGCACGTGCTCCGGAGTCCAGTCCCGTTTTACCCCGGCGATCCCCAGGAAGTTTTCCAGGATCTGCATCCCCTTGGGGGTATGGGCCACCTCGGGATGGAACTGCACAGCAAAGGTCCTGCCGTCTGGGGCTTCCATGGCCGCCACGGGGTTCTCCTCCGTCTCCGCCGCCACCCGCCACCCCGGGGGCAGCTCGGTCACAGCGTCCTGATGGCTCATCCAGACCTGGACCTCGCCCTCCAAGCCTTTGAAGAGGGGGCCCTGGTAGCGGGTGAGGAGGGCCTTGCCGTACTCCGCCCGCCCCGCGCGCTCCACCTTGCCCCCAAGCTCCTGGGCAAGAAGCTGCATCCCGTAGCAGATGCCCAGGGTGGGAAAGCCCAGGTTCAGGACCCTAGGGTCGGGCCGGGGGGCATCGGGGTCAAAGACGCTTTTGGGTCCCCCGGAGAGAATGAGGGCCTGGGGCTTGTGCTTAAGGATCTCCTCCAGGCTTGCCTGCCCCGGCAGGATCAGGGAAAAGACCCGAAGCTCGCGGAGCCTTCTGGCGATGAGGCGGGTGTATTGGGAACCGAAGTCCAGGACCAGGACCATGGAAGCCAGTCTAGCAGGGTAGGATAAACCCATGGCTGAGGTGGAAAGCTTTGCCCTGGACCACACGAAGGTGAAGGCTCCCTATGTCCGCCTGGCGGGGAGGAAACGGGTGGGAAGTGGCCTGGTGGAGAAGTATGACCTGCGCCTGGCCCAGCCCAACCGGGAGGCCATCCCCACGGGGGCTTTGCACACCTTAGAGCACCTTCTGGCGGGTTATCTCCGCGACCACCTGGAAGGGGTCATAGACCTTTCCCCCATGGGGTGCCGCACGGGGTTCTACCTGGTGGTGGAAGGCCCTTTGGAGGAGGAAGGGGCTTTGGTGGCCTTTGAACGAGCCTTAAGGGATGTTCTCCTGCACGAGGGGCCCATTCCCGGGGCAAGCTTCAGGGAGTGCGGCAACTACCGCGACCACGACCTCCAAGGGGCCAAGGCCTGGGCGGAGAAGGTCCTGAGGGAGGGCCTCAGGGTCCAGCCCACCGTTCCCCTCGCGCCATGACCGCCTTCTTTGCCGCGGAACCTGAGGAGGCGAGGGCCCTAAAGGAGGCCTTGGGGGCGGTGGAGGCCCTCGAGGCCCCCTTCCCCCTCCACCGGGGAAAGGGGGTGCTGGTGGCAGAGACCGGCGTGGGGAAGGTGGCGGCGGCCTCGGCGGTGGCCCATGTCCTCACGCGTTTCGCTCCCAGGGAGAGCTTCTTCCTGGGGGTGGCGGGGGGGCTGGACCCTTCCTTTAGGGCCATGGACCTCCTGCTGGCGGAGCGGGCGGTGCAATGGGATGTGGACCTGACCCCCTTTGGTCGGGAGCCCGGGGAGACGGCCTTTGGCGTGCGCTTCTTTCCTTCCGACCCCCACCTTTTGGCCCGGGCAGAGGGGGTGGCCCAGGTCCTGGGCTTTCCCTTCCGGCGGGGGGTGGTGGCCACGGGGGACCGGTTTCTGGCGGATAGGGAGGAGGCAAGGAGGCTGGCCCGGCTCCACGGGGCCCAGGCGGTGGAGATGGAAGGGGCCGCGGCCCTCATGGTGGCCTGGCGCTTTCGGCATCCCATGGCCCTGGTCCGGGTGATCACCGACGGGGCGGGTGAAGAGGCCGTTAGCGATTTCCAGGTGTTTTTAAAGGAGGCCTCGAGGCGGCTTGGCTACCTGGCCCAGGCTCTTTTGGCATACTGAAAAGGGAGGGGCAAGGTGGAGATCAAGCTCTTCACGGGGAACGCCCACCCCGACCTGGCCCGGCGGGTGGCGGAGGCCTTGGGGATACCCCTAGGAAAAGCCCTGGTGGATCGCTTCCCCGACGGCGAGGTGCAGGTGCGGCTTCTGGAGAGCGTGCGAGGGAATGACGTCTACCTGATCCAGCCCACCAGTCCTCCGGTCAACGACCACCTGATGGAGCTCCTCCTCCTGGCCGATGCTGCCCGCAGGAGCTCAGCCGCCCGCATCAACGCCGTCATCCCTTATTTCGGCTATGCCCGCCAGGACAAGCAAACCCAGGGCCGGGAGCCGGTGAGCGCCAAGCTGGTGGCCAATCTCCAGGAGGCTGTAGGGGTGCACCGGGTGATCGCCATTGACCTGCACGCCCCCCAGATCCAGGGCTTTTTTGACATCCCCGTGGACCACCTGTCCGCGGTGCGCCTTTTTGCCCGCTATATGCAGGAGAGAGGATATACGGAAAACGCCGTGGTGGTTTCCCCGGATGCCGGCCGGGCGGAGGAGGCGAGGCGGCTTTCCGAAAGGTTGGGCCTGCCTTTTGCTATGCTGGCCAAGCGCCGCCATGGCCCCAAGGAGACCTCCGTCACCTACGTGATCGGAGAGGTAGCGGGGAAGAGGCCCTTGATCATCGACGACATCGTTTCCACTGGGGGGACCATCCGGCGGGGGGTGGAGGCCCTTCTTCAGGCAGGGGCCTTGCCCGAGGTGGTGGTCATGGCCACCCACCCGGTGTTGGTGGGGGAGGCCCGGGAAAACCTTTCCCACCCCGCCATTCGGGAGGTGGTCTTTACCGACACCATCCCCCTAAGGGACGGGGGGTATACGGTGCTTTCCACCGCCGAGCTTCTGGCCCAGGCCATCCAGCACGTGCACACCAACCAGTCGGTGAGCGCGTTGATCTGAGGTGGCAGGAGGGTCTACGGGTGTGCTAAGCTTTCCCATAGTGTGCCCCTTGGGGGCCTTTGCCTTTTGCTAGGAGGAGACATGGAATACCGTTTGAAGGCCCAGTACCGGGAAGGGGAGAAGCCCGCCGCCTTGCGCCGTGCGGGGAAGCTCCCCGGCGTCATCTACAACAAGCACTTGAACCGGAAGGTGTACGTGGAGCTTGGGGAGTTTGACAAGGTCTTCCGCCAGGCTTCCATCCACCACGTGATCGTCCTGGAACTCCCCGACGGCCAGGAACTGCCCACCCTGGTGCGCCAGGTGAACCTGGATAAGCGCCGGCGTCGCCCCGAGCACGTGGACTTCTATGTGCTCTCCGACGAGCCCGTGGAAATGTACATCCCCTTGCGCTTCGTGGGCACGCCCCAGGGGGTGCGGGAAGGCGGCGTCTTGCAGGAGATCCACCGGGATATCCTGGTGCGGGTTTCCCCAAGGAACATCCCCGAGTTCATCGAGGTGGACGTTTCGGGGCTGGGCATCGGGGATAGCCTGCACGCTGCTGACCTGAGGCTTCCCGAAGGGGTGAGGCTGGCGGTTTCCCCCGAGGAAACCATCGCCGCCGTGGTGCCCCCTGAGGATGTGGAGAAGCTGGCGGCGGAGACCCTCGAGGCCCCCACCGAGCCCGAGGTCATCAAAAAGGGCAAAAAGGAAGAGGAGGAGTAGGACTACCCCACCTTGGCAAAAGCCAAGGTGGGGACCCCGGTGCATCCCTTTTCCAGGCCACGCCCTCGGGCGCCTGGGGAGCAAGGTATGGCGAGAAAGGGATAGGGGGTGGGATGGGCGGGCAGTCCGTCTCCTTTTTGGAGGGAGAGGATGTTTTTGGTGGTGGGCCAGGGGAACCCGGGGGAGAGGTACGCCAGGACCCGACACAACCTGGGCTTCATGGTCCTAGACCGGCTGGGCCTGGAGTTTCGGGAGAGGGGGGAGGCCCTTTTGGCCGAGGTGGAGGTGGAGGGGGAAAAGGGGTTTTTCCTCAAGCCCCTCACCTACTACAACCTGAGCGGCCAGGTGGTGGCTCCCTTGGTGCGCTTCTACAAGATCCCTTCGGACCGGCTTCTGGTGGTCCACGACGAGATGGACCTGCCCCTGGGCCGCCTGCGCTTCAAGGCCGGGGGCAGCGCGGCGGGGAACCGGGGGGTGGCCTCCATCGCCCAGGCCCTGGGGACCGAGGCCTTTCACCGCCTGCGCTTGGGGATTGGCAAGCCCCCTTCCCGGGAACTGGGGGCAGAGTATGTCCTTTCCCCCTTCCTTCCCGAGGAGTGGCCGGTGGTGGAGCGGGTCCTCGAGGCGGCCAAGGAAGCTGTGCTCTGCTGGGTGAAGGAGGGGCTTCCTCCCTGTGCGGGCCGTTTTAACGGCCTGGATCTTTCCCAGGGCTTGAGGGAAAAGGGCTAAGCTTTAGGCATGTCCGCGCCCAAGGTCCTCCTCATCGCCGGGGGAAGAAGCCCCGAGCATGAGGTTTCCCTTCTTTCCGCCCAGGGGGTTTTGGAGCACATGCCTTTTTCCACCGAGCTGGCCGTGATCGCCAAGGACGGCAGGTGGCTCCTGGGGGCGGAGGCCCTGGCCGCCCTTAGGGCCAAGGTGGCCCCTATCGGCCGGCACGCCTTTCCACCTCCTCTGGATTGGAGCCGGTATGACGTGGTCTTCCCCCTGCTTCACGGAAGGTGGGGGGAGGATGGCACCATCCAAGGGTTCTTGGAAATCCTGGGTAAGCCCTACGTGGGGGCGGGGGTGGCGGCCAGCGCCCTTTGCATGGATAAGGACTTAAGCAAAAGGGTTCTGGCCCAGGCGGGGATTCCCGTGGTTCCCTGGGTGGCCCTTTATCAGGGAGAGCGCCCCTTTATCCCCTTTGACCCGCCCTTTTTTGTGAAGCCCGCCAACACGGGTTCCAGCATCGGCATCCACCGGGTGGAGCATTACGCCGAGCTGGAGGAGGCCTTGGCCGAGGCCTTCCGCCACGACCAGAAGGCGGTGGTGGAGCAGGCGCTTTCGGGGGTGCGGGAGCTGGAGGTGGGTATTCTGGGGAACATCTTTGGCGAGGCCAGCCCCGTGGGGGAGGTGCGCTACCAGGCGGCCTTCTACGACTACGAGACCAAGTACACCCCGGGCCGGGCGGAGCTTTTGATCCCTGCCCCCCTGGACCCCGGTACCCAGGAAACCGTGCAGGAGCTGGCCTTGAAAGCCTACAGGCTTTTGGGCATCCGCGGCATGGCCCGGGTGGACTTTTTCCTGGCGGAAGGGGAGGTCTACCTCAACGAGATCAACACCATTCCCGGCTTTACCCCCACCAGCATGTACCCCAGGCTTTTTGCCGCCGGAGGGCTACCTTACCCCGAGCTTTTAAGGCGGCTGGTGGAGCTGGCCCTGGAGTGAGGGGCTTAACCCCTCGAGGGGCTTGGCCAAGCCCCTTTTTGCTTTTTTCTCTGGTGGTGCGCTAGGATGGAATCCGAAGGGAAAGGGGGTTTTTATGGACCTTCTGGAGCGGCTTGGGCTTCTTGGGCGGCGGGTCCTCCTCCTGCACCACGACGACCTGGGCCTGACCCATGCGCAAAACGGAGCCTACCAGGTCCTGGGATTTCCCACGGGAAGCGTGATGGTGCCAGGGGCCTGGGCCAGCGGGGTCAGGGGAGAGGACCTTGGGGTGCACCTGGTGCTCACCAGCGAGTGGCCTGCCCCCAGGATGCGGCCCCTCACGGAAGGGGAAAGCCTTCGGGACGAAGTGGGGTATTTCCCTTCTTCTCTGGAGGTTCTTTGGCAGAATGCCCGCCTCGAGGAGGTGGAGCGGGAGCTAAGGGCCCAGATTGGGGCGGCGAAAAGGCTTTTCTCCCCCACGCACCTGGACACCCACCAGGGGGCGGTCCTCCGCCCCGACCTGGCGGAGGTCTACGTGCGCCTGGCCCAGGAATACCGCCTGGTGCCCTTGATCCCGGAGAGCCTCGAGGGCCTGGGGGTCCCGCCTGTATTTTTGCCGGAGCTGGAAAGGCTCATGGCCCAGGTGCCCTTCCCCAGGGTGCGCTTCCTGGACCCCTATGGCCTTCCCCCGGAGGGGCGGCTTGGCTTTTACCTGAACCTGGCCAACCTGCCCCCTGGCCTTTACTACCTGGTCCACCACAGCGCCCTCCCCACCCCTGAGGGCCGGGTCCTTCCCGACTGGAGGACGCGGGAGGCGGATTACTTCGCCCTTGCCCACCCCGAGGTGCGCCGGGTCCTTTCCGAGTTCTACCCCCTCACCTGGCGGGCCGTGCGGGAAGTCCTTTGGGGGGAATCATGAAAAAGTGGCGCTACGCCTCGGGGCAGCTGGGCCTCACCCTGGTTTCCGAGAGCTTCGGCACCTATCTGGCCTTCTTTTATCTGGAGAAGCTCGGCCTTTCCGCTGCCTTTTACGCCCTGGCCCGCACGGTGTATGCCTTTTGGGACGCCATCAACGACCCCCTGTTCGGCCACCTTTCCGACCGCACCAAGACCCGGCTGGGCCGTAGGCGGCCCTGGCTTCTTGTGGGTGTTCCCCTGTTTCTTCTCTTCTACCTCCTGGTCTTCTGGGTGCCGGACTGGGCCCGCTCCCCTCAGGTCCTGCCCTACTACTTTGCCGTGGGCATTGTCCTTTATGAAACCATGGCCACCGTGGTCTGGACCAACTACGGGGCCCTCTTCCCGGAGATGTTCCGGGGCCTTGGCGAGAGGGCGGGAGCCGCGGCCTTGAAGCGGGGCACGGAGCTTTTCGGTTTGATCCTGGGGATTGCCGTGGCCCCCCTGGTCTACGCCCAGGTGGGGTTTTTGGGCATGGCCCTCCTCTTCGCCGTGCTTGCCCTTGTGGCCTTTCTCCTCTTCTTCCCAGGCATCCAGGAGGACCCCAAGGCGGAAAGTGGCCTGGGGCTAAGGGAGTCCTTCCGCCTGGTCCTGGCGAACCGGGCCTTCTGGGTGGCGGCTTTGGTGGGGCTTCTCTTTGAGTTTGGGCGCATGGTGATCCAAACGGGGATGGCCTTCTATGCCAAGCACAGCCTGGGCCTGCCGGAAGGGGCCACCACCTTTCTTTTCGCCGCCGTTTTCCTGGTGGCTATACCCTCGGTCTTCCTCTGGGGCCGGCTGGCAAGGACCCTGGGGGGCAAAAGGGCCTGGCGGCTCGCCCACCTCCTCATGGGCGTGGCGGCCTTGCTCCTTTTCCTTCCCCAAAGCCTCCTTTCCGCCATCCTGGTGGGGGCCTTGGTGGGGGTGGGGTTTGCCGGGGTTAGGGTCACGGGGGAGGTGGTGATGGCCAAGGTGATAGACCTGGACGCTGAGGGGACGGGCACCCGGCGGGAAGGGGCCTACTACAGCCTGGTGGGGCTTTTTGGCCGGGCCTCAGGGGCCTTGGTGGGGCTTTCCTTCGCCCTCCTTGGACTCTTTTTTGGGTATGTGAGCGGGGAAAACCCCGGGCCGAACCCGGGTTTGGCCTTCCGCTTCCTGGTGGCGGTGATTCCGGGGGTGGCTATCCTGCTGGCCTACTTCCTTGCGGCCCTTTTCCCCCACGAGATCAAGGAGTAGAGCCCTATGAAGCTGGACCCTAACCATCCCAGGCCCACCCTCCAGCGCCCGGGTTGGAAGGACCTCGAGGGCCCGTGGAACCTCTCCTTGAACGAGGCCGAGGACCCCACGAAGGTGCGCTTCGACCGCACCATCCAGGTGCCCTTTCCCCCCGAGGCCCCGGGTAGCGGGGTGGGCGAACCCTGGGTGCAGGTGGCCTGGTACCGGAAGGTCCTAAGGGTAAAGCCCAGGCCCGGCCTTCGGCTTTTCCTGCGCTTTGGAGCGGTGGACTACCGGGCGGAGGTCTTTTTGAACGGGGCCCGGGTCCTGGAACACGAAGGGGGGCATACCCCCTTTGGCCTGGAGCTCACCCCCTTCCTGGGGAGGCCCTTGGAGGTCCTGGTGCGGGCGGAGGACGATCCCTCGGATCCGGAAAAGCCTAGGGGCAAGCAGGCCCTGGGGGAGCCCGAGGGCATCTTCTACCCGAGGACCACGGGGATCTGGCAGCCAGTTTGGCTGGAATGGGTTCCGGAAAGCCATATCGCCTCCCTTCGCCTCCGCCCGGACCTCGAGGCCTTGGGCTTCCACCTGGAGGTCCAGGCCGTGGGGGAAGGGGATGCGGTGGAGGTGGCCCTTTTTCCGGGGGTGCGGGGGGAGGTTCCCTTTGGGGAAAAGCCTTGGCTGGAAGCCCGTTTTCCCCTTGCCGGCGGGCTTGCCCGAGGGTTTTTGGGGCTTCCCCTAAAGGGAGAGGCCGGGGCTTTCCTCTGGCGCCCGGAGAATCCGGTGCTTTTCCCCTTGTGCCTCCGCCTCCTCGGGGGAAGGCGGGTTCTGGACGAGGCCTACTCCTACGGGGGCTTAAGGGAAGTTTCCGCCCGGCAAGGGGTCTTCTTCCTCAACAGGGAGCCCTACTACCCCAAGCTGGTCCTGGACCAGGGGCTTTGGCCGGAGGGGCACCTGGCCCCGCCTGGCCTATCCGCCCTTAGGCGGGACGTGGAGCTCGTTAAGGCCCTGGGCTTCAACGGGGTGCGCAAGCACCAGAAGCTGGAGGACCCCCGCTACCTCCACCTGGCGGATCGGCTAGGACTTTTGGTCTTCGCCGAGATGCCAAGCTTCTTCCGCTTCTCTCCCAAGGCCGCCCGGCGCTACCTGGCCGAGCTGGTGGCGGCCTTGGAGCGGGACCACAACCACCCCAGCGTGGTGGCCTGGGTCCTTTTCAACGAGAGCTGGGGCCTTTGGCCTTGGGGGCCTGAGGCTCGCTTCTTCCTCCAGGGCGTGTTTTTCCTGGCCCGCTCCTTGGACCCCACGCGCCTTTTGGTGGATAACGACGGCTTTGAGCACGGGTCCTTTTGGGACCTCTATACCGTGCACGATTACGCTCCCCCCGAGGTCCTTGCCCGCCGCTACCGCCAGAAGCCCTTTCCCCTGGCCCCCATGGGCCGGCCCCTTTCCTGGGAGGTTCTTCCTGAAGGGGTGCACCCCTTCCTCTCCGAGTTCGGGGGTGTAAGGCTCAAGGGCTCCACCCCGGGCTGGGGGTACCGGGAGGTGGAGGGGGAGGAGGCCTTCTTGCAGGAGGTTCTCCGTTATTTGGAGGTGGCCTGCGAAAGCCTCCTGGGCGGGTTTTGCTACACCCAGCTCTACGACACCTTCCAGGAGGAAAACGGGCTTTTGGACTTCTGGCGCAGGCCCAAGGTGCCCCCGGAGAGGGTGCGGGCTTTCCTGGAGGGGTGCGAGGCCAGACGGATGCTTTGGGGGTAGGTTATGGGTGCGCCGCGAAAGGGCTTGCTGAAGAAACTTTGGAATGCGGTGGAAATGGTGGCCCTTCTGGGCCCGGGAGTTCTCCTTTTGGCCATCCAGTACGCCAGGAAGCGGGATCGGTGGGAGCCCAAGACCCCCTTCCTCCCATGGCAAGGGGTGGGGAAGCCCCTGGGCCTAAAGGCCATTCCCGGCGGGGTGAGGGTGCGTTTCCAGGAGGTGGAACTGGAAGCGGTCTTCCTGGGAGAGGACCTCCTCCGCCTCACCTGGTTTCCCGGCGAGGCGGTGCCTCCTTACGCCCTGGCGGGGGCGGAGGAAGCCTCCCCCTTTGAGCCCGAGCGCCAGGAGGGAGGCCGCCTTCTTAGAACCCCCCACCTGGCCCTGGCGGTGGAGGAGGAAGGGTTGACCCTCTGGGATGGGGCGGGAAGGCTTCTCAGGCAGGAGGCCTACCCCGAGCGCTCGAGGAGGGCCTGGCGGCACCGGGTGCACCTGGCCCCGGAAGAGAGGGTCTTTGGCCTTGGGGAAAGGGCCTATACCTTGGACCGCCGGGGTGGGGTCTTCCGTTTCTGGAACCAGGACCCTGGGGGAAGCTACAGCCCCGGGGAGGATCCCCTCTACCTTTCGGTACCCCTTTGGCTTTCCCAAAAGCCCGAGGGAGGGTACCTGGCCTTTTACGAGAACCCTGCGGATGGCTTTGCCGACCTGCGGGAAGGCGAGGCCCTGGTGGGCTTTCTTGGCGGAACCTTCCGCTACTACCTGATCCCGGGGCCCCTGGAGGAAGCCCTGGCCCGTTATGTGCGCCTCACCGGCCTTCCACCCCTGCCGCCCCGCTGGGCCCTGGGCTTCCACTATGCCCGCTGGGGACTTAGGACCCGGAAGGAGGTGGAGGAGGTGGTGGAGGGTTTCCTGAAGCGGAACCTTCCCCTGAAGGCGGTCCACCTGGACATCGATTACATGCGGGGATACAGGGTGTTCACCGTGGATGAAAAGCGCTTTCCCGACCTGGGGGGCATGGTGCGGACCTTCCGGAAAAGAGGAGTGCACACGGTGCCCATCCTGGATCCCGGGATTAAGGGAGAAAGGGGATTTTCCCCTTATGAGGAGGGCCTAAGGAAGGGGGTGTTCTGCCGTTTGCCCTCGGGGGAGGTTTTCCTGGGTCCCGTCTGGCCTGGGCTTGCTGCTTTCCCCGACTTCACCGACCCCAAGGGCCGGGCCTGGTGGGGGGAGAGGCTTAAGGGCTTCTTGGACATGGGGGTTTCCGGCTTCTGGCTGGACATGAACGAGCCCGCCCTCTTTGCCGCCTGGGGCGAGCCCACCTTTCCCCGGAGCATCCGCCATGCCCTCGAGGGCCAAGGGGGGGACCATGCCTTAGCCCACAACCTCTACGGCCTCCTCATGGCCCGGGCCAGCTTTGAGGGATTCCGGGAACATGCCCCCCTTCGCCGGCCCTTCCTCCTCACCCGGGCGGGGTTTGCCGGGGTGCAGCGCTACGCCTGGGCCTGGACCGGGGATGTGGAGAGCAGCTGGGAGGGCCTGAGGACCACCCTGCGGGCCCTCCTGGGCCTTTCCCTTTCCGGGGTGTACTTCGTGGGCTCGGACATCGGGGGCTTTAGCGGAAACCCCTCCCCCGAGCTCTATGTGCGATGGTTCCAGCTTGCCGCCTTTACCCCTTTTTTCCGCCTCCACTCCGCCCGCTGGACCAGGCGCCGGGAGCCCTGGCGCTTTGGGGAGGAGGTCTTGGAGGGGGTGCGCTGGGCTATGGAGCTTAGGGAAAGGCTTCTTCCTTATCTCTACACCTTGGCCTATCGGGCGAGCCGGGAGGGGCTTCTCCTCCTCAGGCCCCTTTTCCTGCAAGGGGGCCAGCCTGATGGGGCAGACCTCGAGGAGGCCTTCTTGTTGGGAAGAGACCTCCTGGTGGCCCCGGTCCTGGAGGAAGGGGCCAGGGCTAAGGAGGTGCCCTTGTCCAAGGGCAGGTGGTACCTCTGGGAGGAGGATGGAGTCCTGGAGGGCCCCGCCCGGGTACGGCTTCCCGCTTCCCTAAAGCGGATTCCCCTTTTGGTGCGGGCCGGGTCCATCCTGCCCCTCTTGGAGGAAGGGGGCCTTGCCCTGCACCTTTACCCGGGGGAAGGCGGTGCGGAAGGCCGCCTGTACTGGGATGAGGGGGATGGGGAGGGAGCCTCCAGGCGGGACCGCTTCCGTCTGGAAAGGGCGGGGGGAGGCTTCCGCCTCCTTTGGGAAAGCCAGGGGGAATACCCCTGGCCCTGGGAGGGGGTGGGCCTGAGGCTTTTCGGCGGGAGGCTTCTTAGAGCTTGGGTGGAGGGGAAGGGGTACCGGGCTGAAGCCGGGAGCGTCCGCCTTCCTCCCTTCCAAGAGGCCCTTTTGGAGGTGGAAGGATGAGGCTGCAAAGAGCCTGGTTTTTAGCCCATGAGGCGCAGACCCCTGCGGAGCTTCCCCGGGCCGGTTGGCGGGAGGTGGCGTTGCCCCACCAGTGGACCCTGGAGGGCTTGGAGGCGGAGGTGGGCTGGTACCGGTTTTCCCTTCCTGAGGGGGGCCTAAGGCGGTTTCTCTACTCCCTTGGGGACTATTACCAGGAGGCCTGGCTGGATGGCACCTACCTGGGGCGGCACGAGGGGTACTTCTTCCCCTGGCGCTTGGAGCTTCCCCCGGGGCGGGAGCTCCTCCTCCGGGTTGCCGCCCCCAAGGAGCCCCTGGGGGTTTGGCCTCGGTTCAAGCGGCAGATCAAGGGGGTCTTGGGCCAGCACGACTGCCGCCCTGGGGGGACCACGGCAAGGGGCCAGGAGCGGGGCACAGGGGGTCTTTGGGACGGGGTGGAGGTGCTCTTCCGCGAGGAGGTGGCTCTACTCGGGCTTACCCACCGCCTCCACCCCCGGCCCGGAGGCTGGCGGCTTCTGGTGCGGCTCCTGGTGGATGCCCCTAGGGCCTTTCGGGAGCCCCTAAGCCTGAGGCTTCTTCCGGAGAACTTCCCGGGGGAAGCCCGGGAGGGGGAGGCCCTCCTGGAAGGGGAGGCGGGGAGGGCTTGGCGGGAGGTGGTGTGGGACCTCCCGGAGATGCCCCTCTGGGAGGTGCGGGAGCGGGGCTTTCCCCACCTCTTCTGCCTCGAGGCGGAGCTCCTGGGGGCCAGCCTCAGCGCCCCCCTGGGCTTCCGCACCGTGGGGCTGGACCCTGAGGGCTGGCTCCTCCTGAACGGCAGGAGGCTTTTCCTAAGGGGCACCAACGCCATCCCCACCCAGTGGCTGGCGGGCTACACAGAGGCCATGGCCCAAAGGGACGTGGCCCTCCTCAAGGAGGCCAACCTGAACGCGGTGCGGGTCCACGCCCACGTGACCCACCCTGCCTTCTACCGGGCCTGCGACCGGGAGGGGATCCTGGTCTGGCAGGACTTCCCCTTGCAGTGGGGGTACGCCCCCGACGAGGCCTTCGCCCAGGAGGCCCTGCGCCAGGTGCGGGCCATGGTGGAGCTTCTTGGGGCCCATCCCTCCATTTACCTCTGGTGCGCCCAGAACGAGCCCACCCACAACCGCCACACCTTAGGCCCCCTCCTTTCCGCTGCCCTCAGGGCCGAAGACCCCACCCGTCCGGTGAAGGAGGCCTCGGATTTCCGCGAGCACCCCTACCCCGGGTGGTACTGGGGGCATATACGGGACTTCCTGGCCCTCCCCGGGGCGCCTCTCCCTTCCGAGTTCGGGGCCCAGGCCCTGCCCCGGGCGGAGCTCCTGCGCCGGGTCCTGGGGGAGGCGGCCTGGCCTCCTAGGTGGGAGGTCTGGGCCTACCACAACTTCCAGCCCCATGAGACCTTCCGGGTGGCGGGGGTGGAGGTTGGGGGGTCCCTGGAGGAGTTTGTGGAGAACTCCCAGGCCTACCAGGCGAGGCTACTGGAGTTTGCCATCCACGCCTACCGGCGGGGGAAGGGGAGGGTGGTGGGCTACTTCCAGTTCATGTTCGTGGAGCCCTGGGAGGGGATCACCTGGGCGGTGGTGGACGTGGAGCGGGTCCCCAAGAAGGGCTATCACGCCCTGAAGGAGGCCAGCAGCCTGGTTCTCCTCTCCCTGGTTCCCTACCGGGAAAGGATGGAGGTGGGGGGGCCTCCCCTGCAGGAGGCCTGGCTCGTAAGCGACCTGGAAAGGCCCCTAAGCCTTCGGGTCCACCTTTTCCTGGAAGGCCCGCAAGACCTTTCCCTTTACGAAGAGGAGGTGGCCCTGGCCCCCGGGGAGGCCAGGCGGTTTTTCAGCCTGGGGGAGCTTTGGGAAAGCCCCCTCGAGGTCCAGGCCCGCTTCCTTCCCCTCCAGGAGGCTTTGAGGGGGCTTACCCCTGGCGCCTACCGCCTGGTGGGGGAAGCCTACGAGGGGGAGAGGCTTTGGTCCCGCCATGTCCTCGAGGTGGAGTATCTGGAGCCTATCCTGCCCCTGGGGGTGGCCTGGTGATCCCGGCCCAGATCGCCTATGCCCTGGGTGCTTTGGGCCTAACCCTGCCGGGCCAGACCTTCGGCACCTACCTGGCCTTTTACTACCTGGACCATCTGGGTTTGGCCGCCAGCGCCTTCGCCTTGGCCCGCTTGGTCTTTTCCGTCTGGGATGCGGTGAACGATCCCCTCTTCGGCTACCTCTCCGACCGCACCAGGACCCCCTGGGGCCGGAGGCGGCCCTGGCTTTTCCTGGGGCTTCCCCTGTTGCTCTTGGCCTTTTACCTCACCTTCGATGTCCCCGGGTCCTTCTTTCAGGGGCCTGCCCTCTTCTGGTATTGCCTTGGGGTGATCCTGTTCTTTGAGACCTTCGCCGCCCTCACCTGGGTGAACCACGCGGCCCTTTTCCCCGAGCTTTTCCACAAGGAGGAGGAGCGGGCCCGGGCCAACGCCTGGCGGCAGGGGTTCTACTTCGTGGGCCTGGCGGTGAGCATCGCCCTGACCCCCCTGGTCTACACCGCCGTGGGCTTTTCTGGCATGGCCCTCCTCTATGGAGCCATCGGGGGGGTGCTGGTCCTCCTCTTCCTCCTGGCCATCCGGGAAGACCCCAAGGCGCAGCTGGCCAAGCCTCTTCCCCTCATCCCCGCCTTCCGCTACACCCTGGGGAACCAGGCCTTCTGGATCTACTCCCTGGCCGCCTTGTTCCTCCTCTTTGCCGTGGGGCTTTTGGGTGCGGCCATGCCCTTTTACGCCAAGTACGCCCTAGGCCTGGGGCCGGAGGCTACCTCCCTGCTCTTCGCTGCGGTCCTCCTGGCCGCTTTGCCCTCGGTCTTTCTCTGGGCCCGGCTGGCAGGGAGTTTGGGCCCTAAGGGAGCCTGGCTCCTGGCCATCGCTCTCTTGGCCCTGGGGGCCCTTCTTCTCTCCCTGCCCCGCACCCTTCTTGAGGCTTTGCCCGTGGGCTTCCTCATCGGGGTGGGGTTTGGCGGGGTGCTGGTCTTGGGGGATGTCCTTCTGGCGGAGGTCATCGACCGGGACGCTCAGCTCACGGGAAGGAGGCGGGAAGGGGTCTACTATAGCGTCTATGGGTTTATCAATCGGCTTTCCGGGCCCCTACAGGCCCTTTCCTTTGCCCTCCTTACCCCCCTCTTCGGCTACGTGAGCGGGGAGGTTCCGGGGCCAAATCCGGAGGCTGCCTTCCGCTTCCTTATGGCGGGGCCTCCTTTCGTGGCTGCCCTTTTGGCCCTGGCTCTGGCCTTTCGCTTCCCTTACGGGACCAAGGGTAGAATGCCAGGGGCAGGAGGCTCCTAGGGAGGGTGGGCATGCGGCTGGAGTTCTCGGATCCTCTTCAGGGAAGCCGCCTCGAGGTGGCCATTCTGGCCCCTTCTGCGGAGCCGGTGTCCGGAGGGTACCTCCTTAAGGGAAGGGAGGTCCGGGTCTTTCCCCCCTTCAGGGGAAGCCAGTTTTTCCGCCACGGCTGGCAGAGTTGGAGCTTGGCCTCCTGGGTGGACCCGAGGGAGCCTCCCAGGCCTCTTTTCCCCAAAGAACGTCGTCCCCAGGCGGACGACCCCTTTCTCCTCGAGGCTGCGGACTGGGGGAAGGCCTGGTGGGGAAGCGGCCTTGGGGCCTTGCGCTCTCCTCGAGGCCAGGTTCTCCTCCTGGGGGCCCTGGATCTGGGGGCTAGGGTTTTGGGGCGGGAGGAGGCGCTTTTGGGGCGGTACGCCCTGGGGGAAGGGCGCTGGTTTTTGGCCTACGGTCCGGAAGAAGAGGTGTTTGCCGCTTATGCCCGGTACCTTCCCCACCGCCTTTCCGGCAGGCCCCCCAGGGTCTGGTGCTCCTGGTATAGCTTTTACACGAAGATCAGCGAGGCTCTCCTCCTCCAGGCCTTAGACGAGGTGGCTGCCTTTCCCTTTGAGGTTTTCCAGGTGGACGACGGTTGGCAGAAGGCCCTCGGGGACTGGGAGCCAAACGATCGCTTCCCCCGGGGGATGGCCTTTTTGGCGGATAGGATCCGGGAAAAGGGCCTACGGGCGGGGCTCTGGCTGGCCCCCTTTTTGGTGACCCAGGACAGCCCCCTTCGGCATTCCCGCCCCGAGTGGTTGCTTAGGGATGGGGAAGGCCGGCCCGTCCCAGCGGGCTTCAACTGGGGGAAACCCCTCTATGCCCTGGACTCGGGGAACGAGGAAGTCCTGGACTATGTGGCTTCCTTGGTGCGGAAGGCAAGGGAGTGGGGGTACGACTACCTGAAGCTGGACTTTCTCTATGCCGCTGCCCTTCCTGGAGCCGAAGGGGAGGGGCGGTACCGGAGGGCCATGGAGAGGGTACGGGAGGAAGCGGGGGAGGCCTATCTCCTCTTCTGTGGGGCCCCCATCCTGGCCTCCTTGGGGCTTGCCGATGGCCTCAGGGTGGGTCCGGACGTGGCCCCCTACTGGGACAACGAGGACCGCTCCTTCTGGCTGCAGGACCCCACGGGCCCGGGGCTAAGGAATGCCCTCCGCACCACCCTGCACCGGCTTTGGCTGTGGGAAAACGTCCAGGTGGACCCGGACGTGGCTTTCTTCCGGAGCCGTTTCTCGCTGCTATTCCCTGAGGAGATGCGCCTGCAGGAGGCCATGGGGGAGATCACCGGCTTCAAGGCCACCTCCGACCCCCCCTCCTGGCTTTCCCCGGAGGAAAGGGAAAGGCTTTGGGCCTTTCTGAGCCGGGATAAGGAGGTAAAGCCCCTTGGCCCCTACCGTTACCAGGTGGGGGAGGAGGTCTTGGACTATGCCATCCTTTTATAAGCCCTTTTATAAGCACGTGCATCGCAAGAAGGACGGGCGGGAGCTGATCCTTTACGGGCTTCATCCCCTCGAGGCGGAGGTCTTGCCCGTGGCCGAGGAGCCCTCCGTACCGGAGGGGGCGGGGTTCTTCTCCCCAAGCCCCCACCTCCGCTACCACCCCTTGCGGGGGGAGTGGGTGGTCTACGCCGCCCACCGCCAGGAGCGGACCTTCTTGCCTCCCAAAGAGCACTGCCCCCTTTGCCCCAGCCGGGAAGGTGGCTTCCCCACCGAGATCCCCTTTGCCCACTTCCAGGTGGCGGTCTTTGAGAACCGGTTTCCCTCCCTGGTGCCAAGGCCCACCCCTCCCCCGGAAGGGCTTCCCGTTCCCGCGGAGAGGGCTTTGGGCCGGTGCGAGGTGGTGGTGTACACCCAGGCCCACGTGGGAAGCCTGGCCACCCTCACGGAGGAGGAAAGGCTCCTCCTGGCCTGGGTTTGGCGGGACCGGTACCGGGCCTTGTATGCCCTCGAGGGGATCCGGTTCGTTATGCCCTTCGAGAACCGGGGGGAGGCGGTGGGGGTGACCCTCCACCATCCCCACGGGCAGATCTACGCCTACCCCTTTGTGCCCCCTATCTTGGAGCAAGAAAGCCAGGTTTTCCGGGAAAGGCCCGTGCTCCTGGAGCTTTTCCCCCACCTAGAGCCCTACCGGGTGGACCGGGAGGAGGGGTTTTTGGCCTTCGTGCCCCCCTTTGCCCGCTACCCCTTTGAGGTCTGGGTGGCCCCTCTGGAGCGCCACCCTGGGCTTTGGACCTTTTCCGAGGGAGAGATGGCCGCCTTCGCCCGGCTTCTGGGCCGGGTGGTGGCCCGCTACGATGCCCTTTTCGCCGAACCCTTCCCCTACGTGATGGTTTTCCACGCCGCCCCCCTGGGGGAGGAGCGCACCTTCCATTTCCACGTGGAGTTTTACCCGCCCAAACGGGCCAAGGACAAGCTCAAGTTCCTGGCGGGCACGGAGCTTGGGGCGGGCACCTTCGTGGTGGACGCCCTGCCCGAGGATGCCGCCAGGCGGCTAAGGGAGGCCTTATGAGGTATCTTCTCGCCCTGGACCAAGGCACCACCAGCAGCCGGGCCATCCTCTTCAGCCTGGAGGGGAGGCTTGTGGCCATGGCCCAGAGGGAGTTCCGGCAGCTTTACCCCAGGCCGGGCTGGGTGGAGCACGACCCTTTGGAGATCTGGGCGAGCCAGCTCGGGGTGGCCCAGGAGGTTTTGCGCCAGGCCGGGGTGGAGGCCAAGGAGGTGGTGGCCCTGGGCCTCACCAACCAGCGGGAGACCACCCTCGTGTTCGAGAGGGGCACGGGGAGGCCCCTCTATAACGCCATCGTCTGGCAGGATCGGTGCACGGCCCCTTTGTGCCAGAAGCTAAAGGCCCAAGGGCTTGAGCCCCTCTTCCGGGAGCGCACCGGGCTTCTTCTGGACCCCTACTTCTCCGGCACCAAGCTGGCCTGGCTTTTGGAGAACGTGCCCGGCCTTAGGGAGCGGGCGGAAAAGGGGGAGGCCCTTTTCGGCACCGTGGACACCTGGCTCCTCTACCGCCTCACCGGGGGCAGGGTGCACGCCACCGATCCCTCCAACGCCAGCCGCACCCTGCTTTTCAACCTGCACACCCTCTCTTGGGACGAGGAGCTTCTGGGGATTCTGGGAATCCCCCGGGCCATGCTGCCCGAGGTGCGCCCCTCGGATGGGGAGTTTGGAAAGACCCTTCCGGAGCTCTTCGGGTCTCCCATTCCCATCCGCGGGGTGCTGGGGGACCAGCAGGCAGCTCTTTTCGGGCAGGGGGCCTTGGAGGCGGGGCAGGGGAAGTGCACCTACGGGACCGGGGCCTTTCTGCTCCTGAACACAGGGGAGCAGCCTGTCCCTTCCCAAAAAGGCCTCCTCAGCACCGTGGCCTGGAGCCTGGGGGGCAAGGTGAGTTACGCCCTGGAGGGAAGCGTCTTCATGGCGGGGGCGGTGGTGGGGTGGCTTCAGGGCCTGGGCTTGATCCGGGAGAGCGCCGAGGTGGAGGCCCTGGCCCGGGAGGTGGCGGATGGCGGGGGCGTGTACCTGGTCCCGGCCTTCACGGGCCTGGGGGCCCCCTACTGGGACCCCTACGCCCGGGGGGCCATTCTGGGCCTCACCCGGGGCACCACCAGGGCCCACCTGGCCCGGGCGGCCCTGGAGGGAGTCGCCTTCCAGGTGGTGGACGTGGTGCGGACCATGGAGGAGGAGGCGGGCCTGCCCCTACGGGAACTCCGTGTGGATGGGGGGATGGCCCAAAACACCTTGTTCCTGGAGATCCAGGCGGACCTCCTGGGGGTGCCGGTCCTGAGGCCCAAGGTCACGGAGACCACCGCCCTGGGGGCGGCCTGGATGGCCGGGGTGGGGGCGGGGGTCCTGGGGCTGGAGGAGGTGAAGGGGGCCTGGACCCTGGAGGCGCGCTTTGACCCTCGGATGCCAGAGGAAAAGCGGAAGGTCCTCCATGGGGGTTGGCGGCGGGCGGTGGAGCGGGCTTTGGGCTGGGCGGGGGAGGAGGGATGACAAGCCGGGAGGAGCTCTGGGAACGCCTTAAGGAGCCCCTGGACCTCCTGATCCTGGGGGGTGGGGCCACGGGGGCGGGGGTGTTGTGGGAGGCCACCCTGAGGGGCCTGAAGGCGGCCTTGGTGGAGGCGGGGGACTTCGGGGCGGGGACCAGCAGCCGCTCCACCAAGCTCCTCCACGGGGGGGTGCGCTACCTGGAGCTGGCGGTGAAGCACCGGGACTCGAGGCAGCTCCGCTTGGTGCGGGACGCCCTCAGGGAGAGGAGGGTGGTGATGGGGCTCGCCCCCCACCTGGCCAGGCCCTTAACCCTCCTCACCCCCCTCTTCCGCCCCCTGGAGATCCCCTACTACGGGCTCGGCCTCAAGCTCTACGACCTGCTGGCAGGAAGGAGGCGGCTGGCCCCAAGCCGCTACGCTCCTTCCAAGGAGGTGCAGGCCCTCTTCCCCGGCCTTCCCCCCACCCTGGGGGGCATCCTCTACCAGGACGGGCAGTTCGCCGACTACCGCCTGAACCTGGCCCTCATCCTCTCCGCTATCGGGCGGGGGGCGGTGGCCCTGAACCACGCCGAGGCCACGGGCTTCCTCCTGAAGGGGGGAAGGGTGCGGGGCGCGGTGGTGCGGGACCGCCTCACGGGAAAGGAGGTGGAGGTCCACGCCAAGGCGGTGGTGAACGCTACCGGTCCCCAGGCGGACCGGGTGCGCCACCTTTTGGATCCCCATCTTCCCCCCCTCCTCACCCCCTCCAGCGGGACCCACCTGGTCCTGGACTACCCCTTGCGGGTGGGCCTCCTCCTGCCCAAGACCCGGGACGGCCGGGTCCTCTTCCTCCTGCCCTGGCAGGGCCGGGCCCTTTTGGGTACCACCGACCTCTTGGCCGAGGCTACGGCCTGCCCCTTGCCCCGGGAGGAGGAGGTGGCCTACCTCTTGGAGGAGATCCGGCCCTACCTGGGAGACCTCTCGGATAGGGTCCGGGCCGCCTGGGCGGGCCTCAGGCCCTTGGTGGGGAAGGGGGAGACCCGGCTTTTGGTGCGGGACCACCTCATCCTGGAGGAACGGGGCCTCTACACCCTCACCGGAGGAAAGTGGACCACCTTCCGCCTCATGGCCCTGGACCTCCTGGAACGCCTGGCCCGGGACCTCTCCCTTTCCCTTCCTCCTTCCCCGAGCCACCGTACCCCCCTCCTGGGGGCGGGGCCCAGGCTGCCCTTGCCCTTGCCAGAAGCGGTGGCCGAGCACCTCTACACCCACTACGGCACCCTGGCCCTCGAGGTGGCGGCCTTGGGGGATAGGCCCCTTCTCCCCGGGCTTCCCTACCTGGAGGGGGAGGTAGTGTGGGCGGTGCGGGAGGAGCTTGCCCAAAAGCCCCTGGACGTGCTGGCCCGCAGGCTGGGCCTGGCCCTTCTGGACCGGAAGCGGGCGGAGGAGGCCCTGCCCCGGGTGGGGGACCTCATGGCCCCTCTCCTGGGCTGGGATGATCCCACAAAGCAGACCCTTCTCTCGGAGGCCGAAAAGGCGCTTCCCGCCCTTTGCTAGGCGCTTTCCTCCGAGGCCCTTTGCACCGCCTGGGTTTCCTTGAGGATGGCCCGCACCCGCTCCCCGGGGATGGTTTCCTCCCTAAGGAGTTCCTCGGCGATTCTGTGCATGGCGGGGGCGTGCTCCATGAGGACCTGGCGGGCCTTGGCGTAGGCTTCGTCCAGGATCTTGCGGATGTCCTGGTCGATGAGGCGGGCGGTTTCCTCGGAGTGGTCCTTCTTCTTGGCGATCTCCTCACCCAGGAAGATGGGGCCGGAGTCCGAACCCCAGGCGATGTTCTTGAAGTGCTCCCCCATACCCCAGTCCAGGACCATACGTTTGGCGATCTGGGTGGCCCGTTTGAAGTCGTCCTGGGCCCCGGTGGTCACGGTGCCGGTGAAGAGCTCCTCCGCCACCCGGCCCGCCATGAGGACGGCCAGTTCGTCCATAAGGTGGTCCTTGGAAACCAAAACCCTTTCCTCGGGTTTGCTCCAGCGGGCACCCAAGGCCATGCCCCTGGGGACGATGGAAACCTTTTCCGTCTTGTCCGCATGGGGGAGGACCTCTCCCACCACCGCATGCCCGGCCTCGTGGTAGGCCACGGCCCTCTTCTCCTCCTCGGAAAGCTTAAGGGCGGGCCGCTCGAGGCCCAGGACGATCTTGTCCAGGGCCTTCAGGAAGTGCTCCTTGCGGATTTTCTTGGCGCTATCCCGGGCCGCCAGCAGGGCTGCCTCGTTGACCAGGTTCTTCAGATCGGCCCCGGAGAAGCCCGGGGTGAGGTGGGCCAGTTCCAAAGCGTCCACCTCCTCGGCGATGGGTTTGCCCCGCATGTGCACCAGGAGGATGTCCCGGCGCTCTTCCAGGGTGGGGAGGCCCACCACCACCTGGCGGTCAAAGCGCCCGGGGCGCAAGAGGGCGGGGTCCAGGATGTCCGGGCGGTTGGTGGCGGCCAGGACGATCACCGAGGTGTCCTTTTCGAAGCCGTCCATCTCGGAAAGGATCTGGTTCAGGGTCTGCTCCCGCTCGTCATGGCCGCCCCCGATGCCTGCCCCCCGTTTGCGGCCGATGGAGTCCAGCTCGTCGATGAAGATGATGCTGGGGGCGCTCTTTCTGGCGTCCTCGAAGAGGCTCCGCACCCGGCTTGCTCCCACCCCCACGAACATCTCCATGAACTCGCTGGCGGAAACGGAGAAGAAGGGTACCCCCGCCTCCCCCGCCACCGCCCGGGCCAGGAGGGTTTTGCCCGTGCCCGGCGGGCCCACCAGGAGGACGCCTTTGGGGATCTCTGCCCCTAGCTCCAGGTACTTCTGGGGGTTTTTCAGGAAGTCCACCACCTCCATGAGCTCCCGCTTGGCCTCCTGGTGGCCGGCCACGTCCTTGAAGGTGGTGCTGACCCGCTTCTCCTTGCCGTAAAGCCGGGCGCGGCTTTGGCCGAACTGCATCACCTGCCCGGCCCCACCTTGGGCCCGCATGAAGAAGAACCAGAAGAAGGCGATGAGGAGGAGGGTAGGTCCCAGGTAGAGGAGGAACTGGGGCCACAAGGAGGGGGGTTTGGTGACGATCCTCACCCCGTTTTCCTCCAGGAAGCGCAATAGCTCGGGGTCGGTCACCTGGGCCGGGGGCAAGGGCACGGCGAAGCGCCTGGCCACCTGGCTTCCCCCTTGGGGGGTGGGGAAACGCTCCGGTTCCTTAAGGGTGCCCAGAATCCGTGTTTCCTCTAGGACAACCTCGGCCACCTTGCCTTCCCGTACCAGCTTGCGAAACTCGGTATAGGAAAGGGTGGGGGCCGGAGGGCCTGTGAAGGCGGTATAGACCAGATAGCCCAGAAGGAGCAAGAAGACCAGGGTGAAGGGATTAATTCGCTGCGGCAAGGTCTACCTCCCTGGTCCTATGGTAGCGCCTTTAGGGTAAAAGAACGTGGGGTGTGGTATCCTCTAGCGGCGATGAAGGGGGTCCTCGAGGCCCTGCACCAAGGGGATTACGATACCGCCATTGAGCGCCTTACCCGGAAGGCCCTGTTCGGCCCCAAAGCGGAGGCCCGGGAGGCCCTTCTGCTTTTGGCGGAGGTCCACAGCCTCTATGGGGAGGAGGGGCTGGAAAAGGCCCACCGGGCCTTGGAGGAGGCCTATGAGCTTGGGGGACTGGAGTACGACCCCCTGTACCGGGCCCTTCTGGGGGAGCTTTTGGCCCTCGAGGGCCGGGGGGAGGAGGAGGTGCGGGCCCTTTTCCTCCCCACGGAGGACCCCCGGGCCCGGTACCACCAGGCCCAGGCCCTCTTCTACCTGGGCCGGTTTGAGGAGGTTTTAAGGACCCTTAAGGAAGGGCTTCCCGCTTTTTTGGCCTGGCGGGCGGAGGGGCTTAAGGGAAGGGCCTTGGAAAGGCTGGGCCGCTACCGGGAGGCCGCCTTGGCCTACGAGAGGGGGACGGAGCTGGCCTTGGGGCTGGAGCGCTACTGGCTCCTTTTGGATGCTGCCGCCATGTGGCTGGAGGCGGGGGAGGGGGAAAGGGCCCTTCTGGCCCTTGAGGAGGCCTCGGGAGCCGTGGGGGAGGAGCCCGTGGAGGACGCCGCCACCCGCCACTACCTTCTGGCCCGGGCCCATTTCCTCCTGGATAACCCCAACCGGGCCCTGGAGGAGGTGCTGAAGGCCCTAGCCCTGGAGGAGGAAAGCGGCCATAAGGCCTACGGCACCCCCCTCCTAGAGGGGCAGATCCTGCTCCGACTGGGCCGCTACGCCGAGGGCATGGCCGCCTTCCAGGAAGCCTTGGCCAGGGCTGAGGGTCTGGAGAAGGGATACGTTTTCCATGAGATGGCGGTGGCGGCCTTGGACCAGGGGGCCTACCTGGAGGCGGAGGAGTACCTGGAGGCCCTTCTGCGGGAAGAGGGTTACCCCTACCGGGCCCAAGCCCTGGCGGACCTGGCCGAGGCCCTGTACCGCCAGGGGCGGTACCAGGAGGCGGAGGAAATGGCCCAAAGGGCCATGCGCCAGGGGGCGGAGGCGGCAGGGGAGCTGATCCTGGGCCATATCGCCTACGACCTGATGCACCTGGAAGAAGCCTTGGCCCACTACCGTAAGGCGGCGGAGGTTTCCGAGGAGGGAAGCCGGGAGTGGGTGGGAGCCCAGGAGATGGTGGTGGACACCCTGGTCCAGCTGGGTTACCGCTCTCCTGAGGAGATCCTGGCCCGTGCGGAGGCGGTGCTGCCCCATGTCCACCCCGCCGACGAGTGGCACCAGGCCCTTCTGACCTACCGGGAGCGGGCGGAGGCCATCCTGCGGGAGGGAAGACGGCCCAACTAGGGCCCCCCCCGCCTTAAGGGGGCCAGGGCCTTAAGCACCTCCTGGGCCTTTAAGGGTTTGGGGAGATGCAAAACCCTGAGGGGACGGAAGAGAAGCCCCGGGGGGGTTTCGCTCACCAGGTACAGGGAGGCCAGCTTGCCCTCGGGGTGGGCCCTGAGCTTTCGGGCTATTTCCAAGGCTTTTTCTCCCTGGAGGATGATGGCCTTGGGCCTCTCCTTGAGAAGGCGGAGGGCCATCTCCAGGTCCAAGGGGAGCTGTACCCGGTAGCGGTGGGCCTCCAGCAAGTAGAGGAGAAGCCGCCGCACCACCCCGCTTTCCGCCAGCACCAGAACCAGGGGGTCGTCCGCCAGCAGGGTGGAAGGGCGGATCAGCCCCCGGCTTTTCAGCTCAAAGAGGATATGGTAAACCTGCTCTTCCGGAAGGCCGGATAGCAGGGCCACGCTTCTCGCTCGGCGCACCCCGTCCAAGAGTTCCAACACCGTCCAGGCCTCGGGGGTGAGGGGGTGGCGGGTGGGGTCCTCCACCAAGTGGAAGACCTCGTCGGGGTCCACCTGGCCTTGGCGCCACTCGTCCAGGCGCCGGGCCGCTTCCAGAAGGGTGGCCTTGGTTTCCAGGGTTTCCGGCAAAGCCACCTGGCTTCCCTCCCCCAGGGGCTCGGCTAGAATCTCCCCTTCCTTTTCCCCCAGCAGGGTGGCCAGGGCCTCGAGGACCTGGGCCTCGAGGGCCTCTCTAAGCTCCTCTTCCCCGATGAGGCCCAGCTCCAGGGCCAGGGCCCCCAAGGGGGTTCCGGGGTTTTCCCGCCCCTGGCGCTCCACTAACTCCTGAACCTCCTCCAGGGAAAGATGGCCAAGGCGCACCAGGTACTCCCCCAGGTGGGGTCCCGGCTCGGTGCGGGCGTAGAGGATGCGCCCGTGAAGGAGGTGGATCCGGCCATAAAGACGCCCCCGGAAGGTGACCACGGCGCTTTTGCGGTGGTCGGCCAGGGCCTTCAGGAGTTCCGCCAGGTCCAGTTCTTCCAGGGTGGCCCGTACCATGGCCTAGAGAAGGGGTTCCACGGGAGGGGGATAGCCCAGGTGGCGGTAGGCCCGTTCCGTGGCCACCCGGCCCCGGGGGGTGCGCTTCAGGAGCCCCTGCTGGATGAGGTAAGGTTCGTGGACTTCTTCCAGGGTACCTGGGTCCTCGGAGACGGCGGTGGCCAGGGTCTGCAGGCCCACTGGGCCGCCTCCGAAGCGCAGGATTAGGGTTTCCAGGATCTCCCGGTCCCGTTTCTCCAGGCCGAGCTCATCCAGGCCCAAGGCGTTTAGGGCTTCCAGGGCCCTTTCCTGGGTAATGGTTTCCTCCCCCGCCACCTGGGCGAAGTCCCGCACCCGTCGGAAAAGCCTTTTGGCCACGCGCATGGTGCCCCGGCTTCTTTTGGCGATCTCCAGGGCGGCTTCCTCGGCGATGGCCACCCCTAGAAGCCTCGCGTCCCGCCTGACCCCTTCGGCCAGCTCCTCCAAGGAGTAGTACTCCAGGTGCTCCACGATGCCGAAGCGGCTCCTCAAGGGGGCGGTGATGAGGCCCGGGCGGGTGGTGGCCCCGATCAGGGTGAAGCGGGGAAGCTCCAGGCGGATGGTGCGGGCCGCCGGCCCCTGGCCGATGACGATGTCCATCTTGAAGTCCTCCATGGCCGGGTAGAGGTGCTCCTCCGCCTGGCGGCTTAGCCGGTGGATCTCGTCGATGAAGAGGATGTCCCCTTCCTCCAGGGAGTTGGCCAGGATGGCGGCTAGGTCCCCGGGTTTCTCTATGGCGGGCCCCGAGGTGACGCGCAGGTTCACCCCAAGCTCGTAGGCGATCACGTGGGCCAGGGTGGTCTTGCCCAGGCCAGGGGGTCCGAAGAGGAGGAGGTGCTCTAAGGGCTCCCCCCGGGCCTTGGCCGCCTCGAGGTACACCCTCAGCTTCTTCTTGAGCCTCTCCTGACCGATGTACTCGTCCAGGGTCCTGGGCCTTAGGGCGAGGTCCGGGTGCACTTCCACGCCCTTTCATGATAGCCTTTTCCCGTGCGCCGGACGGTAAAAGACTTTCGCCATGCGAAGGGCCAAAGGCTCGTCTACCTCACCGCCTACGACTACCCCACGGCCCGCCTAGCTGAGCGGGCTGGGGTGGACGCCATCCTGGTGGGGGATTCCCTGGGCATGGTGGTGCTGGGCTATTCCTCCACGGTTCCCGTGAGCCTGGAGGAGATGCTCCACCACACCAAGGCGGCCCGGCGGGGGGCCCCGGATACCTTCTTGGTGGCGGACCTGCCCTATCTTTCCTATGCCACCCTGGATCGGGCCCTTTTCGCCGCGGAGCGGCTTCTGAAGGAAGGTGGGGCGGATGCGGTGAAGCTGGAGGGTGGGGAGGAGGTGGCGGGGATCGTGGCAGGGCTTACCCGGGCAGGGGTCCCGGTTTTGGGCCATGTGGGCCTCACCCCCCAGACGGCGAGCCAGCTTGGGGGCTACAGGCTGCAGGGGAGGCGCCCCGAGGAGGCCGAACGCATCCTGAAAGGGGCCTTGGCCCTGGAGGAGGCGGGGGCCTATGGGGTGGTGCTGGAGATGGTGCCCACGGGCCTGGCCAAGGAGGTCACGGAAAGGCTATCCGTCCACACCATCGGCATCGGGGCCGGCCCCCACACGGACGCCCAGGTCCTGGTTTTCCACGATGTGGTGGGGCTTTACGGGGAGTTCAAGCCCCGGTTCGTGAAGCGGTACCTGGAGGGGGAAAGGCTTTTCCACGAGGCCCTATCCCGATTCGTCCGGGAGGTGCGGGAGGGGGTTTTCCCCGCCGAGGAGCATAGCTTCTGATGCCACCCCGGCCAACCCTTTCCCAAGGCCCGTTTGGGGGTATATGAGGGCAGGGTTCCGTTCCGGTAGCTGAGGGATGGGACTGCGCGGGCCAGGGTCCTACCCGACTGGCGGGAACCCCTAGGGACGTGCCCCCGGGCTTGACGGGCTTGTTGAAATGTTGAAAATGGATTACCGTTATTGTGTGGTGGCCCTCGAGGTCCGAGACCTGTCCGTGCGCTTTGGGGAGTTCAGGGCCCTAGAGGGCGTCAGCCTGAAGGTGCCAGAGGGGGCCTTCGTGGCCATCGTGGGCCCCAACGGGGCGGGGAAGAGCACCCTTTTGAAGGCCGTCCTGGGCCTCGTGCCCTTCCGGGGCGAAGTCAGGGTTTTTGGGCGTTCCTTGACAGAAACCGATCCCCTGTGGTTCGGCTACGTGCCCCAGATCAAGACCTTTGACCGCTCCTTCCCGGCGCTTTCCCTGGAGCTGGTGGCCACGGGTCTGAGGCGGCGCTGGCCCTTCCGCCTGTCCCCCCGGGAAAGGGAGGACGCCCTTTCCGCCTTAAGGCGGGTGGGGGCGGAGGCACTGGCCTTCCGCCCCTTGGGCTGGCTTTCTGGGGGGCAGCTCCAACGGGTCTACCTGGCCCGGGCCCTCATCCGTAGGCCCAGAATCCTCCTTTTGGACGAGCCCGCCACCGGGGTGGACCGGGTGGGGGAGGTGGACCTCTACCGGTACCTGGAGGCCTACCAGGAGGAATCGGGGGCCACGGTGCTCATGATCACCCACGACTGGGAGGCCGCCCACCATGCCAGCCACGTCCTGGTGATGAACCGCAGGGTGGTGGGGTTTGGTCCGCCGGAGCGGGCCCTCACCGAGGAGTGTCTGCGCCAGGCCTTTGGGCACCTGGGTCATGCCCACGGGCTGTACCTAGGGGGTGGGCATGCTTGACGCCCTGGGTTATCCCTTTTTCCAGAGGGCCCTCCTTGCAGGGCTTTTGGTGAGCCTTCTTTCCGGATTGCTCTCCCCCTTCGTGGTGCAAAGGCGGCTTTCCTTCCTGGGGGATGGGCTTGCCCACGCCGCCTTCGCCGGGGTGGCCTTGGGGCTTTTCCTAAGGGGGGAGCCCCTTTGGTTTGCCCTGCCCTTCACCTTTCTGGTGGCCATGGCCATCACCCTGGTGAAGGAGAAGACCGAGCTTTCCGAGGACACGGCCATTGGGGTCTTCTTCGCCCTCTCCGTGGCCCTGGGGGCGGTCTTCCTCTCCAAGGCCCGGGGGTACGTGGGGGACGCCATGGGCTACCTCTTCGGCTCCCTTCTGGCGGTGGGGCCCGCGGACCTTTGGGCCATGGCCCTCCTCCTCTTCCTGGCCCTTTTCCTCCTTCCCCTGTGGGGGCCCTTGGCCTACGCCACCTTTGACCGGGAACTGGCCCTTTCCGACCGGGTGCCGGTGGTTCTCCACGACTACCTCCTTTCCGGCTTCCTTGCCGTGAGCCTGGTGCTGGCGGTAAAGGTGGTGGGGATTATTCTGGTGGCGGCCTTTTTGGTGATCCCCGGGGCGGCGGCCAGGCTCTTGAGCCGCACCTTTGCCGGGCTCACCCTTCTTTCCCTCCTCCTGGCCTCCTTTTCCACGGTGCTTGGCCTTTTCCTCTCCTTCCTCCTGGACTGGCCCAGCGGGGCCAGTATCGTGCTCCTGCAGGCGGCTTTGTTTGGCCTGGCTTTCGTGAAAATCGTATTTTCCGTGAGGAAATAAAGCCTTTGCGCTATACTGGGGGCATGTGGGTGTCCACGAAGGCCCAATATGGCCTCAGGGCCCTGGTGGAGATCGGCCTCAAGGCCCCGGAGGCGGTGCCCCTTAAGGAGGTGGCGGAGGCTCAGGGCATCAGCCAGCACTACCTGGAGCAGATCGCGGCCCAGCTTAGGCGCTCTGGGTTCATCCGCTCCGTGCGGGGGGCCAGGGGGGGCTACCGCCTGGCCCGTCCCCCCGAGAGGGTGACGGCCCTCGAGGTGGTGGAGGCCCTCGAGGGCAGCCTGGCCCCGGTTTCCTGCATCGAGGACCCGGAGTCCTGCGCCAAGGTGGGGCAGTGCTCCACCGAGCTCCTCTGGAAGCGGGTGGATCTGGCCATGCGCCAGGTCCTGGGGAGCACTACCTTGAAGGACCTCATCGAGGAGCGGAAGCTCATCGAGGCCAAGCGCTTGATCCAGCTCCAGCCCGCAGGCTAGGCAAGGGGTCTTAGAAAGGGCTGCTAGGGCTTGCCCTTGGCAAAGGGAATGGAGGGCAAGGAGGAAACCTTGGCTTTGGTCTATCTGGACTACGCGGCCACCACGCCCCTGGACCTCGAGGTCCAGCAGGCCATGCGCGAAGTGGAGGGAATCTTCGGCAACCCCAATAGCATCCACCGCTTTGGCCAGGAAGCCAGAAGGGTGCTGGAGGGAGCCCGGGAGCGGATCGCAAGCCTCCTGGGGGTGCGCCCCAGGGAGGTGGTCTTTACCGGTTCGGGTTCCGAGGCCGATGCCCTGGCCCTCTTGGGGGTGGCCTTGGCCAAGGGGAAGGGGCATGTGGTGAGCACGGAGGTGGAGCACTCCGCGGTCCTGGGGGCCTTGCGGCTTCTTGAGCGCCTGGGTTTTGCCGTGACCCGGCTCAGGCCCGACCGCTTGGGCCTGGTTTACCCGGAGCAGGTGGAGGAGGCCCTGAGGCCCGATACCATCCTGGTGAGCGTCATGGCCGCCAACAACGAGCTTGGCACCCTCTACCCCATCCGGGAGATGGCCGGGATCGCCCACGCCCACGGGGCCCTTTTCCACACGGATGCCGTACAGGCCGTGGGCCAGGTGCCTTTCCGGGTGGATGAGGTGGGGGCGGACCTGGTCTCCTTGAGCGCCCACAAGTTCTATGGGCCGAAGGGGATTGGAGTCCTTTTGGTGCGCCAGGGGGTGGACCTCTTCCCCCTGGTGCCGGGCAAGCAGGAGGGAGGAAGACGGGGGGGCACGCAAAGCCCAGTCTTGGCCCATGGAATGGCGATAGCCCTGGAGAAGGCCTTAAGGCTCTTGCCGGAGGAGTCCTCCCGGCTTCTCGCCTTGAGGCGGCGCCTCGAGGCGGGCTTGCTTTCCGTGGAGGGGGTGGAGCTCAACGGCCATCCCGAGCGGCGCCTTCCCAAGCTGGTAAACGTGACGGTGAAGGGTGCGGATGGGGAGGCCTTGCTTCTCGCCATGGACCTCATGGGGGTGGCGGTTTCCTCGGGGTCGGCTTGCTCCGCGGGGAGCCTCGAGCCCTCCCATGTCCTCCTGGCCATCGGACGCTCTCCGAGGGATGCCCGGGCCTCCTTGCGCTTCTCCCTGGGACGCTACACCACGGAGGCCGAGGTGGACCGGGCGGTGGAGGTCTTCAGGGAGGCGGTGGCCCGGGCGCGGGCCTAAAGCTAAGGCTGCCTTTTGGCAAACTCTTCGCGGAGTTCCCGCCTGAGGATCTTCCCCACGCTGGTTTTGGGCAGGCTGTCCCGGAACTGGATGATGCGGGGAACCTTGTAGGCGGCGAGGTTTTGCCGGCAGAAGGCTTCGATGTCCTTTTCCGTGACCCTGCCCCTGTAGGCTTCCTTGAGGACGATGAAGGCGGCCACGGTTTCCCCGCGGTAGGGGTCGGGTACGCCCACCACGGCGGCTTCCTGGACGGCTTCGTGCTGGTAGAGGACCTCTTCCACCTCGCGGGGGTAGATGTTGTAGCCGCCGGCGATGATCATGTCCTTTTTGCGGTCCACGATGTAGAAGTAGCCGTCCTGGTCCATTCGGGCCATGTCGCCGGTATAGAGCCAGCCGTCCTTGAGGGCCTTTTGGGTTTCCTCGGGGCGGTTCCAGTAGCCCTTCATGATGTTGGGGCCTTTGACGACGAGTTCGCCCACCTCTCCCATGGGGACCTCCTGGCCCTCCTCGTCCACCACCTTGGCCTCCACGCTAGGCAGGGGCATGCCGATGGAGCCCTTTTTGATCTCCCCCTGGACAGGGTTGGAGTGGGTCACGGGGCTTGCCTCGGAGAGGCCGTAGCCCTCGATGAGCCGGGCCCCGGTGATCTCCTCAAAGCGCTTGGCCACCTCCACCGGCAGGGGAGCGGCTCCGGAGAGGCAGATGCGGATGCTCTTTACGTTTCGTTTCTCGATTCCCGGGAAGTGGTTAAAGGCCACGTACAAGGTGGGCACCCCGGGGAAGTGGGTGACCTGGTGCTTTTCTATAGCCTCCACGATGGCGTGGATCTCCGGCCTGGGCAGGAGGACGATCTTGTAGCCGGAGTAGATGCCGTAGTTCATGGCCACGGTCATGCCGTAGACGTGGAAGAAAGGCAAAGCCCCCAGCATCACCCCCTTTCCCACGAGCTCCCGGGCGGAGGAGTCCCAGGCGTCGATCTGCAGGACGTTGGCCACCAGGTTCCGGTGGGTGAGCATGGCGCCCTTGGAGATCCCCGTGGTGCCCCCCGTGTACTGCAAAAGGGCCAGGTCCTCGGGATCAGCGGGATGGGGGGTGGCGGGGGGATGCTTCAGGAGGTCCAAGAAGGCGTGGAATCCTTCCCGTTTGGGAAAGCCCAGGGGGAGCTTGTCCCGCTTCGCCTTTAGGGGATAAAGGAGGTTTTTGGGGAAGGGGAGGAAGTCCTTGATGCCCGTGACCACGGTGCGCTTCACCGGGGTTTCCCCCTCCACCTCTAAGAAGCGGGGTAGGAGGTGGTCCAGAATCACCAGGGTTTCCGCACCCGAGTCCTTGAGCTGGTGCCTTAGCTCCCTTGGGGTGTAGAGGGGGTTCACGTTGACCCCCACGCCCCCCGCCAGAAGGGTGCCAAAGAAGGCGATGACGAACTGGGGGGAGTTGGGGAGCATGATGGCCACCCGGTCGCCCGGCTTCACCCCCAGGGCCTTGAGCCCCTCGGCGAAGCGTCGGGATTTCTCCCATAGCTCCGCATAGGTAAGGGTTTTGCCCAGGAAATCCAGGGCCACATGGTGGGCGTAGCGGCTGGCGCTGTTTTCCAGGAAGCGCCACAAGGGGATGGGGGGAACCTCCACCTCTGGGGGAACCCCAGGATCGTAGTGGGTGAGCCAGGGTCTAGAGCCTACGTGGTCCATACTGACCTCCTTGGGGTCCAAGGTTACCAAAACTTTATACCGCGTTCAAGACCTTGGTCCAGTGTAGCATGAATGGGGAGGTTTCCTATGCGCTTCCGCGACCGCAGGCACGCTGGGGCTCTTCTGGTGGAGGCCCTGAAGCCCTTGGGTCTAGAACGCCCCGTGGTCTTGGGCATCCCTCGAGGCGGGGTGGTGGTGGCGGATGAGGTGGCCAAAGGCCTGGGGGGGGAGCTGGATGTGGTCCTGGTGCGCAAGGTGGGGGCCCCGGGAAACCCGGAGTTCGCCCTGGGGGCGGTGGGGGAAAAGGGGGGCATGGTCTTGAAACCCTATGCCCTCCAGTACGCCGACCAAAGCTACCTGGAGCGGGAAGCGGCCCGGCAGAAGGACGTGATCCGCAAGCGGGCCGAGCGCTACCGTAAGGTGAGGCCAAAGGTACCCCTTGCGGGCCGGGTTGTGGTGCTGGTGGACGACGGCATCGCCACCGGTTCCACCATGGAGGCAGCCTTAGCCGTGGTCCTCTCGGAAAAACCCCGGCGGGTGGTGGTGGCAGTGCCCGTGGCCAGCCTGGATGCGGTGGAGAGGCTGAAGGATCAAGCCGAGGTGGTGGTGCTCTCCACCCCACCGGACTTCGCCGCCGTGGGGGCCTACTTCATGGACTTCGGCGAGGTCACCGATGAGGAAGTGGAGGGGCTTTTGCTACAATGGTCGGCATGAAGCCCGTGGTCAAGCAGGGGGCCAGCGTGGAGGCCCGTCCCGTGGAACGGGGGGAGAAGGCCTTTATCCAGGTGCTCATCGGCCCTGAGGATGGAGCCCCCCACTTCATCACCCGCAAGTTCACCCTCCTTCCGGGGGGAAGGATTCCCAAGCACAAGCACCCCAGCATCGAGCACGAGCAGTACGTGCTCTCCGGGCGCATGAAGATCTATCTGGGCGACGAGGTGAGGGAGGTGGCGGCCGGGCAGGCGGTCTACATCCCCCCGGACACGCCCCATGCCTATGTGAATGAGGGGGATGAGCCGGTGGAGTTCCTGTGCGTCATCCCAAAGACCAACGCCTACGCCACCGAGTGGCTGGAGGACTAGGGTTTCTGGGGTCCCCGCTGGGGTGCTTAGCCCCAGCGGGGTTTTCTAGGCGCGCACCTCTTGCCGCTGGAAGGCCACGTAGGCCAGGGTGAAGAGGAGGATCACCAGGGCCATGAGCCCGGTGAGCTGGGGCCAGATCAGGAGGAGGCTTTGGGAGAGGGGAAGGGGGGTTCCCAGCACCGCTCCCTCCAGCTGGGTGATGAGGATGGGGCCCAAGGAGCGCACCGCTGGGTTAAGGACAGCGGTGAGGGTCTCCGCATAGAGGGTGTTGGGGGAGAGGCGGGAGATCCAGAGGGCCAGGCTCGCCTGCCTAAGCTGGCTTTCCGGGTCCAGGGGATCGGCCTGGAGAAGAAGTGCGTTTGCCGCCAGGTCGGTGAGGATGGGGAAGAAGACGGCGAAGAAGAGCCAGACCCCGATGGCGGCTAGGGCGGCGGTGGCCGGCTGGCGGAAGAGGACGGAGAAGAGAAGGCCCAAGGCCAGCCAGAAGCCCGCATAGGCCAAGGTAGCCAGGAGGAAGAGGAAGGCCCGGGCCATCTCCTCGCCTCCGGGGGGCACTCCCAGGGTGAAGAGGCCCAGGCCCACCACCAGGAGGAAGAGGGCGGTGAGGAGCACGGCCAGGGTGCCGAGCCCCGCCAGGAACTTGCCGAAGAGGAGGGCATCCCGGTAGATGGGCTGGGAGAGGATGCGGGAAAGCGTGCCTCTGGCGTACTCCCCGTTCACCGCATCGAAGGCCAGGGCGATGGCGGCCAGGGGTACGAAGAAGGAGAGGAAGCCCACGAAGGAGGGCAGGGGGTCCTGGGCGGTGGTGAGGAGCCTGAGGTACAGGTACGGGTCCTCCCCCACGGTCTGGCGCAGGGTCTGGGTGCCGGTGTACACGGCGGCCAGGGCAGAAAGGAGGATCAATCCCTCCAGAATGCGCATCCTCAAGCCCGTGAGATGGTCGGCCATCTCCTTGAAGAAAACCGCCCAAAGCCCGGTCCAGGGGGAGCCCTCACGCCGCATGGGCCACCTCCTTGAAGTAGTGGGCGTAGACCTCGTCCAGGCTGGGGCGGCGGAGGGAGAGGCTTAGAAGCTCCCCCTGTTCCACGGCTATCCGGGCCAGCTCCGGCCGGAGGTCCCGGCTGGAGAGAATCCGGTACCGCCCTCCCTCCGCTGCCACCCGGGCCACGCCTTCCAGGCGGCGGAAGGCCTCCTCGAGGCCCGGGCTGGCCTCCACCAGGATCTCGTACCCACCCCCTAAGACCCTTTGCGCCAACTCCTCCACGGTGCCTAAAAGGGCGAGGTGCCCTTTATGGAAAAGCCCCACCCGGTCGCAGACCTCCTGCACCTGGTGTAGGAGGTGGCTGGACAGGAGGATGGTGATGCCCTCCGCCCTCAGGCCCTTGATGAGCTCCAGAAACTCCCGGGCGGCCTCGGGGTCCAGGCCCAGGGTGGGCTCGTCCAGGATGGCCACCTTAGGCCTCTTCAGGAGCACCTCCGCCAGGCCCAGGCGCTGCCGCATCCCCCGGCTGAAGGCCGAGACCTTCCGGTCCCGCACCTCCCATAGGCCCATGCGCTTGAGCACCTCCTCTATGCGGGCCCTAGCCTCGGCCTCGGGGAGGCCCAAAAGGCGGGTGGTGTAGCGCAGGTTCTCCCAGGCGGTGAGCTCCCCGTAAAACCCCACCTGGTCGGGAAGGTAGCCCACTTGGCTCTTCACCTTTAGGGGCTCCCGCATGGGGTCCAGGCCCAGAACCCGGGCCTCACCCCGGGTGGGCTCGGTGAGGCCCAGGAGCATGAGGATGGTGGTGGTCTTCCCCGAGCCGTTGGGGCCCAGGAGGCCGAAGACCTCCCCCTCCTTAACCTCCAGGTTCAGATCCTCCACGGCCACCACCCGGCCGTAGCGCTTGGTGAGGCCATGGGTTTCGATGACCGCCATGCTACCTCCGGCCGAAGCGGTTCACGGCGAAGCCCAGGACCAGAAGGGCCACGGCCATGATGCCCACCCCCACCAGGCCCCAAAGGCTGGAGCGCACCACGGTGGCCCGGTAGTCCAGGCTCTCGGAAAGGCCATCGGACCCGGAAAGGCTGAGGGTCACCATATAGTCCCCCGTCACCGCCTTGGGGGAGGGCTTGATGCGGGCGGTTACCTCCTGCTCCTGGCCGGGGTCCAGGGCGTCCAGCTTATCCGGCTCAAACTTCACCTCCCAGCCCGAGGGCTCCATGGCGCTGAAGGACAGGTTCTTGGCCGGGGCGCTACCCTCGTTCTTCACCACAAGCTTCACCGCGTTTTCCCGGCCCGCCACCACCTGTCCGGAAAGCCGCCCCTCCTTGGTGGTGAAGCGCACCTCGGGCCGGCCCGTGACCTCGAGGGTCAAGGCCAGTTCCGCCTTGGCTTCCCCGGCGGCTGCCCTCAAGGTGAGGCCATAGGTGTCCGCCTTGGTGTCCTTGGGCAGGGAAACCTCCACATCCAGGTCCTTGTTTTCCCCGGCCTTGATGGGCAGGCTGGTCACCTGCTGGCTGGAGAAGGCGGGGGTGAAGGTCACCTGCCAACCCTTGGGGGCCTCGTACTCCAGGGAGACCAATAGGTCGCGGTCGGACTCGTTTTTCAGGGTCACCCGGTAGCGGAAGGAGCTGGTGGGGGGACCTTTGAGGATGGGGAGCTCCGCCTCGAGGCTGAGCCTCTGGGGCAGGCCCTGCCCCACCACCAGGCCGATGGGAAGGCTGGCGGTATGGCCCAGCCCCTCGGCCCGCACCAGGAAGCGGTAGGTGCCGGGTTTCACCTCCTTGGGGGGCTGGAGGCGGAGGCTAAGGGTAGCCTCCCCGTCGGGGGCCAGGTAGACCGCCCGCACCAGGCGACCCCCGCCGATGAGGCTGGCCTGCCAGCCTTGCGGGGCCTCGGCCACCTGGACCCGCACCACCCCGGGGGGAAGGCCATAGTTCTTGAGGGTGAGGGTCAGGTTGACGCTCTCCCCGGGTTGAACCCCGATCTCCGGATAGGAGGTACCTAGGGAAAGACCGCGAAAGCCCTGGGCTAGGGCCACGCCGAATCCCAGAAGAACCAGGGTGAGTAGCTTGCGCACCATACCTAAGCCTCCTCCTATAAGCTAGAGAGGAAGGATGAGTCCAAAATGAAAACCCCGGGGCAAGCCCGGGAAAGGGGGGCAGTTTTCCTAGCTCACCCGGGCCTCGAGGTACTCCCGCTCCCCCAGGACGATCTTCCGGGCCAGCTCGGGGTCCTTGGGAAACTCCTTGCCCCGGTTGATCATGTAGGTTTCGTAGCGGCCGATCTCGAAGACCGCGGTGAGCTTCCTCAGCACCTGGGCCATGTCAAAGGCCTTGCAGGAGAAGATGTCGATGGAAAGGAAGCGCTTTTTGGGGAAGGTGTGGATGGCGATGTGGCTTTCGGCGATGATCACCACCCCGGTCACCCCGTCCTCCCCCTCGGGGCCGTAGCTGTAGACGAAGGGGGGAAGCACCTTGGTCATCTCCATCTCCTCGGGGAGCTCGTCCAGGACACGGCGCACCAGCTCAGCGTCCCGGAGCTTCTCGGGATTGGCGTCGTAGCCGTCCACCATCAGATGCGGTCCGAATCCAAAGAGTTCCGTCCTGACCACCTCCTTCCCGTGCCCCCCGGGGTATCCTCCCGCGGCACGCCCCCCATTATGCCCCCCCTCCCCCCCCTGTCAATACCTTGTCCCCTGGCGGGAAAACCCCTTTTGCTTCCCCCGGGGGTGGCCCCGGGAAGGAGGAGGGGGGGAAGTGGGAAGAACCTCCCTTGTCTACGCCCATCATACGGGGATGGGGTATGTGGGGGCAGAGATAAGCTCCAGACGGTGGTTTCCTTAATAAAGGTGGTATGATATCCCCGGCAAGGAGGCGCCATGTACAGGGGAAGAGAAGGGCAGTGGGCGTTTTACCTGCACCGGATCTCGGGCCTGGGCATTCTGGTCTTTCTCATGCTCCACGTGGCCAACATCGCAAGCGCCATGTGGGGCCCGGAGGTGTCCAACGCTCTCATGAAGTTCTACCACCAACCGGTTTTCCAGATAGGGCTTCTCCTTCTCATCGCTGGGGTGCTTTACCACGGGTTCAACGGGCTCAGGATCATCCTCATGGACTTCACCGCCTGGGGGGTGCGCTACCAGCGGCAGCTTTGGTACGGGGTTTGGGTTCTTTTCGTAGTCTTCTACCTCCCCTTCCTTTTGAAGATCGGAGGGGGCATCCTGGGGGGTAGCCATGGCGATTAAGTCCAAGCGCTATGAGGAGGCGAGGCTCGAGGCCAGTACCAACCTGGAGCTTTACTGGTGGGTCTTCATGCGCATCTCCGGGGTGGTGTTGGTCTTCCTGCTCATTGGCCACATGTGGATGAACGCCGTCATCACCGACCTCAACAGCATTGACTACGAGTACGTGGCCAAGAGACTTTCCCAGACCACCTGGAAGATCTACGACCTTTTGATCCTAGCCTTGGGCCTCTTGCACGGGGCCAACGGGCTTAGGTACGTGCTGGACGACTGGATTCGCAACCCGTCCAGGCGCTTCTGGACCAAGGTGGTGCTCTACAGCCTGATCGGCTTTCTTTTCTTCCTGGGGAGCCTTTCCCTGTTCAACCACGATTTCGGGGTGAAGTGATATGGCGCACAGACACGAGGTCATCGTGGTAGGCGCAGGTGGGGCGGGCCTGGCTACGGCCCTTTATGCGGCCCGGGAAGGTGCGGACGTGGCGGTGGTCACCAAGCTCTACCCCACGCGAAGCCACACGGGGGCGGCCCAGGGAGGGATAGGGGCGGCCTTGGGCAACGTGGAGGAGGACCACTGGGAGTGGCACATGTTCGACACGGTGAAGGGAGGGGACTACCTCACCGACCAGGATGCCGCCGGGGTCTTCGCCAAGGAGGTGATCGAGGCGGTCCTGGAGCTGGAGCACATGGGCCTTCCCTTTGACCGGCTCCCCAACGGCAAGATCGCCCAGCGCCGCTTTGGCGGCCACACCAAGGACTGGGGCAAGGCCCCGGTGCACCGGGCGGCCCACGCCGCCGACCGCACCGGGCACATGATCCTCCAGACCCTTTACCAGCAGTGCGTGAAGCACAACATTACCTTCTACAACGAGTTCCACGTCACCGATGTCATCGTTGAGGACGGGGTGGCCAAGGGGCTGGTGGCCTACGAACTGGCCACGGGAGAACTGCACCTCTTCCAGGCCAAGGCCATCGTCATCGCCTCGGGGGGGTTTGGCCGCATCTACAAGGTGACCTCCAACGCCTACACCCTCACCGGAGACCTGCAGGCCATCCTCTACCGCAAGGGGCTTCCCCTCGAGGACATGGAGTTCTACCAGTTCCACCCCACGGGGCTTTACCCCCTGGGCATCCTCCTCACCGAGGGGGCCAGGGGGGAGGGGGGCATCCTGAGGAACGCCCTGGGGGAGCGCTTCATGGAGCGCTACGCCCCCACCATCAAGGACCTGGCCCCCAGGGACATGGTTTCCCGGGCCATGTACCTGGAGGTGCGGGAGGGCCGGGGGGTGGGTCCCAAGAAGGACCACGTGCTCTTGGACCTCACCCACCTGCCTCCCGAGGTCATCGAGAAGAAGCTTCCCGACATCACCGAGTTCAGCCGCATCTACCTGGGGGTGGACCCCTTGAAGGAGCCGGTGCCGGTGATGCCCACCGCCCACTACGCCATGGGGGGGATTCCCACCACCCTTTGGGGCCAGGTGATCCGGGACGAGAACAACACCGTGGTGCCCGGGCTTTACGCCGCCGGGGAAGCGGCTTGCGTAAGCCTGCACGGGGCCAACCGCCTGGGGACCAACTCCCTGGGGGATCTGGTGGTCTTTGGCCGGCGCGCGGGGATCCATGCCGCCCGCTTCGCCAAGGATGCCGACTACCACGAGCTCACCGAGGAGCACCTGGGCGAAAGCCGCGAGCGCATTGAGCGCATCAAAAACTCCACGGGTAGGGAGAAGGTGGCGGCGCTCCGGGCCGAGCTCCAGCAAACCATGATGGACAACGCCTCCGTTTTCCGCACCGGGGAGCTCTTGGCCAAGCAGGTGGAGATCCTGAAGGAGCTCATGGACCGCTACCGGAACATCTCCATTGACGACAAGGGGGATGCCTACAACACCGAGCTGGTGGAGGCCCTGGAGCTTGGGTATCTCCTCGAGGTTTCCGAGGCCCTGGTGCACTCCGCTTTGAACCGCACCGAGTCCCGCGGGGCCCATGCCCGGGAGGACTACCCCGAGCGGGACGATGCCAACTGGCTCAAGCACACCCTGGCCTACAAGGTGGCCGACGGCAAGGTGACCTTCCGCTACAAGCCCGTGGTCCTGGGCCGCTTTGAGCCCAAGGCCCGCACCTACTAGGAGGCGCCATGCAGGTGACCCTGAAGATCCTCCGCTTTGACCCCGCCAAGCACGAAAAGCCCACCTGGCACACCTACCAGGTGGAGGCCGAGCCTTGGGACCGGGTTTTGGACCTACTCCACAAGGTGAAGTGGGACCAGGACGGCACCCTGGCCTTCCGCCGCAGCTGCGGCCACGGGATCTGCGGCTCCGACGCCATGCTCATCAACGGCAGGAACCGCCTGGCCTGCAAGACCCTGGTGAAGGACCTGGGGAACGTGATCACCGTGGAACCCATCCGGGGTCTGCCGGTGGAGAAGGACCTCATCGTGGACATGGAGCCCTTCTTCGCCGCCTACCGGGCGGTGAAACCCTACCTCATCAACAACGAGCCCCCCCCGGCCCGGGAGCGCCTGCAAAGTCCTGAGGAACGGGAGCGGTTTGACCACGGCACCAAGTGCATCCTCTGCGCCAGCTGCACCACCAGCTGCCCTGTCTTCTGGGTAAACGGGACGTATCTGGGTCCTGCCGCCATTGTGCAGGCCCACCGCTTCATCTTCGACTCCCGCGACCGGGGAAAGCGGGAGCGGTTCAAGGCCCTGGGCTCGGGGAGCGGGGTATGGCGCTGCCGCACCGCCTACAACTGCACCGAGGCCTGCCCCCGGGATATCCCCGTAACCCAGCTCATAGAGGAGGTCAAGCGGGCCATCCTCTTTGACCGCTTCTAGAAGGAGTCCTCTCCTTGGGCTCCCACCCTGGCTTCGCCAGGGTGGGGTGGCTTCAGGGGGTGAGCCGGTGCCGGTCCCTGGGGAAGGCCCGGGCGTAGCGCACGTTGGGAAGGCCGAGAAGCTTTTGCGTGAGCCTTTCCGCCCCGATGGCGAAACCCCCGTGGGGGGGCATGCCGTACTTGAAGACCTCCAGGTAGCCCTTAAAGCCCTCGAGGTCCATACCCTTGGCCTTTAGGCTTTCCACCAGGTCCTGGTGGCGGTGGATGCGCTGGCCGCCCGAGGTGATCTCCAGGCCCCGGAAGAGGAGGTCAAAGCTCCGGGTGGTGCCGTCCTCCTGGGGGTAGGTGTAGAAGGGACGAAGGCTTCGGGGGTAATGGGTGATAAAGAGCCAGTCCGAGGCCCAGCGCTCCTTGGCATACTGGCCCAGGAGGCGCTCCGCTTCCTCGGAAAGGTCCTGGCCTACGGGGTAGCCCAGTTCTTCCTTGAGGATTCTCCTGGCCTCGGCGTGGGTCAGGCGGGGAATTTCCTTGGGGAAGGAGGGCCACTCGGCTTCCAAAAGCCGGATCTCGTTTCCGGCGCTGGAAAGGGCTTCCTCCAGCATCTCCTGAAGGAGGTTTTCCTCAAGCCGCATGAGGTCCTCCTCCCCCCCGATGAACCCCATTTCCACGTCCAGGGACAGGTACTCGTTCAGGTGGCGGCTGGTGTTGTGCTCCTCCATGCGCCAGACCGGGGCCACCTCGTACACCCGCTCAAACACCCCCACCATGATCTGCTTGTAAAGCTGGGGGGACTGGGCCAGGTAGGCCCGGTACTCAAAGTAGTCCACCCCGAAAAGCCCCGAGCCCCCCTCGGCCCCCGCCCGCACCACCTTGGGGGTGAAGATCTCCGTGAAGTCCTGCCGGTCTAGGTAGCGCCTAAAGCCCCGCACCAGGGCCGCCTGTACCCTAAGGGGGGCGCGGGCCTTCTCCCCCCTTAGGGTGACGTAGCGGTATTCCAGAAGGGTGTCGGGGCTTGCCCGCCATTCCTCCTTGGGGATCTCCACCGGGGTGGGCTCCAGGGCAGGGGAGAGGATCTCTATTTCCTTTGCCTGCACCTCGAGGCCCCCCGGGGCCTTGGGGTTTTCCACCACCTGGCCCCTTACCCGCAGGCTGCTTTCCGGCAAGGGGAGTTTCTGCCCCCCGGTCACCACCTGCACGATGCCGCTTCGGTCCCGTAGCAGTAGGAACTGCACCTTTCCCAGGTCCCGCCGCCAGTGGAGAAAGCCCAGCATCTCCACCTCTTCGCCCACATGCTTCCTCAAGTCCCTTGCCAGAACCCGCATGCTCCCTCCTCCTAAGGTTTGGCCCCCCCGGCCATGGGGGACCGGGGGGGCGGATGGCCTTGCCCCCCATCTAGGCGTCATTACCCTGGGGCAGACGCATATTGCCCTTGAGTTTAGGGGGTTTCTCCCCCTAGGTCAAGGCGCTCAAAGGCCAGGACCAGGCTGGGGAGGTCCTGAGGGTCCGCCACGGCGAAGAAGTTCTCCTCCACCTGGTACCGGGCCGCCCACTCCCCTGCCACCCCGGCCAGGTTTAGGGGCTTTGCCTCCTCCCTCAGGAAGCGGAGGCGTCTTAGGCGCACGTCCCCCGCCTCGGAGTAGAAGACCTGGTAGACCAGGCCCCCCAGGCGCTTCTCCCCGTAGAAGCCCCCTTCTATGGGGCTTATCTCGTAACCCAGGGCCTTAAGGGCTTCCATCCAGCACCTCGAGGGCCGAGGGATCCTCCAGGACGATCTCGTAGTAGCCGGCGTAAAGCACGATGCGCCCCCTGGCCCTGACCTTTTTCCCTAGGTAGCTCTGGGGGAAGGGTTGTTGGAAAAGGCCATAGCTCCTTGGGAAGACCACCAGCCTCAGGTCGCTTTCCCCAGGGCCAAACCGGAGGAAGGCCACGGTGCCCCGGTCTTCCACCTGCTGAATCACCCCTTCCACCGTGGCTATACGGCCAAAGTACTTAGGGGCCTCTTGCCAGGGAATGACCCCTTCCAGGGGCGGTAGGGCGAAGGGGTTTTCGGTAAGCCCTGCCTGGAAATCCCTTTCCATCACGGAAAGGAGCCGAGCGAAGGCCTCAGGTGCTTCTTGGCGGGTGAAGCGCACGGCAAGCTCCCGGTTGGCGTTTAAGGAGTTGGCGCTGAGGTTCAGGCTTCCCACAAGGGCCACCTCCCCGTCCACCACCAGGGCTTTGGCGTGCACGTAGGGATCGGGTAGGAAGCGAAGGTCCGCCCCGGCCTGCCTTAGCTCCTCCGCTCCCGCCAGGAAGTAGGTGTCCCCGGGCTCCTGGGGGCTTCCCACCAGGCGGACCCGGACCCCTCTGGCCAAGGCTTCCTTGAGGGCGGCCACCACCTCGGGATCGGCCATGGCCTGGTGTTCCAAGAAAACCTCCCTCTTGGCCCCGCGGATCAGGGCGAGGAGGGTTTCCCGGGCGTTGCCCTCCTTGACCCCGCTCAAAGTACGGCTTGGAGCCCAGACGAGGAGCGCCCGGGAGAGGTCCAGCCTTTTCCCCTCCCAGTCCGCTTCAAAGGCCTTGACCACCTCTGCCACCTGCCTGGGGTCGTCCAGGATGAGGGCGTATTCCCGGTTGGCGGTGAAGGAGCTTCCCGTGAGGTTCATGGTGCCCACCCAGGCCAGCTTCCGGTCCACTACCAGGCTCTTCTCGTGCACGAAGACGAAGCGGAAGGGGGTGGTGAGCCGGACCTCCACGCCCCGGTCTTTGAGGGCTTGGTAGACCGAGAGGTCCACCCTTCCTCCGGAAGGCTCCCGCTCCAGGAGGACCCGCACCTTCACCCCCCGGGCCACGGCCTCCCCCAGGGCCTCCACCACGTCCAGGCGGCTTGGGGTCCAGAGGTACATCTTCACCAGGATCTCCTTTTGGGCCGAGGCGATGAGGTCCAGTAGCGGCTTGACCCCATCCTCCGGCTCCACCACCAGCCTGGGGGCGGCCAGGGCGGTTAGGAGGAGGAAGGCGAGGGCTAAAAGGAGCTTTCTCATACCTCCCCCATTCTGCCTCAGGGGGATCAGGCAGGAGTCAGGAAGCCCGTAAGCGGAGGGCGGGCCCTACGTCCACCGGAAGCAGGTTACCGCGTTCTGGTCGGTGATGGACTCCATTTCCTCGAAGGCCATGCCCCGCACCTCCGCAAGCTTGTCCAGGGTGTGGCGCACGTAATGGGGAAGGTTGCGCTTTCCCCGGTGGGGCTCTGGGGGGAGGTAGGGGGTGTCGGTTTCCACCAAAAGCCGGTCTAGGGGAAGCCTTTGGGCGGCCTCCCGGAGGGCCTGGTTTTTTTTGTAGGTAAGGGGGCCTGCGAGGCTAAAGTAGGCATCCACCTTTAGGCCTGCGGCCTCGAGGGCCGGGTGCCCGCCAAAGGCATGGAGGACCACCCTTTTGGGTCGGTGGGCGAGGAGCCAGGCGGCCAGGTCTTCCTCCGCTTGCCCGTCCTTGCTCCGCACGTGGAGCACCAAGGGAAGCCCCAGCTCCTCCGCCAAGGCGGCTTGGAGATCCAGGGCCTTGAGCTGGGCAGGCTTGCTCTCGGGGGTCCAGTAATAGTCCAGGCCGCTTTCCCCGATGGCCCGCACCCGGGGGTGGCAGGCGTAGTGCCTCAGGGCCTCTTCCACTTCGGGGGAGAGGAGGTGGGCCGAGGTGGGGTGGAGGCCCACCGCGGCGTACACGTTGCCCTGGGCCAGGGCCAGGGTTCTTTCCCAGCGGCTTGGGTCCACCCCCAGGGTGAGGATGGCCCTAAGCTCCGGAAAGTGGGCCTTGGCCTCTTCCAGCTCGGTTTCTTCCAAGAAGTCTAAGTGGGCGTGGGTGTCGGTCATGGGCTCTTCACCTTTTCCCTGTCCGCACGAGCCAAAGGGCCATGTCGCCAATCTAACATGGGAAATGACCTACAGTGGGTGGAAGACCTGGCTGGGTAGATTGAAGTCATGCGGTGGCTTTGGTCCCTTACCCTCTTGCTGGCGGCTTGTGCTCCAGTCCTCATGGGGGTGGATCCCCAAAGGCTTCCTGACCCCAAGGACTGGGACCCCAAGCCGGCCCAGTTGGAATGGTGGTACGCCTCGGGCTGGGTGGAGCCTTTTGCCTTCCACTTTGCCTTCTTCAAGGCCTACGCCCCTCCTGCTTACCGCATCCTGGGCCTTCCGGGAAGCTGGTTTGGTGCTTTTCATGCCGCTCACCTGGCCTTGACCGACTTGCGCACGGGGGAAAGGGTGTTCTTAGAGGTTTCCGACCAGGACCTCTTTGCCCCCAGGGGCCGCGCGGAGCCGGGCCCCTACTTGGAGGTTTCCGGCTGGCGGTTTTACCGGGAAGGGGAGGGTTTTCGCCTCCTGGCGGGCCCGGTGGACCTCCGCTTCCATCCCCTGAAGCCCCCGGTAGTCCACCCTCCGGGCTTCTCGGGCACCGAGGAAACAGGGCGCATGTACTACCAGTCCTACACCCGGGCTGAGGCCTGGGGACGCATCCAGGGAGAGGAGGCCCGGGGAGAAACCTGGCTGGATCACCAGTGGGGGGAGCAACTTTCGGGGCTTGCGGCGACTTGGGACTGGATCAGCCTCCATCTTTCCGACGGCTCGGAGCTCATGGCCTACCAGGTGAAGGACGCCAAGGGTGAGGTGGTCCAGGTCTTGGGTAGCCGGGTGGACCCCTTAGGGCGGGTGGAGGGGGTGGACCTCCGCTTCCTTCCCCTGAACCGCTGGCAAAGCCCCTCGGACCGCACGTATACCCTGGCCTGGCGCCTCCAGGGGCCGGGGTTGGACCTGGAGGTGCGCCCCCTCTTTCCGGAGGGGGAGATCCTTTCCCGCACCACCCGGGTGGCCTACTGGGAGGGGCCGGTGGTGGGGGAAGGGGTCCTCGCAGGCTACCCCGTCCGGGCCCGGGGGATGGGGGAGTTCGTGGCGGGGCCTTGGCGGCCTTAGGATGCGTCTGCTATGCTAAAAGAGGTTTAGTGCTTGGGTGATATTTATGGGTTTACGCGTGCTCGGCGTCAACGCATCGGCACGGACGGATGGGTTTACAGCGGAGTTGTTGGACGAGGTTTTGGAGGCCGCTAGGCGCCAAGGGGCCACCACCGAGCGCCTGGACCTGGTGCGGTACCCCTTTCCCTTCTGCGTGGGGAACTACTCCCAAGACCCTACTTCCTGCGGCCCGGAAGCCTGCGTGCAAGGACCCTGGGACGGATTCGGCAAGGTGGCGGATAAGCTGATCCAAGCGGATGCGGTGGTTTTTGCCACGCCGGTCTACTGGTTTAGCGTATCTGCCCGGATGAAGGCCCTATTAGAGCGCATGACCTCCATGGAGAACCAGGGCCTCTTAAACCTGGGGAAGCCTATGGTCCTGTTGGCGGTGGCCGAGGAGGAGGGGGCCAGCCAGGCGCTTTCGCAAATGCTCCTGCCCCTTTCCTACATGGGGTTTGTCCTGGCGCCCCTGGGTTTGGTCTACGCCCATCACCGGGGGGCCGTGAGCCTAAAGGAGAACACCGAACTCATGGAGGATGCCCGCATTGCCGGGGAGAACCTGGTGCTGATGGCGGAAAAGCTTAGGGGCGCCTCTTTCCGGGAACCCCTTCCCAGCTATCAGTACCGTCTTCCGCGGCCCCCTCAGGTGGTCGCCGACTGAGGCCTCAGAGATAGAGGGGATCCACCCCCTCGCGGGCGAAGGGCCGGAGTTCGTAGAGGCCTCGAGGGTCCGGCGGGGGGTCCAGGAGGAGCCCCTCTTGGGGCAGGAGGGCCTCTTGGAGCTTTTGGGGAGGCATGAGTTCCTGGGGCCTGCCCTCCCGTTTGGCGTAGGTGGCCCCGTAGTAAAGGCGGTTACGGGCGGTGAAAAGGGGGGTGAGGGGAGGGCCGCCTTCCTCCAAAAAGGGCCAGCAGGCGGCGAGGAGGGAGCTTACCCCATAGACCCTGGCCCCCTGGGCCAGGGCGATGCCCAGCCCCGCGGCCAGGGCGATGCGAAGGCCGGTGTAGGACCCCGGGCCTTCCCCCAGGACCAGGGTGCCGATCTCCTCCCGCCTGGCGCCCACTTCCCCTAAGAGCTCATCCAGTAAGCCGAACAGGGCTTCCTCGTGCCTACGGCCCAGCCGCACCACCCTTCCCAGACCTTCCCCCTCGCGGAAGAGGCCCAAGGAGAGGTAGGGGGTGGCGGTGTCCAGGGTGAGGGTCCACACCCTTCCATCCTATATACTCCGGCACGGGATGCGGACCTTTCCCCTTCATGCCCTTCTGTCCTTGGGGGCGCTCCTTGCCCTGGGTGTGTACGCTTCCCGGCTTGGCTTTCTCCCGGGGGCCTGGGTGGGGGCGGGGCTTGGGCTTTACGCCCTTCTCATCCTGTGGGGGCTTCGTTTCGGTCGGCACCATGCCCTTTTGGGGCTTGGGCTTTTTGCGTACTGGTTCCCACCCCTGGCCTTTCTGGCTCCTCTCTTGTTCGCCCTCTTGTTTGGCCGGGGCCTGAGGGAAAAGGAGCAGGCAGCCCTCTACGGCTGGGCCTTGGTTTGGCCGGCCTTAGCCCTCCTTCTGGTCTGGCATGTTTTCCCCACCTTTTACGCCTTTTACCTGAGCCTCTTTGAACGGGTGAACTTCCTGCGCCCCGCGGCCTTCTCTGGCTTGGAGAACTACCGCATCCTCCTCCAGGACCCTCTTTTCTGGAAGGCCTTGGGGAACACCTTTTGGTACGTGGTCTTTACCGTGCCGGTGGGTCTTCTCCTGGCCACAGGGGTGGCCATCCTCCTGAACACCCAGGTGGCCTTCCTGGGGTTCTACCGCACCCTTTACTTTCTCCCCTACATCACCGCCCTCACGGCGGCGGCGGCGGTGTGGCGCTGGATCTACCACCCGGAGTTCGGTTTTCTCAACTGGCTTCTTCGCACCCCGGGCCTCGACTGGCTGAACACGCCCAAGGGTGTCTTCGCCCTTCTCCTCGAGCCCCTGGGAGTGCAGCTCCAGGGTTTTTGGGCGGGTCCCAGCCTGGCCTTTGTGGCCATCATGGTCATGAGCGTGTGGCACTTTCTGGGATACCAGGTGGTGATCCTCCTGGCCGGGCTTCAGGCCATTCCCAAGGAGTACTACGAGGCGGCGGAGCTGGATGGGGCGAGCTTTTGGCAGAAGCACCGGCTCATCACCTGGCCCCTTCTTTCCCCCACCACCTTTTTCCTCTTTACGTTAGGGCTTATCGGGGCCTTCCAGGTCTTTACCCAGGTCTACGTGCTTACCCCCACGGGCGGGGTGTTGCAGGATACCCTTACCCTGGCTTTCTACCTCTACAACAAGGGTTTCCGCGACTCGGATTTCTCCTACGCCAGCGCCATCGCCATGGTGACCTTTCTCCTCATCCTGCTCCTCACCCTGATTCAAAGGCGGGTTTTGGAGAGGCGGGTGAACTATGAGATTTAGGCCCGGTGTCCTGTTCGTGCACTTGCTCCTCCTCCTGGGGGGGCTCGTCATGGCCTTTCCCTTCTACTGGATGCTGGCCACCAGCCTGAAAAGCCCCCAGGAGGCCCTGCAGGCCAAGCCCGTCTGGGTTCCGGAGCGCATGAAGCCGGCCAACTGGCTCAAGGCGGCCCGGCTGGGGGATAGCCCCCTATGGGGAGGCTTGGCACCTGGAAGGAGCGTGGAGCTGGTTTTCCCTGGGAGGGAAGGGCATCCGCCCAGGGCCTTGGTACCCCGCACCCCGGGGGCCTTTTTTGACCCCCGGGCGGAGGGCACCCGGGTGGAGGTGGTGTATCGGAAGGGGGCTTGGCGGGTGCGGCTGACCAACACCACGGAGGAAGCCTTCCGCTTTTTGCCCCTGGTGGTGCTTTGGCCCAAGGAAGTCCCTCTGGAGGCACCCTTGCCCCCCGACGCCATCCGCTCCCAGGGGGAGTACTGGCGGCTGGAGTGGGTGAATGCGGTGCCCGGGGCCTTGGGCTACGTGTTCCACAACTACCTGGAAGCCTGGCATGCGGCTCCCTGGGGGCGCTACTTCTTCAATAGCTTCTTCACCGCCTTGACCCAGGTGGCGGTAGGGCTTTTCCTGGCGGCCCTGGCCGCCTTTGCCTTGGCCCGCATCCCCTTTCCCGGCAAGGAGGCGGTGTTTGTGCTCATCCTGGCCACCATGATGGTGCCGGGGGAGGTGCTCCTCATCCCCAACTACGTGCTCTTGGCCAGGCTGGGCTGGCTGGACACCTACTACGCCCTTATCGTTCCCTGGCTGGCCTCGGTGTTTGGCATCTTCCTCCTTAGGCAGTTTTACCTGTCCTTGCCCCAGGATCTCTTTGATGCCGCCCGTATAGACGGGGCTGGGTACCTGACCCAGCTTTTCCGCATCGCCTTGCCCTTGAGCCTTCCTGGGCTGGTATCTTATGGGATCTTCACCTTCCTGGGGGCCTACAACGCCCTCCTTTGGCCCTTGATCGTAACCCAAAGCCCGGAGATGCGCACGGTGCAGCTGGGCCTGCAGGCCTTTGTTTCCGAAGCGGGGTCGGATTACGGGGCCTTGATGGCTGCCAGCACCTTTGTGATCCTGCCGGTTATCCTGGGGTACTTCTTCGCCCAGCGCCAGTTCATCCAAGGCATCGCCCGCTCAGGGCTCAAGTGAGCCTGAAGATCTTCTGACAATAGACGCGGTATACTCCCCTTGGAGGTGTGAGGGCATGAAAAGAGTCCTGTTGCTGACCGCGGCCTTGGGCCTGGCCCTGGCCCAACAGGCTAAACCGGAGGACGTCATCAAGGAACAGTGCGCCAAGGCCAAGGTGGTGGCGGAGCTCTGGCACGGCTTCACTGGAGGGGCGCCCAAGGCCGCCTTGGAGAACCTGGTGGTGGAGTTCAACAAGGCCCAGCAAGGCCGGTGCGTGCGCCCCGTGCCCCAGGGGGGGTACCGGGACCTCTCCACCAAGATCAAGGCGGCCTTCGCCGCAGGGAAGGTGCCGGCCATGGCCCAGGCCTACGAGAACAACATCGCCTTGTACCTCGAGGCCAAGGCCCTTCTGCCCATTGAGTCCTTGGGGGTGAAGCTCCAGGGGGTGAACCTGGCCTTCCTGAACGCCGTGCGCTTTGGGGGAGTGGTCTACGGGGTGCCCTTCAACAAGAGCATCCAGGTCCTCTATTACAACAAGGACCTCCTGAGGAAGCACGGGGTTAAGGTGCCCACCACCCTGGAGGGGTTCGTGGCCGCCAGCAAAAAACTCTCCCAGGCCGAGGGCAGCCCCGTTTACTGGTTCCAACCGGACGCTTCCACCTTCGCCTACTTCTTCTTCAACCTGGGGGGGAGCTACCTGAAAAACGGCAAGCTGGTCCTGAATTCCAAGGAGGCGGTGGAGGCCCTTACCCTCCTGCAAAGCGGGGTGAAGGAGGGGTGGGCCAAGGCCATCACCTCCGGCTACATCAACCAGAACCTGGGCTCCGGCCCCTACGCCTTCAGCGTGGATACCTCCGCGGGCTACACCTACTACCGCCAGGGGGCCAAGTTTGACCTGGGGGTGGTCACCCTGCCGGGCCGCACCTCCGGCCAGGCGGGCTTCGGCCTGGTCCAGGGCACCAACCTGGTGGTCTTCCGCCAGGCCTCCAAGGAGGAGCAGGGGGTGGCCAAGGACTTCCTGCAGTTTGTCCTCTCCCCCAGGGCCCAGGCGGTCTTCGCCACCGCTACCGGGTACGTGCCGGTGACCGAGGGAGCCCTGAAGGATGCGGTCTACCAGACCTACGCTACCGAGAACCCCGACTTCGCCACCATCGTGCGCCAAAGCCGCTACGCCAAATTTGAGCCGGCTTTGGCGGAGTGGGAGCAGATCCGCTTTGACATCCTGGGCCAGGCCATCAAGGAGGCCATTTTGAACAAGGCGGATCCCAAGGCCGCCTTGGACAAGGCCCAGAAGCTGGCGGAGGACCTCCTCGCCGGCAAGACCCGCTGAAGGCCTATGCCCCCCGCCGGGGGTCTTCCCCTGGCGGGTTAGACTTTGGGTATGCCCAAGGGTTACCACGACCGCGTGGCCTTCGTGGACCTTTCCACGGGACGGATCTGGTATGAGAGCTACGGCGAGGCTTTCTGGCGCAGGTTTCTTGGGGGTAGGGCCCTTTCCGCTTACCTCCTTCTGAAGCATGTGCCCAAAGGAGCGGATCCCCTGGGCCCGGAAAACGCCCTTATCTTTGCCCCCGGCATCCTTACCGGCACCCCCATCTCGGGGTCGGGCCGCAACACCGTGGCCGCCAAAAGCCCCCTCACCGGGGGGTATGGGGACGCGGAGGGTGGGGGTTTCTTCGGGGCCGAGTTAAAGAACGCCGGCCTGGACGCCCTGGTGGTCCTGGGTCAGGCGGCGGAGCCCGTGTACCTGCACGTGGAAGGGAAAGAAGTGTCCCTCCATCCCGCCTTCCACCTTTGGGGCAAGGACCCTCTGGAGGTGGAGGCCCTCCTCAAGGAGGCCCATGGGGGCCAGACCCGCGTGGCCCAAATTGGGCTTGCCGGGGAGAACCAGGTCCTCACCGCCAACGTGATCCACGACCTGGCCCACTTCGCCGGGCGGGGGGGCTTGGGGGCGGTGATGGGGGCCAAGGGGCTCAAGGCGGTCTCCGCCCGGGCCAGAAGGGATACCCGTCCCACTTATCACGATCCCGCCCTCCTCTCCACCCTGGCCCGGCGTATGGCGGGGGAACGCATGGAAAGGGCCGCGGGCCTGGTCACCATGGGCACCGTGGGCACAGTGAAGCCCTTCAATCTCCGGGGGGTGCTCCCGAGCCACAACTTTCTGGATGGCTTCCTAGAAGGAGCCGAGGCCTTGGACGGCACCAGCTTGGACGCCCTGGGCATCCGCATCGGTCGGGATACCTGCTACGCCTGCGCTATCCGCTGCAAGCAGGTGGTGCGGATCGAGGGCACCGGCAAGTACGACGTGCGCCCGGAGTACGGGGGGCCGGAGTACGAGGGGCTTGGGGCTTTGGGTTCCACCTGCGGGGTCACGGATCCCTATGCGGTCACCAAGGCCAATACCCTCTGCAACCAGTACGGTCTGGACGTGATCGGGGTGGGGGTGACCATCGCCACGGCCATGGAGGCAGTGGAGCGGGGCTACCTGGACGACGAGGGTCTGGGGCTTCGGTTCGGCAACGGGGACGCCTTGATCGCTGCCATAGAGAAGCTGGCCCGGAGGGAAGGGCGGCTTGGGGAGCTCTTGGCCTTGGGGTCCAGGCGGCTTTCGGAGGCCATCGGCCATCCGGAGCTGGCCATGCAGGTGAAGGGCCAGGAGGTGCCCATGCATGACCCCCGGTACAAGCGGGCCCTGGGGGTGGGGTATGCGGTGAGCCCGACGGGAGCCGACCACAACCACAACCTGCACGACACCGCCTTCGCCAAGGAGGGGAAGGCCCTGAAGGAGCTCCGCTTCTATGGGGAAGACTTCCAGCCCCTGCCCCTGGAGGACTTTTCCGAAGCCAAGGTGCGCATGCTTTGGGCCAAAACCAGGGAGCGGGGCTTCGTGAACAGCCTGGTGATGTGCGACTTTGTGCCCTGGACCCCAGAGGAGTGGCAGGAGGCCATCTACGCCACCACAGGCTGGCGGCTTTCCCCTAAGGAGATGCTGGAGGTAGGGGAGAGGACGCTTCAGCTCACCCGGCTTTTCAACCTCCGGGAGGGGATCGGTCCGGAGGAGGACCGCCTGCCCGAGCGCTTCTTCCAGCCCTTCCGCAAGGGCAGTCCAGAGGCCTATTTGCATAGGGAGGCCTTCCAGGAGGGCGTGCGCACCTACTGGCGGCTTGCGGGGTGGGAGAAGGGGAGCGTGGACCCCGGAAGGCTAAGGGCCCTGGGGCTTGAGGAGTTTACCCAGGCGTACTAAAGGGGCTCCACCACTCCCTGGCGGAGGAGGGCGGTAAGGGGAGGTTCTCCCACCTTCAAGAGGGCGTAGCGGCCCCGGAGAAGGGCGAAGAGGCGGAGGGCTTTTAGGTGCCCCTCGAGGGCCTTTTGGTACGCCCTTACCTCCTCCGGCCCCACGGGGAGAGATACCCCGGTTTCCACGTCTTTGAGGAAGGCTTCCTCGAGGGGCGGGGCCAGCTCCAGGGGTGCCAGGACCTGGACCAAGACCAGCCGTTTCGGAAGGATCCTGGGCCAGGGCAAGGGGTCTAGCCCGTCGGTGATGAGGACCAGGGTGCCCCGGCCCGGGCGAAGGGCTTCCGGTCTGCCCCGTTCCAGCCGGGCCAGGGCGTCCTCCTGGCGAGCGATTCCCAGGAGGAGCCTCGCCACCTCCTCCCCGTAGGCCAGCTTGCCGAAGAGGCGCATGCTTTCGCTTTCGTCCAGGTAGATGCGGAAACGGCTTCGCTCGGGTGCGGTTTCCAGGCGGGTGTAGAGCCTTCCCGTCTTGGCGTAAGCCCGCCAGTGGACCCGCCTTATTTCGTCCCCAGGGGCATAGGGGCGGAGCTCGTAAAACTCGCCTCCCAGGCCCTTCCTGCGGGCCAGGCGTTCTCCCGGGTAGGGAAGGTAGGGCCGGGTGGCGATGCGGTAGCGGGTCATGCCGTCTGGCAGAAGGTGCAGACCCCCACCGGGGGTAGGGGTTCGATGACCTCCTCCCGGCTTCCCTCCCGGAAGACGGTGATGCCCTTGCACCCCTCCTTCCAGGCGGTGAGGAAGAGGTTTTCCACCACCTCCTTGGGGGTTTCCCGGGGGAGGTTCACCGTGGAGGAGATGCTTTGGTCCACGTGGCGTTGCAAGGCGGCCTGAAGGCGTACCCTCTGGAAAGGATCCACGATATGGGCCGTGGGCCAGTCCGGCACCTCGCCTCCTCGTTCCCTGCGGTACCGCTTCAAGAGGGGATGTTCCGCCAAAAACACCTGTCCCCCGGCGTGGCGCAGGTAGGTGAGGGCGAAGATGGGTTCTATGCCGCTCGTTACCCCCGCCAGGATGGAGATGGAGCCGGTGGGGGCGATGGAGAGAAGGGCGGCGTTCCTCAGGCCCTTTTCCACCGCCTGGATGAGGGCTTTGGGCAGGGACTGGATGAAGGGGCTTTTTATGTGCTCCTTTGGGTCAAAGGCTGGGAAGGAGCCCCTTTGCCTTGCCAGGCGGGTGCTTTCCCAGTAGGCGGCTTCCTTGATGCGGCGCATGACCTCTTCCGCAAACTTTAAGCTTTCCTCCGCACCATAGGGCAGTCCCAGCATGGCCAGGGTGTCCGCCAGGCCCATGATCCCAAGGCCAACGCGCCGGCTTCTTAAGGAGGCTTCCCGTTGGGCCCTCAGGGGGTGGCGGTTCTTTCCCAGGTCCACCACCGCATCCAAAAAACGCACGGCCAAACGGGTGGCCTCCTCGAGGCCCGCCCAGTCCAGCCGGGCCTTGTCCGTAAAGGGCTCCTGTACGAAGGCCGCCAGGTTGAGGCTTCCCAGGTTGCAGGCCCCATAGGGTTCCATGGGAACCTCCCCGCAAACGTTGACCCCTTCCACCTCCATCCCCCCGTACTGGGCCGTGGCCCAGCTTCTCACCCGGTCCCAGAAGAGGAGGCCGGGTTCGGCGCTTTGCCAGGCGGCCTCCACCAGGAGGTTCCAGGCTTCCTTGGCCCGGATGGTGCGGGTTATGTGCTCCCGGGGTGTGGTGAAGGAAAGCGCCCAGGGTTCGTCGGCCAAGGCGGCTTGTAAAAAAGCGTCCGTGGCCCTTAGGGAGAGGTTGGCGTGGCGCACCCGGCTGCGCTCGGGGTCGGTTTTGACCTGGAGGAAGTCCAGGAGGTCGGGATGGGTGTCGGAGAAGGTAAGCATCAAGGCACCCCGCCGGCCCCCGCTGGCCCCCATGACCCCCGCCAGGGTGGAGAAGAGCTCCATGAAGCTCACCGCCCCCGAGCTTTCCATGCCCGCATTCCCCACCTTGGCCCCTTTAGGCCTGAGAACATCGGCGTTGGTGCCCACCCCACCCCCGTAGGCGAAGGTGCGGGCGGCCTCGTCCAGGAAGCGGGTAATCCCCTTCACCGAGTCCTTCCGGATGGGGATGTAGTAGCAGTTGAACAGGGTGGACCGGCGCCAGTTTCCCAGGCCGAAGAGGATCCGTCCCCCGGGGACAAAGCGAAAGTCGGAGAAGAGCCAGGAGAACTCCTGCGTGGCTCCCTTTTCCACCCGGGTGACTCCTTGGACGAGCCGCTGCCACATCTCCTCCGGGGTGGCCTCCAGGAGCCTGCCTTCCGGGTCCTTTAGGGCGTAGCGGTGGAGGAACACGGAGGCCCTAAGCTCATCGCCCTGGAAGAAATCCAGGGCAAGCCTTAGGGCTTCTTCCTGGGCGTACCAGCGGGGCACGCCCTTAGTCTAAACCCGAATGGTCACCCGGGCTCCGGTTTCAAAAAGATGAATGGAGTCTATGAACCGAACGGTGCGGGTGGCGTGGCCCAGAACGATGGAATGAGTCCTGGCCCCGCCCCCGAAGAAGCGCACCCCCTGGAGGATATCCCCGTCGGTGATGCCGGTGGCAGCGAAGACGATCTCCTTTCCCGGGGCCAGGTCCTCGGTGCGGTAGATGCGGTTCTCATCCCCGCCCATGGCCCTGAGCCGAGCCCGCTCCTCCTCGTTTTGCGGGGTGAAGCGGGCCTGGATCTCCCCGCCCAGGCACTTTAAAGCGGCGGCGGCCAAAACGCCTTCAGGGGCTCCGCCAATCCCCATCACCGCGTGCACCCCCGTGCCCCGGATGGCGGCGGCCAAGGCGGCGATCACATCCCCGTCGGAGATCAGCTTCACCCGGGCCCCCGCTTCCCGGATCTCCCGGATGAGGCGTTCGTGGCGGGGGCGGTCCAGGACCACCACCACCAGGTCCTCCACGGAGCGCTGCAGGGCCAGGGCCAAGGCCTTCAGGTTGGCGGAAACCGGCCAGGAAAGATCCACAAGCCCCGCGGCCGGGGGGGGAACGATGAGCTTTTCCATGTACATGTCGGGGGCGTGGAAGAGGCCGCCCTTCTCGCTGAGGGCGATCACGGTCACGGCGTTGGGCAGGCCCTTGGCGGCGGTGGTGGTGCCCTCCACGGGGTCCACGGCGATATCCACCTCCACCCCCCCTTGGCCCAGGACCTCCCCGATGTAGAGCATGGGGGCCTCGTCCATCTCCCCTTCGCCGATGACCACCGTGCCCTTGATGGGAAGCTCGTTCAGGACCCGACGCATGGCCTGGGTTCCCGCCTCGTCCACGGCTTCCTTGTCGCCTTTGCCCGCCAGGCGGCTTGCCGCCAGGGCGGCCTGTTCGGTGACCCGCACCACCTCGAGGACCAACCGGCGCTCGATTTCCATGTTTCCATCATAAGGGGTTGGGCTAAGCTGGAAGCATAACCGCCTTGGTGCCCGACGGTCCCTGGTTTTACCGAAAGGCCACCCGAAAGCGCTTCCTCCGCCTATAGGGTGGCCCCGCCTTCTCGGGAGGGCGGTCCTTCTGGAAGGAAGGCTCTGGCTGAGCGCTCCCGCCCAGGGGAGGCGGCGCTAAGGCCAGGGGGAAAGGGGATGCTTAGCTGGGGGCAGGGCCGCCTGGGGGCCGGTGCCGATCCCAGAGGGTCCTGGCCAGGTCCTCCGGGGTGAGCCCCAGTTCCGCCAGCACGATGAGGAGGTGGAAGAGAAGGTCCGTGGCTTCCCAGCGCACCTCCTCAGGGCTTTGGTTCTTGGCGGCGATGATGACTTCCCCGGCCTCCTCCCCAATCTTCTTCAGGATCCGGTCCAGGCCCGCCTGGTGGAGTTTGGCCACGTAGCTTCCCTCGGGAAGGGTTTTAAGCCGCTCCTGGATGGTGGCGTAGACCTGGGAAAGGACAAAGCCCAGGCTGGGTTCTCCGGAAAGGAGGGGGCGGTGGAAGCAGCTTCGCTCCCCCGTGTGGCAGGCGGGGCCGTGGGGAAGGACCCGGTAGACCACCGCGTCCCCATCACAGTCCAGGAGGACCTCCACCACCTCCTGGATGTTCCCCGAGGTCTCCCCCTTGCGCCACAGGGTCTTTCGGCTTCGGCTGTAGAAGGTGCTCCGCCTGGTCCTTAGGGTTTCCTCCAGGGCTTCCCGGTTGGCGTAGGCCAGGGTCAGGACCTCGCCTGTTTTGGCATCCTGCACCACCACAGGCACCAGGCCCTGTTCATCAAACTTCACCAGGGACAGGTCCATCTAGGCGCACCTCCAAGCCCTGTTTGGCCAGGAATCGCTTGAGTTCGGGTATGGGGATCTCCCCGAAGTGGAAGACGCTGGCGGCCAAAGCGGCGTCGGCCCCGGCCAGGAAGGCCTCGAGGAAATGCTCCATTCTCCCCGCCCCTCCGCTGGCGATCACCGGCACGCTCACCGCCTCGGCCACCATGCGGGTGAGCCTGAGGTCGTAGCCCTCCTTGGTGCCATCCCGGTCCATGCTGGTGAGGAGGATCTCACCGGCGCCAAGCCCTACCCCCCTAAGGGCCCATTCCACCGCGTGAAGCCCCGTGGGGATGCGTCCGCCGGCGATGTAGACCTCGGGGAAGTCCCCGTTCCAGCGGGCGTCAATGGCCAGGACCACCGCCTGGGAGCCGAAGTGGTCGGAAAGCTCCTGGATGAGCTCCGGGCGCTTCACCGCGGCCGAGTTCACGCTCACCTTGTCGGCCCCGGCCAGAAGAAGCCTCCGGGCATCCTCCAAGGAGCGGACCCCTCCCCCCACGGTTAAGGGGATGAAGACCCTTTCTGCCACCTGGGCCACCACCTCCAGGAGGATGGCCCGCTCCTCGTGGGTGGCGGAGATGTCCAGGAAGACCAGCTCGTCGGCGCCGGCCTCATCGTAGGCCTGGGCGGCTTCCACGGGGTCGCCCGCATCGCGGAGGTTTACGAAGTTGACCCCCTTCACCACGCGGCCCGCGTGGACATCCAGGCAGGGGATGATGCGCTTGGCCAGGCTCATAGGGAATCCACCTTAAACCGGTGCCGCACCGCCATAGGGTCATTCTACCCGCCCTCGCCCTTTTCCCAAACCAGCCCGGGTGGTACCATCTAAAGGATGGAACGGGTGACGGTGGTGGGTGGAGGCCTGGCGGGCAGCGAGGCCGCCTGGACCCTGGCGCGGCTTGGGGTTCCCGTGCGCCTTTATGAGATGCGCCCCAAGCGCATGACCCCGGCCCACGCCACAGAAAAGCTGGCGGAGATCGTCTGTTCCAACTCCTTGGGGGGCGAGGGGTCCGCCAACGCCAAGGGGCTATTGCAGGCGGAGATGCGCCGGGCGGGAAGCCTGGTCATGGAGGCAGCCTTCAGGGCCCGGGTGCCCGCGGGAGGGGCCTTGGCCGTGGACCGGGAGGAGTTCAGCCAGTACATCACGGAGAGGCTTTCCCGGCACCCTCTGGTGGAGGTGGTGCGGGAGGAGGTGCAGGAGATCCCCGGGGGCCTGGCCATCCTGGCCACGGGTCCCCTTACCTCCGACGCCCTCTCCCAGGCCATACGGCGCCGCTTTGGCGACCACTTCCTGAGCTACTTTGATGCGGCAAGCCCCATCGTCCTTTACGAGAGCATCGACCTGGAAAAGTGCTTCCGCGCCGGGCGCTACGGGCAGGAGGCGGACTACCTCAACTGCCCCCTGACCGAGGAGGAGTACCGGCGGTTCTACCAGGCCCTCCTCGAGGCGGAGGAGCACACCCCCCACGAGTGGGAGAAGCGGGAGTTTTTTGAGGCCTGCGTGCCCGTGGAGGAGCTGGCCCGAAGGGGCTACCAAACCCTCCTCTTTGGCCCCATGAAGCCCGTGGGGCTCAAGGACCCAAGGACCGGCAAGGAACCCTTCGCCGTGGTGCAGCTTCGCCAGGAGGACAAGGCGGGGCGGATGTGGAGCCTGGTGGGGTTCCAGACCGGTCTTAAGTGGCCCGAGCAAAGGCGGCTCATCCAGATGATCCCGGGCCTGGAAAACGCCGAGATCGTGCGCTACGGGGTGATGCACCGGAACACCTACCTAAACGCTCCCCTCCTACTCCGGGATACCCTGGAGTTTAAGGAGCAGGAAGGGCTTTTCGCCGCGGGGGTGCTGGCCGGGGTGGAGGGCTACCTGGAAAGCGCCGCCACAGGATTCCTGGCAGGCCTGAACGCCGCCCGGCGCTACCAGGGGTTAAAACCCGTGGCCCCGCCGGAGGAGAGCATGCTGGGGGGGCTGGTCCGCTTCCTGGCCACCGCCAACCCCCAGGGCTTCCAGCCCATGTACGCCAACTGGGGGCTGCTCCCTCCGGTGGAGGGAAGGATGGCCAAGAAGGAGAAGCGGGAAGCCATGTACCATAGGGGGCTTAGGGCCTTTGAGGAATGGGTGGCCTCCCTAGGGAGGCTCGCCTCCGCCTAGGCCCAGGGCCTTAAGGCCCTCCAGGGCCACCGCCTTCTCGTCCCAGGGCAGGGCCAAAGTGCCCCTTTCCAAGGTGCGCTCGTGCCCCTTGCCGGCAAGGAGCACGGTATCCCCTTCCTGGGCCTCGGAAAGGGCGCGGAAGATGGCTTCCTTGCGGTCGGGGATGAGCTCGAAAAGGCCCCCCTCCTCCCTGGCGGCCTTGGCCAGGGCCTCGAGGATGGCCTGGAGGTCCTCCGTGCGGTGGTCCTCCTCGGTGAAAAAGGTCTTGTCGGCAAGCCTTGCCGCCACCCGTCCGACATCCTCCCGCCTCCTCGGGTCCCGTTCCCCGGCAGCCCCCACCACCAGAAGAAGCCTTCCCCGGGTGGTGGCCCGCAAGGTCTGTAGGGCCTCCTCCAGGCTTTTTCCCGTGTGGGCGAAGTCGATGACCACCCGGAAGGGCTTTCTCCGCACCACCTCCATCCGCCCCGGCACCCCCCTAAAGGTGGCGAGGCCCTGAAGCACCTTTTCCAGGGAAAATCCATAGGCCAAGGCGGCGGCGCTAGCGGCCAGGGCGTTATCCAGGTTGTACCTCCCCAGCATGGGCAAAAAGGCTTCCCCCGAGCCCCAGGGGGTATGCAGGGTAAAGCGGAGGCCCTCCTCCCCTTCCCGCAAGCCCTCCCCCCACACCTCCCCACCCAGTCCGAAGAGAAGATGGGGCCTGAGAAGAAGGCGCTTCAGATGGGGCAGTCGGGTGTTTAAAACAGCGAGGTGGGAGCGCTCCACCAAAAGGGCCTTGGCGGCAAAGTAGGCCTCGGCGGAGCCGTGCAGGTCCAGGTGGTCGTCGGGGTAGAAGCTCACGAAGATCCCGATGCGATAGGTAAGCCCTTCCACCCGCTTCAGGGCCAGGGCGTGGCTGGAAACCTCCAGCACCGCAGCCTCCAGCCCCCTCTCCACGGCTTCCCGCAAAAACCCGTACACCTCGGGGGCCTCGGGGGTGGTGAAATGGCCGAGGTTAGGGCGGGCCTCCTCTCCTAGGCGGAGGCCCACGGTGGAAAGGAGGGCGGCGGGTTTTTCGCTGGCTTGCAGGAGGTGGTGAAGGAGGCTTGCCGTGGTGCTCTTCCCCTTGGAACCGGTGATGCCCAAGAGGGCCAGTTTCTGGTCGGGTTCGCCGAAGAAATGGCGGGCCAGGCGGGCCAAGGCCTCCCGGGCGTCCCCCACCCGCAGGTAGGGCACGGGAAGGCTTAACTCCCTTTCCCCCACCACGGCGATGGCCCCCTTGGCCAAGGCTTCGGGGATAAAGTCGTGCCCGTCCAAGGGCTTGCGGTGGGGAAGGGGCACCCCGGGCACGGCCACGAAGACATAACCGGGTTTCACCCGCCTCGAGTCCAGGGTGAGGCCTAAGACCCTAAGGGACGGGGCCTTGTTGCTTCCCGAAGGGAACACCGGGAGGCCAAAGGGGGCGAAGAGTTCCTCGAGGGTCATGGCTGGATCCACAGGCGGAGGGCGGCAAGAAGGCTATCGCGGTCCTCCGCCTTTTCCACGAAGTCTATCCGGTCCGCCTCCACCACGTACACGGGGGAGAGGTCCCAGGAGGCGATGAGTTCCTCGTAGAGGGCGTTGAGCCCGAGAAGGTAGCGGTCGGGGAGGTTTTGCTCAAAGGGCCTTCCCCGCTTTTTTATCCGCTTCCTTAGGGTGGGGAGGCTTGCCCGGAGGTAGATGAGAAGATCGGGCTTCCTAAGGGCTGGGGACACGCTCTGGAAGAGGTCCAGGTAGGTCCGCCAGTCCCGCTCCTTCAAGTGGCCTTCCCGGTAAAGGTTCTGGGCGAAGACCAGGGCGTCCTCATAGACCGTGCGGTCCTGGACCACGGCCCTCGCCCCGTTCACCTCCAGAAGGTGCTGGCGCACCCTTCTCGCCAGGAAGAAGACCTGGGAGTGGAAGGCGTAGGCCCCCATATCCCGGTAGAAGTCCTCCAGGTAGGGGTTTTCGCTCACCGCCTCGTACACCGGCTTCAGCCCGAAGGCCTCTGAGAGCAAGGCGGTGAGGGAGCTCTTGCCGCTACCGATGTTGCCGGCGATGGCCAGATACATGCTGGACCCTTCTTTAGGCGGTCCTGCCGTCCTGGGCAAGGTGGGTCTTCACCAGGGCCACCACCCGGTCTTGGTCGGGGCCGGGTTGGCTGTAGTCCAGCTGGTCCGCCTCGAGGACCAAGAGGGGATGGGCGTAGCGGGTAAAGTGGCGCTCGTAGGCTTCGGAGAGGGCCTCGAGGTAGGCGGGGTCCATCCCCTCCTCAAAGGGTCTACCCCGTTTCCGGATGCGTTCCAATAGCACTGGCACCGGGGCCCTGAGGTAGACCGTGAGGTCGGGCGGGGGGAGCTTCAGGGAAAGCTCCCGGTAAAGGTCCAAGTAAAGGTCCCACTCGGGGCCCTCCAGGTTGAGGCTCGCGAAGATGGCGTCCTTGTCAAAAAGGTAGTCGGCCACCACCCCGCCGAAGAGGGGTCTTTCCCGAAGGCGGGAAAGCTGCCGGTAGCGGGAAAGGAGGAAGAAGACCTGGGTCTTGAAGGCGTAGCGCTTTCGGTCCTGGTAGAAAAGGGGCAGGAAGGGATTTTCCTCCACCACCTCCAGAAGGGGCTCGGCCCCAAACCTTTGCGCAAGGAGCCGGGCCAGGGTGGTTTTACCTGCGCCGATGGGGCCTTCTATGGCGATGTACACGCTTACCTCCGCAAGGTAGCCTAACGGCTGGCAGGCCGGGCCACCATGGTGAGGGTGACCTCGAGCCTCCGTCCTTCCCGCCAAAGCGTTAGCCGCACCCGGTCCCCAGGGCGGTAGCGGGCGATGAGGCGGACCACCTCCGCCTTGCCCTTGACCGCTTTGCCGTTCACCGCCAGGATCACATCCCCAAGGGCGAGAAGCCTCCCCTGGGCGTCCCGCTGGGCTCCCCTTAGGCCGGCCCGGGCTGCGGGGCTTCCGGGGTCCACCCGGTCCACCATGGCCCCCTGGGTGGTGGTGAGGCCCACCGCCCTGAGGAGCACCGGCGGAAGTTCATCCAGGCTGACCAGGCTGGCCCCCAGCCAGCCCCGCTGGGGGATGCCGAACCGCTCCAGGTCCTGTACGCTTTGGGCCACCATATCCGCCGGGATGGCCACCCCGATTCCTCCCACCCCCGAGGGTCCTCCCACCACGTCCGCCACCACTCCCACCACCTCCCCTTGCAGGTTCAGAAGGGGGCTTCCCGAGTTGCCCACGGTGAGGGGGGCATCGGTGAAGAGGTATTCCCCCACCTCGGCTCCCACGCTGGGGTCGGGGGAGGGAACCTCGAGGGGGCCTATGCCGGAGAGGATCCCGTAGGAGGCCAGGGGTCCCTGGCCGAAGGGAAACCCCGTCAGCACTACCCCCATGCCCAAGGGAAGGCTGGTGCTGGGGGTCTTGCTAAAGGCCAGCACCCGGGGAGCCTGGAGGCCGCGTACCGTGAGAAGGGCGATATCGATCCCGGGGTCCACGGCGAAGCGCTCCGCGGGGAAGGTGCGTCCGTCCGCCAGGCGCACGGTGAGGTCGGCCAAGTCTTGGACCACGTGGTAGTTGGTGACCACCCGGAAGGGACTCACGAAGAACCCCGTACCCACCACCTGGTTCTCCCCAGGGGCGGTGGGGGAGCCCTGGACCCGGACCACGGCGGGCAGGGCCTTTTGGATCACTTGGTTTCGGGCTACCTCCTCGGGGGAGACCAGGCGCTGGCCCAGGGCCAAGAGGGAAAGGAGGAGGACGGCGAGGACGAGGCGCATGCCCTTACATTACCTCAGGGGCGGGGATGCCCAGGAGGGAAAGCCCCGTCTTCAGGGTTTCTTGCAAGCTCCTCACCAGGCCGAGGCGGAGTTCCCTCAGGCCCGGGGGTGCCGTGAGCACCGGGGTGGCGGGCCTCCCGTCCTCCTTGGCGTTGTAGTAGGCGTTCCAGCTGGCGGAAAGGTCCAGCAGGTACTGGGCTAGAACATGGGGGGTCTTCTCCTCAGCAGCTTCCAGCACCGCTTCCTCAAAGTCCAGTAGAGCCAGGGCCAGTTCCCGCTCGTACGGGGTGGCCTGGGCTAGGTCGATCTCCCCCCCCTCCCCGGCCTTGCGCAGGATGCTGTGGGCCCTGGCGTGGGCGTACTGGACGTAGGGGCCCGTATCCCCTTCAAAGGAAAGGGCCTCGGCGTAGCGGAAATCGATCTGTTTCCTGGGCTCGGTCTTCACCATGGCAAAGCGGATGGCCCCCAGGGCCACCATCCTGGCCGCCTCCTCCTTGGCGGGGTGGTCGGGGTTTTTCTCCTCTATCACGGCAAGGGCCCGCTTTTCCGCTTCCTCCAGGACCTCATCCACGCTCACCACCAGGCCCTTGCGCCCGGACATCTGCTTGCCTTCCAGCAGTACGGTTTCATAGGCCAGGTGGAAGGCACCCTCCGCCAACTCGGGGTGCCCCGCCAGGGCCAAGGCCGCCCGCACCAGGGCCTGGGGGTGGCTTTGGCGCACGTCGATGACGTTGATGGTTTCCCGGGCCCTGGGGGTGTAGGGTTCCCCCTCGGGGGCGCTGGTTCTCAGGGTTGGGTAGTAGGGGTTCTCGTAGGGCTGGAAGTACAACCCCTCCAAAAGGCCCATCTTCCAGAACTGGAAGGCGATGTCCTTGGCGTAGTAGGTGGCGGCTCCCCCGGAGCGCACCAGGACGAAGTAGGGGTCTTCCAGCCCGGGGATGAAGGGGCTTGCGTCCATGACCAAGGCCCCCGCATACTTGCCCTCCGTAAAGCGGAAGACGTGGGGACTCTGCTCCAGGATCTTCAGGGCCTTTTCCAGAAGCCCCGCCCGAACGATGTCGGATTCCCAGACCAGAAGGTCGTAATGAGCGTTCAGGGCCTTCATGGTGGCCATCTGGGCCAGGAGGATGCGGTTGACATCTTCCCTAAGCTCCCCCCGCTCCAGGGCGTGAAGGATTTCCTCTATGCCCCCCTGCAGGTTGGGGTACTCGGGATCCTGATGAAGGCGCACGTAGGCCTTGCCGGCGAAGTGGTCGTACTTCTCCTTCCCGTCCCAGGGGAGGCCGTAGTGCCTTAGGGCGAAAAGGGTTTCCGCCGCCTGGCGGCCCGTGTCGTCAATGTAGTTCAGGACCAGGACCCTCCGCCCCGCATAGTCCAGGATGCGGGCCAGGCTGTCCCCGAGGGCGATATTCCGCAGGTGGCCCACGTGGAGCTCCTTGTTGGGGTTCACCGAGGTGTGCTCGATGAGCACCAGGCCTTCCCTCTTGGGAAAAGGCTCCTTAGGCCTCAGGGCCTCCTTTAGGAGATCATCCGTGCGGATGCGGAAGTTCAGGTATCCCCCCACGGGGATAACTTCCTCCACGAAAAGAGGAAGGTCCAGGCGGGCCTTGAGCTCCTCGGCGATAACCTGGGGGGGTTTTCGTAGCTCCTTGGCCAAGGCGAAGAGGGGAACCCCGTAGTCCCCAGGCTTGTCCTTGGGGGCCTTGGCCACCTTGAGACGGAGGTCCAGCCCCATCTCCTTGAGGGCTTGGTGAATGGCCTCTTCCAGGGCGCGGCGCACCATCAGGGGGTTATCTTACCCCAGGGCCCCTTCCAAAGCGGCCTTCAGGGCCTCCGCCGCCTTGCGGTTCATCCCGGGGAGGCTGGCCAGCTCTTCCAAGGGCGCTTCCTTGAGGGCTTTGAGCCCCCCGTAGCGCTCCAGGAGGAGGCGTTTGCGGGTTTCCCCAATGCCGGGGATGCCCTTTAGCACCTGGAAAAGCTCCTGGCTCCTTCGCTTTTGGTGGTAGCGGAGCCCGTTTTGGTGGGCCTCGTCCCGAAGGTGGATGAGGAGCTGAAGGGCAGGGTGGGTTAGGGGCAGGCGGATCTCCCGGCCCTCTTGGGTGATGAGGACCTCCTCCTTCTTGGCCAGGCCCACCAGGGGGAGGCTCAGGCCGGCTCTTTCCAAAGCCCGGGCTGCCGCCCGCACCTGGCCGAGCCCGCCATCGATCAGGAGGAGATCGGGGAGGGGCAGGTCCTTTAGGCTTCCCGTGAAGCGCCGGTATACCCCCTCCTCCATGGCAGCGTAGTCGTCGTTTCCCGCCTTCAGGCGCATCCTGCGGTACTCCGCCCTCTTGGGCCTACCCCCCTCCAGGACGGCCATGGAAAAGACCCGGGCCTCCCCCTGGAGGTGGCTTACGTCGTACCCCTCGAGGCGATAGGGCCTTTGGGATAGCCCCAGGATCTCCTGGAGGGCCTTTAGGGCGGGGTGGTCCCCCCGCCTTTCCCTTTGCTTGAGCTCAGTTTCCAGGGCCAGGCGGGCGTTCTTCTCCGCCAGCTCAAGAAGCCTTACCTTCTCCCCCTTTTTGGGCACCCTTAGCTCCACCCTCCGCCCGGCGCGGCGGTGAAGGAGGGCTGCTAGGCTTTCCAGGTCCTCCAGGGGGAAGGGCAGCAGGATCAGGGGGGGTAGGGGGGAAGCCTCCAGGTAGTGGTCCCGCAGGAAGGCCCAGAGGATTTCCTCGGGGCTCGCTTCCTCCTTTTCCACCACCCGGCTGATGCGGCCCAGGATCCGCCCTGAGCGCACCTGGTAGAGCTGCACCACCGCCAAAGGCCCTGCCTGGGCCAAGCCCAGGAAGTCCAGATCCCCCATCTCCGGGTCAAAGGCTTGCTGGGCGGTGGAGAAGAAGGCCCTTAGGGCCTCCATCTGGTCGCGGAGCTCCGCGGCCCGTTCAAACTCCAGCCTCTTGGCCGCCTCGCGCATCTTGGTCTCTAACTCCTTGAGGAGCCCGTCCACCTTTCCCTCCAGCACCGCCTCCACCTGGCGCACCACCTCCCCATAGGCCTTGGGGTCCGCCAGGCCCACACAAGGGGCCAGGCAGCGGCCCATGCTGTGGTTCAGGCAGGGGTAGCGCCTTCGCTTCATGGGGTAGCCCGAGTTCTTGCGCAAGGAGAAAAGGCGGTCGATCAGGGTCTTGATGCGCCTGAGGGCGCCCGCCTCGGGGAAAGGCCCATAGTACTTGGCCCCGTCCGCCTCCACCCGGCGCACCACCAGGAGGGTGGGGAAGGGTTCCTGGGTGAGCTTTAAGAAGGGGTAGTGCTTGTCGTCCTTGAGGAGGACGTTGTAGGGGGGGCGGTGGGCCTTGATGAGGTTGGCCTCGAGGAGGAGGGCCTCCACCTCGTCCCGGGTGGCGATGAAGTCCAGGGCGGTGGCTTCCTGGGCGATGCGGGCTGCCTTGCCCTCCGCATGGAAGTAGCTCCGCACCCGGGCCCTCAGGTTCTTGGCCTTGCCCACGTAGAGGACCTCTTCCCCCTGCTTCCAGAGGTAGACCCCGGGGGTTTCCGGGAGGGGAGGCAGCTCGGAAGGCCGCACGCCCTTCATTGTAGAGTTTGGCCATGGACGCCGTCATGGTGGACGCTCACCTGGACCTGGCCTGGAACGCTAGGGCCCTAGGGCGGGACCTCACCCTCCCCTTGGACCGCCTCCGGGAGGTGGATCCCCATCCCGAAACCCCCTTGGTGACCCTGGAAAGCCTTAGGGAGGCCAGGGTGGCGGTGGCCTTCGCCACCTTGTTCGTGGATCCCAGGGAAGGGGGCCTCGAGGACTGGCAGGAGGAGGTGTACGCCCAACTGGCCCTCTACGAGGCCTGGGAGGCCAAGGGATGGGTGAGGATCCTCCGTCACGGAAGGGATCTGAAGGCGCACCTCCCCCGCCACCGGGAGGACCGCATCCCGGGCCTGGTGCTTCTCCTGGAAGGCGCCCATGCCCTCGCCTCCCCTGAGGAGTTGGCTCCTTTGCGGCAAAGGGGCCTCAGGATGCTTTCCCTTACCTGGGCCACCCGGAATGCCTACGCGGGGGGCAACGCCGAGGAGGCTCCCCTGACCGACTTGGGAAAAGCCCTTTTGCGGGAAATGGAGGGCCTGGGAATGGCCCTGGACCTCTCCCACCTGGCGGAGGAGGCGGCTTGGCAGGCCCTCGAGGCCTTCTCGGGCCCGGTGTGCGCCACCCATGCCAACGCCCGGGCCCTGGTGCCTTCCCCCCGCCACCTCTCCGACCGCCTCCTGGAGGCCTTGGGGGAGCGGGGTGGGGTCTTGGGCCTGGTGCCCTTCAACGCCTTCTTGGACCCCGGCTGGAAGCGGGGCGATCCCAGGCTTCCCCTCGAGGTCTTTTTCCGCCACAAGGCCCATGCCGAAGCCATCCTGGGCCCCACGGGGGTGGGCCTGGGCACGGACTGGGATGGGGGATTCGGCCTCGAGGCGGTTCCCCTGGGGCTGGACCGCCACCGAGACCTTTGGTCCTTAGGGGACGAGGCGTTCCTGGGGGAGAACTGGCTTCGCTGGCTACGTTCCTGGTTCTAGGGGCACCACCGCCAGGGTGCACCGGCTGGCCGCCACCAGTTTTTCCTCCTCGTCGTAGACCTTGACCTCCCACACCTGGGTGGTGCGGCCCACGTGCAGGGGCCTGCCCACGGCCCGGATGGTGCCCTGGCTTTTCCTGCGGATGTGGTTGCAGTTGATCTCCAGGCCGAAGGCGGCGTGCCCCGGCGGGCAGTTGAAGAATCCCCCCACGCTGGCCACGCTTTCCGCCAGGGCCACCGTGGCTCCCCCGTGGAGGAAGCCAAAGGGCTGGTGCACCCTGGGGGTCACCTCCAGCTCGGCCACCACCTCCTCCTTTTCCAGCTTCAGGTAGCGCACCCCTAAGGTGGCGTCCAGGGTTTCCCGGCTTGCAAGGAGGTCCCCTTCCATGCCCCAGAGTATAAAGGGGGTGTGGGCGAGATACGCCTCTTTCCCGGGTTGTTGGCGCCTCCTGCGGGTCTGGACGCCTTTCAGGATCTGCCCTCGGAGGAGGGGCTTCACCTTGTCGCTTTTGCGGAAGGGGCCCTTGCCGCCTTAAGGGCTGCCTTCCAGGAAGGGGCGAGGAGCCTGGTGCTCCTTTCCCCCATCCTGCGGCGGGACGCGCTCCTTTCCGCGAAGCTTGCCGCTCTGCGCTTGGGCCTCGAGACCCAGGGGGTGGAGGGGTTCGCCCAGGTGGGCCGGGCCCTTTTCTTCGGGCCGAAGGCGGTGGCCAGCGAGGAGATCTTCGCCGCCTGGCAGGAGGGCCTTTCCCAGGCGAGGGTGCGCTCCTGGCTGGACCTTGTGCAGGGGCTTGCCGACGAGCGCCGCTGGCTTAGGGGAACGGAGGCCCGGGTCCTGGTGGTCCAGGGGGCCTGGGATGCCTTCACCCCTCCCTTTTACGGCAAGGAGGTGGCGGACTTCGCCAAGGGGGAGGCCTTGCGCTTCAGCGTGGAGGAGGCGGGGCATCTGGTTCCCTGGGAGGCCCCGGAGGAGGTCTTGGACCTGGTGGCGGATTTCCTCAGCGGTGAGGCCTTTCGTCCCTTGCCCGGAGGCCTGGCCCTATGAGGCGGACCGGGTACCTCCACCTCTACGGGTTGAACCTGGTCTTTGACCGGGTGGGGAGGGGGCCTGCGGTCCTCCTTCTGGCGGAGGAGGCGGACATGTGGCCGGAGGAGCTTCCCCAGGGCTACACCTTCTACCTCCTGGACCTGCCCGGCTACGGCCGCACCGGAGGGCCCTCCATGGCCCCGGAGGAGCTCGCTGAGTACGTGGTGGGCTTTCTGGTCATGCTCAACCTGGGTTCCCCTCCCATCCTGGTCCGGGGAGTAGGTGAGGCGGTGGGTGAAGTGCTTAGGGATAGGGGGTATAAGGTGTTCTCTGGAGCTTACCTAGGGGAAAGCTTGCAAAGGGTCATGGATATGGGGTAGCATGCACAGGGGAGGTATTGGTATGCGGAGGATTCTGGGTGTTTTGGTGGTGGCCTTCGGCCTAGGTTTGGCGCAGTTTTCGGTGGAGAACTTAAAGCCCTCCCTGGCGGTGGTGGGGGGCACCCAGGGTTTTGGCCTCGAGGCCTCCTGGCACTGCCAGCTCTTCCAGCCCCCTGTGGGGGAAGTGCGGCCGGCTTTGGATCTCGCCTATAACGTGAACGGAAACTGGAACGGGGCCTTCCTCTTCCGCTACCTCTACCCCTTGGCCGAGGGGCTAAAGGGCGGGGTGGGGCTTGGGGTGGCCATCCCTGGCTTCCTGTTCAGCAACACCAGCCTTTACTTCCGGGCGGATGCCGAGTACGACCTGAAGGCTACCTTGGGAGCGCCCCTTTTCCTGGGTGGGGACCTGGGTGTGGCTGCCGGCAAGCTGGCGGCCCAGCTCAAGGTGGGCTACCGCTTCTAGGGACTACCCAAGGCTGGGGGAGGGTTTAGCCCTCCCCCAGGGTTTCTTCCTCTTCCGGAGCATCCACCTCCACCTTCATCACCTCCCTTAGGAGGCTGGTGGCGTAGCTGCCCTTGGGCAGGAAGAAGGTTAGCCAAAGCCCTTCTGGGGTTTCCTCCAGGGTCCACTCCGTAAGGGGGATGCGGATGGGCCTCCTTGCCCCCCGGCGGGCGTGGAACTCCTCCCGCTTCAGGTCATAGCGGGCCAGGATCTCGTCCTCGAGGGCCCTGGCCTCCCCTTGGGCCTCCGGGTACTTTTTGCCGAAGAGGGGCCCGGTGGCGCTGATTTCCAGCCTTAAAGCCCTTTCCGCCTCCTCCTCCCGTTCCACCAGAAACTCCCCCCCGGTGGCGTGCTTCTTGGCCCAGTCCCCGGGGATGACCCGGTTGTAAAGCCCCCTTTCCATCCTTAGGGCCACCCAGTCGTTGAAGAGAAGGCTTTGCAGGCTTCCAATCAGGAAGCGCTTAAGCCAGGGGTTTCCCCTTCCCTTACCCTTCTTCACCAGCTGGTAGCCCTTTACCGGGTTCTGCCCCCCGAGGCCAAAGCGCTGGGGGCCGTAGTAGTTGGGAATGCCCTTGGCCTTTAGGACCTCCAGGATGGCCCGGGCCTTCTCCCCATCCTGGGCCCCGCGAATGAGAATGCGGAAGCGGTTTCCCTTGAGGTGGCCCGTGCGCAGCTTGTTGGTGTGCAGGTTGGCTTCCAGAAGCCGAGTTCCCTTAAGGTTTTCCAGCAAGCAGAAGGCATCCTCGTGTTTGCGGGGGATGGAGAACCATTGGCGGGTTTTGGCGCGCTTGTCCTTTAGCCCGGCTACCCCGATCTCCTTTTCCGGCACCCCCACCTCGTCCCGCAGAAACTCCACCACCTGGCGGGTGGTTAGGCCTTCCTTCTCCAGGAGGAAGTAGAGGTGTTCCCCTTCCCCGCTGGGCAGGTAGGCGGGCACCTCCTCCACCTGGAAGTCCTGGGGAAGGAGGCGGATCGTACCCCCCACGCCGGGAAGGTCCTGGGTGAGGTAGGGGTAGCGCTCGGGGCGAAAGACGAGGTCCATCCCCTTATTGTCCCCTAGGGGAGGGCCTCAAGCCAAGACTCCAGGACGCCAAAGCCGTAGCGGAAGAAGGCTTCCGAGGCTAGGTCCACCCCGGCCCTGGCCAGGATTTCCTTGGGGCTTTGGCTTTCCCCCGCCTCGAGGACCTCCAGGTACCTGGGCACGAAGGCCTTGCCCTCCTCCCGGTACTTGCCGTAGAGGGCCAGGACCACCAGGTAGCCCAGGGCGTAGCTGTAGGTGTAGAAGCGGTAGTGGACGAAGTGGGGAATGCCGGCCCAGGCCGCTTGGTCCAGCTCCGTCCACTCCACGGCATCCCCGTAAAGCCTCGCTTGCTCCTCCTGCCAGATCCCGTGGAAGGCCTCAGGGGAAAGGGCGGCTTCCCGGCGGGCCTCGAGGCTCCGCCTTTCAAAGAAGGTGTACATCACCTGGCGGAAGAGGGTGTTTACCGCGTCCTCCACCCTTTCTGCCAGAAGGAGGGTCCTTTCCTCCTCGGAAAGCTTTTCCAGGAGAAGGTCGTCCAGAAGGATCTCCGCGAAGACGCTGGCGGTTTCCGCCAGGGGGGTGGAGGCCCCGAAGTTCAGGAGACGTTGCTTCCTGGCCAGGTAGAAGTGCACCCCGTGCCCAAGCTCGTGGGCCAGGGTGTGGGCGGCGTCCAGGTCGTCCGTGTGGTTGAGGAAGACGTAGGGGTGGGTGGAGGGAAGCCCCCCACTGCAGAAGGCCCCACCCCGCTTGCCGGGGCGGGGGTAGACATCGATCCAGCGCTTCTCAAAGAACTCCCGGGCGATCCTTTCCACCTCGGGGGAGAAGCGGCGGAAGGCCTCCAGGACCAGCGCCCTGGCCTCCTCGAAGGGCACTTTGGGCTTTTCCCGGGTGAGGGGGGCGAGGAGGTCGGGGCTCGCCACTTTTTTCCCGCCCAAGCGCTGGGCCTTCCAGCGATAATAGGCCTCCACCAGGCCGTAGTGGGCCTGGGTGGCCTCCAGGAGAGCCTCTATGTCCCGCACCTCCACCTCGTCCCGGAGGGCCACGGGCTCGAGGGGGTGGCGGTAACCCCTCAGATCCAGGTCCTGCAGGTAGTCCAGGTAGACCGCGTTGAAGACGGCGCCTAGGGTGGGGGCCTCGGCCAGGAGCTTGCCGTAAAGCTCCCGGTGGGCCTCCCGGCGCACCCCAGGGTCGGGGTCCCGCCTGAGGGCCTGCACCTCCATCTCCGTAAGTTCCCTTTCCTCCACCCGGAAGCGGAAGCGGCCCGTGTACTCCGTGTAGAACTGGCCCCAGGCGCTCCTGCCCACCAGGCCCTTCAGGTTTAGGAGTTCCTCCTCCCGCTCGGAGAGGGTGTGGGGGGCGTAGGCCCTTTGCCTTTCCAGGAAGTGGCGGAAGTCGGCGAGGCCGGGGTGGTCCAGGAGGGCCTGAAAGGCTTCCTCGGGGAGCTTGCGCAGGGTCACCTCCAGGGGCAAGAGGCGGTTTCGCACCTCGGTGTAGCGGTTCCGTATCCGGTCCAGAAGGGCTTTCGCCACCGGGTCCTGGGTGCGGGTGGCGAAGAAGAGCGAGGCATAGTTCAAGGGCTTGTAGGCCTTTTCCAGGGCCCGCTCATAGCGGCGGAAGAGGTCTTCCGCCCGCTTGGGGTCCAGGAGGTCCTTGGGGTCCAGCTCCTCCGCCAGGTGCGAGGCTTCGGCTAGGTCCCCTTCCAGGTCTGGGCTCTCGGGGCCCGAGTAGAGGTCAGAAAGGTCCCACTCCACGCCGCCCACTATACCGCCCCCCGTTTAAGGGATACGTAAGGTCTTGTTCCTATCCTGAAGGGTGAGGTGGGGGGTGAAGGGAAGGGGTAGGTCGGTTGCCCCGCCCTTGGGTTTGAATCCGGGGTGGGGTTCTGGGTGCAGGTATGGGAACAGCTGAGCGGAAGAGGGGGCTTTCAAAGGGGGCAAGGCCATGAAAAATAGAATTTATATCAAAAAAGTGGCGGGACTTTTAGCCACACTGGCTTGGGTGTGGGCGCAAATGGGCCCGCCTGGTTTTCCTGCAGTGCCAGGAGGTAGCCCTCAGATGCCAGGCATGGGGGGGCAAGTGTACCAGAACCCAGCTTTGGGTATGTCGTTCTCTATCCCCCACGGGTTCCAGCTGGCACAAGAGGTGCCCTTCCCGGGTGGTCTAACGGTGGTATTTCTGCATTCCGCGGGGGCAGAACTGTATGCCACCTCCATGGACCTAGTTCAGCCCATGGATCTCCAGGGGTTCCACCAGTTCAACCTCCAGCGCTTGGCCCAGCAAGACCAGGGCTTGCGGCAACAGGGGATCCAAGTGCAACGGCAACCCCTTTCCGGCCTTTCCCTGGGCGGCAGGCCTGCCATGGGGGTGCTGAGCCAGATCCTTTTCCAGGGGCAAAGCTACACGGACCTTTCCGTTTACACCGTGCAGGGTGGCCGGGCGTACGGCTTTCAGCTCACCGCTCCTGCTCAAGTTTTTCCCCAAGTTCAACCCCTTTTCCAGCAACTGTTAGCCCAGGTGCAGTTGATGGGGATGGGTGGGGGCTTTTCCCCGACCCCTCCGGGGATGCCTGAGTCCCCACCCCGTGGTCCCAGCCCGCCCGGGTTACCCGGTTACCCTAGTCCTGGGCCGGGCCAGCCGGGGCCTTTACCCCCGTATCCGGGTCTGCCTTCCCAGCCCGCACCCCCTGGCGGGGCGGCCCAGGTGCCTTCCCTCCCCCAAGGACAAGCGGCTTTTACCCCTCCAGCCAACCGGGTGGTGGAGCTCAGGTACAATAAGGAGGTAGGGGATGGCAAGCGGTTCGCCGTGGTCCTAGGGGGGCTCCACTACCGCATCGAGCCCGCGGGAGCTGGCCGTTGGCGGGTGACCGAAGTGGTGAAGGACGCAGAGGGACAAACGCAGGCAACCTTTCTTTTGGATGGATTAGGACTTCAAGGAGGGAGGGAGGTGCTTCTGCCACCCGTGTGGCACACGGGTAGAACGGAAATAGGGGGCAATAGGTTTACCCGCACCCTTCAAGGCAATCTGGTTCTCTACCGCTTCCAGGACAACCAACGACGGATAGAGTTGGCTTACCGTCAAGACGGTTGGCTGGCCTATTTCGTATACTGCGACTTTAGCACGCAACGCAATCCCTGCACCCGCTACGCCTTGAAGGAGGTTCGCTAGGAATCCGAGGTGAACCATGAAGGGGTTCCGCTGGACTGGCTGGTTTGGGGGGCTGTGGCTTCTTTGGGCCCTGGCCCAACAGATTGTTTACCCCCCGGACTTCGGGCCCTACGAGGCCTTGCGGCAGAAAGCCCATGCGCAGTGCCAGGCTTACCAAGCCCAGGGGGCAGATGCCTATTTGCTGTGCTTGCAGCAGGTCTCGGTGGCCATGTGCATGGGGCCTACCGCTCCGAGGATGGACTTTATGACGGGGGTTGCTTGCGGTTTGGCTGCTTCCGCGGGATACCCTCAGCCCGGAAGGGCTGTGCTGACAAAACCCTCCTACCGTGTGGAGTTGGCGGCTGGGATCCATAGGGAGCGGGACCCGAGAACTGGCCAGATTATCCGCGAGATTCCCGAATCTCCTGCTCCTCGGCTCTTGTTTACCTTGGAGCGAACTCCCCAAGGCCCTTACATGGGGACATGGTATACCCCTGAGGGACGGGCTGCTGAAAAGAGGTGGGTTAGTCCCGCCTGTGAGCTGCTGGGGGGCGATGGGCGTCCGGCTATGGATCTGACGCGGTGCCCTGTCTTTTCCCAAAAGTCCTACTTGCTCGATCTCCTGCCATCGCCCATGGCGGGTTTGCCTCCCAGTGCGAGGTACTTTAAGGCCGGGCGCCTGGCGGATGACTTTGATGGGGATGGGATAGTGGAAAACGGTTACATGACCACCGGGGGTTCGGGCGGACGCCAGTTTGACTCGGGTTATGTGGAGGCCGTGGGCTATGACCCGAAGACTGGCCTGCTGAAGTATGGGTACTCCATGTTGGTGAGGGAGTCGCAAAACCCGTACACCACTTTTATTCTCGAAGCTTTTGCGTTCTACCGGGTGAGGTGAGGCATGGGGGTTCTCGCTTATCCTCCTTGGCAAAAGCGGGCAGCCTTTGTGCGGCTAAGTGCCCGTGCACGAAGGGTGCTCCATTGGCAAAAGCAGAAGCGGCTTGCCCGTGGTCTTTTTGGGGCTCCCCCCCCNTTTGACTGGTTGCAGGTTCTGTGGCCGAGGGGGAATAGGTGGTGGCGCTGCTCCTTGGGATCTTTGCCCTTTTCCTGGGGCTTTCCCTCTACACTTCTGCCCTGGGGCCCCTTTTGCGCTCGGTATTCCAGGTGGTTTTAGAGCCGGAGGGGATTCGGGTGGCCGGAAGGCTTTACCCGAAGGATCGTTTGGCGTGGGCGGAGGGGCCCTTTCCTGGGGGAGGCACCGAGGCCCAGTGGCAGAGGTTGATGCAAGTGGGCCGCTTGTCCACAGGCCCCCTTTTCCACCTGGTCGTGGGAGGGGAAAGAGTGCCCCTTTGGCTGGATCTTCCGGGCTGGGACCGGATGCTGACCCACATGGGTGTGGATTGGAAGGAGCAACCGGGCCTGGTGCGGTACCTCCACTCGGTGCGCGGTCTGGCCTGGTTGAACGGGCTTTTATACCCTCCCGCGGAGGTGGGGGAGGAGTGGGAAAGGGCTCGCAGGCGCTACCAAAGGCTTTTTGCCTGGCTCTGGATCGGGGTGGGGATGGCGGGAGCGGCCTTTAGCCTCGAGGGCCAGCTTCCCGAAAGCGCTAGCCTTGTCCTTCTCGGGGTGGGGGTGGCCCTCGGCGGCTATGCCTTCCTCGCCCTTTTCGGCGGAAAGTCTCCCCGGGACGGTTGGGCCGAGGCATACAACCCCTTCAGGCAAAAGGAGGCCGGGGGAATAAGGGAGTAGGTATGGCAGCGGAAGGACAGGACATCCAGGAAAGACCAAAGGTGAAGCTTCTTTGGCCGCGCACGGGACGGGACTGGCTTCTTCTCCTTTTGGCCACGGTCCTGGTGTTGGGCATCGTGGGGAACCTCCTTCCCGAGGGGCCTAAGGAGGTGCAGGTGGGCCAGGTGCGCCTAAAGGTGCCCCAGGGGTGGGAGGCCAAGGAGGTCCAGGGGGGTTGGGCCCTTTTGAGCCCCTTGGAGGGCCCTAGGGACACCTTCCGAGAAAACCTGACCCTTTTAGTGGAGCCCCTTCCCCAGCCCATAAACGCCTTCCAGTACGCCCAGGTGGTGGCCTGGAGGAACGCCCAAGGGGTGGAAGGGTTCACCCCAGGGCCGGTCCAGGCGGTGCCCTTGGGTGGGACGGAGGCGGTGGCCTTTGCCGGGCGCGGTCGGCATGGGGGAAGGGCCCTGGAGTTTTGGGTCTGGGCTTTCGTGGTGGGCCAGGAGGGGTATCAGCTCACCCTCACGGGGGAGGTGGGCAAGCTGGCCCAGGTGCGCCCCCAGGTGGAGGGCGTCCTGGCTTCCCTGGAGGTGGGGGGAGGTGTGCCGGGGGCCTGGCCCGGGGCGGGTCCAGGGGTCGGGCAGGGGTATCCCCCTTTGCCCAGTGGGCCTGCCGCGCCTGGGGGGACCCCCATGGGTGGGGAATCCTCCTTACCCGCTCCTGGAGGGAGTGTTTCCGAACCTTACGGGTACGGTCCCGGGGACGTTTCAGGAGGAGAGTCCCCCCCGGACCTTTCTGGCGGGGGTTGGGGCGCCTCGGGTGGCTTTGACGAGAGCCTGCAAGAGCATCGGGACTTTAACACCTGGATGGCCGAGGAGTGGAGCCAGCTGCTTTCTGGAGAAACGCCAGAGCCCACCCACCAGGACGAGGCGGGGAACCTGTATTGGGAGGGTCCCTCGGGTCTTCTTCACGAGTGGGGGGACTACGGTGGGGAGTAAGGGGGGTTTCTGGCCTACGGGCCTTGGCAAAGGCGGGGGCCTTCCCTCCGGTTTCGGGCCGTTCCTCCGGCTTGCCATGCGGACTTGGCTTCCGCCTTGCGTTCGCCCTCGAGGGCGGTTCCGCCAAGGGGGCGTGGGGGGCGGTTGCATCCCAGGGAGCGGTTTTCCGGGGTGGACGGGCCCTTTGGAAGCGGCGGCCTTGGTGGCTACATGCGGCTCCTTTGGGTGATAGCGGTGGTCCTGTCGGGATGGGGCCTGGGACAAGACCTGATCAAAGACGTGTCCCCGATGGAGGTGGAAGCCATCCTAAAGGATATGGGGGTGCCTTTCGCTAGGAAAGGTGATTACCGTTTCCGGCTGGAGCTCAGCGGTTTGGAGCCGGTCTGGCTGGAGCTGGACGGGTGTGAAAAGGGGAGGTGTAGCATCCTCGCCCTTTCGGCAGGGTTTGCGAAGAAGGTCCGCCTCGAGGAGCTCAACGAATGGAACAGAGGCCGCCGCTTTAGCCGGGCCTATCTGGACAAAGAGGGGGATCCCTGGGTGGAGTGGGAGCTGGACCTCGCCGGTGGGGTGACCAGGGAGACGTTGAGGAGGTTTTTCCGCATGTTCTCCCAGGCGGTGCTCCCCCTTTTCATAGAGCACATCGGATTTGAACCCTAGGGTATCCTTGGGGGCGTGGCTGCGCTGGTGGTGTACAAGGGCAGGCCCGCCTTGGCGGAAGAGAAAGGGGATAGGCTGGAACTCACCCTTCCCGGAGGGGAACGGGTCAGGGTGCGCCCCAAGGATGTCCTTTGGCTTCATCCAGGACCGGCTTTCCTGGACCTAAAGGTGCCCGAAGGGGAGGAGGAGGCTGCTTGGGAGCTCCTCCAGGGCCAGGCGGTGAGCCTGAGGGAGCTGGCCGAACTGGTCTACGGCGCCTATACGCCCGGGGCGGCGTACGGGGCCTACCTCCTGGCCCAAAAGGGGGAGCGGTTTGTCCTCGAGGGGGAGAGGGTACGGGCCCGCACCCCGGAGGGGCTTGCCGCCCTAGAGCGGGCCCGGCGGGAGCGGGAGGAACGGGAGCGGGTCTTTCAGGAGGCAGTGGGGAGGCTCAAGGAGGGCAGGTGGCTCCCCGAGGACCGCCCCCTCCTGGCCGAGGCCGAGGCCCTGGCCTTTGGGGAACGGCGGGAGAGCCGCCTGGTGCGGGCCTTGGCCCTCCCGGAAACCCCAGAGGCTGCCCACGCCCTCCTCCTGCGCCTCGGCCTCTGGCGATGGGAAAACCCGCATCCCCGGAGGCTCGGGCTCCCCCTTGCCCCTCCCGATCTGCCCCTGCCCCCCCTGCCGGAGGAGGAGCGGCGGGACCTAACCTCCCTCCCGGCTTTCGCCGTGGACGACGAGGGGAGCCAGGACCCGGACGATGCTGTCTATGCCGAGCAGGTGCCGGGGGGCTTCCACCTCCTGGTCCACGTGGCGGACGTGGCCGCCTTGGTGCCCTCGGGGAGCCCTCTGGATCTGGAGGCCCTCCGCCGCGGGGCCAACCTGTACCTACCCGAGGGCACGGTGCCCATGCTGCCCCAGGCCGTCACCGAGCGCCTGGGCCTTGGCCTTCAGGAGGTTTCCCCTGCCCTCACCTTTGAGCTTTGGGTTTCCGAGGAGGGGGAGCTTCTGGAGGAGCGGCTTTACCCCTCCTGGGTGCGGGTGCGAAGGCTCACCTACCGGGAGGCCCTAGAGGAGCCCGCCCTGGAGCCCCTGGCCGCCCTGGCCCAGGCCTTTCACCGGAAGCGCCTTTCCCAGGGGGCCTTGGACCTCAGCCTTCCCGAGGTAAAGGTGCGCCTGGAGGAAGGGCGGGTGCACCTTACCCCCCTATTCCCTTACGAGAGCCGCCTCTGGGTGCGGGAGGCCATGCTCCTGGCGGGCTACGCTGCCGCCCACCTGGCCCTCAGGGAGGGCCTGCCCTTCCCCTACGCCACCCAGGAGGCGCCAAGCCGCAGGGTGGAGGGTGAGGGCCTTGCCGCCATGTGGGAGCAGCGGAAGGCCCTCAAAAGGGCCCAGCTCAAGGCGGTGCCTGCGCCCCACAAGGGCCTGGGTCTTCCCTTGTACGCTCAGGTGACGAGCCCCTTGCGGCGCTACCTGGACCTGGTGGCCCACCAGCAGCTAAGGGCTTGGTTGAAAGGGGAGAGGCCCCTTTCCCAGGAGGAGCTCTTGCAGCGGGTGGGGGCGGCGGAGGCCATGGCCGATCTGGTGCGGGAGGCGGAGCGCAGGAGCAAGCTCCACTGGATCCTGGTTTACCTGATGGAGAAGGGGTACGAGGGAAGGGGAATCCTGGTTGAGAAAAGGGGAGGGCAGGGGATTTTCCTCCTGCCGGAGCTGGGCCTGACTGCCCAGGTGGCCCTCAGCAAGCCCCTGCCCCTGGATGCTGAGGTCCGCCTCCGTTTTCTGGAGGCGGACCTCCCTCGCCTCGAGGCCCGCTTCGGGATGACCTAAGGCCTCAGTTTTCCCCTTGGGCCTTGGTGAAACCGGGCTCCCCGTCAAACTCCTGGAGCTTTTCCAGGTGCATCCAGCGAAGTTGGGAGCCCACCCGGCCCACCAGCTCCAGGATCTCCCCGTCGCTGGGTTCCCCTTCCCCGGTGTAGAGGAAGCGGCAGCGGTGGTGATCCACCAGGTCGGTGAGCCCCCCGGTGGGGGGGTAGACCTGGGTGCCGCGGTTGGAGATCATCTTGAGGCGGAAGGGGAGGCCTTGGGCGAGCTCCTCCAGGAGGTGGCCCAGGGGCTCGGGGTAGAGCTCGCTCTCCACGAAGACGTCCACCCCCACCACCCGGCGGCTCTTGGGTCGCACCGCCACCGGGTCCGGGGTGTAGGGGGGCAGGCGGATGGGCCGGTAGTCCCGCACCTTGGCGGTCTTGGGCCGTTGGCCCAGGTTGGCGATGATGGCCTCGGCGTACTCCGTGGTCTTGGCTCCCCGGTCGTAGCCCACCACGTCCCCGGTGAGGACCTTGCCCTCCTCGAGGGTGTAGAGGATGGCGTTCTCGATGAGGTCGGCGACGGCGAACTCCTCCAGGTAGCGGAGCATCATCACCGCGGAGAGCAGGACCGCGGTGGGGTTGATGACGTTCTTACCCGCGTACTTGGGGGCGGAGCCGTGGACCGCCTCGAAGATGGCCACCTCGTGGCCGATGTTGGCCGAGGGGGCGAAGCCCAGGCCCCCGATGAGCCCCGAGGTGAGGTCGGAGAGGATGTCCCCGTTCATGTTGGTGGTGACAATCACCTCGAACTGCTCGGGGCGCTTCACCAGCTGGTGGGCGGTGTTGTCCACGATGATGTGGTGGGCTTCGATGTCCGGGTACTCCCGCGCCACCTCCTCGAAGACCCGCTTCATGGTGCCCTCGGTGAACTTCATGATGTTGGACTTGGTGGCGCAGTGGACCTTCCTGCGCCCCTCGGAGCGGGCCAGCTCAAAGGCGAAGCGCAGGATCTTCTCTGCCCCTTTGCGGGAGATGAGCTTCAGAGTCTGAGCCACTCCCGGGGTCTGCATGTGCTCGATGGCCGCGTAGAGGTCCTCCACGTTCTCCCGCACCACCACCAGGTCGATCCCCCGGCCAGAATAGGGGGTGGGGACATTGGGGAACTCCCGCACCGGGCGGACGTTGGCGTAGGTTTCGAAGAGCTTGCGCAGGGTCACGTTGGCGCTCTTCTCCCCATAGCCTACCGGGGTCTCCAGGGGGCCCTTGAGGACCACCCGGGTTTTGCGCACCGATTCGATGGTCTCGGGGGGCACCCCGGACTCCAGGCCTCGCCGGAAGACCGCGGCCCCCGCTTCTCGCACCTCGTACTCCAGGGGGGCTTTGGCCGCCTCTAGGACCTTGAGGGTGGCCTCCACGCACTCGGGGCCGATCCCATCCCCGGGGATCACGGTGATGAGCTTTTTTCCCTCGGGGGTCAGGTACATCTTCTTCCCGCTTTCCGTGGTGATCAGGGACATTCCCCACCTCCTTGGGGGCCTTCCGGCCCTTCGCCCCAAGTTTACACTACACCCATGAGGCCGGATGTCCTGGTGGTGGGGGCGGGGATCGTGGGGGCAGCCTCGGCCTTCCGCTTGGCGGAAACGGGGCTAAAGGTCTTGGTCCTGGAGAAGGAGGCCGCCTTTGCTCAAGGGTCCACAGGAAGGAGCGCTGCCGGGGTCAGGGTGCAGTTCTCTGAGCCCTTGAACGTGCTTCTTTCCTACCATTCCATCCTGGAATACCAGAACATCCCCGAGGCTGCCTACCGGCCCATCGGCTACCTCTTCCTGGTACCCGAGGCTTTGAGGGAAGCCCAGGATGAAGCCTTGGCCACCCAGCGGGCCCTGGGGGTGCCTGTGGAGAAGCTCTCCCTCGGGGAGGCCCGTTCCCTCATCCCCTTCCGGGAGGAGGTCCTGGCCTACGCCACCTATGGCCCCATGGATGGGGTGATTGACCCCCATGGGGTTACCGCCTACTACCTTAGGGAGGCCAGGCGGCTCGGGGCGGAGGTGCGCTTTTCCGAGGCCCTGCGTTCCGCCCGCCGGGAAGGAGGGGTCTGGCGGGTAGAGACCCCAGGAGGGCGGTACGAAGCCCCTTTTCTTTTGCTCTGCACCGGGGCCTGGACGGGGGAGGTGGGGGAAAGGCTTGGCCTGGAGATCCCTATCTACCCCGTACGGCGCATGGTCTATGCCACGGCGCCCACTCCTTTTCCCCACGCCTTCCCCCTCACCATCGACCTGGCCACGGGTTTCTACCTGCGCTCGGAAGGCCCCAGGGTGCTCCTGGGCCGCTCCAACCCGCAGGAGCCCCCCGGGTTTTCCGAGGGCATGGACTGGGGCTGGCTTGGGCCCACCCTCGAGGCGGGCCTTTCCCGGTTTCCCTTTCTGGAAGGGCTTGCCCTGGACCGGAGGGCCAGCTGGTGGGGCTACTACGAGATGACCCCGGACGCCAACCCCATCCTGGGTTTTGTGGAGGAGGGGCTTCTGGTGGCGGCGGGCTTCTCTGGCCACGGGGTGCAGCAGGCGGCCATGGTGGGGAGGCTCATGGCGGAGGAGGTGGTCCATGGGGAGGCGAGGAGCCTGGACATAACCCCGTTCCGCTTGGATCGCTTCCGGCAGGGGCGTTTCCTGAAGGAGAAGGGGATCGTGTAGGCTAGGGGTGTCCTGCAAGGTAGCCTACGGGCCCACCGGGACGGAAAAGGGGTTTTATGAGGATATGGCTGGCGGGATTGTTGTTTTGGGGATTGGCCTTGGGGCAGGCCCTGGTCAAGGGCTTGACCCCGGCCGAGGTGGAAGGGATTCTCAAGCAGGCGGGTTTTGCCTACGAAAAGACGGATGCCCAGGAGTTCCGTCTGGAGATGGCTGGCTTGACTAAGGTCTGGCTCTACCTGGACTACTGCCAGGAGGGGCGGTGCGGGGTCCTGACCCTAAGCGCCGGATTCACCCTGGACGAGGTGCCGGACCTCGAGGCCGTGAACGCCTGGAACCGGGACCGCCGCTTTAGCCGGGCCTTTTTGGACGAGGAGGGAACCGTGTGGGTGGAATCGGACCTGGACCTCACGGGAGGGGTGAGCTTAGGGGCGGTAAGGGCCTTCTTGGACCTTTTCGCCGAAGAGATCCTCCCCGGCTTCATGGATCACATCGGGTTTGAACCTTGACCGCTTGGGGGGCCTCCCCTAAGATGGGGATTGCCTGGTGCGCCCGTGGCGGCGTAGCTCAGGTGGTCAGAGCACACGACTCATAATCGTGGTGTCGTGGGTTCGAGTCCCACCGCCGCCACCAGCACCAGGACGCAAAGCTTCACCCCCCGGCCACGCTACCGGGGGGTGTGGCCTTTTGGGGGGCTCGAGGCTGAGGAATCCCGGGACGGAGGTTGGCCTTGAGGGTCTCGAGGTTGCTACACTGGAAACCACGGGGCCCGGGATCCCCCCGGCCGCCCCAGGAGGTTTATGCGCGCGTACATCATTACCTTCGGATGCCAGATGAACGAGTACGACTCCCACCTGGTGCAAAGCGAGCTGGTGAGCCTGGGATGGGAGCTGGTGGATTCGGTGGAGGAGGCGGACTTCGTCCTGGTGAACACCTGTGCGGTCCGCGGGAAGCCCGTGGAGAAGGTGCGCTCCCTTCTTGGTCAGCTTCGGAAGGAGAAGGAGAGGCGCGGGCTTCTCATCGGGCTCATGGGCTGCCTGGCCCAGCTGGACGAGGGTCAGCAGATGGCCCGGAAGTTTGGGGTGGATGTTCTCCTGGGCCCCGGGGCCCTCACCTCCTTGCCCGAGGCCTTGAAGGGTAACCAGCGCTTCTGGGACCTCACCTTCAAGGAAGATCTTTTGGACTACATCCCCCCGCCTCCCAAGGGGGCCCTTTCCGCCCACGTGACCATCATCCGGGGGTGCAACCACCACTGCACCTACTGCATCGTCCCCACCACCCGGGGCCCTGAGGTTTCCCGCCACCCGGACCTGATCCTGCAGGAGATCGAAACCCTGAAGAAGGCCGGGGTGGTGGAGGTGACCCTCCTCGGGCAGAACGTGAACTCCTACGGCAAGGACCAGCCGGGCTTCCCCTCCTTCGCCGAGCTCCTGAGGATGGTGGGGCAGATGGGCATCCCTAGGGTGCGCTTCCTCACCAGCCACCCCGTGAACTTCACCGACGACATCCTCGAGGCCATCGCCGAGACCCCTACCATCACCCGGTACATCCACCTGCCGGTGCAGTCTGGCTCGGACCGGGTGCTTAGGCGCATGGCCCGGGAGTACCGGCGGGCGCAGTACCTGGAACGGATCAGGAGGATCCGCGAGATCCTGCCGGACGCCGTCCTTTCCACGGACATCATCGTGGGCTTCCCCGGGGAGACGGAGGAGGACTTCCAGGAAACCCTCTCCCTCTACGACGAGGTGGGCTACGACCAAGCCTACATGTTCATCTACTCTCCTCGGCCCGGTACCCCCGCCTACAAGCACTTTCAGGACCTGCCCCGCGAGGTGAAAGTGGAAAGGCTCCAGCGCCTTATTGAAAAGCAGAAGGAGTGGAGCTACCGCCGCAACCTGGGGTGGGTGGGGAAGACCGTGGAGGTTCTGGTGCGGGGGGTGGCCAAGGAGGAAGGGTACGTGCAAGGGCACGACCGCGGGAACCATCCGGTGCTGGTTCCCGCCCACCAGGCTCCCACCCCGGGGCTCTACCAGGTGGAGATCAAGCAGGCTACCCCGCACCTGCTCTTTGGGGAGGTGGTGGGGGCCAGGGAGCCTGCACCCATCCCCTTGCCCGTGGCCTGAGGGGGCACCATGCGCCAGCTCTTCCTGCCCTTTAGCGGCGCCTTGGCCCTTTTCCTCCTTGTTTATGCGGCTTCTCGCTTCGCCCTTTGGGGGCTTGTCCTGGCAGCCTTTCTTGCCTATCTTCTGTATCTGGTTCTATTCCGCTGGCAGGGAAGGCTTTTGGCCAGGGGGCCTTCGCGGGCAGCCTTGGAGCGCCTGGCCATGAGGGAGGCCTGGCGGAAGGGGGGGGTCTTGCGCCCTGGAGACCTCAGCCCCTTTCTGCCGGAGGCCGAGGCCCGGGCTCTTTTGGAGGGCCTGGCGGCCAGGGGGTTGTGCCGGAGGGAGGGGGAAGGCTTTCGCTTCTGACCCCAGCACGGGATGAGGAAGGTGGAGGAAGCCGAGGCGGTGGTCCTGGGAGCCGGGGTGGCGGGGCTTACCGCCGCCTGGCTTCTCAAGGAAAGGGGCCTTAGGGTACGGGTGGTGGCCCAGAGCTTGGGGGAGGCAAGCCGGGTACCCGTGGCCCTGGTGAACCCCTTGCGGGGGAAGCGCTTTACCCTGGCGAGAAAGGGAGAGGAGGCCCTCGAGGCGGCCCTTCGCTTTTACAGCCGCTTCGTGTCCCTGCACCTGGGCGTCTATCGCCCGGTGCCGAAAGGGGAGAGGGAAAAGGTGGCGGCCCGACTTGGGGGGCTAAAGCATTCCTGGGAAGGAGAGGGGGTCCTTTTGGAAGAGGCCTTTTGGCTGGAGCCCAGACCCCTTCTGGAGAGGCTTGCGGAAGGGCTTTCCCTCCAGAGGGCCCGGGTTTTGGCCTGGGAGCCCCCCTATTTGGCCCTGGAGGGCGGGGGAAGAGTCCGGGGGGAGGTGCTGGTCTATGCGGGAGGAGGGCAGGGGGCTCATCTTTTGGGTCTTCCGGGCCGGTATATCCCGGGGCTGGTGCTCACCCTCTTGGACTATTTTCCCCGGGCCATCAGCTACCGGGTCTACCTGGCGGGAAGCGTCCTTGGGGGAAGCTACCTGCCCCACCAGGGCACCCCAGAGGCCCCGCCCCCCACGGAAGGGGAGGCGGAGTGGCTCCTCCAGGGGGCGGAAGCCCTTTTGGGCTACCGGCCAAAGGTGGCCTCGGCCTGGCGGGGAATGCGCTTCCGGCTGGATGGCCCTACCCTGCCTGGGGGCATGGAGCCCCCTGGGAGGGGCATTCCCTACCTCTTCCCTGTGGAGGGGGGCTTTGCCCTTACCGGCCTCGGCTCCACGGGGTTTCTTTATGCCCCGTGGCTGGGAGAAAGGCTCCTTTCGGCCTTAGGATGGTAGGCATGTACTCGGGGGCGGTGATCGCCGGGGGGCTTTCCCGCAGGTTCGGGGAGGACAAGGCCCTTTACCCCTATCGGGGAAAGCCCCTGATCCAGTGGGTTTTGGATAGCCTCCAGGAGGCGGGGGAGCGGTTCATCGTGGCCAGCCGGCCCTATCCTGGCTTTGGCGTGCCCGTGTATCCCGACCTGCTTCCGGGGGCGGATAGCCTTTCCGGCCTGCACTCCGCCCTCTTTCACGCCCGCTACCCCTGGGTGGCGGTGGCGGCCACGGACCTGCCCTTTCTGAGGCCGGAATACTGGGCTTTTCTCTATGAGCACGCCCTGGCCTCCCCTCACCCGGTGGTGGTGGCCTACAACCCAGAAGGCCACCTCGAGCCCCTCATGGCCTTCTACCACAAGGACTGCCTTCCCCAGGTGGAGCGGCAGATCCGTGAAGGGGATTTCCTCCTGAGGCGGGTGATGGAGGTGTTGGGGGCCACCTATATCCCAGCGGAGGAGGTGGTGGAGCGCTTCGGCGCCCAGGTCTTCCTGAACGCCAACCGCAAGGAGGAACTTCCCTAGTCCCGCACCCGGATGCGGGCGGTGTGAACCTGGCTCCCATCTAGGTAGAGTTCCAGCTCGTAGGCTCCCGGGGTCTTAGGGGCCAGGAGGGTGCCCCGGTAGGTGAAGTCGTCCACCTTCTCCAAGGGGACGATCAGAGGGCCTAGCCGCACCTCCACCCGGCTTGCCCGGCGGAGGAGGCGGGCCTCGAGGCGCACCTCTTCTCCCGGGTCCAGGAGGGCGGGGATGGCGAGGAGGGTGGCCAGGGGGCCAGGGCGCACGGTGAGGAGGGCAGTGGTTTCACTCCGCTCTCCTTGGCGCTCGGCCACCACCTTAACTTCCAAGGTCCCCTGCCCCTCCACCGGGAGATAGCCCCCGTGGATGCCCTCTCCCATGGGCTTCAAGGCCAAGGTGCGCCCACCCAGCTCAGCCCAGACCCGTTCTGGACTACCCTGGACCCGGGCCTCGAGGAAGAGCTCCGCCCCAGGGGGCAGGACCGTGGGCAGGGGCTTCAGGACCACCGCCAGAGTTTCCTCAGTGAGCGTGCGCACGACTTCCCGCACCACCGGCCTGGCGGCCAGGAGGACCTGGGGCAGGGGTCCGGGTTCCAGGGCCAGGGAAACTGGCTCCCCAGGCTCTTGCAACTTGTCCAGGCTGGCCGGGTCCAGACCCAGGGTGTAGTTTCCGGGGAGCAGGCTGCCCACCACGAAGACCCCCCTCCCGTCGGCTACAGCGATGCGAGACTCCGTTCCCCGGACCAGGACACGGGCGTAGGGCAAGGGAGGCTCCCCTTCGTCCTTGGCGCCGTTCCGGTTCTCGTCCAGGTAGACCTGCCCCATGAGACCCACCACCGTTTCCACGGGAAGGTCCAGGGGCAGGGTCTTCCCACGCTCCACCCGTACCTCCACCCGGCGTCGCAGGGCCAGGCTGGCCTCGAGACCCCCCACTGCCAACGGATAAGTTCCGGGGTAGAGCTCCAACCGGTAACGACCTTCCTGGTCCGCCACGGCTTCCAGGCTTCCCACCCGCACCTTAGCCCCGGGCAAAGGAGGTTCGTCCAAGGCCTTTACCCCGTCCCGGTTCCGGTCGTGGAAGACAATCCCTTCCACATTCCCCGTGGCCCGGCCGCCGAAGACCTGGACCACCGCCTCAGGGGTGTCAACCCCCCCCTTGACCTCCAAGGTACCCAGAGCTGTCACCAGGAACCCATTTCCCGTGTACCGGCCCTGGAGGCCCAAGCCCCAAGGCCCTTCCCGATAGGCTATGCCGAAGTTGCCCTCGAGCCGCTTTTGGTCCAGGTCGTATCCCAACCCCACTCCCCCCTCCAGAGGAGGAAAAGCCCCTTGGGCTAGGAGGAGAAGCCTACGGGTGTCGGTGGCACTATAGCCCAGCTGGAGGGCATAGTCCCGTTCCTTATAGGTGGCGTAGAGGCCCAGGTAGGGCCCCATGGGATTCCGCCCCAGGGTTCCCCCAAGCTCCAGACCCCCTTCTCGGTACCGGGCGGCCAGGCCCAGGACCAACCCCCCTTGGGTCCCTATCGTGCCGCTTAGGGAGAAGGGTTCCCCCAGGGGGCGGTAGGCCAGGGTATAGAGGAGGCCATAGGTGGTGGCTAGACGGAAGGTGAGGCTATGGGTGGTGGCCTCGTCCAGGCGTTGGCTAAGGGTGGACGAACCTTGCCAGGTTCCCCCTTCGTAAGCCAGCTCCCCCTTGAGGCCCAAGGGATCTTGGCTGCGGCTGGCTCCACCCAGGCGCAGCCTTAGGCCCTCCAGGTACTCCAGGCGCCCGGCAAAGCTCAGCTCCTGGTTTTCCAGCTTCACCTCGAGGCCCCCCCCAGCCCGCACCGCCTCGGGGTCGGCCCGGCGTTGGACCACCCCGTAGGGCATCAGGGTGAGCCCCCCCTCCCGGAAGGCATAGCCCAGACTGAAGCGCTGACCCAGGCCATTCAGGTGGGTGGCTAGCCGCAAGGGACCTTCTTCGTAGATTCCGCCCAAGCTCAGCCCGCCCCCAGCCCAGGCGGCGTAGCCTTGGAAGGGTCCGAGCCCCCCTTCCAAGCGGTAGACCCCGGGGTAGGCACGAAAGCCTAAGGAGAAGCCTTCTCCGAAGAGAAAAGCTTCCCCCGCAAGCCCTTCGGCCTTCAGGCCCAGGCTAGAACTCAACCGCACGTAGTCGGAAAGGGCTCCGCCCAGGGAAAAGGCCAGATTATACCCAAGTCCTTCCCGGCTATACCGGGTGGTGAGGCCAAAGCGGTAGAGCAGGGCCTGCCGGGAGAGTTTTTCTGCCCCAGCGAAGGGCTGGATGACGGTTTCTATGACCCCGTAGGCCCACGCCTTGGGATCCAGGCTCGAGCGGGCAAAGATCGTGGCCGTGTCCCGGTTGCGGCCCACGAGGCGTAGCTCCAGGCTCACCTCCTTGGCCTCCCCCGGGGCCAGTTCCAGAACCTCCTGGGAAAGCCGGTAGGGAAGAAGGCTTCGCACCTCGAGGCGCACCCGGTCCACGGCGTTGCCCGTGTTGCGTACGCTCAAGGTGTAGCTCAGGCTTTCCCCTTCTACGCCCTCGCCGCCAGGGGGAACCCTCAGCTCCACTCCTGCCCGTACCAGGATGCGCACCCGCACCGTGCGGGTCTCCCGGCTATCCTTAAGCACCAAAGGGTGTTCCCCCGCCAGGGCCTCCGGTCCCACCAGGAAGTTCAGTACCCCTTCCCCTACGACCTCTTGCGAGAGGAGGACGAGTCCTTTGGGCACTTCCACCGCCACCACTTCCCCTTCCCCCCGCACGGGCACGCTTAGGAAGCCTCCTTGCTGGGCTTCCAGGACCTCGGGGGCCTCGAGGGCCACCCCAAAGCCCAAAAGGAGGAGAAGGGCCAGGGCCCGCATGGCCTAAAGCCGGCTCAGGGTGAAAAGGAGGCTACCCCGGTATACGCCAGGCACCTCCCGTCCCGTGAGCACCAGCCGGAACTCCAGCACGTAGCTCTGGTAGCCCGGGGTGGGTCCGCTTCCCGTGAGGAGGACCACCTTGGGGCCCAAGGGAATCCAGGGGCCTCCGTTTAAGCGGTACTCCACCTGACCTGGAGGGATCTCCGCACCACCTTCCGCCAGGAGGGGCGTGGCCTCCACCTCCACGGCGAAGCCCCCTTGCAGGTTGGTGAAAAGCCGCAGGGTGAGGGGACCGGAAGGAGAGGTGGGGCCGTAGGCGAAGGGGAAGCTGGGGGGAGGGTAGTTTCCTTGGGCCAGGTCAAAGACCACCCCCTCCGCACTCAGGGAGAGGCTTGCTCCCTCGGGCAGGTTTACCCCGATGGGCACCTGGGCCAGGGCCGTGCCGAGGAGGAAAAGGAACACTAGGCTTCGCATCACCTCACCTCAATCCGCCCTTCCCCGGCAATGAGGCTCGGGCTCCCGTAGTCCAGAACCGCCAGCACCAGGTAGCGCCCCGGGGAGAGGGGCTTGTCCAGGGGGGCGGGAAGCTCGTGGGTGGCCCCGGGAAGGCTGGCGGTCTCCGGCACCTCCGCCCGGGCCACAGGCCGGCCCTGCAAGTCCCGCACCTCCACCCTCCCCTGGAGGCGCAGGAGGCCGGTACCGGTGTTCTGGAAGGAGAGGCGTATCTGGGCGGGACCTTCCTGGCCCTGCGGCAGGTAGCGGAAGCCCTGGATGCGCCCGGAACGGGTCACCTGGCCCACCTCCACGTAGACCACGTGCCCCACCCGGGTCTTCACCCGGATGCCCAGGCCCCCACCCTCCTGCCGGCCACCCGCTGGGGCGGACTCAAAGAAGACGATGCCCCAGTGGGTGCCGGACTGGGCCCCAGGGGGCACCTGTACCGTGTAGCGCACCTCCTGGGTGGCCTGGGGCTGGAGGAGGAAGGTGAGAGGGCTCACGGAAAGCCAACGGGTGAGGGAGCGGGGATGGCTTCCGGGGTCCAAGTAGAGGGGCCTGCCGTCCGCCTGGAGGAGGACGTCCTGCAACACCACCTCCACCCGCAGGGTGCCGCTTCGCCCCGGGTGGTCCACCACGATGCTTCCCGTGAGGCTAGCACCGGGGGTGGCGGGGTAGAGGGCCCGGGGAGGGCTTACACCCACCCCGGTCTGGGCTTGGGTCGTAGCCAGGAGTAGGGCGAGCAGGGGAAGGGTTTTTCTCATAACTGGATTCTAGCGGGTAAAAGGCCGCCCCCGGAACCCCGGGGGCGGCCCTTAGGCCTTAGAGGGCTGCCAGCTGGAAGAGGAAGTTGAACTGGTAGATGCCTGCCACCTCGGAGCCGTCGAACCAGAAGGCCTCAATGATGATGTCGTCCAACCAGCCGGGGAGGCGCTTGTTTAGCACCTTCAGGAGCTCGAGGGGCTGACCCGTGTCCTGGCCGTTGAACTGAACGAACTTGGAGTGGTTGAGGTCGGGAGCCTTGTCCACTACCCCACCCTGGCCGTAGGTGGGCCCACCCATGGTCCGGGTCACCTTGAGGTCCAGCTCGCAGCCGTCCCCGTTGTTGCAGAACTTCTGCAACACCTTCTGGTTGAGGCAGATGAGGGTGCCTTTCTCGCCTGGGTCGATCACGCCGTTGCCGTTCAGGTCCTTGATGGCGGGGTAGGTGCCGATGGGGGCAAACACCCCTGCCAGGGCGTCTTGAATGGCCTGTTCCAAGGTGCCCCCATACCCCTTGGGCACCAGGTAGCACCCCTCCCCGTTCTGCCCGGGAAGGGGGTTAGTCAGGTCCACGATCCACTCGTCCTCAGTGAGGTGCAGGGCCACCCGCTGGGGGATGGTGAGATTGATGCGCTCGGTGACGCTGGCCTGCTGGTCCCCCACGTTCCACTCCTCCCCACCACTGGCCAAAGCCAGGCCGAGGAGCAGGCTAACCATCAGCAAAGCGAGCTTCCGCATGGCTCACCTCCTTAGAGACCTGCCAGGGTGAAGGTGACGTCGATGGTGTAGGTGCCGTCCAGCTCAGAGCCGTCAAACCAGAAGCCCTCCACGATCAGGTCGTCCAGCCAGCCGCCTGTAGGGCCAGGGTCCTGGGCCACCACGTGGGGGCCATAGGGCAGGCTGTCGGTGGAAAACCCACCCATGGGCACGTAGTTGATAAGGTCCGCCAAGCCGAAGTAGCCGAAGCCGCTGGTCGGGGTTCCCGTCACGGACACGCTGAGCTGCCAGCCATCGGGGTCGTTGGAGAACTTCTGCAGAACCTTGTGGTTCACGCAGATGAGCGTGCCTTTTTCGTCATCTGAGAGCTTTCCATCACCGTTGTAGTCCTTGGCCGCAGGGTAGGTGCCGATGGGACGGAAGACGCCACCGCTCAGTGTGTAGTTGATGAGATCCTGGCGGGTCTTCACCGCCTTGGGCACCAGGTAGCACCCTTCCGCGGGGGGCCGGGGGTTTTGGGGATAAAAGACGTAGGGCCCCGGTGCTGCAGGGGGGTTATTCAGGTTGAGATTCCACTCGTCCTCGGTGAGATGCAGGGCGTAGCGGGGCGGGATGATGACCTTCACCTTCTCCTTCACCGCCGCCTGGACGTGGTTTTCATCCCAGAGCTCTTCCACATTTCCGTCCAGGTCGCCTTCCGAGGGGAAGTTCACCTGGGCGTAGCCCACCGCCAGGGCCAAGGTCAAAGCCGCGATCCACCACTTCCTCATGGTCTCCTCCTAACCATCCTCGAACCGCCTAAAAAAGCCTCATGCCGGAAAGCCTTTATAGGAGCGTAAGGGTGTAGACCAGCCAGCCCTCGTACTCTCCTGGGGCCTCGGAGCCGTCCAGCCGGAGCTTGATGCCCAGGGTGACGGACTGCCAGCCGCCGGGGTGGTCGGTGACCTCCTCCAGGAGCACCCCGCCATCCGGGCCGGGAGGGGCCGGGCAGATGTGGGAGGGGGGGCGGTCCCAGTCCGGGTGGTAGGCCAGGCACTTCCAATGGGGGGTGGGCGGAACGCCACCCCGTCCCGTGAGGATGGAGTGCATGGCGAAGTGGCTGGCGTCCAGTACCCGTCCTTCCGGACTGGCGGGTTCGGTTTCAAAGGCCGCGGAAAGCGCCCAGTGCCGCCTTTGGGTGAAGACGTGCAGGCGCATGGAGGGGTGGGTGAAGTACTGGGGGAAGCGCTTGGACCCGGGGACCACCCGACCTTCCCCGTCCAGGAGGAGGGGGGGGTAGGGCCGTCCGTCCTCGTCCAGGAAGCGGCCATTCCCACCGTAAAACCCTGTGCAGTGGGGAGGCACAGGGCCTAGGGTGGCGCACCGGAGGTCAAAGACCACCACCGGATCCCGCAGGCAGAGGGTGGGGTCGCGGGGGTTCCGGGGACAGTAAGGGGGCTGGTTGGGGTTTCCCCCACCCCCTCTACCCACCCACAGGGGGCCCGCCACCCTTCCCCCTACCGCTGGGGGCTCCAGGATGAGGGCTGCGCGCTCAGGAATCCTCACTTCCAGCCACACGGAGGCTTGGGGGCCTACTGCTCCCAACAAAAGGGGCAGGGCGAACGCCAAGCCTACCATCCCAAGCCTCACCGTCCCACCTCCTTTCCACGAGCACCCTAGCAGGAGCATCGTTAAAGCCTCGTGAACTAAGGATCCGCCCTTTTGACAGATTTTTCATGGGGAAGCGTTAAACTGAAAGCAAGACGGGCTCATGCCTTTAACATCCTCTTAACGTTTTCCTTAACGGAGGCCTGGATGGCAAGGAAGGTGCGGCTTCCCCTTTACGGCCCTGCCCAGGCGGAGGGGCCCCTGGGACCCCTCCCCGTGCGGCGCAAGGCCTTGGGTATCCTTTACTACCTAGCCCTCGAGGGGCCCACCCGCCGGGAGAAGCTGGCCGACCTCCTTTGGGGCCATGGGGCCGCCTCGCAAAACCTCCGGGTGGAGCTCACCCACCTCCGGGGGTTTTTCGGAAGGGAGGCCTTTAGAGGCAGGGTCTTGGAGCTTCCCCCCGGGGTGGAGCTGGACCAGACCCCTGGGGCAAATGAGGTAATGGAGGGCCTCGAGGACCTCTCCCCCGAGTTCACCGGGTGGCTGCAGGGGGTTAGGGCGCGCCTGGCGGTTCCCAAGGAAGCTTTACCGATTCCGGAAAGGCTCAAGGAGGTGCGCCCTCCGGCCCTGGTGGTGCTGGTAGGACCGCCGGGGTCCGGCCGTAGGGCCCTGGCACGGTCCCTGGCTGAACGCCTGGGCCTTCCTTTCCGGGATGGGCTAGGAAGCAGCTCCGGGGTCTTTTACCTGAGCGATCCCCTCCCCAGCAAGGAAGAGGCGCTCAGGCTCCGCCCTACCCCGGGCCAAGTCCTGGTAGTGGCCCGTAGCGCCTTTGGCGAGGACCCCTCGTTCCTGCTGGCCCTACGGACCCGGTTTCCGGCGGAGATCACCCGGGTCCTTCAGGTGCCGCGGCTGGGCTGGGGCGAGGTGCGGAGGGCGTACTTGCGGAACCTCCCCTTTGAGCGGGCGGCCCGCTTCTACCTCGAAAGCGGTGGCCGTCCCGAGATCCTTAGGGAACTCCTGGCCCTAGACGACCCCGAGGCCTTGCCCCAGCGGGTGCGGGCCATGGTGGCCCTCGAGGCCCGCCACCTTCCCGAGGAGGCCCGTAGGGCCCTAGAAGTCTTGTCGCTCCACCCTGGACCCTTTCCCCCGGAGATGGCAGAGGCCATGGGGGTGGAAGCCCAAGTGGGCGAGCTGGAACGTCGGGGGTGGTTGCTCTTTGTGGAGGGGCGCTACCGCTGGGCGGAACCCCAGTTCCGCCGCTACCTGTCTTCGGGCACCGCTCCAGGCGAAAGGCTCAGGCTCCATAGGCGCCTAGCGGACTTTTTCCGGGATGTGGGGGATCTGGTGGCGGAGGCCTACCACCGCTGGGCGAGCGGGCAACCCCTAGAACCCGGAAGGTGGTCCAGGTCTTTGGTGGGATGGCGCCGCTTCATGGCTGACCCCACCTTTCCGCGGACTGGGTTTCCGCTCCCCGAGGTGCTGATGGGGCTGGGCTCCCCCTTGGCTTTGGACGACCTTCCCGAGGAGCTGGAGCTGGTTTCCTGGGACGGGGAAGCGGTGGAGGTGTCCTTGGTGCTGGATGGGCCGGCGGTGGTGCACCTGGAGGGGCAGGTCTACCAGCGCTTGCCCCTGGGCATGGGCGTAGACACCCAGGCCTTTCCCTTCCGCCTGTTCTTCGGGGACAAAGGGGTCTACTTCCTGCCCTCAGAGGTTAAGGCGCGCTACTTCTGGGGGGCGGTGTTTCCCCAAAACCCACTGGACTATCTGTTTTTTCTTCTCCCCGGTATCTACCACCTGGGCCTAGGCACGCAGGGCCTGGCGGTCCTAACCCTGAAAGCCTACCGCCCAGCTTCGGGCACCACGCGCGTGCTTGCCCCGCTAGGGCAGCTGGTGGAGGTTTAGGCACCGGCGCCGGGCTGGGGTCGTTCGGCTGGGCTTACGGGCGGTGGGGTGAGAGGCAAGAGGAGGAGCCGAAGTACCTCGCCCACCTCCTCCACGAAGGTAATCTCCAGATCCTTGAGGATCTCCTCCGGCACCTCCTTGAGCTCGGGTTCGTTCTCCTTGGGCAGGACCACCCGGTAGATGCCCGCCTGGTGGGCGGCAAGGAGCTTTTCCTTTACCCCGCCGATGGGGAGGACCCGGCCCCTCAGGGTGACCTCCCCGGTCATGGCCACGTCCATGCGCACGGGGCGGCCCGTAAGGGCGCTGGCCAGGGCGGTGGCTATGGTGATGCCCGCGGAGGGGCCATCCTTGGGGGTGGCCCCTTCTGGCACGTGGATGTGCAGGTCAAGGTCCTTGTGGAAGCCCTCGGGCAGGCCCCACTCCTCCCGGTGGGCCCGCAGGTAGGTGAGGGCGGCGTGGGCCGACTCCTTCATCACCTCGCCCAGGTTCCCCGTGAGGTTCACCTTGCCCGTGCCCGGCACGGCCACGGCCTCGATGGTGAGGAGGGTACCCCCGTAGGGGGTCCAGGCCAGGCCCTGGGCGGCCCCCACCTGGGGGGCCTTCTCCGCCCGGTCGGGTCGGTACTTGGGCACGCCCAGGTAGGCCTCGAGGTCCTGGGCGTCCACCAGCCGCACCCCCTCCCAAGGGCTTTCCAGGTAGTCCTTGGCCGCCTTGCGGGCCACCTTGGAAAGCTCCCGGTCCAGGTTGCGCACCCCCGCCTCCCGAGTGTACTCCTGCACGATGCGGTCTATGGCCCGGTCGGTGATCTCCAGTTTGCCCTCGAGGCCTGCTTCCTTCACCTGGAAGGGCCAGCGGAAGTGGCGGGCTATTGAGCGCTTCTCCGGCAGGGTGTAGCCGGGGATCTCAATGACCTCCATCCGGTCCAGAAGGGGCTTGGGAATGGTGCTTAGGGTGTTGGCGGTGGTGATGAAGAAGACCTTGGAGAGGTCGTAGGGAACATCCAGGTAATGGTCGGTGAAGGTGTGGTTCTGCTCGGGGTCCAGGACCTCCAGAAGGGCCGAGGCCGGGTCCCCCCGCCAGTCGGAGGCAAGCTTGTCTATTTCGTCCAGGAGGAAGACGGGGTTCACCACCCCCACCTGCCGCATCCCCTGGATGATCTTGCCGGGAAGGGCCCCGATGTAGGTGCGGCGGTGGCCCCTTATTTCCGCCTCGTCCCGCACCCCGCCCAAGGAGATGCGGTGGAATTTGCGGTTCATGCTGCGGGCGATGCTCTTGCCCAAGGAGGTCTTGCCCACCCCCGGGGGCCCCACGAAGCAGAGGATGGGGGCATGGCCCCGCACCTCGCGGCCCTGGGTGAGCTGGCGTACCGCCAAGTACTCCAGGATGCGCTCCTTCACGTCCTTGAGGCCGTAGTGGTCCTCGTCCAGCACCCGCTTGGTGACGGCGATGTCCAGCACCTCGGGGTCGGCCTCGGTCCAGGGCACGTCCAGGAGCCAGTCCAGGTAGGTGCGGCTCACGGTGGCCTCGGGGGAACCGGGCTGCATGCGCTCCAGGCGCTTCAGCTCCTTCAGGGCCTTTTCCTTGACCCCCTCGGGCATGCCCTTTTTCTCGATGCGCTCCCGGAGCTCCTCGATTTCGCTTAAGAAGTCCTCCCCGCCCCCGAGCTCCTTCTGGATGGCTTTCATCTGCTCCCGGAGGTAGTACTCCCGCTGGTTCTGGTCCATCTGCTCCTTGACCCGGGCGGCGATCTTCTTGTCCAACTCAAAGCGCTCTAGATCGCGAAGAAGGAGGGCCAGAACCTTTTTAAGCCTTTCCTCCACCTCCGGGGTTTCCAGAAGGGCCTGCTTCTCCTGAAGGTCCCAGGTGGCGTGGTGGGCGATGAGGTCCGCCAGGATGGCGGGGTCCAGGGTGCTCTTAACCGCTTCCTGCTGGTAGCGGTCCAGGCGCAGGGTTTTGTGGTTCTGCAGGTAGCGCTCAAAGGCTTCCTGCACCTCGTTCACCAGGACCCGGGCGAGGCTTGGGTCCTGCAGGGGAGGCTCGGACAACACTTCTCCCACGGCCCTCAGGTAGGGGGCGGCCACGTAGGAGACCAGGCGGGCCCGGTTCCTGGCCTCCACCATCACCTGCAGAGTGCCGTCGGGCAGCCGCATGGCCTGCTTGACCACCGCCAAGGTTCCCACCGCAAAGAGGTCCTCAGGGGTGGGGTCGTCCACCTCCGGGTCCTTTTGGGTGACCAGGAAGATGTAGCGATCGGCGTTCAGGGCTTCCTCCACCGCCCTTTTGCTCTTGGGGCGGCCCACGTCCACCCCGGTGGTGGTGTGGGGGAGGATCACGGTGTTCCTCAGGGGAAGTACGGGAAGTTCCAGGCGCAAGACGTCCTTCATCTACCCTCCATGATAAGGGTTCCCCCGGGGCCAAAGGCACCCGGGGGCACAAAGGGAGGCGGTCAGAAGCCTACGATGAGGGTGGCCTTCAGGTTCTTGAAAGCGAACTCCACTTGGGCTGTAGGCAGGGTCTGGTTCAGCTGCACACCCAGCCAGAGCCTACCCTCCTGTACCCCCCGGGTGAGGTTCCCACCCCTCAGGGTGAGGGAAGCTCTTTGGCTTAGGGTGAAGGTGGCGCTGCCCACCTTCTCGTCGTCGGGGCCCACCGGGCAGGCGTAGGCGTAAACGGTGGCGAAGTCCAAGAGGGCGGTGCAGCTGCGGTCTTCTGCGGGGTTCTTCAGACGGGCATAGAGGTCCAGGGTGAGCCTGAGGGGCTGGTTGGCCTCGAGGGTGCCAGAAATCTCCACGTTTTTAACGCGAACCCCTGGAAACTCCATCGCCTGTGCCGGATAGATCACCTGCCCAAAGGTATCCCCCACGGCAGCCACGGTCACCTTTTGGTCTGGAAGAGGCACGGTCACGCTCACCGAACAAGCCGCGAGGAGAAGGGAGAGCCCAAGGATGGCTGAGAGGACCCTCTTCATGAGCGCATCTTACCGGAAGAGCCCTTAGGATGGGGAAGATGCACCACCTGCTCTTTGCCCTGGACCCCGAAACCGCCCACGAGCTCACCCTAAGGCTTCTTTCCTTCTGGTCGGAACGAGGGCCCCTCCTGGAAGTGCCCGCCCGCTTCCTGCGGGTAGAGGACCCTGGGCTTGAGGTGGAGGCCTTTGGCCTTCGCTTTCCCAACCCCTTGGGCCTGGCGGCGGGGATGGATAAGGATGCCCGGGCTTTGGGGGCCTGGTGGGCCCTGGGCTTCGGTTTCGCCGAGGTGGGTACCCTCACCCCCAGGCCCCAGGAAGGGAACCCCAGGCCCCGCCTTTTCCGGCTTCTGGAGGACCAAGCCCTCATCAACCGCATGGGCTTCAACAACGGGGGGGCGGAGGCGGCGGCCAGGAGGCTTAAGCGCTTTCGGGAAAGGGGGCTTCGTTTCCCCGTGGGGGTGAACCTGGGCAAGAATTGGGATACCCCCTTGGAAGGGGCAGCGGAGGACTACCTAAGGGCCCTGCAGGTCCTGGAGCCTTATGGGGACTATTTCGTCCTCAACGTGAGTTCCCCCAACACCCCGGGGCTGCGCACCCTGCAGGAAGGTCCCTTTTTGGATGAGCTCCTTTCCCGGCTCCGCCCCGCCACCCGAAAACCCCTTCTCCTCAAGGTGGCCCCGGACCTCACCTTTGAAGCCCTGGACCAGGCGGTGGAGCTTTGCTTGAAGCATGGCCTCGAGGGCCTGGTGGCGGTGAACACAACCCTGGAGCGCCCAAACCTCAAAAGCCCCCTGGCCAGGGAAGCTGGAGGGCTTTCGGGGAGGCCCTTGAAGGAACGGGCCCTAGAGGCGCTGCGGCATCTTTCGGGGGTGGAGGGCCTGACCCTGGTGAGCGTGGGAGGGGTGGAGGGTCCTGAGGATGTCTGGGAGCGCTTGAAGCTAGGAGCCAGGTTGGTCCAGGTCTACACGGGCTTCGTCTACGGGGGCCCCCTTTTCCCCCGCCGGGTGCTGAAGGGGCTTCTGAAGCTTATGGAGGCGGAGGGGGTGAGAAGCCTGAAGGAGCTTCGGGTCCCTAAACGGTGAGGGTGCAACCGCAAAGGAGTTCCAGCTCCACCGGGGACACGTGCCGCCAGGCTCCATGCTGACGGAGGTGCAGGACCAGGAGCGTATGGGGGTCAAAGATTACCACGTCCTTAACCCCTTGGGAGAGGTAGAACCGGGGGGCGATTTCCAGATCCTTGGCCTCGTAACCCCGGCTCACCACCTCCACCACCGCCTCGGGCAGGAGGGTAATGGCCTCGTCTAGCTCCTCGGGTTCCCGGCAAAAGAGGGCGATATCGGGCCGCTTGTAGGAGCCGTCGGGAAAGCGGACGTACACATCGGCCACGTGGATGCAAGGGCACGAGGAGCCCTCCTTGGGGCGGATGCTTTGGCGAATGCGGTCCACAGCCTTCTGGTGCCGGTAGGTGGGCTGGGCTTCCCAAAGGGGAAGCCCCCCCACCCATTCCAGACGCAGGCCCAGCTGATCGGCTTCCAGGAGCTTTTTCAGCACGCTCTTATTCTAACGCCTGGTACACCACCCGCCCTTCCACCAGGGTGAGAACCGGCCACCCCCCTAAGACCCACCCTGCCCAAGGGGAAAACCGGGCCTTGGAGGCGAAGTTCCTGGGCTCCACGGGGCGCTCCTTGGGGTCCAGAAGGACGAGGCTGGCCTCGGCTCCTTCCTCCAGGTGGATGGGCTTCAGGCCCAGGATGTTTCGGGGACCGTCGGTGAAGAGTTCCACCAGGCGCTTTAGGGGGAAGCCCCGCTTCAGGTGAAGCTCGGTGTATAGGAGGGGAAAGGCCACCTCGAGGCTGGGTATCCCAAAAGGTGCCCGCAAGAGGTCCATCTCCTTCTCCGCCTGGGTGTGGGGGGCATGGTCGGTGGCGATGGCGTCCAGGGTGCCTTCCAGAAGGCCTTCTAGAAGGGCTTCTATGTCCTCTTGGGTGCGGAGGGGTGGGGCCACCTTGAAGAGGGGGTCGAAGGAGCGTAGGGCCTCCTCGGTGAGGGTGAGGTGGTGAGGCGTGGCCTCAGCGGTGACCGGGAGCCCAGCCCTCTTGGCCTCCCGCACCAGCTCCAGGCCCCGCTTGGTGGAGAGGTGCTGGATGTGGAGGTGGGGCCTTTTCGGGCTCCGGCGCACCGCATAGCGGAGGACCTCGAGGTCCCGGGCAATCCGCGCGGCCTCCGCCTCTCTCGGGTTTCCCGGAAGGCCCAAAAAGTCGGCCAGGGGGCCATCGTTCATGACTCCACCCCGGCGCAAGGAGGCATCCTCGGCGTGCACCGCCACGGGGAGGCCGAAGGCGGAAGCCTGCAGAAGCCCTGCCGCCAAGATCCCGGCATCCTCATTGGTGCGGCCGTCGTCGGTGAGCAGGGGGGCACCGGCCTCCTTAAGGAGCCCGGCTTCCGTGAGGGCCTTTCCCTCCTGGCCCTGGGTCAGGGCGGCGGCGGGGTGGAGCCGGGCAAGCCCCAGGGCCTGGGCCTTCTTCCTCAGGGCCCGCACGGCCTCCGGGGTGTCCACGGGAGGTGTGGTGTTGGGCATGGAAACGACATCCGCGTATCCTCCCCGCACGGCGGCCAAAAGCCCGCTGGCCAGATCCTCTTTCACCTCCTGGCCAGGTTCCCTGAGGTGGGCGTGAAGGTCCAGGAAGCCGGGGGCCAAGAGGAGGCCCTTCCCGTCCAGGATCCTTTCCGCTTCCCCACCGCTTAGGCTAAGGATCCTGCCTTCCCCGATGAGCACATCCGCAGGACCCCGTTCCCCTAAGGCGTCCACCAGCGTGACATTCTTGATAAGCAGCATGCTTTCCTCTCCCTTCAAAGGGGATGTGTTACCCCTCCCTCCCTACCAGGAGGTGGTAAAGCACCGCCATGCGCACCGCCACGCCGTTATGCACCTGGCGGTTCACCAGGCTTCTTTCCGAGTCCGCCAGGGTGCCTTCCAGCTCAATGTCCCGGTTCATGGGGCCGGGGTGAAGGAGGAGGGCGTGGGGTTTGGCCTTGCTAAGGCGTTCTTCCGTCACCTGGTAGTGGGCGATGTAGTCCTGGAGGTGGATGAGGCCGGCTTCCATGCGCTCCTTCTGGAGCCTCAGCACCATAACCGCATCCGCCTCCGCCAAAGCTTCGTCCAGGTGGGGGGTGAGCCTGGCTCCGGGAAGGCTTTGGGGGAGAAGGGTGGGGGGGCCTGCCACCCACACCTCAGCCCCGAGAAGGGGGAGAAGCTCCACGTTGGAGCGGGCTACACGGGAGTGAAGGATATCCCCCACGATGGCGATCTTCCTGCCCTCCAGGGTTCCCAGGGCCTCCAGGAGGGTGTAGGTGTCCAGAAGAGCCTGGGTGGGGTGGGCTCTGCGGCCATCCCCCCCGTTCACCACCACCCCCTTCACCCAGCGGGCGGCCTGGTGAGGGACCCCGGCGCTGTCGGCGCGAATGATATAGGCGTCTATGCCCATGGCCTCGAGGGTAAGCAGGGTGTCCTTGTAGCTTTCCCCCTTTTGCAGGCTGCTGGCCTGGGTGGCGAAGGACACCACATCCGCGGACATGCGCCTGGCCGCCAGCTCAAAGGAGATGCGGGTGCGGGTGGAGGGCTCAAAGAACACCGTGGCCACGGTGAAGCCCTGGAGGGCCGGCACCTTCTTCACCGGCCTTTCCAGCACCTCGGCCATCACCCTGGCGGTGTCCAGGATGTTTTCCACTTGCCCTCGAGTCCAGCCCTGGAAATCCAGGAGGTGCCTCATGCTTCCTCCCTTTCCCAAAGCTCCACCCGGTCCTCCCCGTCTACCTCCTGGAGCCTCACCTTCACCACCTCGCTCCTGGCGGTGGGCACGTTCTTGCCCACGAAGTCGGCCCGGATGGGGAGCTCCCGGTGCCCCCGGTCCACCAGGACTGCCAGGTAGATGCGCCTGGGCCGGCCTAGGTCCATGAGGGCATCTAGGGCAGCCCTGGCGGTCCGGCCCGTGTAGAGCACATCGTCCACCAGGACCAGGGCCTTGCCCGTGATGTCAAAGGGGATCCGGGTCTGGCGCACCTGGGGCCGGATCCCGATCTCGGAAAGGTCATCCCGGTAAAGGGTGATGTCCAGCATTCCCACCGGTACCTCCTTCCCCTCAAACTCCCGGATGTAGCGGGCGATGCGTTCGGCTAAGGGAATGCCCCGGGTGTGGATGCCCACAAGGGCCAAGCCCTCCACCCCCTTGTTGGCCTCCACGATCTCGTGGGCGATGCGGTGTAGGGCCCGCCGCATCTCCTCGGCGTTTAAAAGCTCGGCCTTAAAGCGCACGGTTCACCTCCAAAAAAGAGGCGGAGGCCAAAGCCTCCGCCGGGCTCCTTTCCTTGGTCGTCCTTATATCGCTCCATTTCTCCCCCTTTCCGGCCTCACGGGACCGGTTTAAAGGCCGACCTTACCTTACCTCCTGTCCCCAGGTGGTGCAAGAGGCCAATCCGCCTAGGGTTTATCCAAGGCGGAGGGTTTGAAGCACCGGATCGGAGTTCAGGCTGCCCGGGGTTTTTCCCGCGTGATGCTTAGGGCCAGGACACCCACCAGGACGCCCACGATAAGGGCGTTCCACATGGCGTTTCCCATGCCGCTAAACCCCAGGATCCAGGGGGAGAGGATGAGCCAGATGCCCAGGGCCACGTTCACCCACTCCTCCCACATGGGGCCACCCCGGAGGTGTAGGAGGGCCATAAGCCCCACCACTACCCCCACGATGACCGCGTTCCACATGGCGGCGGGGGTGCCGCTAAAGCCCAAAAGCCACGGGGAAAGGATGAGCCAAACGCCAAGGACAAGATTGGCCCAATCCTGCCAGCGTTGCATTTGCCCACCTCCTTTCCCCTTTACGGTAGTCCACCTTGGCCTCGAGGAATAGTGCAAAAGGTCACCGTCTCCTGCCGGAGGGACGGAGGTACCGCCAGGAAGTCCATAAAAGCACCATGGCGAAGACCAGGCGCAAGGTGGCCTCGGGTAGAAAGTGGGCGGCCTCGCCTCCCAAAAAGGTACCTAGGAACACCCCAGGTACCAGGCCAGGGGTCAGGAGGGTATCCACGTTGCCCAGGCGGTAGTGGGTATGGGCCCCCACCAGGCTGGCGGGTACCATGGCGAGGAGGCTCGTGCCCTGGGCGGTGTGCTGGTCCATGCCCAAGACCAGGACCATGGCCGGGACCATGATGGTCCCTCCTCCCACCCCCATCATGCCCGAGAGGAAGCCGGTGAGGCCTCCCGCCAGGAGGAGGGTGAGGTCCTCCCAAACCTCGCCCCGCACCAGGCCCACGGGGGCCAGGTAGGGCTTAAGGAGAAGCAAAAGGGAAACGAAAAGGAGGAAGAGGCCGAAAGCCCGCTTGAGGTCCTTTTCCGCCAGGCCGTGGGCGTAGCGGGCCCCTAGGCGGGCGGTGAGGATGGCGGTGGCCGCCAAGAACAAGGCGGCCTTAAGGCTCAAGGACCCCTGGAGCCCGTAGGTGAAAGCCCCCATAAGCCCGGTGAAGAAGACCGCCACCAGGCTGGTGCCGTGGGCCTTGTGCTGGGAAAGCCTGAGAATCCCCACCATCAGGGGGATCATCACCGTGCCTCCCCCAAGCCCCACGAGCCCCCCAAAGCCCCCACCGAGAAGGCCGATGACGAAGCTCATGGGGCTCATACTACCGGGTTTGGCGGCTCCCAGCCCTCCAGCACGGCGAGGAGGTTCGCCACCGCTATTTCCGCCATGCGCTCCCGGGTTCGCCTTCCTGCCGAGCCGATGTGGGGGGTGATGACGGCGTTGAGGAGGGTGTAAAGGGGATGCCCTGGGGGCAAGGGCTCGGGGTCGGTGACGTCCAAGCCTGCCCCAAAGAGGTGCCCGTTCAGGGCCTCCACCAGGGCTTCGGTGTCCACCAGGCCGCCCCGGGCGGTGTTGAGGAGGATGGCCCCCGGCTTCATGGCGAGGAGCCGCTTGCGGTCCATGAGCCGGCGGGTTTCCGGGGTGAGGGGGACGTGGAGGCTCACGATGTCGGATGTGGCCAGGAGTTCCTCCAGGGGAAGGTAGGGGTAAGGCAGGGGCTTAGGGGTGCGGCTATGGTAGACCACCTTCATCCCGAAGGCCTCGGCCCTTTTGGCCACCGCCTGGCCGATACGGCCCATGCCCACGATGCCTAAAGTGGCGCCCTGAAGGTCCAGTCCCAGGAGGAGTTCGGGGTGCCAGGCCCGCCAAAGGCCTTTTCGGGCATAGTCCACTCCCTCCACCACCCGCCTGGCCACCGCCAGGAGGAGGGCTAGGGTGAGGTCGGCGGTGGCCTCGGTGAGGACCCCGGGGGTGTGGGTTACCCGGATGCCCCGGGCTTTGGCCGCCTCGAGGTCCACGTGGTCCACCCCCACGCTGTAGCAGGCGATGACCTTTAGTTCCGGGGCGCGGTCCATCACCTCGGCCTCGATGCGGTCCTCCACGGTGGGGATGAGGCCGATGGCTCCTTCCACCTTCTTGAGAAGGTCCTCCCGGGGGAGGAAAAACCCCTCGTGGACTTCCAGATGGTAACCTTTCTCCTGGATGCGGTCCAAGGCATTGCCAGGAAGCCTACGGGTGACCAGAACCTTACTCTTGGGCTTCAGGGCACCACCTCCAGCTCGGGGAAGGCAAGCCGGTAGGAGCCAGGGTCAAAGGTGGCTAGGCTTAGGCCGTGGTAAAGAGCGTGGGAGCCGACAAGGAAATCCGCCAGGATGCGCCGAGGCAGAGAGGTTTTTCGCCTCTTCTGAGCGTAAAGGCCAAAGCGCTCGCCCGCCAGTTCCCATACGGGAAGGGGCATCTCAGACCGCAGGCGGATCCCCAGGCCTTCAAGGAAAGCCCCTATGAGGGACCACCCTTGCCCGGCGCGAAGTTCAGCGTAAACCGGAGGGCTGATGAAGAGAATCTCCCGGGATAGCTCGTCCAGCAGGGAGACGGCCTTCTCATGTTGAGCGTCCTGGGGGTCCAGGGCAGCGAGGATGATGTTGGTGTCCAGGCTGATCACCCCTTGCGCAGTTTCCGGATATAGCCCACCGCGTCGTGCCCCGTGGTCTTTCCCACGGTCTCGGCTTCCTCGGGATAGGCTTGGAGAAGTTCCCGCAAAAGCTGCCGCACCGGTGGGCGCCAGGGGCGTAGGCGGATTTCTCCCCCTACCACTTCCACCAGGAGCTTTTCCCCGGGATGGAGACCCAAGGCCTGCCGAACCTCGGCGGGCAAGGTGATCTGGTATTTGGGGCTGATGGTGACCGTAGCCATGCCTTTAGCTTAGCACTAAGCACCAAGCGCTTGTTGCTTTACGTTAAGCTCCCGCAAAGGAAAGCTCGGCTACCGCCACCAAGGGGCTTCCGAAGGCGCTTCCCATCACCTCCCAGTCCAGTTCGTCCCCCACGGCCTCAATAGCCTGGAGAAGATCCAGAAGGTTTCCGGCCACGGCAAAGTTTTCCACCGCATACCGCACCTCTCCCTCTTCCACCCAAAGCCCCAGGGCCTGCAGGGAAAAGTCCAGGCTCACGGGGTTGGCCCCGGCGTGTAGGCCCATGAACTCGGTTATTAGCACGCCCTTTTCCAGGCGCAGGTTGCCCACGGGCTCAAGGAAGAGGTTGGTGGGAGCCACGTCCAGGATTCCGCGGTAGGTGCGGAAGGCGTGGCCGGTGTTCTCCTGGCCCAGGGCCCTGGCGGTTTCCGCGTTGTGCAGGAAGGTTTTGAAGATCCCCTTCTCCACCACCACCGTGCGCTGGGCCGGGGTACCTTCGGCGTCAAAGGGGCGGGAAAGGAGGCCCTTTTCCAGGGTGGGGTCGTCCACCAGGGTGACCCATTCCGAGGCGATCCGCTCCCCAAGCCGGTTTAAGAGGCGGCTTTTGCCTTCCAGGGCACTCTTGGCGGAAAGGGAGCGGGAAAGCACCAGGAGGAGGCCCGCCATGGCCTTGGGCTCCAGGTAGGCCCGGTAGCGGCCGGTGGGGAGGGGCCTGGCGTTTAAGTGCCTTGCGGTTTTCTCCCGGATTTCCAAGGCGGTGCGTCCGGGGTCCAGGAGGTGGAACTCCTTGGCCAGCTTGAAGTCCCAGCCTTGCTTGAGGCTTGGGCCATCCCCCATCACCAGGCTACCCCCCATCCCGGCAAGCCCAGTGCGGAAGGCACCCTCGGCCCCTAAGGTGCTGGAGAGGGCCACCCGGACCTCCTTTTCCATGTAGCCCCCCATGAGGACGCTTCGGGTGCGGGGGTCGTCCCGCAAGGCCCTTTCCAGTTCCAGGGCGCTTTGCTTCTTGGTTTCCAGGGGAGCGGAAAGGCCCTCCCCCAGAAGATCGTGGCTTCCCAAAGCCTGGCCTAGGGGGATGAAGCCTTCCTTATCCGCAAGAAGGGCGTTATCCCTGGCCTCCGATAGGGCCCACTCTAAAGCCTCCGGGGAAAGCTCTTCCGTGTAGGCGTAGCCCACGTGGCCTTGGACCACCACCCTGAGGCCGATTCCCCCCTGGCGGGCCTCCTTGATCTCCTCCAGGGTACCTTGCCGGGCCCTTAAGGAAAGCTCCCGCTCCTCCTGGAAGAGGACTTCCGCCTGAAGGCCCAGTTCCCGGGCCCGCCTCAAGAGGTACCGCTTGGCTTCCTCCAGGGTCATGCCCTACCTCCCACCACGATTTCCGAGACCAGCACATGGGGCTGGCCCACCTCCACGGGCACCATTCCCGAGAGGCTCCCGCACATCCCGGGAGCGTTTTCCCAGTCCCCCGCCACGGCCACCACCTTCCTGATGGTCTCCGGTCCCTTGCCCACCAGCATGGCCCCGCGCACGGGTTCCTCCAGGCGCCCGTGGCGGATGATGTATCCCTCCTGCACGGCGAAGTTGTACTCCCCGCTTCCCGGCTTCACCTGGCCGCCTCCCAACTCCTTGGCGTAGAGGCCGAACTCCACGCTGGTGATGAGGTCTTCCACCTCCTTGTCCCCCGGGGCGATGAAGGTGTTGCGCATCCTCGAGGTGGGGGCGAAGGTGTAGTCCTGCCTGCGGCCCGAGCCCGTCATGGGGTAGCCGGTGAGGAGGTGGCCCAGCCGGTCCACCATGTAGCTCTTGAGCACACCCCTTTCTATCAGCACCGTGCGCTCCGTGGGACGGCCCTCGTCGTCCACCTCCGTGGAACCCCAGGCGTGGGGGAGGGTGCCGTCGTCGATGTAGGTGACGGCAGGGCTCGCCACCTCTTCCCCCAGCTTGTCCGCAAGGACGCTAGCCTTCTTGGCCACGCTGGTGGTCTCCAAGAGGTGCCCCAGGGCCTCGTGGAAGATAACCCCGCCGAAGGCGTTCCCCACCACCACGGGCATGGTCCCGGCGGGGGCGGGCTTGGCCCTTAGGTTGGTGAGGGCCTGGCGGGCGGCCTTGGCCCCCACCTCCTTGGGGGGGAAGAGGTCAAAGAGTTCCAGGCCCACGCTCTTGCCGGGTGCTGCGTAGCCTGTTTGCACCTCCGTGCCGTCTTGGGCCACCGCCAGGACGAAAAGCCGGGTGCGGACCCTCTTTTCCTCGGCCCACGTGCCCTCGGTGTTGGCAATCAGGACTTCCTGCTCCCATTCCTGGAGGCTGGCCTCCACCTGCCTTATTTCCGGGGCCATCCGGGCCCCAGCCTCCGCCTCCAGGAGCCTTTCCAGACGGTAGCGCTTGTCCTTTTCCCCGTAGGACGTCCTGGGGGTGTGAAGGCCCTTGGGGAGAGCCTTGCGGAAGTCCAGGCCTCCAGCGCCCCTCTCGTCCACCTGCCCCAGGGCTCCCTTGGCCCGGAGAAGGGTTTCCAGGGCTTCCAGGAGGCCTTCGCGGGTGAGCTGGTTGGTGTAGGCGTAGACCACCTCGGTGCCGAAGAAAAGCCTTATCCCCGCCCCGTAGTCCAGGCCGGAGATGGCCTCCTCCAGGCGGCCTGAACGCACGATCATGCGCCGCCTCCGGGAGCGCTCCGCGTAGATCTCGGCGAAGTCGGCCCCGCCTTTTAGGGCTTGCCGCAGGAGGGTCTCCACCAGATCTGGGCTTAGCATGGAAGGAGGCTAACCCAGGACTGACCCGCGGGTCAACTCCTTGGGGAAGGATTCCCTGGAGGACTCCTTTGGGGGGTGTCACGCAGGTTCTGCCGGGGTGAGGTGGAGGAGGGTGTAGACCGCCCTTTCCAGGGCCAGCCAGGGATCCTTGCCCTCCTTGGCCCGGCGCTCTGCCTGGATCAAGGCCTCCAGGCTGGCCTCGAGGGCTTCCTTGGGGAGACCTCGAGCCAGCTCCAGCGCCCTTTTGGCCGCGTAGGGATGGGCCTCGAGGCGGGCGAGGTCTTCCTCCTTGGGCCTGGGGTTTTCCTCAAGGAGCATCCAGGCCCGGGCCAGAAGGGAAAACTGCCAGGCGAAGGCCCCAAGGAGCCTTAGGGGCTCCTCCCCCTCCTCCTTTAGCCGCCTTAGGTGGCGGAAGGCGGCCTTGGCATCCCCTTCCAAAACCGCCCGCACCAGGTCAAACCCGCTTACAGGGGGCTTTAGGGCCACCACCCGCTCCACCTTTTCCAGGGTGAGGGGAGGGGAGAGGAGGGCAAGCTTCTCCAGCTCCCGTTCCAGGGCCTCGAGGTCCCCCTCCAGAGAGGCCAGGTACTGGGCGATGCCGGCGGGTAGCCTGAATCCCAGCCGCTTGGCCCGGTTTTCCAGGTGGCGGACGAGGTCCTTGCCCTTCGGGGTGGGGAAGTCCCGCCTTTCTCGGGTTCGGTAGAAGGCGGCCCGGGCGGTGGTGGGCTTGGGGTCAAGGAGGAGCACGGCCACCTCCTCGGGGGCGCTTTCCAGGAGGGGCTTCAACGCCCTCCACTCCCCGTCGCTCACCTCCCTCAGGTCCAGCATGGCCCCGGCTTGCCCGAAAAGCCCGGGGCTTAGGGCCTCGGCCAGGGCTTCAGGGGTGGGCTCGGTGAAGTGGGTGAGGCCCCGAAGGGAGGCCTCCTGGAGGAGGGCCTCCTTGGCCAGAAAGGGGTCTCCCGTGAAGGCGATGACCATGCCCGCCGTTTCCAGACTCCTAAAGGGCGTTCAGCCCCGTGGCCTCCCTTCCTAAGACCAGGGTGTGGATGTCGTGGGTGCCCTCGTAGGTGTAGACGGTTTCCAGGTTGAGCATGTGGCGGATGGCGTGGTACTCCAGGGTGATGCCGCTTCCCCCCAGGATGTCCCGGGCCAGGCGGGCGGCCTTCAGGGCCTTCATCACGTTCTGCCGCTTGGCCAGGGAAACCTGGGCCGGCGTTAGCTTTCCCTCGTCCTTGAGCCGGGCAAGCCGCCAGGCGAGGAGGAGGCCCTCGGTGTGGTCGGCAAGCATCTCCGCCAGCTTGGCCTGCACCAGCTGCTTCTTGGCGATGGGCTCGCCGAAGGCGCTCCGGCTTTTGGCGAACTCCACCGCCTCGGTGTACACCGCCTCCAAGGCCCCCAGAACCCCCCAGGCGATGCCGAAGCGGGCTTGGGTGAGGCAGGAAAGGGGGGCCTTGAGGCCCTCGGCCTTGGGCAGGCGCAAGGCCTCGGGCACCCGCACCTCCTCCAGGATGAGCTCGCTGGTCACCGAGGCCCTTAGGCTCATCTTGTGCTTCACCTCCCGGGCCTGGAAGCCCGGGGTGTCGGTGGGGACGATGAAGCCCAGGACCCGCCCCTCCTCGTCCTTGGCCCAGATGATGGCGATATGGGCCAAGTTGCCGTTGGTGATCCACATCTTGGTGCCGTTTAGGACCCAGGTGTCCCCCTCCCGGCGCGCCCGGGTCTTCATGTTGCCGTAGGGGTCGGAGCCCCCATCGGGCTCGGTGAGGCCGAAGCAGCCCACCATCTCCCCCCGGGCCAGCTTAGGCAGGAACTCCCGCTTCTGCTCCTCGCTGCCAAAGGCGTAGATGGGGTACATGACCAAAGAGCTTTGCACGCTCACAAAGCTCCTAAGCCCCGAGTCCACCCGTTCCAGCTCGTAGGCGATCAGCCCGTAGGCAGCGCTGGAAACCCCTGCTCCCCCGTACTCCGGGGGCAGGGTGGGGCCTAGGAAGCCCAGCTCCGCGAACCGGGGTATGAGGTGGGTGGGGAAGATCCCTTCCTCCCACCAGTCGCGGATGTGGGGCAGGGCTTCCTTTTCCAGGAAGCGGCGGGCGGCCTTTTGGATCTCCCTTTCCTCGGGGGTGAGGAGGTCTTCTAGGGCGTAAAAGTCCAGCATGGGGCACCTCGGCACCAGTCTACCCCCTTGGGGCGTTCCCTAAGCCAGGGGATGCCGAGGGACCGGGCACGGAGGTTGTTTTGCCAAAGGGGGGGCGGCTTGCCCGTGACCCCTCTGGGACCCCCGTCGTGGCGCAGGCCACGACGGGGTACTCAGAGCATGCCCGCCAGAAAGCCCTCTTCCCGGATGGTGCGGAGGAGGTCCATCACCGTGAGGACCTGAGGGTCGTACTCCACCAGGACCTGGGCGGGGCCGGTGGCCTGGACCTGGGAGGTGCCCTCGAGGTCCCGTAGCGCCCTAAGGATCCGCTCCATCCCCTCGGGGGTAGGCTCTCCCCGGATGCCGATGAGAACCCGGTTCATGATCCCTATTCTAGGACGCCCCGGGTTTCCCCCCTCTGTCCCCGGCTCCCCAGGACCCTCACCGCCAGGACCAAGGGTCCGATGGCAAATCCCTGGGCCTGTAAGGCCGCTTGAAGGTCCTCCCGTTTGGGGTCCAGGTGCAGGGCCACCTCGTAAACCCCGGCGTCGTAGGCGCTTTTCACCGCGGCGGCCAGGAGGCCCTCCAGGACCACCTGGTTCCTGCCCTCTATCCGGGTGACGAGGACCGTGGTGGCCTCTCCCTGCCACACCGCCTGAGCAAGGGTGAAGCCCATGGGCTCCTCCCCCTCTTCCGCTAGGAAGGAGTGGCCGGTGCGGGCGAAAAAGCGCACAGCGCCCAGGCTCAAGGGCCGGCTTCCCGCCACCCGGTTGAGGAGGTCCAGATCCAGCTCGGTGAAAGGACGGAAGCGCATGGGCCCATTATGCTTCCTGGGCCAGGGGTTTGGGGCGGAAGAGTAGGGCTTCGAGAAGGAGCGCCAAGGCGGCGAGGAGGGCGAGGAACCGGCCTGCCCCTCCCTGGGTTGAAGGAAGGAAGCTGGGTCCGGGGGTGGGGAGAAGGGTTTCCCCGGCGGAAAGGAGGCCCGTGCGCACCTCCCGGTAGGGTTTGAGGAAGTTGTAGACCAGGAGGGGGAAGAAGGGGTGCTCCTGGATGGTGGCCAAAGGAGGCAGGTAAAGCCCTCCTTCCGTAAAGTAGACGAGGCCCACCCCATCCTCCCCTTCCACCAGGGGCCGCCAGGAACTGGGGGGCGGGGGAGGAGGGGGCAGGCGCTCCCCCAAAAGGGCTACCCCTTCCAGGAGGGGATGAGGTGTAGCGAGGAGAACCGGGGTAGGGTTTCCCCCGGAAGGGGCCAGGTAGAGGGTTGGCCTATCGGGAGGCCCCTGGGGTACCCCGATGCGCACCCGCACCTCCTCTCCGTGAACCGCCCCCAGGAGGAGGAAGAGCCTTTCCAAGGCGGGGGCCTTGGGGTAGTCCACCCCAAGCCGCCTGAAGCCAAAGCCCGCCTCGTCGTCCAAGTCCAGGGCGCCCCCATTCAGGAGCCGGGCGGTGAAGGTGGGGGGAAGGTTCTCCAGCCGGGCAAAGCCCCGGGCCGGAACCCGCACTTCCTCCACCCTGCCGCCCACCTCCACCTGGGCGACAAGGGTGCGGCTTGCGCTATTTCCTAAGGCCAGGAACCCCTGGGCCACGGCCACGATCCCCAGGTTCTCCCTAGGGCTTCCCACCCCGATGTACCCCTCCGCCCCAGGGGGCGGGGGGCTGTCGCTCGCCACCAACACCGGGGCCTTTAGAAGCCTCCGCCCTAGGGCGATGGCCTCCTCCAGCCGGGCCTCCCGGTCCTTGGCCTCCAGCGCCAGGAGCCGGGTCCTCAGGGCGATGCCGGGAGCAGGGCCGTAGGCTTCCGGCCTTTCCCCAGCCCGCACCAAGACGGCCTCTGGGGCTTTTTCCAGGAGGGGGAGAAGCCTTTCCTTGGCCAGGTCCAAACGGGTCTTGGCCCCTTCCCGAGTGGCCATACTGGCGGAGGTGTCCACCACAAAGACCATGGGGGAGGGCCCCAAGGGGGGATCCTCGAGGGCCAGGACCATCAGGGCGGCCGCCAGGAGAAGGAGGAAAAGCCTTGAGTCCAGCCGGGGCCGAAAGCGCTTCCTCCTGCCCCTCTGCCAAAGCCATACCCCGGCCCAGGGGCGCACCCTGGGCCTCCTCGCCCGGTAAAGGAGATAGACGAGGAGGAGCACCGGAAGGAGAAGCCAGAGCATTACCCTTAGCCTAAATGCTCACGCAGGAAGGTTGCTTCATCGGCAAGGGTGGATACAGCGTGCCCATGGCCTTTTTGGGGTCCCCGTCGTGGTGCAAGCCACGACAGGGTACTTAAGTACCCCGTTGGGGCGTAAGCCCCAACGGGGACCCCAAAGAGGCCATAAGCAAGCCGCCTCGGCCTTTACCGATGGGGTAACCACCGTGTACGGGCGCTTAGTCCCTTCTTGAGGGTATCTGCTAGAGTAGCGGGAGGTGATACCATGCCCGGGGTGCTGGCGCACTTGAGGCTCCCGGAAGAGCTTGTAAAGCGCCCGGACGAGGAGCGGAGGGGCGTTCCCGAAGCGAGGTGGTGGCGGAGGCCCTGGAAGACTACCTCAGGCGGGTGCGGCTTCTCTCCCTGGATGAGGAGGTGGCGGGTTCCGTGGGTTTTGAGGAGGCTACCCACTGGGCCATGCCGGAGGATGTGGTGGGCTATGTCCGGACTTTGAGAGGGGAAGCGGAGGCCCGTTTGGATGCGTTATCTCCTGGACAGCACGGCGATCATTGATCTCTTTCGGGGCCATCCCCGGGTGGTGGCCTGGGTACGGGGGAGTCTGGCCCAAGGGGCGACCCTGGTGCTGGATCCGAGGGAGGGATAGCTATGTGGATTTTGGGCGTTGACACCTCCTGCGACGACACGGGGGTGGGCCTGGTGCGGGATGGGGAGGTGGTGGTCAACCTGGTGGCCAGCCAGGTGGCCCTGCACCAGGCCTACGGCGGGGTGGTGCCCGAGCTGGCGAGCCGGGAGCACCTGAAGGTCATTCGCCCCCTTGCGGAAAAGGCCTTGGCCGAGGCGGGGATCGGGCCCAAAGACCTTTCCCTCATCGCCGCCACGCGGGGCCCTGGGCTCATCGGGGCCCTCTTGGTGGGGTACACCTTTGCCAAGGGCTTGGCCTGGGCCCTGGGGAAGCCCTTCTACGCCATCCACCACCTCGAGGCCCACATCGCCGCCGCCTGGCCTCCTGGCCTGGACCCCCCTTTCTTGGCCCTGGTGGCCTCGGGTGGGCACACCCACCTTTTCGCGGTGGAGGCCCTGGGTCGCTACCGGCTTCTCGGGGCTACCCGGGATGATGCCGCCGGGGAGGCCTTTGACAAGGTGGCGAGGCTTCTCGGCCTGGGCTTTCCCGGGGGGCCCGAGATCGAGCGCCTGGCCCAGGAAGCCAGGGAGAAGGTGCCCTTCCCCGTCCCCCTCAAGGACCAGAAGGGGTACGAGTTCAGCTTCTCTGGCCTCAAGACCAAGGCGGTGCAGCTGGTGGAGGCCGGGCATCCCGCTCCGGCTTTGGCCAAGGGGTTTCAGGAGGCAGCGGTGGAGCACCTGGCCCAGGTGGTCATCCGGGCTGCCCAGGACACGGGCCACCGGGTGCTTCTGGTGGCGGGAGGGGTAGCCGCCAACCGGGCCTTGCAGGCCCGTTTCCAGGAGGCGGGGCTTACCGTGTGCTTCCCCCCCAGGGGCCTTTCCCAGGACAACGGGGCCATGGTGGCCTTGGCCGCCTGGCGCCGTTACCAAGGAGGTTTTCCCCCTAGTCCCTTGTCGCTCGGGGCCACCGCCTATTGGCCCCTCGAGGAGGCCTGAAGGCTTTCTCATCCTGTGGGGGTACAATCGGCTTTAGGATGCTGGGCCTCATACGGAAGCTTTTTGACAACAACGAGCGGGAGATTGCCCGCTACTACAAGCAAGTGGTGGAGCCCACCAACCGGCTGGAGCCGGAGGTGGAGAAGATCCCTGACCTGGCCGCGGCCTATGCGGAGCTCAAGGAGAAGCACGAGAGGGGAGCGAGCCTCGAGGAGCTCCTCCCCATGGCCTTCGCCTTGACCCGGGAGTCCGCCAAGCGCTATTTGGGCATGCGCCACTTTGACGTGCAGCTCATCGGCGGGGCGGTGCTCCACGAGGGCAAGATCGCGGAGATGAAGACCGGGGAGGGCAAGACCCTGGTGGCCACCCTGGCCGTGGCCCTGAATGCCCTAAGGAGTAAGGGTGTCCACGTGGTCACGGTAAACGACTACTTGGCCCGCCGCGACGCCGAGTGGATGGGACCCGTGTACCGGGGCCTGGGCCTCACGGTGGGGGTCATCCAGCACAGCTCCACCCCCGAGGAGCGCCGCAAGGCCTACCTGGCCGACGTCACCTACGTGACCAACTCCGAGCTGGGCTTTGACTACCTCCGGGACAACATGGCCATCAGCCCGGACCAGCTGGTGCTTCGCCATGACACCCCCTTGCACTACGCCATCATCGACGAGGTGGACTCCATCCTGATCGACGAGGCCCGCACCCCCCTCATCATCTCCGGCCCGGCGGAGAAGGCCACGGATCTCTACTACAAGATGGCGGAGATCGCCAAGAAGCTGGAAAGGGGCCTTCCCCCGGAGCCCGGGGTGCGCAAGGAGCCCACGGGGGACTACACCATCGAGGAGAAGAACCGCGCCGTCCACCTCACCCTCCAGGGCATCGCCAAGGCGGAAAAGCTCCTTGGGGTGGAAGGGCTCTTCAGCCCCGAGAACATGGAGCTGGCCCACATGCTCATCCAGGCCATCCGGGCCAAGGAGCTCTACCACCGGGACCGGGATTACATCGTTCAAGATGGCCAGGTCATCATCGTGGACGAGTTCACGGGCCGCCTGATGCCAGGACGGCGCTACGGGGAGGGCCTCCACCAGGCCATTGAGGCCAAGGAGGGGGTCAAGATTGAGCGGGAGAACCAGACCCTGGCCACCATCACCTACCAGAACTTCTTCCGCCTCTACGAGAAGCGGGCCGGGATGACCGGCACCGCCAAGACCGAGGAGAAGGAGTTCCAGGAGATCTACGGCATGGACGTGGTGGTGGTGCCCACCAACCGCCCCATGATCCGCCAGGACTTCCCCGACGTGGTCTACCGCACGGAAAAGGGCAAGTTCTACGCGGTGGTGGAGGAGATCGCCGAGAAGTACGAACGGGGGCAGCCGGTCCTGGTGGGCACCATCAGCATCGAAAAGTCCGAAAGGCTTTCCCAGATGCTCCGTGAGCCCCGCCTCTATCTGCCCCGGCTGGAGATGCGCCTGGAGCTTTTCAAGAAGGCCAGCCAGAAGCAGCAGGGGGAGGCGTGGGAGCGCCTAAGGAAGCTTCTGGAAAAGCCCACCCAGCTTAAGGATGAGGACCTTGCAGCCTTTGAGGGACTTATTCCCCCGAAGGGCAACCTGCGCGCCGCCTGGGAGGGCTTAAAACGGGCGGTGCATACCCTTACGGTCTTGCGCCAGGGCATCCCCCACCAGGTCCTAAACGCCAAGCACCACGCCAAGGAGGCGGAGATCGTGGCCCAGGCGGGCCGGAGCAAGACGGTCACCATCGCCACCAACATGGCGGGCCGGGGGACGGACATCAAGCTGGGGGGGAACCCCGAGTACCTGGCGGCAGCCCTTTTGGAAAAGGAGGGCTTTGACCGGTACGAGTGGAAGGTGGAGCTCTTCATCAAGAAGATGGTGGCGGGCCAGGAGGAGGAGGCCCGGGCCCTGGCCCAGGAGCTGGGGATAAAAGAAGAGTTCCAGGAAAAAATCCGCCAGATCCGGGAGGAGTGCAAGGCGGACGAGGAACGGGTACGGCAACTGGGAGGGCTCTTCATCCTGGGCACCGAGCGGCATGAGTCCCGCCGCATCGACAACCAGCTAAGGGGCCGAGCCGGGCGCCAGGGGGACCCGGGGGGAAGCCGCTTCTACGTGAGCTTTGACGACGACCTCATGCGCCTTTTCGCCTCGGACCGGGTCATCGCCATGCTGGACCGCATGGGCTTTGACGACTCTGAGCCCATCGAACATCCCATGGTGACCCGTTCCATCGAGCGGGCCCAGAAGCGCGTGGAGGATCGCAACTTTGCCATCCGCAAGCAGCTTTTGCAGTTTGACGACGTGATGGCCCGCCAGCGGGAGGTCATCTACGCCCAGCGCCGCCTGATCCTTCTGGGTACGGATGAGGAGGTGAAGGAGGCAGCCTTGGGCATGGTGGAGGAAACGGTGGCGGGGATTGCGGAAAACGTCCTGAACCCCCAGGTGCACCCCGAGGACTGGGACCTGGATGCCCTAAAGGCCACCCTCCTGGACACCGTGCCCCAGCTTGCGGACTACCCCTTTGAGGAGCTTCGCGCCTTAAAGCCCGAAGAGGGCGTGGAGCGCCTGGTGGAGGCGGCTTTGAAGGCCTACGGGGCCAGGGAGCAGGAGCTTACCCCTCCCCTGATGCGGGCGGTGGAGCGCTTCGTGATCCTCAACGTGGTGGACTCCGCTTGGAAGGAGCACCTGCATAACCTGGACGTGCTCCGCCAGGGTATCTTCCTGCGGGGCTATGGTCAGAAGGACCCCTTCCAGGAGTACAAGATCGAGGCCACCCGGCTGTTTAACGACATGGTGGGCTTCATCAAGGGGGAGGTGGCCAAGTTCCTCTTCCGCCTGAAGGTAGAGGCGGAGCCGGTGCGCCCGGTGCGGGAGGCTCCTTACGTGCCCGTGCCCGCTCCCCAGAAGGAGGCCCGGCCCTTCGGCATGGAGAAGAAGCGCCCCACCACCCCACCGCCCCAGCCTGGCCTTTCCCGGGCCGAGCGCCGAAGGCTCATGCGGGAGGAGAAGAAGCGCAAGAAGGAGTGAGCAAACCGGCCCGGGGTTGCCCCGGGCCGGAAAGCTAAGTACCCCGCCGTGGCGCAAGCCACGGCGGGGACCCCAAAAGGACTATGGGCAAGCCGCCTTCACCCCTGCCGATGGGGCAACCTTCGTGCGTGGGCACTTAGAGGCTGTCGTAAAAGTCTTGTATCCTTGAAGGGTGCAGAGGACCCGCACACCTTACCCCAGCAACCTCAGCCATGAGGAATGGGCCATCCTTGAACCCCTGATCCCTGCCCCCAAGCCCGGGGGTCGCCCCGCAAAGGTGCCCCGTAGGGAAATCGTCTTTGGGGCCCCTACCCCAGATGAACCGCAACGCCATCTTGTACCTCCTGGAGAACGGTATCAAGTGGCGGGCCATGCCCCATGACCTGCCCCACTGGTCCACCGTCTACCACTACTTCCGCAAGTGGCAAAAGGACGGGGTTTGGGAGAAGGCAGCCCTGGCCCGGCGGGACCGGGAGAGGGAAAGGCGGTATGCCTCTCCCAGCGCCCTGGTGGTGGACAGCCAAT
>NZ_PRDA01000003.1 GCF_002964845.1 Thermus tenuipuniceus
CAGTTCCCGCAGCCGGGCGTCTTCCTCAGGGGTCAGGTGAACACGCAGAGGGGCTGGCATGGGACGATTATAATGCGCGGGCACTTAGCCGGTATAGGGGCCCTGGTGCTGGGCTCCCTGGCCCTAAAAGGTGGGGCCTTGGCCCAGGCGGGTGCACAGCTTCCCCCGGAACTGGACACCCCTTACATCCGCGACCTGGCGCAGAAAGCCCGGGCGGAGGGCGGGGTCATCAACAGCTACGGCATGCCCAACGACTGGGCTAACTACGGGGGCATCTACGCCGAGTTCCAGCGGCTTTTCGGCATCCGCCAGCAGGACATCGACATGGGTAGCGCCGTGGTCTTGGCCCGCATGCGGGAGGAGAAGGCCAGCAAAAACGACGTGGCCGATCTGAAGCCGGCCTTCGCCATGACCCTGGCGGAGGAAGGGCTCACCTTGCCCTACAAGGTCACCTCCTGGAATGCCCTTCCAGAAGGGCAGAAGGGCGTGGGCAAGGACGGCTCCGCCTGGTACACAGGGTACAAGGGCACCCTGGGTTGGATCGTGAACACCCGGCTGGTCAAGAAGGTGCCCAGAACCTGGAAGGAACTGGAAAGCCCCGAGTACAAGGGCCTGATCCAGTACATGGACCCAAGGGCCACCGGCACCGGGGTAGCCACCATCATGAGCGCCGCCTACGCCCTCAGCGGGGATCCCTACAACTACAAGGCAGGGGTGGACTTCTTTGCCAGGCTTCACAAGCTGGGGGTGATCGGGGCGGTGGAGGCCAAGGTGACCACCGCCAAGTTTGAGCGGGGCGAGGTGGGGATCTTCATCAACTACGACTACAACCTCCTGGCCTGGAAGGAGCGCTTCCCCTTCCCCACGGAGGTGGTGATCCCCCAGGACGGCACCTTGGCCAACGGGGGAGGGATCGTTGCCGCCCGCAACGCCCCCCACCCCAACACCGCAAGGCTCTTCCTGGAGTTCATCTTCTCCAAGTACGGGCAAAGCCTCTTCGCCAAGGCCTTTGTGTCCCCCATTCGTCCCGACGTGGAGCTGCCCAAGGACATAGCGGCCAAGTACCCGCCCAAGAGCGCCTACGCCAAGGTGAAGTTCGTGGACTACAAGCGGGAGGAGGCGGTTTCCGAGGCCCTGCAGAAGTACTACGGGGAGACCATCCGTTAGGGGGTGACGGGTGCGCGGCGAGCGCTTCCTGCTCCTCCCCGGGCTTCTCTTTCTCCTCCTCTTCTTCGGCTATCCCCTCTTTTCCATCGCGGAGCGGAGCCTCGCCGCCCCCGAGGGCCTGACCCTGGCCCGGTACGCCAAGGCCCTCGCGGCTCCCGCCTACCTGGAGGCCTGGCGGAACTCGGTGGTCTTTGCCACCCTGTCCACCCTGGTGGCCGCCCTGGGCGGTCTTTTCCTCGCCTACTGGACCAGCAAGCTTCCCCTTCGGTGGAAGGGGTTTTTGATGAGCCTCTACGCCATCCCCGTCTCCCTGTCCGGATTGGTGGTGGCCTTCGGCTTCATCGTGCTTCTGGGAAGGAATGGGGTGCTGAACCAGATTTTTGCCTCCTTAGGGTGGCCCCGGTTTGACCTCTACTCCTGGGCGGGGTTGTTCTCGGTGTTTCCCTTCTACAACATCCCCCTCTTCGCCCTTGCCCTCATGCCCCTCCTGGAGAGCGTGGGCCGGAGCCTGATGGAGGCCGCCCGGGCCTCGGGAGCCACGCCTTTCCAGGCCTGGGTACGGGTCCTCCTGCCCGCCCTGATGCCGGGGATCCTGGCGGGTAGCAGCCTCGTCTTCGCCGGGATGATGGGGGCCTTCGGCACGGCCCTGGCCCTCACGGGCTTTGCCAAGAACCTCCTCTCCTTGCAGATCTACAGCCTGGTGGCGGAGAGCACCTTTGACCTGCCCCTGGCCGCCGCCTTGTCCGTGGTCCTCATGGCCTCCACGGGGGTGGGGCTGTATCTGCTCGCCCTTTGGGAAAGGAGGTACCGGCGATGAGGGGGCTGGGCTGGCTATTCTTTGCCTTCCTCCTCCTTTACCTCATTCTGCCCATGCTGGCCCCGGTGGTCTACTCCTTCAGCCGCATGTGGCTGGACGTGCTTCCCCAGGGATTCACCCTGGACTGGTATGCCCGGATCGCCAGGGATCCCAAGTACGTGGAGGCGGGCCTCCTCTCCCTGCGGATTGCCCTCATGGCGGTGGCCACCAACATCGTGGTGGGGGTGCCCACCGCCTACGCGGCCTACACCTGGGCGGGGCGGGCGGGGGAAGGGCTGAGGCGGCTTTTGCAGGTTTTGCCCCTTCTGGTACCCCCCCTGGTGGTGGGCCTGGGGTTTCTCCTGGCCTTTAACCGCCCACCCCTCTCCCTGTCGGGAACCTTGTGGATCGTGGTGCTGGGGCATGCGGCCTTGGGGTTTCCCTTCTTCTTCCGCACGGTGTACGCGGGGTTGGCGGGCCTCGAGGTGGGCCTCCTCATGGAGGCGGCGCGGGCCTCGGGGGCGGGGCTTTGGGCCAGGCTCCGGTACGTGCTGGTGCCGAACCTGGTGCCCGCCGTGCTCTCGGGAAGCCTGGTGGCCTTTGCCATCTCCATGGGGGAGTTTGAGATCACCAGCATGGTGGCGGGGTTTGGCACCATTACCCTGCCCCTCCTCCTCTTTCAGAGCCTGCGCGAGGACTTCCGGGCGGCCAGCGCCGTGGCGGCGGTCCTTCTCTACGTCACCCTTCTCGCCCTACTGGGCCTCACTTTCCTGAGGCGGCGCTAAGGAGTGTCGCCCACGGATTCGGGCTGGAGCGGCAGGCAGGTGCTGGGTGGAAGCAAGCCCTCAAACCAGTGGGTTTCCAGAGCACCGGATTCCCCTGGCCCGCACCCATCCCACCGGTCGAGGCCTACCACAAGGCCAGATACAGTTGGCAGAGGCCTAGACCCCTGCCGCCATGGCAGGGTCAGGGAGGCCCTGGGGAAAGCGAAGAAGGGGGTGGATCTGAATCCTCACCCGCTCCCCCACCCCCGCCTCGAGGCGCACCCAGGCCTCCCCCCATTCCAGCTGGACCCGGCAGAGAACCTCCCCCCTGAGCTCCCGCCGCTCCAGAACCAAGGCCTCCAGGCTGCCGCCCGGGCGCACCCACTCCTGCCGGAAGGCCAGGACCTCCCCCTCGATGTGGAAGACGTTGGCCCGGCCGAAGGCCAGGAAGCTCTCCAGGGAGTTGGGCCTTAGGTAAACCTCCTTGGGTGCTCCCACCTGGAGGAGACGTCCTTGGCTCATCACCCCCACCCGATCCGCCAGGAGCATGGCCTCCTCCGGGTCGTGGGTCACGTGGAGGGCGGTGGTTCCCCTTTCCTTAAGGAGGGTGCGCACCTCGAGGCGCAGCTCCTCCCTCAGCACCGGATCCAGGGCGCTGTAGGGCTCGTCCAAGAGGAGGAGCCGGGGCCTGCGGGCCAGGGCCCTGGCCAAGGCCACCCGTTGCCTTTGGCCGCCGGAGAGCTGGTGGGGGCGCTTATGGGAGTGATCCAGAAGGCCCACCCTTTCCAGAAGAGCCAGGGCCTCCCTGCGGTCGGGCCTTGGCATGACCAGGAGGAGGTGGTCCAGGGCAGTCAGGTGGGGCCAAAGCCCCTGGTCCTGGAAGACATAGCCCAGCTCCCGCCTCTCCGGGGGCAGGTGGGTGACCTCCCTCCCTGCCAGGAGGATCCGGCCCCGATCCGGGGCCAGGAGGCCCGCCACCAGGTTGAGGAGGGTGGTCTTGCCGCTTCCCGAGGCCCCCAGGAGCACGAACACCTCCCCCTCGAGGATCTCCAGGTCCACCCCCTCCACCCCTCCCCCCTGGGGGAAGCGCTTGGTGAGGTCCTCGAGGCGGATCATCGGGGCCTCCCCAAAAGGGCCAGGGCCGCCACGCCCATGAGGATCAGGCCCAAGGCGCTGGCCTCCCGGTAAAGACCCCCGTTCAGGGCGGAGAGCACCGCCACCCCCACGGTCTCCGCCCCCGGGGCGTAGAGGAGGGCGGAGAGGGTGATCTCGGCAAAGGCCAGGGGGAAGATGAGGAGGGCCCCAGCGTAGAGGTAGGGGAGGAGGAGGGGGTACCCCAGCCGCCACCAGGCCCGCCCCGGGGAGAGGCCGTGCACCCGTCCCGCCAGCACCGCGCCCTCCACCCCTGGCCCCCCCTCCAGGGCCCTTAGGGCTAAGGCGGCGAAGTGGAGCAGATAGGCCAGGAGGAGGAGCCAGGGGGTGCCGTAGAGGGGGGTGGGGGCCAGGAGAAGGATGAGCCCAACCCCCAGGAGGGTGCCCGGGAGGAGGTAGTGGATGTCCAGCACCCCACGAATCCCCTTCGAGAGGCGGGGGAAGGGCCTTAGGGCCAGGCCCAGGAGCAGGAGGAGGCCGGTGGCCACCAGGGCCAGCAGTAGGGAGTTGCGAAGCCCCTTCTGCACCAGGGGCAGGCCCAGGGCCTGGGCGAAGGCGGGATCCCACCGACCCGTGTAGGGGTTCTGCAGGGCCTCCCGCAGGAGGCCCAGGAGCACCAGGGCCAGGGCCGCCACGCTGTAGAGGGCGAAAAGAAGCCGGTAGAGGGGTCTGGAAGGGGGCAGGAGGGGCTCCTTGGCCTCCAGGAGGGGGTTTTGCGTCAGAAGCACCGCCGGCAGGGCCAGGAGGGCTAGCCAAAGGCCCAGGGCGGCCGCCTCCCCCAGGGGGTCCTGGGCCACGGGGCTCAGCAGGCGGGCGTAGGCCAGGGTGGGAAGCACGTACACCCGTTCGGGTAGCCCCAGGACCGCCGGCACCCCGAAGTTCCCCAAAAGGGCCAGGTACAGGGTGCCCCCCACAACCAGAAGAGGGGGGAACAGGGGTGGGAGGAAGGCCCTCAGGGCCCTTAGGCCCGTGGCCCCGTGGACCCGGGCCGTGGTCAGGAGGCCTAGGGCGAGGCCCACCTGGGGCTTGAGAAGGAGGTAGGCCAGGGGGGCGTAGTGGAGGGTCCAGGCCAGGAGGATTCCCGGCACCCCCTGGATCCGCACCCCCAGGGTCCCCAGGCTGAAGAGCAACCCCATCCCGGTCACGAAGGGAGGGACCAGGTACCCCAAAAGGAGAAGGGCCTCCCACCCCCCCGCCACCCTTCCTGCCCGGCCCAACACGGCCAGGTTCAAGGCCAGGAACAGGGTAAGGAGGGTTCCCAGGCCTGCCAGGACCAGGCTGAAAAGGATTACGTCCAGGTCGCGCCCGGTGCTGGGGAAATGAGGCAACCCCCGGACGAAGAGCACCAGGAAGGGGAAGGCAAGGGCCAGGGCCAGGGGAAGGTGCCAGGGGAAGGAGAGGGAGCGGGAAAACCCGGGTCGTGTCATCGCCTGAGCCCGAAAAGGGCGTTGAACCGGGACAGGGTTTCAGGATCGGCAAAGCGGGCCCGGATGCCCACCACCTGGGGCGGGCTTCCCTTGGGTTTGGGGGCGCCGGGCATCACCGGGTAGTACCCCCTTTCCGTAAAGAGGCGCTGGGCTTCCGGGGAGAGGAGGAAGAGGAGGAAGCGGGTGGCCAGCTCCGGATTTTTGCTCCAGGAGGTGACGGCGATGGGGGTGGGCACCAGGATGGCCCCATCCCGGGGGTATACGGTGGCCAGGGGCGCTCCCTTGGCTACCTCCTGGCGCACCCCGAAATCCGTGGTGATGGCGAGGCCGTACTCGCCGCGGGCCAGCTTCTGCTGCAGGACGGGGTTGGACTGCTCGATGCGCATCCCCCCCGCCCTCAGGGTCTCGAAAAAGCCGAAGCCCAGACGTTGGGAAAGGGTTCCAAGGGTGGCCAGGGCCGCCCCGGAGAAGTTGGGGTCCGGCATGGCCAGAAGGCTCGGGAAGGGGGGCTTGAGGAGATCCCTCCAGGAAGCGGGGACCTCCCGCACCCGCTGGGTGTTCACGGCGATCACGTTGTACAGGAGGCGCACCTCGTAGTAGAGGCCGCCCCCGTGGGCGAACTGCACGGGATATCCCGGGACCGTGGGGGGAATGCGGCGCAAAAGGCCTTTGCCCGCCAGCTCCCGGAGGAAGTCCTCGTTGGCGAACCAGAGCAGGTCGGGCTGAGGGTTGCCCGCCTCAAGCTCCGCCCGGAGCTTGGCCACCACCTCCCCGGTACCCGAGCGGAATACCTGGACCTGCACCTCTGGGTTCTGGGCCCGGAAGGCCCCCACCAGGGCGTTCACGTCCGCCAGGATCTCGGAGGTGTAGAGGGTAAGGGTACCCCCCTGGGCCAGCCCCACGCTTAGAGCCATACCCGCCAGGATCAGGAGCCGCTTCATGGCTCCCTGAGCCTAAGGGGCCCAGGTCAGGAAAAGGTCAAGGGAGGCCCAGTGGGCCTCCCAAAGACCCACGAGGGGATCACCTGCAGAAGGGCTTCAGGGCCTCGTCCACCCGGCGCTGGGCCTCGCGGGTGGCCTCCCGCGCCTCCTTGCGGCCCAGGACCACCGCCTGCTCCGCCTCGGCGATGATGTCCTTCACCTGTTGCAGGTTATAGACGGGAAGCTCCGCCTTGGCGTAGGCCAGCTGCTCCCGGGCGGTGAGGGCCTGGGGCCACTGCCGCACGTAATCCCGCATGAGGGGCAGGTTCCAGCTGGACCTCCGGGCTGCCACATAGCCCGAGTCGATGGACCAGCGGGCCTGCAGCTCGGGGCTGGTCATGAACTTGATAAAGCGCAGGGTGGCCTCCCGCTTGGCGGGATCCGACCCCTTGAAGAGGTAAAAATTGGCCCCGCCCGTGGGTACCCCATAGCGCACCAGCTTGGGCTGGAAGGCGGTGCCGAAGGGGAAGCGGGCGTTGGTGCGGATGAAACCCAAGGACCCAGTGGAGTGGTAGATCATGGCCACCTTGCCGGCGGCGAAGTCCCCGGGGGTGGTACCCCAGGCGATGACCCCTTCCGGGCTCACCCCGTGCTTCCTCGCCAGGTCCGCCTTGAACTGCATGGCCCTGCGCACGGGCTCGGTGTCCACCAGGACCTTGCACCCCTTGCCGGCCGGGTCGTAGAGGAGGCCCCCCGCCTGGATGACCAACCCCTCCAGCAACCACGTGGAGCGGTCCTCCGTGGGGATGGCCACCCCGTAGCGGACCACCCGGCCCTGGGCGTCCCGCTTGGTGAGGCGCTTGGCGTACTCCACCAGCTCCTCCCAGGTGGCGGGGGGCTTTTCCGGGTCCAGGCCGGCCTCCCGGAAGGCGTCCTTGTTGTAGTAGAGGATCGGGGTGGAGCGCTGGAAGGGGAGGCTCCAGACCTTACCGTCCAGGGTGGAGTTCATCATGAAGGCGGGAAAGAAGTCTTGGACCGCTTTTTTCAGCTCGGGATCCCGGGCGATATAGGGGTCGAAGGGTTCGATGGCGTCCATGGCCAAGAAGGTGTGGAGCTGCTGGGAAAGGAGGATGGCGGTGTCCGGAGGGTTCCCCGCCCGGATGGCCGCCACCACCTTGGCCTGGTTCTCCTCGTAGTTGCCCCCGAAGACGGTGTTCACCCGTATCTGGGGGTTCTGCTTCTCGAAGTCACTGACGTAGCTTTCGATGAACCGGGCCAAGGGACCTGCCACTCCCACCGGGTAGTAGAAGGTGATGGTGGTCTGCTGGCCGAGACCCAGACCTAGGAGCACCCACAATCCGATGCCGATCCCCTTCATGTTCATGCGACCTCACCTCCTTAGCCTTTCAACCCGCTTCGGGTGAAGGCCTCCACGAAACCCCTCTGGAAGAGGAGGAATCCGAGGACCATGGGCAGGGCCACCAGAATGGCCCCGGCGGCGATAAGGCCCCACTCCATACCGCTTTCCGCTGAGCGGGCGAAGCTGGCGAAGCCCAGGGAAAGCACCCGCTTTTCCGGGCTCTGGATCACCACCAGAGGCCAGAGGAACTCGTTCCAATGGTAGACCAGGCTCACCAGGGAGAAGGCGGCCAGGTGGGGCCGGACCAGGGGCAGGAGGACCCTCCACAGGATCTGCCAGGAGGTGGCTCCGTCCACCTGGGCTGCCTCGATGAGCTCCCTGGGGATCTGCAGGAATCCCTGGCGGAGAAGGAAGGCCCCCGTGGCCGAGGCCACGTAGGGGAGGGCCAGGGCGGTAAGCGTATCGCTGAGCCCCAGCTTGTGGATGAGGATGTAGTTGGGGAGGATTAGGGCGGAGGCGGGCAGGAAGAGCTGGGCCAGGATTAGGTAGAAGGGGCCATTTCTTCCCCGGGCCTTCAGGTGGGCCAGGGCGAAGCCCGCCGTGGTGACGGTGAAGAGCTGGACGAGGAGAAGCCCGAAGGTAAACAACATCGTATTCCCGTAGAGACGGGGAAAGTCCGCCGCCTGCCAGGCCAGGCGGAAGTTCTCCAGGGTAAGGGTGCCCAGCTGGCCCCGGTTGAGGTCGGCGGTGGGGGTGAAGGCGGCAATCAGGGTAAAGGTGGCGATGAGGAGGAAGGGTAGGGACGCGAGAAGGGCGGGCACCTCCCGGAGGAAGGAGGCGGCCCTGGCCAGCCGCTTCCTGGTCCTGGCCAGGGGCAGGGCTTGCCTACCCGTCATAGTGCACCCCCCTTTCCAGCCTGGGCAGGGCCAGAAGGGCCAGGGCGGTGAGGGCCGTGAGCAGGACCAGGGTCAAGGCCCCCGCCTGCGGGAAGTCGAAGTACTCAAAGCCCAGGGTGTAGACCCGGTAGAGGAGGTGGTCCGTGGCCCCCACCGGGCCCCCCTTGGTGAGGATGAAGATGTGGTCCACGTTGCGGAGGGCCCCCAGGGTGGCCATGATTCCCACGAAGAAGGTGGTGGGAGAGAGCAAGGGCAGGGTGATGCGGAAGAAGGTGGCCAGGCGGCCTGCCCCGTCCACCCGGGCCGCCTCGAGGACCTCCTTGGGCAGGGCCTGGAGGCCGGCCAGGTAGTAGAGCATGTACAGGCCGGCGTCCTTCAGCACGCCCACCAGGACCACGGCGAGAAAGGCCCCCACGGGGTCCCCCAAGGGGTTTTGCAGGCCCAGCCAGCGGAGAAGGCCCTGGAGGGAGCCCAGGGGGTTCAGGAGGTAGAGGAAGACCGCGGCGAAGGCCACCGTGGGCAGGATCACCGGGTGGAAGATCAGGGCCCTGGCCAGAAGTCGGAGCCGGGAGGTTCCTTCCACGGCCACGGCCGCCAAGAGGCCCAGCCCCACGGATAGGGGCACGGCCAGCAGGGTGTAGAGCGCGGTAACCCGCAAGGCGTTGAGGTTCTCCTGTTGGAAGAGGGATCCTAAAGCGCTTATCCCCTCCAGGGCAGCTACCCCAAAGGGCAGATAGGTAAAGGCCACCAGGAAGACCAGGGTGGGAAGGAGGAAGATCCCGACGCTCCGCATCCAGGCTGATGCTAACCGGGGCCAGTCAGGTAAAAGTCAAGGGCAAGGCTTGGGGGAACCCGGTTGGCGAGAACAAGGGCGCCCTCCGGAAGGGGAGCTGGAAGGGGAAAAGGTCCTGGTAGCCGACGGCAAGGTCCTGCGGGGAAGCGGCAAGGGCAAGAGCCCCCAGGTGCACCTGGTGGAGGCATGGGCCCTTGCCCTGGGGCGGACCCTGGCCCAGGCCAGGGCGGAGGGGAGGGAGGATAGGGCTCTTCTGGAGCTTTTGGAACGCCTGGGGGCCGAGGGGCTCTTAGGGAAGGTGGTGGTGGGGGATGCAGGCTTCCTGTACCCCGAGGTGGCCCGCTAGGTGGGGGCAAAGGGGGGAGTACCTTTTGGTCCTGAAGGGGAACCAGGGGAAGCTTTTGGGGTGGGTGCGGGAGGATGCTTTTCAGGTGCGGGGGCGAGGTGCTGGCGGTGTTGCGGGCGCATTGGGTGTCGTGGCTAAACCCCAAAGGGGTTCGTCGGAAGGAGGCGGCCTTGGAGGCTTTCTCCTTCAACCCCCTGGCTGCCCTGCGGTTCTTGGGGCTTCATGCGGTATGGCGGTCAAGTCCGGGCTCAAGGATGGCCCATTCCTCATCGCTGAGGTCGCTGGGGTAAGATGTGCGTGTCCTCTGCACCCTTCAGGGATACAAGACTTTTACAACAGCCTCTCAAATGGGTCATGGTATAACGTGGTATAAAGTCATAGACTATGGGTATGGGGCAGAAAAAGAACAAGACTAACGCAAGTGCTACCAACGGCCTTACCAACAGCACTATCGTGGGCTACGAACCTCAGCTCTGGCAAGCGGCCAACACCCTTCGCGGTTCCATGGACGCTGCCGAGTACAAACATGTGGTTCTGGGGTTGATTTTTTTGAAATATGTCTCGGATGTATTTGAAGAGCATTATCTTCGGCTTAAGAATACCCCGTACGCAGACCCCGAAGATCCCGATGAGTATCGCGCCGAAAACATTTTCTGGGTTCCCCAAGAAGCACGTTGGGACAGACTTAAGGCGAATGCCCGACAACCCAATATCGGCCAGTTGGTGGACCAAGCTATGGACGCCATCGAACGGGAGAACCCAACTCTTAGGGGAGTGCTCCCTAAAGATTACGCTCGTTCTTCCCTGGATCAGGGACGGCTGGGTGAGCTGATCGACCGCATTACCAACATCCAGGTGGGCGGCGATGAAGCCCGGGCTCAGGATGTACTGGGCCGCGTCTATGAATACTTCCTTAGCCAATTTGCCAGCGCCGAGGGCAAGAAGGGGGGCGAGTTCTACACACCCGCCTCCGTGGTCAAGTTACTGGTGGAGATGCTTGAGCCTTTCCAGGGCCGAGTGTACGACCCTTGCTGTGGTTCGGGAGGTATGTTTGTACAGTCCGTGAAATTCATAGAAGCCCACGCTACGGGTAATGGGAATGGAGGCCGGGCTCGTTCCCAGATCAGCATCTACGGTCAAGAGCTTAACTACACCACGTGGCGCCTGGCCAGGATGAATCTGGCCATCCGGGGTATTGACGGGCGTATTGAACAAGGTGACACCCTCCACAACGATCGCTTTCCCGACCTCAAGGCGGACTACATTCTGGCCAACCCACCTTTCAACATGAAGAGTTGGGGCGGTGAACACCTGCGGGAGGACAAACGATGGAAGTACGGCGTGCCACCCGTAAGTAACGCCAACTTTGCTTGGGTACAGCACATCATTTATCACCTATCACCCACCGGTTATGCTGGCTTTGTTCTCGCCAACGGCTCGATGTCGTCCAACCAGTCCGGGGAGGGTGAGATTCGCAAGCACATCATTGAGGCCGACCTGGTGGACTGCATGGTGGCGCTGCCAGACAAACTCTTTTATTCCACGCAGATTCCCGCGTCCTTGTGGTTCTTAGCGCGCGACAAGAGTGGGCGTCCTCCGGCGGGGCAAAGGAAAGCCCTGCGTGACCGCCGCGGGGAGGTGCTCTTCATCGATGCCCGCAAAATGGGCCGCATGGTGGACCGGACTCACCGGGAACTGACCGACGAAGAAATCCGGACGATCGCTCGCACCTACCACGCCTGGCGCGGCGAAACCGACGCCGGCGAGTACCAGGACATCCCCGGTTTCTGCAAGAGCGCCACACTGGAGGAGATCCGCAAGCACGGCTACGTGCTCACGCCTGGCCGCTACGTGGGTGCCGAGGTAAAGGATGACGATGACGAGCCGTTTGAGGAGAAGATGGCGCGGCTGGTGGCGCAATGGCGAGAGCAGCAGGCCGAGGCCGCGAGGCTCGATGAGGCGATTTGGCGGAATATCCGGGACCTAGGTTTCTGATGAACGTACCGTTTATTACAGAAAAAGAGCGCTTTCATACTCAACGCACCGTTGAATATGGAGAGTTTTTGAGGCCATGATAAACGCAGGCGATAACAAAGAGCAAAGAGCAGCGCGCAGGCGTTTACGTCCGCCAGCCGCAAGGCTACCGCGCGTTTATCCCCAAGCCGTTACCCCCGGACCCACCGGTTCAGCTAAGTGGTTCCTTGCAGACGCTGCTTTCCCAAGCCGGCTATGCCCTGGGGCGGCCCTTCGAGAGTTGAGCGAGGAAGTTACACCTCCAGAAGGTGTGCCTGCCGATGAATGGGATGTTATCGGTTTGCTCTGGTGGGCGGAGAAGTATCAGGGCGATAAAAAGCAGGCTTGGGAGCGTTTTAGCAGCATTGCCGAACGGATTGCGCTTGAGCCCGAGAACGCTTTGGATACGCAAAGAATTCTCAGAGAGCCAGAAATAGCAATGTTGTATGAGGCGTTAGTGGCTGAAACGAAGCATCCAGAACCGGCTCTTCTCTTTGATTATTTCCCTTTTCATCCGCGAATTCGAGAAGTGGCGAGAGACCACTTTATAAATCAGAAGTGTGTAGCGGCAGTGTTTGAGGCAACCAAGGCTCTTAATGAGTTGATACAGAATGTTTCTGGTGTAAACGACAAGAACGAAGCAGAGCTTGTCCAGGCAACGATGAAGCAGATTTCTGATCCTTCGAAATTGAAGATACGGTTCAATGACTTCCTGAATGAGGACTCTGGTAAGAATGAGCAGGCTGGTCTGGCGGCGATATGTGAGGGGATTTTTAAGGCATTTCGAAATCCCAAGGGGCATAAGGCTGAAACTCATCCTCTAGTTCAATTGGAACCTTATGAAGCACTGCAGCAGCTAATCACTATTAATTACATGATGATTCGAGTAGAGCGAGCGACTGCGCCTAAAAATCTGGAGGAGCACGGCTATGGCGGGTGAGTGGCGAGAGGTCTTTCTTTGGGACGTGGCGGAGTATATCAATGGACGTGCTACGAGACCCTCTGAATTGTGCGATGACGGAGTAGCCGTGATTAAAATAGCCGAGCTAAACCGGGGCATCACTGATCAGACGGATCGCATCCCCGCAGAGCTCGTGGAGGAGGAGCACTGGATCCAAGAGGGGGATCTTCTGTTTGCGTGGTCAGGCTCGGTTGGAGTCTACACGTACCGCGGTCCCAAAGCTGCGCTCAACCAACATATCTTCAAGGTCACGGCAAAACCGGGCTTTGATCAGGGATTTGTCCGTTATCTGCTGCTCTATCAGTTGCCGGTTTTTCAAAGATATGTGGAGGACAAGAAAACGACGATGGGTCACGTCACAGTGCGCGATCTACAGCGCATCAACGTTCGTGTCCCTCCCCTCCCCGAGCAGCGCGCCATTGCCCACATTCTCGGCACGCTGGACGACAAGATCGAGCTGAATCGGCGCATGAGCGAGACGCTGGAGGCGATGGCTCGGGCGATCTTCAAGGCTTGGTTCGTGGATTTCGAGCCCGTGCGCGCCAAGATGGAAGGGCGCTGGCGCAAGGGCCAATCGCTGCCCGGCCTGCCCGCCCACCTCTATGATCTCTTCCCCACCCGCCTCGTCCCCTCCGAACTCGGCGAGATCCCGGAGGGGTGGGGAGTGGGGGCGCTGGGTAAACTACTCGATCTTGCTTATGGCAGGGCACTCAAGGAAGACAACCGCAGGGCAGGGACCATACCTGTTTATGGCTCCAATGGCCAAGTCGGTTGGCATGACGAGGCGCTGGCCACTGGACCAGGAATCATTGTCGGCCGCAAGGGCAACCCAGGGATTGTGACTTGGGTGCCTACCGACTTTTTCGCCATCGATACCACGTTTTACGTTGTCCCGAAGGATACATGCCGGAGCTTCTATTTTCTTTTCTACGCCCTTGCCAATCATGACCTTCCGTCCCTCGCCGCCGACTCCGCCGTACCCGGCCTAAACCGTAACTTTGTCTACTCAAACTTGCAGATAATTCCACCGCCAGACGTGTTGGACGCGTTCGACCGACTGGTAAAGCCGCTCTTCGACAGGCAATACCAGAACGAGCGCGAATCCCGGACCCTCGCCGCCTTGCGGTATGCGCTGCTGCCCAAGCTCATCTCCGGCGAGTTGCGGGTGAAGGATGCGGAACGGTTTTTAAAGGAGAGGGGGCTATGAAGCGCGAGGCAAAGCTGCTCCTGGAGAAGGCGACGGACTCCCTGGTCCTCGCCATCGAGCTCTTCAACCGGCCGCACGACCGCGGGCGCGTCAGTAGCGTGCTCATCATGCTCGATCACGCCTTCTTCAAGCGCTACTCCCCGAGGGCGATCGACGCAATCAAGGAAGGTCTCAAGAAGGAGAGCGCCGACGAGATCTGGCGGATGCGCGGCGTAAAAGCCAAGAGGGGTGCAGTATGACCGCCTTTACCGAATCCGACGTCGAATCCGCCGCCCTCGCCTGGCTGGAGGCCATCGGCTGGCGGATCGCGCATGGCCCCGACATTGCGCCAAATCAGCTCCTCGCCGAGCGGCAAGACTATCGCGAGGTGGTGCTGAATCAACGGCTGCGGGATGCGCTCGCGCAGCTCAATCCGGACCTACCCAATGAGGCGCTGGAGGACGCCTTTCGCCGCCTGACGCATCTGGAAGGGGCCACGCTGGAGGCCCGGAACCGAGCCTTCCACCGGATGCTGGTGGATGGAGTCACGGTGGAATACCGGCGTCCGGACGGTCGCATTGCAGGCGCTCAGGTTCGCGTGTTGGATTTTGAGGACCCTGACCACAACGATTGGCTGGCAGTGAACCAGTTCACCGTCAGCGAGGGCCGCCATACCCGCCGCCCGGACATCCTCCTCTTCGTGAATGGCCTGCCCCTGGCCATCATCGAACTCAAGAACCCTGCCGATGAAGAGGCCACGATCTGGACGGCCTTCAATCAACTGCAGACCTATAAGGCTGAGCTCCCCACGCTCTTTGCCTTCAACGAACTTCTGGTCGTATCCGATGGCCTGGAAGCTCGCCTCGGGACCCTTACCGCCGGGCGGGAATGGTTCAAGCCCTGGCATACGATTAGCGGCGAAACGCTCGCCCCCACCACCATGCCGCAATTGGAGGTGGTGATCAAGGGGATCTTTGACAAGCGGCGCTTCCTCGATCTGGTGCGCGACTTCATCGTGTTCGAAGACGACGGCGGCGGCCGCCTGGTCAAGAAGATGGCCGGCTACCACCAGTTCCACGCCGTGCAGGTGGCCGTGGCAGAGACGCTGCGGGCGGCAGAGTTGGCACGAGGCGACCGCGTGGCCGAAGCCGGCGGCCGCTACGAGGCGGGACGGAAGCCCGGTGGCGAGCCCGGCGATCGGCGCATCGGCGTGGTCTGGCATACCCAAGGCTCGGGCAAGAGTCTGACGATGGTTTTTTACGCCGGCTGCATCATCCGCGAGCCGGCGATGGAGAACCCGACCATCGTCGTCCTCACCGACCGCAACGATCTCGATGACCAGCTATTCAGCACTTTCTCCCGATGTCAGGACCTCTTGCGCCAGCCGCCGGTACAAGCCGAGAGCCGGGCCCATCTGCGAGAACTCCTCTCCATACAAGCGGGTGGTGTGATATTTACCACGATTCAGAAGTTTTTGCCGGAAGAGAAAGGCGATCGGTACCCAACGCTTTCGGAGCGGCGAAACATCGTTGTCATCGCCGACGAGGCTCACCGCAGCCAGTATGACTTCATCGATGGTTTCGCTCGTCACATGCGCGACGCCTTGCCGAACGCCTCCTTTATCGCTTTTACGGGAACTCCCATTGAGCTGGCTGACCGTAACACCCGCGCGGTCTTTGGTGATTACATCAGTATTTACGACGTCCAACGTGCGGTGGAGGATGGGGCTGTGGTACCCATCTATTACGAAAGCCGCCTAGCGAAGCTCGACCTTCCAGAGGAGCTTAAACCCAGGATCGATGCGGAGTTTGAGGAAGTCACAGAAGGGGAAGAGGTCGAGCGTAAGGAGAGACTCAAGACCAAATGGGCCCAGTTGGAAGCAATTGTCGGATCGGAAAAACGTTTGAAGCTTGTCGCTGCTGATATTATAGATCACTTTGAGAAACGGTTAGAGGCTTTAGAAGGAAAAGCTATGGTTGTGTGCATGAGCCGCCGCATTTGTGTAGAGCTCTACCGTGAAATAACCAAACTGCGCCCTCAATGGCATGATGATGACGATGCCCGGGGAGAGATTAAGGTCATTATGACGGGTTCGGCGTCGGACCCGTTAGACTGGCAACCCCACATTAGGGACAAGCGCCGGCGCGAGCTTTTAGCAAAGCGGTTCCGAGACCCAAACGACCCTCTGAAGATGGTTATTGTCCGGGACATGTGGCTAACTGGTTTCGATGTTCCAAGCCTGCACACCATGTACCTGGACAAACCCATGCGGGGTCATAACCTTATGCAGGCTATCGCACGGGTCAACCGGGTCTTCCGCGACAAACCGGGTGGCTTAGTGGTGGACTACCTGGGGCTTGCTCAAGAACTCAAAGAGGCTTTAGCCACTTATGCAGATAGCGGTGGTAAGGGCCAAGCAGCCATTTCTCAGGAAGAGGCTGTGGTGCTTATGAAGGAAAAATTCGAGGTTTGTTGTAACCTCTTTTATGGCTTTGACTGGTCGGCGTGGAAGGGCGGAAATCCTCAGAAGAGGCTCTCGCTATTACCAGCTGCCCAGGAGCATATCCTTGCTCAAGAGAGCGGAAAGGACCGATTCTTGCAGGCTGTACGCGAGCTTTCGCGAGCCTTTTCACTGGCTGTGCCCCACGAGGAGGCGCTACGCATACGGGACGACTTAGCCTTTTTCCAGGCGGTGCGGGCCAGCTTGGTGAAGCGGATACCCGAGGAAGCCCGCACGGAGGAAGAACTGGATAATGCCATTAGGCAACTGGTATCCAAGGCTATTGTTCCCGAGGGGGTCACGGACATATTTGCATCTGCTGGTTTAAAGAAGCCCGATATTTCCATCCTATCTGATGAATTCTTAGCTGAAGTTCGCGATATGCCCCATAAAAACCTTGCTATAGAAGTTTTCCAACGTTTGCTCAAAGGGGAGATTCACCGTCTTCGGCAAAAAAACATTGTTCAGGCCCGCTCCTTTGCTGAGATGTTGGAGCGGACAATTCGCCGGTACCAGAACCGGGCGATCGAGGCGGCGCAGGTGATCGAGGAACTCCTTGCCCTAGCCAAGGAGATGCGGGAGGCCAACGCCCGGGGAGAGAAGCTGGGGCTGTCAGAGGAGGAGATCGCTTTTTATGATGCCTTGGAAACCAACGATAGCGCCGTAAAAGTGTTAGGCGATGAAACCCTGCGGACCATTGCTCGAGAGCTGGTCCAGGCGGTGCGCCAAAGCGTCTCCATAGACTGGGCCATCCGGGAGAACGTACGGGCTCAGATGCGAGTTATTATCAAGCGGATTCTTCGCAAGTATGGTTATCCCCCAGATAAACAGGAGAAAGCCGTGAAGACGGTTTTGGAACAGGCTGAGGCCTTGTCAGCGGTGTGGGTAGATTCCCAGGATTAGAGAAAAGAGGGGGTGTGGGGAGCTATAATCCCCCGACTTTCAGCCCGTGGGATACATAGGCTCCTCCACGCCCTCCGAAGAAGGGCGCAGCATCGTGGACAGCAAACGTGTGGTAGAATCCCCGCGGGGAGCCGTTACTGTGAAGAAACCCCGGTAGAGGGGAGATTTGGTGCTTTACGAGGCCCCGGAAGAGCCTTTCTATTCCCTTTAGCTCTAGCAGCGCCCCGGTCAAGGGGTCCAGGGCCAAGGCTTGCGGGAGGAGGGCGGGGTCGCCGTGGACGTACCTGTGGACATACAGGTTGTGGACCTCCTGCATCCTTCGGGAAGACGCCGCAGGCCCGGGGGGAGGGTGGGTGGGCAGGGGGAAGAGTTGTCCCTCCCGGACCTTCACGCGTAGCTCCACGGCGCCGGGAAGGAGCTGGTGGCTTCCTTATTCAGGAATAGCCCCTCGAGGAGGGGTATGGCATACTCCCCGCTCCTATCCAGGGGTGCCTCGAGGGCTTCCTTCTCCAGAAAAGCCGCGCTTTGGCGCACAAACCCCGGGTGCGTCTTGGCGTAGTAGCCGCTATCCCCGGGCTTACCTGGTGCGAAGTAGCGGCGTACCGCCTCCAGGTTCTTGCGAAAGTAAGGCACGTACCCCGAGGCGTGGGCGCTGGTTTCTGAGAGAAAGAGCCCAAAATAGCGCAGTAGCTCATAACGTACCGGGTCTTCCCCCCAGAGTGGGCCTTCCGCTAGGGTACGAAGGCGGGGGTAAAGGTCCTCGAGGCCTCGCCGTAGTTCCACGAACCAGGAAAGGTGGTTGACGCCCGCTGCATGGTAGACGAGTTCCCCAGGGGGCACCTCCAGGTAGCGGGCCAGGGTCTTGGCTGTCTCGGGGATGGAGTGGCAAAGCCCTATGGCGGGCAGCCCCCTGGCCCAGAGAAGGGCGGTGGAGGGGGCTTTGAGGGAGTTGCAGGAGCGCTTGGAAAGGGGTGTGGGGCAAAGTCTATGCATGGACACTTAGGAGAGGAGGCCACCAGCTACCCGGGGTTGGTGCGCCAGATAGCCACCGGGTTTGCCCAGGCCCTGCGCTAAAGGAATCCTAAGAGCTGCACGGGCAACTTAAGGCCAAAACCCCTACCCCAGCCCTGGGGTAGGGGAGGGCTTTAGGGGGCCCTAGAGGGAACGCTTCACGAGGGTTTCCCAGGTGGGATTGGGGGTGAGTTTCACAGGCTCCTCGGCGTTCATCCGACGGCCTTCCGTCACGGCCACCCGCCAAAGGCCTTTACCGTGTAGCCCCGGAGCACCAGGTGCTCACCCAAACTCAGGTTCTACGCCATACCTCCCTCTACGGCGGCCAGAAACGGGATGCCCGAAATCAAAAAGCGCTCGTTCATACTGGCCCTACCGTGGGTGATGTATGACCTAAGGTGAACATTGGTACACTTCCCTCCTCTCCGCCTTCCAGGGCCAGTACGAAGTGGTCCTTAAGCTGCAAGGGTGGAAGCCCGTGCTTCTGCCGAAATCGCTCCAGGAAGAACCGGCGCTCATCCCGGCGGTTGCCGTGGCTTTGGTTGGCGCCGTGCACCCCGATGCTCACCCCTCTTCCCTTCAGGTATCGGAAGGGAACCCCCTTGCGATAGGCCCTGAGCCAGAGGTCCCAATCCCAGTAGTCCCCCACCTCCGGGTCCAGGCCCCCGAGCTCCCTGACAAGCCGGAGGGGAAGGGCCGTGCCCGAGGCCAGGATGCGGTTATCCACCTGGATCCAATCCCCCGGCTCGCCGGGGCGGAAGGGTATCTCCCACGAGCCCAGGTCCAGCACCCCCTCCCCGTAGACCAGGGCCTCCTCCCTGGACAGAATGCGCCATACCCGGTACAGGTAAGCGGGGTCCAGGAGAAGGTCGTCGTCGCCCAGGAAGAGAACCACCTCCCCCCGGGCTTGGGCCAGGGCCTGCATGCGGGCCTCCACCTGTCCCCGTCCCGGGTTGGGAAGGGCCCGGAGCCGCGGATCTGCCAGGCCTACCACCACTTCCATCCCCTCGCCCTCCCCGTCGTCCACCACCACCGCCTCAAACCGGGTAAAGGTCTGCCGGAGCAGGGAAGCCAGGGCTTGGCGCAGGGAGTCCGGCCGGCTCCGGGTGGGGATGAGAACGCTAATCATGGGCCAGGGCCGGTTGGAGGCGGGCCTCATCAGTGAGGTCCAGCCTGAGGGGGGTGGCGGCGATAAACCCCTGCTCCACCGCCCAGCGGTCCGTGCCCTCCTCCGCCTCCTTGAGGGGTTTGGCGGCGAACCAGTAATGGGGCCTGCCCATGGGGTCTTTCCCCTCCACCACCACCCCCTCATAGGCCCGCACGGACTGCCGGGTCCAGAGGAACCCCCTGGGCCGGTGAGGCAGGTTGATGTTGACCAAAAAGGGCCTTTCCAGCCGGAGAAGGTTCTCCAGCACCCGTTCCACCCAGGGCCGCAAGGCAGCGAAGTCCGGCCCGCTCCCGTTCATAGGGGTGCTGAAGGCAGCTGCGGGGATCCCGAAGAGGCGGCCCTGCTTGGCCGCGGCCACGGTGCCGGAGTGCCAGATCTCGTGGCCCAGGTTGCTCCCCAGGTTGATGCCGGAAAGGACCAGATCCACGGGCCCGAAGAGGTGAAGCCCCAGGGCCACGCAGTCGGCGGGGGTGCCCCGCACCCGGTAGGAGGGGAAGTGGGGAGCGGGCAGGGGAGAGGGATGGGGGAAGGCCCGCACGGGGTGGGCGATGGTGATGGCGTGGCCAACCCCGCTTTGCTCCACGTCGGGGGCCACCACGAAGACCTCGCCAAAGCGGCTTGCGGCCTCGGCCAGCGCCCAGAGCCCTGGGCTGAAAACGCCGTCGTCGTTGGTCACCAGGATCCGCATGCCCCTACCCTAAGGAGCCATTGTCAGCTCAGGATCAACGGCAAAAACCGCTGGGGATACCCCCAGCGGGAAGGAGGAGCCTGGTGGATCAGGGTTGGGCCACGCCCCGGTTGTAGCGCTCCAGGGCCTGGTCTGCCCGGGCCTTGGCCTCCCTAAGGGCCTCGAGGGCAGGTTTCCCCTTCAGGGTTTCCTCCCAGGCGGTCTGCACGTACTGGCGTATTTCAGGGAAGGCCCCCATCAGGCAACCGGCGCTGGAGGCGTTAACCTTGCTGGTGGCTAGCTGCTGGATGGCCGTGGTGTAGTTGGGCTGCTTCACGTGGGCCTGGCGTACCTGGGGAAGCTCGGTTACGCCCCGCACCACGGGGAAGTAACCGGTGGCCAGGTGCCAGCGGGCCTGGGTTTCCGGCTCCAGGAGGAAGCGCACGAACTCCCAGGCCGCCTGGACTTGTTCCTCGGGGAAGCCCTTCAGCACGTAAAGGGCAGCGCCCCCGATGGCTACCCCATTCCGCTCCCGGAGGAAGGGGTAGAAGGCGGTGCGCAAGGGGAAGCGGTTCCCCACCTGCCGCAGCACCCCCGTGAGGCTGGCCGTGGAGTAGGCGGCGATGGCCGCCTGGCCCTGGGCGAAGAGGCTTTGCGAGTCGGCCCAGTTGCGCCCGGTGTTAGCGGCCACCCCCTCCCGCACCAAACGGGCGTACATGTCCAGGAAGGCCGCGGCGGCCGGGTTGTCAAAGGCAACCGCGGTGGCCTTGGCCTTCCGGCCGTTCTCGTTGTTGCAGAAGTATTCCCCGGAGTTATAGGAGATCTGCTCCACGAACCAGGAGTCGATGGGAATGGAAAGCCCGTAGCGGACGGTGCGGCCCTGGGCGTCCTTCTTGGTGAGCTTGCGGGCGGCTTCCTCCAGGTCCTTAAGGCTCCAGGTGGGCTTGAAGGGAATCCCCCCCTCCTGGAAGGCGGCCATGTTGAGGTAGAGGATGGGGTTCGAGGAGTTAAAGGGAAGTCCGTAGAGCTTGCCCTCCACGGTGTAGTAGCTGCGGGGCTGGGGGAGGAAGCGGCCCAGGTCAAACCCGCTCTTCCGGGCCAGGTCCTCGAGGGGCACTATCGCCCCGGAGTCCGCCATGATCCGGGCCCCGATGTCGTAGACCTGGATCACGTGGGGGTATCCCCGGCCCGCGCGCAAGACGGCGAGAAGCTTGTTGATGCCGTCATCGTAGCTGCCCACGTACTGGCTTTTCACCTGGATCCGGTCCTGGCTTTTGTTGAAGTCCTGCACCAGCTTTTCCGTGGCTTCCCCCAAAACCCCACCCATGGAGTGCCAGAACTCCAGGGTGACCCTTTGGGCCTGAGCGCCGCCCAAAAGGAGCAGGGTGCTTAGGATGGCCTGTGCCCAAACCCGTCTCGTCCACATGCGCATACCTACACCTCCTATCCCTTCAGCCCGCCCATGGCGATGCCCCGGACAAAGGCCCGCTGGGCGAGCAGGAAGGCCAAAAGGCTGGGGAGGAGCACCAGGATGGCCGCAGCCGCCACCACGTTCCAGCGGGCTACCTCCTCGTTGAGGATGAAGTTCACGGCGATCTGGGCCGTTTGCATCTCCCGGCTTTTGGTCACCACCAGGGGCCAGAGGTACATGTTCCAGGCCCCGATGAAGGTGAGGGCGGCCAGGGCCCCCAGGGCGGGGGCCGAAAGGGGTAGGGCCACGTGGCGGAGCATCTGCCAGTGGTTGGCCCCGTCGATTCGGGCGGCATCGAAGTAGTCCTCGGGGATGGTGCGGAGGAACTGCCTGAGGAGAAAGACCCCCAGGGGGTTTGCCAGGAAGGGAACCGTGAGGGCCAGATAGGAGTCCAGCCAGCCCAGGCGGTCCACCAGGAGGTAAAGGGGTAGGAAGGTAACTTCCCCCGGCACCAGAAGGAGGGCCACCGCCAGCCCGAAGAGGGCCTCCCTTCCAAGGAAGCGGAGCCGGGCGAGGGCGTAGGCGGCCAGGAGGCTGGTGGTGAGTACGCCCAGGGTAATGAGGCTGGACACCAGGAGGCTATTCAGGAGGAACCGCCCCAGGGGGAACCTGGTGAGGGCCTCCTGGTAGGCCTCGAGGCTGGGCCGCGGGGGGAGGAGGCCCGGGGCATAGAGGTCCGCCTCCGGGCGGAGGCTTGCGGAGAGGAGGGTGAGGAAGGGGAGGAGAAGGAGAAGGGCATACCCCCCGGCCAGGAGGTAGGTGGGCCAGAGCCTTCGCCGCCTACCCATAGTGCACCCTCCGGCCCAGAAGCCGGAACTGCAAGGCCGCCATGAGCAAAAGCACCAGGAAGAGCAGGAGGGCCTCGGCAGCGGCCAGGGGCACCCGGAAGTTGAAGAAGGCGTCCTGGTACACGCGGTAGATCCAGACCATGGAGCTTTCCGCCGGCCCCCCTCGGGTGAGGAGGTGGATCTGGCCAAAGGCGGTGAGGCTCTTCAACACCACCAGGAGGCCCACCAGGAAGAGGGTGGGGGAGAGGAGGGGCAGGGTGATCCGCCAGAAGCGGGTCCAGGGGCCAGCCCCGTCCACCTCCGCCGCCTCCAGGATCTCCGCAGGGATGTTCTGCAGGCCTGCGGTGAGGAGGACCGCGGTGAAGCCCACCCCGGCCCAGGCGGTGATCACCGCCAGGGTGGGCAGGGCCAGCTCCGGGCTGGTGAGCCAGGGCTGGGGCGGCAGGCCCAAGGAGGCCAGGAGGCGGTTGGCAAGGCCCCCCACGGGATGCAGGAACCAACCCCAGGCCACCGCCGCCACCGCGGTGGGTATCGCCGTGGTGAGGAAGAAGAGGGTGCGGAAGAGGGCCACCCCCGGGTAGGGCCGGTAGACCAAGAGGGCCGCCAGGAACCCCAGAAGGAGCTCCAGGGGCGCGGTGATCAGGGCGAACTTCAGGGTGAGCCAGGCGCTTTTCCAGAACTCCGGGCGGCTCAGGGCCTTCTGGTAGTTGGCAAGCCCGGTCCAGACCCGTCCCCGGCCGAAGAGATCCTCCTGGTGAAGGGAGAGCCAAAGAGCCTCGAGGAGAGGCAGGACCAGGAAGAGGAGGAAAAGGGCGTAGGCGGGCAGCAGGAAGACCAAAGCCTCCCCCTGGCCCCTCAGGTGTTTTCGGAGGCGCTGGGCCCGGCTGAGGGTGGCGTCCATGTCCGGGATAAGGCTAGGCCCCTTCGGTCAGGGCTCGGTCAGGGAGACTTTCCCGCAGGCTTCTTAGGAAGGCGATGGAGGGGGCCGGGTCGACCCCCACCTCCAGGACCAGGGTGCGGTCCAGGTAGGGCCCAAGCCAGGTCCGGTGCTGGAGAACCCCGGTTCCCAGGTTCCAGTGCCGGTCGTAAAGGCCGTCCGTGTCGTTCAAGTGCAGGTGGTCGGGCTCCAAGGCCAGCCAGGGTCCCGGTTCCGGCACCCGGCTGAAAACCCGGGCATGGGCGGCGTCGAAGCAAAATCCCACCTCGGGGTAGGCCTCCAGGATGGGTGCCAGGGCCCTGGGCTCCGGCTCGTGGGTGTTCTCCAGGACCAGCTCCACCCCCAAGGTCCCGGCCCGCCGCACCACCGGCTTCAGGGCCTGGATGAGCCGGTCCGCCCGGTCCAGGGCCTCCTCCAGGGTGCGGCCGTGGGGGATGCCCGAGTGGAAGACCGCCCGGTCCGCCCCGAGCTCCGCTGCCCGGTCCAGGCCCAGGAGAAGCCGCCTGAGGGTGAAGTTGCGCACCTCCGGGTCCGGGGAGACCAGGTCCAGGTTCCAGAAGGGGAGGTGAATGGAGAGAGTCCCCTTGTAGCTGGAGGCCAGTTTGGCGAAGGGGGCCTCCTCCTCCAGGAAGGCGGGGTCCAGGTAGACCTCGAGGCCCAGCCAGGGATCTTCGGGCGCCGAAAACCTTAGAGCCTCCTCTAGGCCCACGGCGATGCGCAGGTCCATGGGTTCACCGTAAGCCCCTTAGGTCAGAGGGCGGTCAGCGTCCCTTTCGCTGCCACCGTCCCCCTTTCCATGGCGCTTGAGGGTGAGGGGTTTCCCGCCGTTTGATCCCTCTCGGCTACCGGTGCTGGGTAGGGGCTGACTCGCCCCCCATCGGCCTAGTGGTGCAGGACCCGTTGCAGGAAGGCCCGGGTCCTCTCCTCCCTGGGGGAGGAAAAGATCTCCTCCGGCCTCCCCTCCTCCACAATCTGACCCCCGTCCATGAAGATCACTCGGTCCGCCACCTCCCGGGCAAAACCCATCTCGTGGGTCACCACCAGCATGGTCATACCCCCCCGGGCCAGGTCCCGCATCACGTCCAACACCTCCCCCACCATCTCCGGGTCCAAAGCGCTGGTGGGCTCGTCAAACAACATCACCTTCGGCTCCATGGCCAAGGCCCGGGCAATGGCCACCCGCTGCTGCTGGCCCCCAGAAAGCTGCCCCGGGTACTTCCTCGCCTGGTCCAAAATCCCCACCCGCTCCAAAAGCTCCAAAGCCTTCCGCTCCGCCCGCTCCCGGGACCAGCCCCTCACCCGCACGGGGGCCAGAACAATGTTCTCCAGCACCGTCATGTGGGGGAAAAGGTTGAACTGCTGGAAGACCATCCCCACCTCCCGCCGCACCTCCTTGAGGGCCCGCTCCTCCTTGACGTTCCGTCCGTCCACGATGACCTCCCCCTCCTGGAAGTCCTCCAGGCGGTTGATGCAGCGGATCAGGGTGCTCTTCCCCGAGCCCGAAGGGCCGATGATCACCAGCTTCTCCCCAGGGGCCACCTCCAGGTGGATCCCCTTGAGCACGTGCAGGGAGCCAAACCACTTGTGCAGGTTGTGGATGCGGATGATGGGGTCCACCGCTTTCATTTTCTCACCCGCTGGATGGCATAGACCAAGAGGAAGAGCGCCAGGCCTATGGCATCTGTAAGGAGGCCGGGCACCACCAGGGTCAGGGCGGCCGCCATGAGAAGAGCCCTCTCCAAGAGGGTGGTGCGCTTGTGCAGGAAGCCCACCAGGCTGGCGCTGAAGGCGGTCATGCCCAAAAGGGCGGAGAGGACGATCCAGGCCCCCTCCGCCACGCTTTCCACTCCCAACAAGAGGAGCTTGGGGCTGAAGAAGAACATGTAGGCCAAAAGGGCGGTGCGGAGCTCATAGACGAAGCCTTGGACCGCGGTCTTCCAAAAGTCGGACCTGGCGATGGCGCTGGCCGCGTAGGCGGCCAAGGCCACTGGGGGCGTGGAGTCCGCCATGATGCCGAAGTAGAAGACGAACATGTGGGCGGCCACCGGGGGCACCCCGTAGCCCGCCTTCTCGGAAAGCTGGAGGACCACCGGCACCACCAAGGAGGCCATGACGATGTAGTTGGCGGTGGTGGGAAGGCCCATCCCGAGAAGGAGGCTGGTGAGCTGGGCCAGGAGAAGGACCAGGATCAGGTTCCCCCCCGATAAGCGCTCCACGATGTCGGTAAGGCCAAAGCCGATCCCGGTCATGGTGACGATGCCCACGATGATCCCGGCGCTGGCCGTGGCCAAGGCGATGCCCACCATGCCCCGGGCCCCCGCCTCGAGGCCCTCCAAGATGAGCCGCCCACCCCGCAAGAAGCCAAAGGCCAACCCCACCCCGGCCCTCTGGGCCCGCCAGACCTCCTGGGCCAGGATGAGGAGGAGCATGAGGAAGATGGTGTTCAAGGCCGCCCGCTCGGGGGTCAGGCGCAGGGCCACCAAGGCGTAGATCAGGTAGATAAGGGGCAGAAGGTAGTGAAGGCCCGAGCGCAGAATAGGACCCACGGGGGGTAGCTCCGACCTGGGTACCCCCTTGAGGCCCAGCTGCAGGGCCTCGAGGTGCACGGTGATGAAAAGGGTGGCGTAGGCCAAAACCGCAGGGATAACGGCGATCAGGATGAGCTGGCTATAGGGGATGCCCAAGAACTCCGCCATGATGAAGGCCGCCGCCCCCATCACCGGAGGCATGAGTTGGCCGTTGGAGGAGCTGGCCACCTCCACCGCCCCCGCCTTCTCCGGCGGGTAGCCCACCCGCTTCATCAAGGGAATGGTAAAGGTGCCCGTGGTGACCACGTTGGAAACCGAGCTTCCCGAAACCACCCCCGTGAGGGCACTGGCCACCACCGCCGCCTTGGCCGGCCCCCCGCGGAAATGGCCCAGGAGGGCGTAGGCCACCCGGATGAAGAAGTGGCCGGCCCCCGCCTTCTCCAAAAGCGCCCCAAAGAGGACGAAGAGGAAAACGAAGGTGGCGGAGACCCCCAAGGGCACCCCAAAGATGCCCTCGGCGGTGGTGTAGAGCTGCCCCATGAGCTGGCCCCACTGGCTGCCCGCATGGAGCTGGAGCCAGGGGGGAAGGGTAAAGGGCAGAAACCCCTTAGGTCCGGTAAGGGCGTAGAGGACAAACACTGAAGCGATGATGGGTAGGGCAGGCCCCACCACCCTCCAGGCGGCCAGGAATAGGACCCCAAGGGTCAGGGTCCCCATGAAGACATCCCGCTGGCTGGGGATACCCCCCCGGAGCTGGGTGATCCCGTAGTAATCCCAGACAACGTAGAGGGCCCCGACTACTCCCAAGAGGGCCATGCCCCAATCCAGGAGGGGAATGCGCTCCCTCGGCCCCCGCCTCCCCGGGTAGGCCAAAAAGGCCAGGGCCAAGGCGAAGGCCAAGTGGACCGCCCTGAGCCGCATGGGGTCCAGGGTACCCAGCTCGGTGGCCCAAAGCTGGAAAAGGCTCCAGATCACCCCTAGGCCGAAGAGGAGGTACCGGCCTGCCCCTTTGGGTTTCCGCCCTCCCAGCTCGCTCTCTTCCACCAACAGCGAGGCGTCCTTCTCCATGCTCCCTCCAGACAAAGGGGGCCCCTCCTGGGGCCCCCAGGATTCAGCCCAGAGCTTACTTGAGAACCCCCATCTCCTTGTAGAACCCCTCGGCACCGGAATGCAGGGGAATGGGCAGGCCCTTCACCGCCTTCTGCAGGCTGAAGAAGCGTTCCAAGTTGGGGTGGATCTTCTTGAAGGCCTCCTGGTTTCCGAACACCGCCTTCATGAACTTGTACACGGTATCGGCGGACAGCTTCTCCGAGGCGATGAGCATGGCCTGAACCGCCACCGTGGGCGTAGTGACCTCCACCCCCTTATAGGTGCCCCCGGGGATGTTGAAGCCCACGTAGAAGGGGTACTTCTTGGCGATGGCCTGGACCTTGCCCAGGTCCACCGCCACCAGGGTGATGGGGGTGGTGAGGGCCAGTTGCTGAATGGCGCTGGCCCCCAGGCCTACCGTGTAGAAAAGGGCATCCGCCCGCTTATCCTGCATGAGCTGGATGCCCTGGGTGGCGCTTACCCGGATGGCCTGGCCCAGGTCCTCAAAGCGGAGGCCGTAGGCCTCGAGGATCTGCCGGGCATTTTGCTCGGTACCCGAGCCCACATCGCCCACCACCACCCTCTTGCCCTTGAGGTCCGCCACGGTGCGGATGCCTGCATCCGCCCGGGCCACGATATGGATGACCTCAGGGTAAAGGGCCGCCAAAGCGCGGATGCCCTTCACGGGCTTCCCATCGAAGGCAGCGATGCAACATCCCTGATAGGCGTAGTAGGCGATGTCGTTTTGCGCCAAAGCCATCTCGAACTCCCCGGCGGCGATGGCGTTGATGTTGGCCACGCTGCCCCCGGTGGAGCGGGCGTTGGCCCGAATGCCCACCCCCGCATCGTTCACCAGCTTGGCCATACCCGTGGCCACGGGAAAGTAGACCCCCGTGGTGGAACCCGAGCCGATGGTGATAAACTCCTGGGCCAGGCCCAGACCTAGGAAGGCAATCCCTGCCAATAGCGTTTCTTTCAGCCGCATAACCTTACACCTCCTTTACGCCGCAGGCAGTATACCCCCAGCCCCTTCCTTTCCTCAAGCCCTACCTCCCCGCCACCTGTAGCCTCCGCTCCAGAAGGTTGGTGAAGAAGGTGAGCACGGTGGTCAAAAGGAGGTAAATGGCCGCCACCGCCAAGTAGACCTCCACAGGCCGAAAGGTGGCCGAGATGATGCGCTGCCCGGAGAGGGCGAGCTCGGTAAGGGCGATGACGCTGGCCAGGGAGGAATCCTTGAGAAGAGCCACCACGTTGTTGACCAAGGGAGGTACCACGATGCGCAAGGCCTGGGGCAGGATCACGAAGCGCATGGTGTCCGCCGGGGAAAGCCCAAGGGACCAGGCGGCCTCCCACTGCCCCTTGGGAATGGCCTGGATGCCCGCCCGGACCACCTCGGCGTTATACGCCCCCACGTTGAAGGAAAGGGCGATGAAGGCCGCCCAGTAGGGGGTGAGAACCTGCTGGGCCTCGGGCCAGAGGGGCTGAAGCAAAAGGGGCAAGGCATTGTAGGCAAAGAGGATCTGCACCAAAAGGGGCGTGCCACGGGTAACCCAGATGTAAAAGCTGGCGGGAAGCCGCACCCAGAATCGGCGGGAGAGGCGGAACATCCCAGCAAACACACCGATGGCAAGCCCCGCCAGGCTGGAGATCAAGGTGAGCTTTAAGGTGATCTCCGCACCCAAGGCCATGGCCTGGCCCGCGGAAGCCGCCCGGTCAGGTCCAAAGCCGGTAAGAAGGAAGTAGCGCTCCAGCACCACGCCCAAAAGGGCGAACAAGCCGAAATACCCCCCAAGGAGGAGAGCCAGGAGCAAGAGGACCCGCAACCAAGATGGCATCTTCGCGGCAGGAAAAGGGCCCAGGGCAACCCCTACACCCCGGGCCCGGGACTGGTTACTTACAGCGCACGTCCTCGCCGAACCACTTCTTGCTGATTTGGGCGTAGGTACCGTCCTTCATCAGGTCGGCCAGGGCCTGGTTAAGAGCCTGGAGCACGCTCTTGTTGCCCTTGGCCACGGCCATGGCCACCCTTTCCTGGAAGACCAACTCTCCAAGCTGGAGGGTATTCTCCAGCTTCCGCTCCTTGATGGCCTCCTTGGCCACAAACCGGTCCGTGATCCAGGCGTCCAGGCGGCCCGAGAGGAGGTCCTGAAGGGCATCGGGGTCCTTCTGGTAGGTGCGGACCTGCTTGATGCCGGGAATCTTCTGAGCAGCTTCCATATAGGTGGTGCCGATCTGCACCCCCACCACCTTGCCCTGAAGCTCCTTGGCCGTCTTGGGGCCTCCCTTCTTGCTCACGATGATGCCGCCCGTGCAGTAATGGGGGTTAGTGAAGTCCACGGCCTTGGCCCGCTCCTCGGTTATGCCGTGGGAAGCGATCACAAAGTCAAACCGGCCCTGGTTCAGCTGGATGAGGAGGCTGTCAAAGGCCTGGGTGATCCAGACGGGCTTTAGGCCCAGCTTCTTGGCGATGGCGTTGCCCAGGTCGATCTCAAAGCCGGTGAGCTGGTTCTTTTCGTTGAAGTAGTTAAAAGGGGGGAAGGCCCCCTCCGTTCCAATGCGGATCTCCCCCGTCTGCTTGATCTGGTCAAAAGTACGTACCTGCGCTAGGGACAGGCCAAGGACCAGGAAAGCCAACACCGCCAAGGTTCTTTTCATCGCGCTCAACCTCCCTTAACGGGGCCGATTATACACGGCCAGCCTCTTGCAAGTCCGAAAACCCGAGGCGGAGCCCAGGGCAAGCGCCATCCCCACGGCAACGCCGCTTCCGTCAGGCCCACCGCACCCATTCCACCCGGCCCGTCACGGGATGCCTGAGGGCCATGCGCACCCCGTAGGCGTAGCTTCCCGGCCGGGAAGGGCGGTAGGCCACCTCGAACCATCCCGAGGCCTCTTCCATGGGCACCACTTCCAGCCCCCCGCCTGCGCGGCGCACCACCAGCTGGACCTCGAGGAAAGGTCTTAGGGCCTCCGGCACCTCCCCCTCCAGGTAGGCCCGCGCCCGCAAGGGTTCCCCATTCAAGGTCAAGTCCCCCGGAACCTCCACCCGGAGGGCCAGGCCATAAAAGGCAGGCAAAGCCTGGTGGAAGGCGCGCAGCACCTCCTGTTCCCCTCTGGCCTTCCCCGCCCACTCCTGCCCCCTTTGGTAAAGGGCCAGGTACTCCCGCACCATGCGAGCGGCGCTGAACCTCGGGCCCACGGTGCGGAGGCTCTCGTGGACCATGGAAAGCCACCCCGAGGAGTAGCCCTCGGGCCCCTTGGCGTAGAAAAGGGGAAGCACCTCCCCCTCCAGCACGTCGTACAGGGCCTGGGCGTCGGCCATGTCCTGGGCTTCCTCGTTCTCGTAGACCCGTTCGTCGCCGATGGCAAAACCGTTTTTTCCGTTGTAGGCCTCAGCCCACCAGCCGTCCAGGACGCTTAAATTCAAGACCCCGTTCAAAGCCGCCTTCATCCCGCTGGTGCCCGAGGCCTCCATGGGCCTGCGGGGAGTGTTGAGCCAGACATCGCTGCCGTGGACCAAAACCCGGGCCAGGTACATGTCGTAATCCTCCAGGACCACCATGCGGTCCTCGAGGCCGTACTCCTTGATCCTGGCCACCAGCTCCTGGAGGTAAGCCTTGCCGGGTTCATCCTTGGGATGAGCCTTGCCTGCAAAGACGAACTGTACCGGATAGGGCCCCTGGAGGATGCGGAGGAGGCGCTCGGGATCCTTGAACAGCAACACGGCCCGCTTATAGGTGGCGAAGCGGCGGGCGAAGCCGACGGTAAGGGCCTCCGGGTCCAGGATGCGCTCCGCCTGGCGGAGGCGGCTTGGGCTCTCCCCGTTTCGACGGCGTTGCTCGTAGAGGCGGGAGCGCACCTCCCGCACCAGCTCGGCCCTGAGGTCCCGGTGGATGCGCCAAAACTCCTCCCCCAACCCCTCCACCCTCCAGGTGGCGGGGTTCTCAGGATGCCGCAGCCAGTCAGGACCAAACACCTCCGCGTAATGGCGGCGGAGCCTGGGGTGGAGGAAGGTCCAGGTGTGGACCCCGTTGGTGATGTGGCCGATGGGCACCTCCTCCCGCAAAAGCTCCGGCCAGAGATGGTGGAACATCTCCCGGGAAACCTCCCCGTGAAGGCGGGAAACCCCACCCGCCTGGGCGCTGGTCCTAAGGGCCAGGTTGGACATGGAAAAGACCTTGCCCCAGGGCTTCTCCTCGAGGCCTAGGGCGAAAAAGCCCTCCTTGTCCACGCCCAGCTTTTCCCAGAAACCCAAGAGGTACCGTTGCACCAGTTCCAAAGGAAAGGCGTCGTGCCCCGCAGGCACCGGGGTGTGAGTGGTGAAAAGGGCCCCGGCCCGGGCCAGTTCCAAAGCGACCGGGAAGGTGTACCCCTCGGCCACCAGCTCCTGCACTCTCTCCAGGCCCAGGAAGGCCGAGTGCCCTTCGTTCATGTGGAAGACCTGGGGGTTAAACCCCAAGGCCCGTAGTAGCCTGATTCCCCCGATCCCCAAGACCATCTCCTGCTGGATGCGCATCTCCAGACCGGGAGCGTAAAGCCTGGCGGTGATGGCCCGATCCTCCGGGGCATTTTCCGGAAGATCGGCGGTCAGGAGGTATACGGGCACGGCACCCACCTGCACCCGGAAGGCCCCAAGCCACACCGTACGCCCGGGAAGCTCCACCCCCACCCTTAAGGGATGACCCTCCCGGTCCTGCACGGGCAGAAGGGGTAGCTCTTCCGGATGCAGGGTTTCGTACACCTCCACCTGGGCTCCCTCTGGGGAAAGGCGCTGGTGGAAATAACCCTCGTGGTAGAAGATCCCTACCCCCACCAGGTCCAGGCCCAGGTCGCTGGCCGCCTTGATGTGATCCCCGGCCAACACCCCAAGTCCCCCCGCATAGATGGGCAAGGAACTATGGAAGCCGTATTCCGCGGAGAAGTAGGCGGTGAGAGGCCCTTGCTTTACCTCCCGTTCCTTGAGGTAGGCCTCCAAGGCCGCCACCACCGCCTGGACCCGGGCGGGATAGGTGCTTCCCGCCAGGGCCTCGAGGCGGGCGGGGTCCACCTCCAGGAGCAACTTGACCGGGTTGCCGCGGAAACGCTTCCAAAGCGAGGAATCAATCTCCTGGAAAAGCTCTGCCGCCTCCGGATTCCAACTCCACCACAGGTTATAGGCCAGCTTCCTCAGACCCCTAAGGGCCTCGGGAAGCTCGGGCATGGCAGTAAGGCGCCCCAGTACCCTCATGGGGTGGATTATACCCTTCACCGAAGCCGCCGCCAGAGCTCCGGGCTGAAGAGGAGGACCACGGGAAGGATCTCTATCCGCCCCGCCCACATCTGGAAGATGAGGACCACCTTGGAAACAGGATGGAGTTCCGCATAGGAACCCATGGGGCCCACCGTCTCGAGCCCCGGCCCGATGTTGCCGATGGCCTGGGCGCTGGCGGTAAAGGCCTCCACAAAACTCCCCTCCAAAAGCGCCAGGGTCAGGGTGCCGAAGCCGAAAAGAAGGGTGTAAAGAAAGATGAAAACGGAAACTTGCCGCAAGGCCTCCTCGGAAACCACCCGCTGTCCCAGGCGCAGGGGAAGGACCGCCCTGGGGTGGAGGGTGCGGGTGATCTCCCGCCTAAGAAGCCCAAAGAGCAAAAGCCAGCGCACCACCTTGATGCCCCCCGCCCCCGAACCCGCACTGCCCCCCACGAACATGAGGATCACCAGGATGGCCTGGGCCGGCACCACCCACTGAGCAAAGTCCACGCTGGCAAAACCCGTGGTGGTCACGATGGAGATCACCTGAAAGAAGGCGTGGCGGAGGCTGGCCTCGAGGCCATACATGTGGTGGGTGTAGAGGTAAAGGGAAAGCAGTAAGCTCGCAAGGAGCACCAGAAAAGCATAGGCCCGGAACTCCGCATCCCTAAGGAGGGGTTTGACCTCCCGCCCAAAGAAAAGGCGGTACTGCAACAGAAAGTTCACCCCCGCCAGGAACATGAAGAAGCTACCCAGCCACTGGGCCAGGGGGGGGTAGGCGGCAAAGCTTTGCGGGTTCGGGCTGAACCCTCCCGCCGGGGTGGTGGTGAGGGCGTTGGCCAAGGCCTCAAAGACGGGTACGCCCGCCCACCAGTAGGACAGGAAGGCCAAGGCGGTCAGGGTCAGGTACACGCGCAAGACCGCCTGGGCGGTGTGCCGTAGCCTGGGCGTAAGCCTCTCCTTCTCCACCCCCGTGCTCTCGGCGAAAAAGGCCTGGCGGCCCGCCACCTGAAGCTGGGGAAAGACCACCAGGAAGAGCACCACGATGCCGATACCCCCCATCCACTGAGTGAAACTTCTCCAGAGAAATAGGCTCTTGCCAAACTGCCCGAAATCCGAAAGCACCGTGGCCCCGGTGGTGGTAAAGCCGGAAACCGCTTCAAAAAGAGCGTCCAGGTAGTCCAGCCCCCCCGAGATCCAGTAGGGTATGGCCCCCAGGGCGGGCACCAAAAGCCAAAGCAGGGCCACGGCGGCGAAGACCTCCGCCCGGTGCGGCTGGGCCTCCGCATGCCCCACCCCCTGCAGGGCCTTGCCCAACCCCACCCCCAGCACCGCCCCCAGAAGAAACCCTCGGGCGTCCTCCCCCCAGCCCAGGGCCAGGAGGGCGAAGGCCAGCATGAGAAGGCCAAAGCCCTGGTAGGTAAGGCCCAGGAGGTAGAGGCTGGAGCGAAACCCCTGCCTAGCCGACGACACGGGCCACGGCTTCATCCGCCACCTCCCGGGCCACCACCAAAAAGAGCCGGTCGTTGGGCAGGGCCTCGAGGCCCTCGCGGTAGAGCATCACCCGATGGTCCCGCTCCAGGGCCACCGGTGCCACCTGGGGCGTGGCCAGGGTGCTCAGGTACCGGGGCCTGAAGTTCTCCGGAAGCTCCACCTCCAGTAGCTCGATGTTCTCGTCCATGGTGGACACATGCTCCACGTTCTCGGGTCCCAGGTAGTCCAAGACCGCCCGCACCGCCGCCTGGCGGGGGGTGAGGGGCAGGTCTATGCCCACCTGCTCAAAGAGCCTGCGGGTTTCCGAGCGGGACACCCGGGTGATCACCTTACCCACCCCAAGCTGCTTGGCCAGGAGGGAGGCCAGGAGGTTCTTCTCGTCGTTATCGGTTACCGCCACCACCGCATCGGCCTCCTGCAATCCCTCCGCCTCCAGAAGCTCCAGGTCGGTACCATCCCCTTGGATGATGAGGGCACCGGGAAGCTCCTGGGAAAGCCACTCGCACCGCTCGCGGCTGGGCTCGATGATCACCACCTCGAGGCGCCGCCTTAAAAGCTCCTGGGCCACCATGAAACCCACGTTGCCCCCACCGATGACCATCACCCTACGCACGCCCCGCCCCGTGGCGAAATAGGCTTCCAGCTCAGGGAAAGCCCGTAAGGTGGTCATGAAGAGGATTTTGTCCCCAGGCTCCAGGATGACCTCGGGGTACCCGGGGTGGGCAAAGCTCCAAAAGGCCCCCTCCCGCACCACCCCCACCACCAAGACCCCCTCGGGCCAGGGAAGCTCAGCGAGAAGCCGATGGGCGTAGGGGCCACCCTCCTTTACCCGGTACTCCACAAAGCGGAGCCGTCCCTCCGCCAGCACCTCGGTGTCCACAGCCCCGGGGACCAGGATCACCTCCACAATCTCCCGGGCCATGGCCCTTTGCGGCCAGAGGACCTTGTCGATGCGGGTACCCAGGATCTCGGCGGTGCGGGGGTCGGTGAGCACATCCACATACCCGCCCTTGCCCACAAAGCAGAGGGTTTCCTTGGCCCCCAGGCCCTTGGCGAGAAGGGAGGCCAGGAGGTTCACCTCGTCGGAATCCGTGCTGGCGATGAAGAGGTCCGCCCGGTCCACCCCCGCCTCCCTCAGGGCATCGGGATCCGTGGCCCCGCCCACCACCACCTTCACGTCCAGATGGGCAAACCGTTCCTTGGCCTGGGGGTTGCGGTCAAGAACCACCACCTCATGGGCTTTTTCCAGGGTGCGGGCCAGCTCCCCGCCCACCTCCCCGCCCCCGGCGATGACGATGTACATACCGCCCCTATCCTAAACCTGGACCCCGTGGAGGTCGTAGGTGTCGGCCCGGGTGATGCGAACTTGGATCCTCTCCCCCACCCGAGCCGTGCCATCGGTTTCCACGTAGACCAAGCCGTCTATGCCGGGCGAATCCCGGTAGCTCCGGCCCAGGGCCAGGCCGGGCTCCGGGAGGTCGTCTATCAGGACCTCGAGGATCTTGCCCACGAAGCTTTGGTTCTTTCGCAGGCTGATTTCCGCCTGCACCTCCATGAGCCTGGCCTTCCGCTCCTCCTTGACCTCCTCGGGCACATGGCCCGCAAGGGCGTTGGCCTCGGCCCCCTCCACCGGGGAGTAGGTGAAGACCCCCACCCGGTCCAGCTCCGCCTCCTGCAAGAAGTCCAGGAGGATCTGGAAGTCCTCCTCCGTTTCCCCGGGGAAGCCCACGATGAAGCTGGAGCGGATGGCGAGCCCCGGCACCACCTCCCGCCAGGCCTTTAGGGTCTTCAGGTGGCTTTGGTACCCCCCCGGACGGCGCATGAGGCGGAGGATTCTTTCGGAAGCGTGCTGGAGGGGCACATCCAGGTAGGGAAGCACCTTGCCCTCGGCCATGAGGGGAAGAAGCTCCCGCACGTGAGGGTAGGGGTAGACATAGTGAAGCCGTATCCAGGCTCCAAGCTCCGCCATGTGGGTAAGGAGGTCCTTGAGCTCCGCCTTCACCAGGCGGTCTCCCCAAAAGCTTTCCCGGTGGCGGAGGTCCACCCCGTAGGCGGAGAGGTCCTGGGCGATGAGGAGAAGCTCCCGGGTGCCGGTGGCCACCAGCCGGGCGGCCTCCGCCAGGACCTCCCCGGCGTCGCGGGAGCGCAAACCTCCCCTGAGCTTGGGGATGATGCAAAAGCTACAGCGGTGGTCGCATCCCTCGGAAAACTTCAGGTAGGCGTAGTGCCGGGGAGTGAGCTTCACCTGGGGCGGGATGAGGTCCAAAAGAGGGTTGCGGGGTGCGGGAAGCACCTCCTGCACGGCCTGCAAAACCTGCTCCACCTCCCCTGGGCCGGTGACTTCCAGCACATTGGGGTACCTTTCCCGGATCACCTCGGGCCTGGCCCCCAGGCATCCCGTCACCACCACCTTGCCGTTTTCCCGCAAGGCCTCCCCGATGGCCTCCAGGCTCTCCTCAATGGCCGGGGTGATGAAGCCACAGGTGTTCACCACCACCAGCTCTGCCTCCTCGTAGGTGGCACTGGTTTCGTAGCCGAGGGCCTTCAGCCGGGAAAGGATCTGTTCCGAGTCCACGAGGGCCTTGGGGCAGCCCAGGCTCACAAAGCCGATCTTTGCCATAGACCTCCAGGAGTCCCTTCAGCCCGACGGGCTATCCTCGGGGCTCCGACGCACCAGTATAGCCCCCTTCCCGCCTCCCTGCGAGGAGCATTAAGGGGTTTCAAAGCGACGAGTGAGAGGCTTTCCCGGCTCCCCCAAGGGGCCCAGGTCCTTGCCGTCCAGAAAAACCCGCACCGCCCCAGGGTTCCCGGAGCGCACCTCCACGGGCAGATCAAAGCTGAGCTCCGCCCCCACCTCGGGGATACCCTCGTACAGGCGCTTCTCCCCCTGGGTGACCCTGAGCCAGCTCCGGCCCTCGAGGCGCAGCACCAGCTTCCCCGGGGAAACTTCCGGTTGGGAACTGCTAGAGGCGGGCGCAGACGAAGGCTTGGGAACCAGACGGTAACTTAAGGAGAGGTCCCGGTCCAGGTTCACCTCCTCCTCCACCGGCTCATACCCCGGAAGCTCCAGCCTGAGAAGGCGCCTGCCTCCTTCCAGGGGTGGCGAGGCTAAGGGCGTCTGGCCTAGGTAGAAGCCATCCAGGTACACCCGGGCTCCAGGGGGCTCGCTTACCACCCGAAGCCCATAGCGCTCCGGAGGCTTGGGCGGGGGCTCAAGGGGCAAGCTCACCGTCTGCACGGGTGCCGGACGCAGGACCAGGTAGGCCCCATACCCCAAGGCCCCCAAAAGGGCCAAGGCCAGCAAAAGCAACCAGGGGAAAGGGCGCCGGGAAGGCGGCGGGGGTGGGGGCGAAAAGGTGGGGGCCAAGGGATAAAGGGCCAGAAGGGGCTCGGGATCCAGCCCCAGGAGAAGGGCGTAGCGCCGGAGGTATCCCCGGGTCAAGGCTGGCTCGGGAAGCTCCTCAAAACGGCAGGCCTCGAGGGTCTCCAGCACCTTGGCCTTCAAGGCCAACCGCGCCGCCGCCTCCTTAAGGGAAAGCCCCTTCTCCTCCCGGGCCCGCCTTAACCTTTCCCCCAGTTCGCACACAAGGCTATTCTAGCCCGGCAAAGGCCAGGGCCACCCGGGCCGCCAGGCGGGCGTTTTCCAGGAGAAGCCTCTCGTTGACCCGGTCGGTCTCCCCTTGGGAAAGCTCGGAAAGGCGCCTCAGGAGGTAAGGGGTGAGGGCCTTGCCAAACACCCCTTCCCTGGCCGCTTGGTGGTTGGCCTCCTCCACCCAAAGGGCCACCTCTTCGTAGGGCAGGCCCTGGGACACCGGGTTCACCAGGAGGACTGCCCCTAGGCCCAGCTCCCGGGACTTGCGGAGGATCAAGGCAGCCTCGAGGGGGGTTTCCACCCGGGCGGGCACGGGGAAGGGGGAAGAGGGGGAAAAGAAGGCGGGCAAGCGGTCCGTGCGGTAGCCCACCACGGAAACCCCCAGGGTCTCCAGACGCTCCAGGGTGGCCCTCAGGTCCAGGATGGCCTTGGGCCCGGAGGAAACCACCAGGATGGGGGTGCGGGCAAGGGCCAAGAGATCGGCGCTCTCATCAAAGGGCTCGGGATGCACCCCCCCGATCCCCCCGGTGGCGAAGACCGCGATCCCGTGGCGGTGGGCCAGGTGGACCGTGGCCGCCACCGTGGTCCCGGCGCTTTTCTTCTGAACCAAGAGGGCGGGCAGGTTCCAGAGGCTCGCCTTCTCCGCACCCCCCTGGGCCAAGGCCTCCATCTCCTCCGGGGAAAGGCCGAGGCGCACCTCTCCCCGCACCAGGGCGATGGTCTTGGGGATGGCCCCTTCGGCCCGCACCGCTTCCTCCAGGGCTTTAGCGGTGCGCAGGTTCAGGGGGTAGGGCAACCCATGGGTCAGCAGCGCGGACTCCAGGGCCACCAACGCTTCCGCCATGGGGGAAGAATACCACGCCTCATACCCTTTCCTCCTTGTTTTCTCTAAGCCCCAACGAGATGACGCCCGCCGGAGGTCCTTTCCGGGGGCGCAAGCCAGGGTGGGGTGGTATCAAACCTCCGGCCACACCAAGACTTCCTCCCCCACCTGGAGCCCGTGGAAGAGAAGCAGCTCCGGCGCAAGGCGGATCTCCACCCCCAGACCCTCCGCGCCTTCCACCGAAAGGAGCACCTCCTTCTGGGCCTTCACCCTTGCCCGCTGAAAGGGGCCGTAATGCTCCCGCCAAGCAGAAAGGAGCAAGGCATCCACCTGCGCCCCCTGCCGCCCCAGGGTCACTCGAAGCCGGGCCGTGCGCGGCACCCGGGGAAATACCTCCACCAGGCGCAGCCGGGCCAGGTGGCCCAGGCGCCTCAGGACCTCCCCCAGGGGCAGGGCCAGGCGGGAGGCCAGGTCCAGGGGGCTTTGGCCACTGCCCAGGGCCAGGAGGAGGGAAAGCTCCACGGGGTCCAGGGTACTTTGGACCGCCTGGGCCCGGGACCCCGGCCGCACCAGGTCAAAGGGACCCACCTCCACCCGCTCGTCCAGGAAGCGGATCGCTTGCAAGAGGTAGGCCTCGAGGGGGCCTTCCAGGGAACTCAAGGGGGGTCGCACGGCAAGCAGAAAGCGAAAGCGCCCTTCCTTCAACGCCAGCACCTCCAGCAAGGCCTCCCGCCCCACCTTCTCCCCGAACACCGCATGGACGGGCTGGCCCTGCTCCAGGTAAACCTCCCCCCTTCCACCCCCTGCCTCCACAGCAAAAACCCCAGTCCTTCCCCCCTGGGCGAGGAGCTGCAGCCAGTCAATAGGACCTAAGAGGCGGAAATCGCCTTCCATAGAAAACCGAGGTAGCCCTTGCCGAAGAAGTGCACGTGGGCCAGGAGGTAGTAGACCTGGTACCGGGGCAGGGCCTCCTCCACCTCCTCCGGAATGGGGTAAAGAGTCTGGTAGGCCTGCCAGAAAGCCTTGGGAAACCCTCCGAAAAGGCGCATCATGGCCAGGTCCACCCCCCGCTCTCCCACGAAAAAGGAAGGATCCAAGAGGGCAGGTCCCTCCGGGGTAAAGCGGAGGTTGCCGTGCCAAAGGTCCCCGTGCAGGGGTGCAGGCCCCTCGGCGGGCAGGGGCCTTTGAAAGAGGGCCTCCACCTTGGGTCCAAGGCCCTCGAGGCGGTCCCAAGTGGCTCGCAAGAGAGGCTCTATGCACCGCGAAAAGAAGAACTCCGTCCACTCCCTCCCCTCCCCGCCCGGCAGGGGAAAGGTGCCCAAAAACCCCACCTCGGCCCGGTAGAGCGCTTCCCGCTGGCGGTGTAGCCTCGCCAGCATGCGGGCCAAACCCTCCCAATCGGGTGGGCCTTCCGGCAGATATTCCAGGATCAATCCCTCTTCGGCCGCAAAGAATACCCGGGGCACCCGCACCCCCCGCTCGGCCAGGGCCCTAAGCCCACGGGCTTCCGCGGGGAAGAGGCCTAAAGGAGGGTTCGGCGCAAGCTTCACCACATAGGCCCCCAGGCGGTACACCTGGGAAATATCCCCGCCGTAGAGGGGCTGAGGCGAACCCCCGAACTCAAGCCCCGCTCGTTCCAGAAGCTTCTTGGGATCCATCCTCCCCCAAAAGGTGGTCCAGGAAAGCCCTGACGGCGGCCTCCACCATCCAGTAAACCTCTTGGCAGTCCTCCAGGTCCCCGTAGTACGGGTCCGGCACCTCCCCCCCGCCCAGGTAGTCCAGGAGGAGGTGCACCTTCCCCCTGGCCTCGGGGAAACGCCTTTGCACCTCCGCCAGGTTCTCCCGGTCCATCACCAGGATGTGGTCGTAGTGGAGGGCATCCTCCCGGGTCATCTGCCGAGCCACATGGGGGAAGTAGGCCCCTTCCCGCTCCAGCACTTTGCGGGCCCGGGGATCCATGGGCTCCCCAGCGTGCCAAGCCTCCACGCCAGCGGAATCCACCTCAAACCGGGCCCCCAGGTAGCTTTCCGGCTGACCGAGGCCCCGCTCCCGGATGAGTTTGCGGAACGCTCCTTCCGCCAGGGGGCTTCGGCAGATATTCCCCAAGCAGACAAACAGCACCCGTACGGGACGGTCCATGCCTCCCATGATAAGCGGGTCCTCAGTAAGGAACCTCCGCCACCACCTTCGTACCCCTTCCCGGCTCCGAACGCACCTGGAAGCGCCCACCCCGGGCCTCCACCCGCTCCCGCATCTGGGTGAGGCCAAACCCACCTAAGCCCTGGGCATCGGCGTTTTGGAACCCCTTCCCGTTGTCCCGCACCACCAGCCGCGCCCCTCGCTCCCCCAAGGGGAGGAGCTCCACCTCCACCCGGCTGGGCTTGCCGTGCTTGGCGGCATTGGTGAGGGCCTCCTGCAGAACCCGGAAGAGGACCAGCTCGCTGGCCTGGGAAAGCCCCACTCCTTCCGGCAGGGAAAGCTGCACCCGAAAGCCCGCCTGCTCGGCAAAGGCCTGGGCGTAGCGGCGCACGGATTCCAGGAAGCCGTAGCGCTCCAGGTCAATGGGCCTCAGGGCGAAGATGCTCCGGCGCACCTCCCGGATCTGGGCCCTAAGGGTCTCCTTCACCTCGGCCAAGGCCTTCAGGGCCGCCTCCTGGTCCTTGGCAAGAAGCCTCTCCGCCAGATCCAGCTTCAAGGCCATGAAGGCCAGGCTCTGGGCGATGCCGTCGTGGATCTCCCGGGCGATGCGGGTGCGCTCCTCGTTGATGGCCAGCTCCTCCGCCCTCAGGTAGGCCTGGGCGTTGCGCACCGCCAAGGCCACCTGGGAAGCCAGGAAGGAGAGGAAAGGGATGCGCCGGGAAAGGCCCCTGCCCTTGAGGACCAGCACCCCCACCGTCTCCCGGGCCTTTAGGGGCAAGGCCAGGGTTTCCTCATCCACGAACACCGGCCCCTCGAGGCTCCCCTTCCAAACGCCATCCGGCAGGAAGGGGTGGGAGGGCAGGGCCAGGTTCCGCACCACCCGGGGTACCAGGAACCCCTCCTCGTCCATCAGGAGAACCCCACCCCCCTCCGCCTCCGCCCAGGCCCGGATCCGCTCCAGAAGCCCTTCCAGGAGGCGGTCCAGGTTGGCCTCGGCCTTGAGGGCCTGGTCCACCTCAAAGAGGGTAAGGCGGTCCCGGCTTCGGGCCACCACGGATTGCAGGGCCCCCGCCACCTCGTGGGCCAGGACCTCCAAAAACACCCGTTCCGGCTCCGGGGGGCAAGCCTCCAGGTATCCCTGCAAACCCGGAAGCTCCACCCGCATCCCCCCGCATTCCTCCCCGGCATGGACCCCCTCGGCCTCGAGGGCCACAGGGTACCCCAAGGTTTCCCCCAAAGCCCGGGCGATGCGGGAGACCGCCTCCTCGAGGTTCTCGCTCTCCAAGGCCTCGCGGAACACCCGCCCTGCCGCCAAAAGACGGCGGTTCGCCTCCTCCAAGGCCCTTTCCGCCCGCACCTTCTCCAGGGTTTCCTGGGCGATCCACTCCAGCACCGCATAGGTGACCAGAGGCCCCACCAGGCCGTAAAAGCCGAGCCGTAGCCAGAGGAGGCTATCCACGTGCCGGTAGGGCAGAAGGGCCAGCTCAAAGACCACCACCACCGAAGCGATCAGGGGCGGCAAAAGCCGCTGGGCCAGGCGCACCAATCGGTAAAGGCTGTGGCTAGCCATCCTTTCCCTTCGTACCCTCCTTTTTCAGGGCGGAGGCTACCGCATACCGGCTTTGATGCAGAAGCCCCCTGAGAAGCTGCACCTCCCCCGGGGAAAGCCGGGCCTTGTGGAAGATGCGGCGCAGGCGGCGCATGGCGTAAGGGTGGCGGTGTTCATCGGTGAACCCGATCTCCAGCACATACCGCCCCAAATCGGCGAAGAATCCCTCCAGGGCCGCCACATCCGCCAGTTCCTCCTGGGATACCGTACTGCCCTGCCGCAACGAGGCCTGGTAAAGCTCGTAGGCAAAGACCACCACCGCCTGGGCCAGGTTCAAGGAAGGCTGCTCGGGAGCGGTGGGGATGGTGCCGATGAGGTGGGCCAGGTCCAGTTCCTCGTTGGTGAGGCCAAAGGTTTCCCGGCCAAAGACCAGGGCAACCTCTCCCTTTACGGAAAGCACGTGGACCGGCACCTCCCGGGCCGTCACCACCGGGGCCGGGTAGAGCTCCCGAGGTCTTCCCGTGGTGGCCACCACGAAGCTCACCCCCCCGAGGGCCTCCCCGAGGCTTCCCACCGCCACCGCCCGGTCCAGCACCTCCTCGGCATGCACCGCCAGCCAGTAGGCCTCCCGGGCCCATGGAGGGCCCACCCGGGGCGAGGGATTCACCAGGTAAAGCCGGGAAAGGCCAAAGTTCCGCATGGCCCGGGCCACCGCCCCCACGTTCATGGGCTCCTGGGGTTCCACCAAGACGATGCGCACGCGCTCCAGCACAGCCTCCTCCTCGAGGTCCTCACTGCCCGGGTGGGGGGGTAGGGGAAGTCTCCTCGTTAGAACCCGGGGGGTAGTCCGTAGGCCCCACCCCAGCCGGGGGGGCTGCCTGCGGAAGCCCAGTTCCCTCCGAAGGCGAAGCCTGCGGGGGAGGCGCGGGTACCTTCCCGTGGGGGAACCAGACCTTTACCCCTTCCTGGGAAGGCTGGCCCGAGAGGAAATCCATCCCCACCTGCACCAGGCCTGCGGGCGGAGAGAAATCCCCTCCAGGCCTTCCCCTCAGGGCCCCCGCCACGAACTCCCGCCAGATGGGGGGGTTGACCACGGAGCTGGAAGGCTCCCTCCCTCCCATGCGCAAGGGCTTATTGTCATCCCGGCCCACCCAGACCACTGCGGAAAGTCCTCGGGTCACCCCAGCAAACCACAGGTCCCGGGCCTCGTTGGTGGTGCCGGTCTTCCCCCCCACCACCCGCCCGGGGATGCGGGCCCCTTTGGCCAGACCCTTTTCCCCCAGGTCGTAGACATATCCCTTCAGGAGGTCCCACCCCTGGTAGGCCACCTGGGGATCAAAGAGGCGCCGCCGTTCCGGGAGAGCCTGGTAAAGCACCTGTCCCTGGGCATCCTCCACTCGCTTCACGTAGATGGGAGTAACCCGGTAGCCCCCGTTGACAAAGGCGGCATAGGCCGCCGCCAGGTCCACCGGGGTGATGGAGGCTCCCCCGATGGCGATGGCCAGGGTGGGATACTTCACCGCAAAACCCGCCTGGGACAGTTTTCTCGCCACCTTCTCCACCCCTATGGCCTGAGCGGTGTAGATGGCGGGCAGGTTGAGGGAGAGGTCCAAGGCATAGCGCACCGTGATCTCCCGGTTAAGAAAGGTGCCGGAGAAGTTCTTGGGCCTCCATACCCCTCCCTTCTGGCTGGGATCGGGAAACTCCAGGGGGCGGTCGGGAACCAAGGTGGCCTGGGTCCAACCCTCCTCCAAGGCGGTGGCGTAGACAAAGGGTTTCACCGCACTTCCGGGGTTGCGCAGGGCCCGGGTGGCCCGGTTGTACTCATCCCCCTCCCGCCTTACCCCCCCCACCAGGGCCAGCACCTCCCCCGTTTCGGGATCCAGGCCCACGATGGCCAACTCCGCCCCCTCCGGCAGCCTGGCTCCCTTGGCCGCGGCCTCCGCCGCCCGTTGCATGGCTGGGTCCAAGGTGGTGTACACCTTAAGCCCGCCCTCGCTGTAGACCTTTTCCTTCCCGAAGCGGGTCTCAAGGAAGCGGCGCACCTCGAGGACGAAATGGGGGGCCATCCGGTAGTCCAGCTGCCTGAGGATGCGGGCCTCGGGGTCCACCAGCCTGGCCTCCTGGAGGTTCCCCTCCCCGTCGTAGCGCACCTCCCACCCCTTGGGGGCAAGGGGCTCCCGCCAGGCAGCCTCGGCCACCTCCGGGCTCACCCAGCCCTCGGCCACCATCTGGTTCAGCACCAGGCGCATCCGCTCCCGCACCCCCTTGAGGTCCTGGTACCGGGCATTAGGAGCCGGGATTAAGGAGGCCAGGTAGAGGCCTTCCGCCAGGGTCAAGGCGGCAGGGTCTTTACCGAAATAGGCTTCCGCTGCCCCCTTGATGCCCACGGCGTTGCCTCCCCAGGGCACCACGTTCAGGTACATCTCCAGAATCTCCTCCTTGGTGTAGCGCCTCTCCAGCTCGAGGGCCAGAGCCCACTCCTTGAACTTGCGCTCCAGGGAACGGGCCTGGGCCAGCTCCTTGAGAAGCGTATTTTTGATCACCTGGGTGGTGATGGTGCTTCCTCCCTGGAGATCCCCCCGCAGGATGGCGTAGAGGGCCCCCAGGAGGCGCACGAAATCCACCCCGTAGTGCTGGAAGTAGCGGCGGTCCTCGGAAAAGACCACCGCCGCCACCGCCGCCGGGGAAACCTCAGAAAGCCGCACCAAGCTCCGGTGGATGGCCCTTCCCTCCTCCACGCTGGCGATCTGGGCCAAGGGGGTGCCATCCCGGGCGTAGAGGGTGGAGGTGGCGGTGAGGCGCAGCCGATCAAACTGGGATAGGTCCGGAAGGCCGCGGGTGTAGGCATAGGCCAGATACCCCAAGGCCAAGCCTGCTCCCAGCAAAAGGCTGGCCGGCAGGAGAAACAGGAAGCGGAGCACCCGCACGCCCTTAAGTTTACATGGGCCTACCCCAAACCCAAAAAGCGAAAGAGCTTGTCCCGGGTGAGGGGTTTTTCTATGGCCTTCACCCGTACCACCTCGGCGGTGGTCCGGTGCTTCTCAGTAGGCTCTATGAGCACCGCCAAGGGCACCTCCTTGAGCCGGCGCACATGCCGGATGCGGGCCGCCACGGCAAAGGGATCCACGTCCAGGTCTTGGTCCAAAAGCACATACCGGGGCGTATGGTCCAATAGCCAAAAAAGCCCTTCCCGGGCCAGGTCAAAGTGGCGGATGGGGATGCCCCGCTCGGAAAGCACCAGATCCACATAGGCCCGCAGGGCATCGCTACGGCTTAATAGGAGAAGCCCCGGATAATCCGTCGCCACGGGGCCAGTTTATCCAAGGGTTGCGAAAAGGATGTGAAAAAATCTGGCTGGGGCGCGTGGACTCGAACCACGACCGGCGGATCCAAAGTCCGCTGTCCTGCCATTAGACGACGCCCCAGCGCACAAGGTGCCTGCCCCCAGGGGCAAAGCCACCCAGATTGTAGGGCAAAGAGAGCCTCCCGTCAAATCCCCCTTAGGTTAGCCTCGGCCAAGCCCAGAGGGGATCACACGTTGAAGAGAACGTAGAGGACATCCCCATCCTGGACCTCGTACTCCTTGCCCTCGAGGCGCACCCAACCCCTTTCCTTGGCCTTGGCCCATCCCCCAGCCTCCACCAGCTTTTCCCAGAAGATGACCTCAGCCCGGATGAAGCCCTTCTCCATGTCGGAGTGGATCTCCCCCGCCGCCTCCGGGGCCTTGGTTCCCCGGCGCACCGTCCAGGCCCGCACCTCCTTCTCCCCTGCGGTAAAGAAGGTGATGAGGCCAAGGGCTCTATACCCCGCCTGGGCCAGGCGCTGGAGGCCCCTCTCCCTCAAGCCATAGGCGGCGAGAAGTTCCTGTGCCTCCTCTGGGGAAAGCTCGGCCAGCTCCGCCTCCAGCCGGGCGGAAACCACCACCACCTCGGCCCCCTCGGCCTTGGCCTTTTCCCGCACCGCCTGCACATGCGGGTTGCCCTCCCCCTCGGGTAGGTCCTCCTCACCCACGTTGGCCACGTAGATCACCGGCTTGGCGGTGAGGAGGGGGGTTTCCTTAAGCAGGCGGCGAAGCTCGGCATCCTCTCCCTGCTCTCCGTTTAAGAGGAAGGTGCGGGCGGGCTTCCCCCCTTGCAGGTGGGCGTAAAGGGCCTCCGCCGCCTCGAGGGTGGGGGCCAGGTCCCGGTTGGCCCGGGCCTCCTTCCTAAGCCGCTCAAGCCGCCTTTCCCAGGTGGCGAGGTCGGCCAGGAGGAGCTCGGTTTCCACCACCTCCGCATCCTCCAGGGGATCCACCCGGCCCATCACGTGCACCACATCGGGATCGGGAAAGCACCGGAGCACGTGGGCGATGGCCGCCACCTCGCGGATGTGGGCCAGAAACTGGTTGCCGAGGCCTTCCCCCTTGTGGGCTCCCTTGACCAAGCCCGCGATGTCCACAAACTCCACATGGGTGGGGATCACGGGAGGCACCCTATCGCCCTTGGCAAACACCCTCTGCAAGGCGTAAAGCCTTGCATCCTCCAAGGCCACCACCCCCACGTTCTTGTCGATGGTGGCGAAGGGGTAGTTGGCCGCCAAAGCCTGTGCCCGGGTTAGGGCGTTAAAAAGGGTGGACTTGCCCACGTTGGGTAGACCGACGATTCCCACAGCCAGCATCTCGACCTCAAAAAAAGCCCCACCAAGGGGCCTCTTTTCATCCTATCACACCCTTTGCGTATGATGGCAGGGTATGGACCTGGCCGCCCACATTGACCACACCCTCTTAAAACCCACCGCCACCCCGGAAGAAATCCTTAAGGTGGCGGAGGAAGCCCTGGAACACGGGTTTTTCGGCCTCTGCATCCCTCCATCCTATCTTCCCCTGGTACGGGAGCGTTACCCCCATGCACCCTTTCGCCTGGTAACCGTGGTGGGCTTTCCCCTGGGCTACCAGGCCAAGGAAGTTAAGGCCCTCGAGGCAGCCTTGGCCATCGCCCAGGGAGCCGATGAGGTGGATATGGTGATCCACCTGGGCCGGGCCTTGGCTGGGGATTACGCCTACATCGAGGAAGAAGTCCGAACCGTGCGCCAGGCAGCACCCAAGGCGGTGCTCAAGGTCATCCTGGAGACAGGCTACTTCACCCCTGAAGCCCAGGGTCAGTCCCGTAGGGACTATCTTGGTCAGCCCCGCAGGGGCTATCTTGAAAACCTGGCCGAAGCAGCCATCCAGGGTGGGGCCGACTTCCTGAAAACCTCCACCGGCTTTGGACCCCGGGGGGCCAGCCTGGAGGACGTGGAACTCCTGGTAAGGGTGGCCCGGGGCCGGTCCCAGGTCAAGGCCGCAGGCGGTATCCGCAACCGCGAAACCGCCATCAAGCTCCTCGAGGCGGGGGCCACCCGGCTGGGTACCTCCAGCGGGGTAGCCCTGGTGAAGGGGGAAGATGGGGATGGGTACTAAGTGCCCATGCACGAAGGTGGCCCCATCGGCAAGGGCGAGTGGGGTACTTAAAAGGCGGCGGAGAAAGCCCACCCTGGCCGGGGTTCCCGGCTATCTGCTCCTTCTGGTCATCCTCCTCCTTTGGCTTTTCCAGGAGCTCCGTCCGGGCCTCCCCCCACCTCCCCCACAGGTGGAAGCGGGAGGCGTAGAGGTCTACTTCATGCCCCAGGAGGGAGAGGCCGCCAAGGCCCGGCTCATCGCCCTCATGGACGGAGCCAAGGAAAGCTTGGATGGGGCCTTTTACGAGTTTCGCGACCTGGAGATCGCCAAGGCCTTGCTCAGGGCCAAGGAGCGGGGGGTGAGGGTGAGGCTCTACGGGGAAAGCGATTACCGAAGCGATTTCCGCCGCTACCTGGTGGGGGCCTCCCTGGGCCAACAGGGGGAACCCCCCAGGGTACCCCAGGAAGCGTTACGGCAACGGGTCAAGCCCCTGTCCCTGGATTGCGAAGAGATCGTGGGCATCCCCGTTTGCTTTGACGAGCGGGAAGGCTTCATGCACCACAAGTTCCTGGTGGTGGACGGCGGGGCGGTCTGGACTGGAAGCACCAACATGACCTGGAACGCATTCGCCCGGAATAACGAAAACAGCCTCCTGCTGCCTTCCTCCATCCTGGCTCAGGGGTATGCCCGGGAGTTCCAAGCCCTCTTCACGGGCACCAAGGAGGGTTTAGGGGAACCGGTTACCTTCAGCCTCTCCTCGGAAAAGGGCATACCGGTGGAGGGCACCGCCTACTTCAGCCCCAAAGGAGGTGCGCTGGGCCGGGAGGCTCTTCTGGACAGGCTCAGGGCTGCCAGGAAAGAAATCCTGGTGGCGGCCTTCGTCCTCACGGACCGGGAGGTGGTGGAAGCCCTGGTCCAGGCCAAGAGGCGAGGGGTGGGGGTGCAGGTCCTGTTGGAAACCCGCAACCTCGAGGATAGCCGGGAAGGCGACCTCCTGCGGGCCGGGATGGCGGTGCGGAAGGACGGCAACCCTTACACTCTCCACCACAAGGTGATGGTGATCGACAGCACTTTTGTGATCACGGGAAGCTACAACTTCACCGCCAGGGCTTGGCAGGTGAACAACGAGAACCTTCTGATCCTGCAAAGCCCCGCCCTGGCGGAACGCTACCAGGAGGAGATCCTGAGGCTATGGCGGGAAGGGCAACCCCTTTAGTGCTGACCCTGGCCTCGGGAAGCCCTAGGCGCAGGGCTCTCCTCGAGGCCCTGGGCTTTCCCCTTAGGGTGGTGCCCCCTAGGGTGGAGGAAGTTGGGGAAGACCTTCCCCAAGACCCCAGGGAGCTAGCCCTAGCCCTGGCCCGGCGCAAAGGGGAGGAGGTGCCGGGGGAGTGGGTGCTGGCGGCGGACACCGTGGTGGACCTGGACGGCCGGGTCCTCGGCAAGCCCAGGGATCGGGTGGAAAACCACCTCTTCCTCCGCCTCCTTTCCGGGAGAACCCACCAGGTCCACACCGCCATCTACCTGCGCACCCCTCAGGATTTGGTGGTGGAGGTACACACCACCCGGGTCCGCTTCCGCAACCTTTCCCAGGAGGAAATCGCCTGGTACGTGCAGAGCGGGGAAGGCCTGGACAAGGCGGGAGGCTACGGGGCCCAGGGCTTGGGAATGGCCCTTTTGCAGGGGATTGAGGGGGATTTCTACACGGTGGTGGGCCTGCCTGTGGCCCGGGTTTTTGCCCTCCTTTGGGAAAGGGGGTTTAGGCCATGAGGGAAGTGGCCCTGCGCCGGGGGCTTTTCCTCCTCCTGTTGGCCTTGGGCCTGGCCATGGCGGCCCTAACGCGCCCCCTTGCCCCCCGCCTTGCCCTCACCCTTTCCCCCCTCACCGCTCCCCTGCCCGCCCTGGGCCACCGCCTGGGGCAGAACCTGCGGGCTGCCTCCGCCATTCTCCTGAACCGTCAAGACCTCTACAGGGAAAACCGCTCCCTGAAGGCCCAGCTCGCCCAGCTGGAAAGCGAAAACCGAAGGCTCCGCCTCGAGGTGGAGCGCCTCTCCCGGGCCCTCAAGGTCCAGGCCACCCAGGCCCCCGGGGTGGTGGCGGTGGCCCCGGTGGTGGGGGAGGACCTCTCCGGCCTTTACCGCCGCCTTATCCTGGGCCTAGGGGAGCGGGATGGCCTCCGGGTGGGCATGCCGGTGACCGCCCCGGAAGGGCTGGTGGGGCTCATCGTGGAGGTGGAGGAACGCCGGGCCCTGGTGCGCACCCTTCTGGACCCGGAAAGCCAGGTGGGCGTGCGGCCGGAAAAGGCCCCGGGGCGGGGAGTGGCCCGGGGGGGTCCCCCTGACCATCTGGTGGCGGAGTTTCCCCCCACGGTCCAGGTGGCTCCGGGAGACCTCCTGCTTACCGGAGCTCCCTTGGGCCTTTTCCCGGACGGGATCCCCGTGGGCCGGGTGGAACGCGTCGAGCGCGTCCAAGGGGGTTTAAAGCTACGGGCCTGGGTCAAGCCTCTGGTGGAGCTTTCCCTACTGGAGGAGGTTATCGTGCTGAGGCCCTTATGATGGGGATTCTTCTCCTCTTCACCCTTGTGCTCTCCGGATTCCTAGGAGCCCTCTGGCCCCAGGGGCTGATGGCCCCGGACCTCTTCCTGGTCCTGGCCCTCCTTTATACCCGTAGCCTTCCCTATTACCTGGGCCTTCCTTGGGCCTTTTTCCTGGGGCTTGTGCAAGACCTCCTGGGCTATGGGCTTCTGGGCCTCCATGCGGTGGGGCTCCTGAGCGCCAGCTACGCCTTCTATGCGGCAAGCCGCCGCCTGGCCCCGGGAGAAACCCCTGGGGTTCTCTTTTCCTTTTTCTGGGCCTTTTTGGCCAAGTGGGGGGGCTACTTCCTGGTGGCCTACTGGCTCCGCCTGGAGCTTCCTTCCCTCTTGCCCCTGGACCTTCTCCTCGAGGGCCTCTTCACCCTCCCCTTGCTCCTCCTGGCCTGGCGCTTTCTGCCCTCCTCCCGACGACCATGACCGGCCGGCTTTACGCCCTCATGCTCTTCTTCCTCCTGGCCTTCGGCCTCCTGGCCTTAAGGGCCTGGCACCTCCAGGTGTTGGAGCACGAGCGGTACGCCCTAAAGAGCCAGGGAAACTACCTGAAGACCGAGGGCATTCCCGCCCCCCGGGGCCGCATCCTGGACCGCAAGGGACGGGTGATCGCCCAGGACCGGCTGGTGGTGGACCTGGTGTACGAGGAGGGCGAGGTAGCCTTCAAGGAAAGGCTCCTCCCCCTCCTGGGCCTGAAGGAACTCCCCAAGGTCCAAGGTCCCACGGTCCTCAAGGCAGGGGTACCCGAACACCTCCTACCCACCCTGGCGGAGATCACCGCTGGGCAGAAAAACCTTAGGCTGGTGGAGCGCATCGAGCGCTCCTACCCTAACCCCATCTCGGGCCCCGTCCTGGGGTATGTGCTTCAGGCCAATGCCGAGCAGGTGAAGCGGGGATACAGCCCCGACGAGCAAGTGGGCCAAGCAGGCCTCGAGGCGGCCCTCGAGCCCTACCTCCGGGGTAAGCGCGGGGTGAAGGCGGTGGAGGTCAACGTCCGGGGGGAGCGCCTTAGGGAAACCATCCTGGAGGAACCCACCCCCGGGCAGGATGTGGTCCTCACCCTGGACCTGGACCTCCAGCGGGCGGCGGAAAAGGCCCTGGAAGAAGCCTTGGCCGACATCAACGCCGGGCGGAGGTCCAAGGGTCTTTCCCCCGCCACCCGGGTCAAGGGGGCCATCGTGGCCGTAAATCCCAAAACGGGGGAGGTTCTGGCCATGGCCAGCGCCCCATCCTTCAACCCGAGCCTTTTCGCCAAGCGGCCCGTACCCCAGGAGGTCCAGGCCCTTCTTAAGGACAAGGACCTTCCCCTCATGAACCGGGCGGTGCAACCCTATACCCCGGGCTCCACCTTCAAGCTGGCCACCAGCTACACCCTTCTGGAAGAGGGGTACGTGAACCCCTCCACCGCCTTACGGTGCAGCCCCTACATCGTCTTTGGAGGCCAGGTACGCCGCAACTGGGCCACCTGGGATATGGGCCCCATGACCGTTAAGGAGGCCATCGCCTGGAGCTGCAACACCTGGTACTACCAGGCGGTGGCCCAGGACCCCCTGGGGGTGGTGGACCGCCTGGCGGCGAGGGCCCGACTTCTGGGCCTAGGGGAAGCTACCGGGCTGGAAATCGCCGAGCGGACGGGACTTCTCCCCACCCGGGCATGGAAGCGGGAGACCTTCAAAGAGCCCTGGTACCCGGGGGAAACCCTTTCCCTGGCCATCGGGCAGGGCCCCGTCCTCACCACCCCAGCCCAGGTGGCCCGGATGCTCTCCACCATCGCCAACAGTGGAGAGAAGCCTACCCTCCACCTGGTCAAACGCCTCGGCCCGAGGGAGGTTAAACCCCGGCTTGAACCGGTTCCCGGGCGTTTCTGGACAATCCTTCAAGAGGGCCTACGAAAGACCGCGAAGGAGGGTACCGCCCGCCATATCCTCGGGAGCTTTCCCGTACCCACTGGCGGCAAAACGGGCACCGCGGAAACCCCAGGCAAGCGGGCGGGCCTCGAGCACGCCTGGTACATGGGTTATGGCCCCGCTGAACCTGGCTCCCCTTACCCTCCCCTGGTGGTGGTGGCCTTCTTTGAAAACGGGGGGGAGGGAAGCCGCGTGGCCCTTCCCGCGGTGCGCAAGGTAATGGCCGCCTACTGGCAGGTGGAGGAAGCCCAGGCCAGGTAGAATAGCGCCATGCGCCTCCGCGCCACCCCCAAAGCCCTAGCCCTGCGCTTGGATGGGGGGGAAACCCCAGAAGAAGTCCAGAACCTCAAGCTTCCGGAAGACCTCCCCCTCGAGGTGGAGGTGGCCGGGCCCGTGTCGGGACCGGTGCTCCAAGCCCTCCTGGAGCTAGGCCGGCCCCTCACCCTGATCCCTCCCAGAAACCGCCTTCCCGCCGGTACCCTGGTCCTCAGCAAAACCCTTCGTTCCGGCGAACGGGTGGAGCACCCCGGCACGGTGGTGGTTTTGGGCGACGTGAACCCCGGGGCCGAGGTGGTGGCGGGGGGGGACGTGATCGTGGTGGGTAAGCTACGGGGTCTGGCCCATGCGGGGGCAGGAGGCGACGAGGAGCGCTTCATCTTCGCCCTGGAGCTGGCTGCCAAACAGGTGCGCATCGGCGCCCACTTAGCCCAGGCACCAGAGGAACAGGACACCCGGGGCCCCGAGATCGCCCGGGTCCAGGAAGGAACCATCGTGGTGGAGCCGGCTAGAAAGCGATAGTTCCTGTTTCTACCCCGTACCGCTTCAGCACAAGATAAATGACCCAACCAGATGCGGCCACGTATAGCCAAATGGGCACCAGTACCTTAGCCCAGCGCTTGTGTAGAACAAACTCCCCCCTAAAAGCCCGCCAGATCACATAAAGGGCTAAAGGTCCGTTGACGGCGGCCAGGAGGGTGTGGGTGATGAGGAGAACGTAGTAGGCGCCCCGCCAGGCCTCAGGCCCCCCGTAGGCGGTGGTACCGTGAAGGGCCCACTTGGCAAGATAGAACACCAGGAAAAGGAAGGCTAAGGAAGTGGCCGCCAACATGGCCCGATGGTGGGCTACCCTGTTCCCTTTTTTGATCAAGACCACCCCTGTCACCAAGGCCAATCCGGAAAGCACGATGCTCCACACCGCCAGCAAACCCAAAAGCTCCTTCACGACTTTCCCTCCCCTAGCCGCTCACCAAGAAGCCGGACCGGCTCCAGCTTTGCGGTGCGCGCGTAGCTGTAACCCCTCAGGTAATCCTCCTCCTGGCCCAATAGCTGGTACAGCCTAAGGTAGGCCACAGCCAAAAGTCCATCCCGCTCCCGCCCTGGGGGAAGCCGGTGGAGAAGCCTGACGATCTCGCGGAACCTGGGAACCCGGCTGACCTCGAGGGGAGTCCCCCTCAACGCCCGGGCCAGGTCCGCCAAGGTGTCGCCGTTAGGCCTCATAGCCCCCAGGAGTGTACCACACCCTGCCCCTAGGGAATACGCCGGCTGGTGCGGTTTCCAGCGGCATCCACCGCAAGCAACACAGCCCCGGCCGGAACCTCTGCGGAAAAGGCCACCGTAGCCTCCTTGGGAAGGGAAAGGGGATCAAAACGGCCGCCCGTCTGGACCACCACCCGATCCACCAGGACGTTATCCTCCACCCGCCCGTAGACCCGGTACAAGCTCCCCTCCCGCTCCACCCGCTCCAGCACGATGCGAGGGGGCGCTGCATCCAGCACCAGGGGGACCCGCTTCTCCCCCCGGTTACCCCGGGCATCCTCGGCCTCTAGGAGAAGCTCCACCCTCCCAGAGGCCGGAGCCTGCAGGCGGAAACGAAACTGAACCAGCCGCTTACCCGCCTCCCCAGAGGACAGGATCTCTTGCCCATTGACCCGGACGCTCACCACCCCCGAGGGATCGAAGGCATAGCCCTGCACCCTAACCTCCCTTCCCGGGGCCACCGCTCCGCCCAAGGGCTCGGTAAGCCCCACCTCAGGGGGGGCGGTGTCGGGCCTGGCACAGGAGGCAAGAGCAAAAACAATAAACAGATAGAGGAGGTGCGCGCGCATCTCCTCTATCCTAAAGGGCAAACGCACTTCAACGCAGAATCACACCTACGCGCCCAGCAAAATATGGTCCAAAAGTTGAAGTGGGGAAGAGCACATGCACACCAAGCTGACCCTCAAAGTAGGGATTAATGGGCGGATCGGGAAGTTGAATCTCCACTCCCACGAGCCCATGGGGGTAGACTCCAAAAACCGTGCTACCAAAGGCCATGCTTGCCCCCAGGCCAAGCCCGTAATACCAGCTCATTCCCATGCTCGAGTAACCGGGCAAGGATGTCTTTGCCAAAATCAAAGCAGCATCCCCCGCGATACCAAAGAAGCCAAACCCAGCTCCAAGGCGGAGATTAGCGCTTTGATACTGGAAGCCAAGATACGTAGGGTAACCGGAATAGAAACCAACCCCTGGCGTCTGAGCGAAGCCAACAGATAACGCAAACATTCCTAACAAGCCCCAAAAAAATTTCCTCATTGCTGACACCTCCACCTTAAGGTTAGGGAAACTGCCAGTAGATGTCAAGTAGTATATAAAGCGTTTATCCTCACATACCCCTCCGTCAGATCACACCCCCACGCCACGCCCACCCCCTTTCCCTCCTGAAGGTCCACCAGGACCTCCACTTCCTCGGCCCGCATGGCCTGGCTCGCCGCCTCCCGGTCAAAGGGAAGAGCGCCCCCGGCATAGAGGGTAATCCCCTGGACCTGAATCCTCACCCTTAGGGGATCAAACCGGGCCCCTGAGTTGCCCAAAGCCGCCAGAATGCGGCCCCAGTTGGGATCGTTTCCGTAAAGGGCTGCCTTCCAGAGGGCACTACCCGCCACCGCCCTGGCCGCCCGCCGGGCCTCCTCCTCCGTGGCCGCCCCCACCACCCGCACGGTCATGAGCTTGGTAGCTCCCTCCCCATCCCGGGCGATCTTCCTCGCCAGCTCCTGGGCTACTGCCTCCAGGGCCGGGAAAAAGGCCTCGAGGGGCACTGCGCCATAAGCCCCGTTCGCCATCACCAGGGCGAGGTCGTTGGTGGAGGTATCCCCGTCCACGGTCACCTGGTTGAAGGTGCGGTCCACAATGCCCCGCCAGGCTTCCCGCAAAGCCCCTTGGGGAAGGGAAGCGTCGGTCACCAAAAAGGCCAGCATGGTGGCCATGTTGGGATGGATCATCCCGCTGCCCTTGGCGATACCCACGATCCTCGCCCCCTCCACCTCGGCCTCGGCTACCTTGGGGACCAAGTCGGTGGTGAGGATGGCCTCGGCGAAGGCACCGGCATAGGGGGTAAGCTCAATCTGGGGTAAACCCGCCTCCACCTTTTCCACGGGAAGGGGAACCCCGATGACCCCCGTGGAAGCGGTCAAGACCTCCTCCACGGGCACTCCCAGGCGTAGGGCAGCGGCCTCGGCCATGCGCCGATCGTCCACAAAGCCCCGCTCCCCGGTGGCGCAGTTGGCGTTGCCCGCGTTGACCACCACTGCCCGCAAGGTCCCACCCTGGGCGTAAAGGGCTCTACCCCGGTGAATGGAGGGGGCCGCAGCCCGGTTCTGCGTGGCCACATAGGCCCAGGAAGCGGGAAGGCCGGAAACCAACAAGGCCAGATCGGGCTTGCCGGAAGGCTTGATGCCCGCCCGGGTAGCCCCGGCGCGAAAACCCCGGGGAAGCTTTACGGCCATAGGCCCTCCTTGGGAAGTGCGGTCTCCTCAGGCAGACCCAGCATGAGGTTTAGGTTTTGCACCGCCTGACCCGCCATGCCCTTGACCAAGTTATCCAAGGCAGCAAAAACCATCACGCGCCCTGTCCGGGCCTCATAAAGGGGTTTCACATCCACCCGGTTGGAGGCGTAGGTGCCCTTGGTTTCGGGCAGGGCCTCCCGCAATACCCGCACAAAGGGCTCCCCTACGTAAAAATCCCCATAAAGCTCGTCCAAGGTACCCTGGTTCCAATCCCCATCCACCTCAGCCTCCACTGTGACCAGGATGCCCCGGGTCATGGGCACCAGATGGGGCACAAAGGAAAGGCGCACCTCCCCCACTGGCCCATGGGTTTTTACCCTAGGCCCCTGGGCCACAAGGCGGCCCAGGTTCCTCTCCATCTCGGGAATATGGCGGTGGGTACCCCCCACCCTGTAGGGCCTAAGGTTCTCGTTCACCTCGGCAAAAAAGGTACCCTCCCCTCCCCTGCCCGCCCCGGAGACCCCGCTTAAACCCACCACAAAGGCCCCCTGCAAGACACCTTCCGCCGCCAGTGGGGCCAAAGCCAAAGTGGTGGCCGTCACGTAACAACCAGGGTTGGCCACCAAGCGCGCCCCCCCAAGCTCCTCCCGATGCAGCTCGGGAAGGCCATAGACCGCCTCCCGGTAAAGCCCTGGGCTCTTGTGAGGGATCCCGTACCAGGATTCGTAAACCTCCGGGGGAAGCCGGAAGTCCCCGGAGAGGTCTATTACCCGGCTGCCCTCCTCCAGGGCCCTTGGAGCAAGCTCCATGGCAAGTCCGTTGGGCAAGGCCAAAAAGACCACCTCAGCCCGCCCCAGTACTTCCTCCAAGGTGGCAAAAAGCCCCTCATCCCATAGCTGGGGCCAGGCGGCGGAAAGGGGTTTCCCCTCGTGTTTGCGGCTGCTAAACCCCACCAGCTCCACCCCGGGGTGGGCCTTAAGAAGGCGAATCAGTTCCCCTCCCCCATACCCCGAGGCCCCGATGATCCCCACCCTTACCACGGCACCTCCAAAGGGATGTCAGGGAAGGCCAAGGGAGCCAGTTTCTCCCCAGGAGAAAGCCAAAGCTGCTCCCGGTAGTGGTCGCCCCCAGAACCCCGGAAGACCAAGAGGCGAGAGGCGTTCAAGTCCGCCACCCAGACCTCGAGGATCCCCGTCTCCGCATAAAGGGGTAGCCTCTTCTCCAGGTCATAGGCCAAGCTGGCCCCGGCCACCTCCACCAAAAGCAACACATCCCCCGGCTCAGGCAAGGCTCCTCCATAGTCCTTAGGCCGAAGCAGAAGCAGGTCGGGCTCTACATAGGTATCCTTACCCAAAGCCAAAGGGCCTTGGGGCTGTACCCAAGCTTGGGGGAATGTTTGCACCAGGAGCCGGTTGAGCCGGTTGACCATGTACGCATGCCGAGGGCCTATGGGTGCCGTCTGGTAGATCTCCCCCCTCAAAAGCTCCACACCCCGCTCGGGCAGGGGAAGCCGTAGAAACCCCTCGAGGGAGAAGCGGTAAGGCCGGACCATGTCCCTAGCTTAGCAGGCGCAGGAGGACGGCCTTAGCGGTGTGGAGACGGTTTTCCGCCTGATCAAAGACCCGGCTACGGGGCCCGTGCACCGCCTCCTCGGTGGTCTCCTCCCCGTAATGGGCGGGAAGGCAGTGGAGAAAAATACCCTCGGGCCGGAGAAGCTTCAAGAGCTCTCCGTTAACCTGAAAGCCATGGAAGTCCTGGAGCCTTCTTTCCCGTTCCGCCTCCTGGCCCATGCTGGTCCAGACATCGGTGTAAAGGGCATGGGCCCCCAGGACCGCCTCCTTGGGATTATGGGTGAAGAGGGCCCCCGCCTTTTCCACCAGGGTAGGATCCGGCTCGTAGCCCCTTGGGGTGGCCACCCGCATCCGAAGGCCCACCAAGGGGGCCACCTCCAGAAGCGAGTTCAACACGTTGTTCCCATCCCCCACCCAGGCCACCTCGAGGCCCTCCCATCCCCCGAAAGCCTCCTTCAGGGTAAGGAGGTCCGCCAAGGCCTGCAGGGGATGGGCCCGGTCGGAAAGGGCGTTGATCACCGGAACCCGGGCATGGCGGGCGAGCTCCTCCACGGTCTCGTGCCGGTACACGCGGGCGGCGATCCCCTCCACGAAGCGCTCCAGGTTCTTGGCTATGTCCCTCACAGGCTCACGCTCGCCGATGCCTACCTGTTTCTGGTCCAGGTAGACCGCATGCCCTCCCAGGCGAAGCATGGCCACCTCGAGGGTGGTGCGGGTGCGCAAGGAGGGTTTCTCAAAGAGAAGGGCTAGGACCTTCCCCTTAAGGTCCTCCCCGCGGTACCGCTCCCTTTTCAGCCTTTCCGCCGAGGTCAGGAGGGCCTCAACCCCCTGGCGATCATGGGCCGAGAAGTCCAAAAGGTCCTTGGGCCGAGTGAGGGCGTCTCCCACCATGAGGCTTATAGGATACCCCACCCTTGCAAACTTATGCAACCCCGGACTCTGGTTGACATGGGATGAGCCCGCGGGCTAGCATCCCCTTAGCCTCCGAGCCCGGATAGACCCCGTGGGCCTTCCGGGCCGGGCTTATAGCCCCGGGGTGGTGGGGGCAACCCCGCCGCCTGCCGCGGTTGCAAAGGAGGTAAAGATGAGCAAAAAGGTACTATTGCTGGCTGCGCTGGTTTTGGCCCCGGTTTGGGCGCAGAAAACGGTGCAGGTGGTGGCAGCCGCCGATCTGCAGTACGCCCTGAAGGAAGTGGCCCAAGCGTTTGAAGCCAAGAATCCCGGGATCCGGGTTTCGCTAAGCTTTGGTTCCTCGGGTAAGTTCTACACCCAGCTCACCCAGGGCCTCGAGGCGGATATCTACTTCTCGGCCGAAAAGATCTATCCTCAGCTCCTGGAAGCAAAGGGCATCGCCGAACCCAATACCCGGAGGCCCTACGCCATCGGGCGCATGGTGATCTGGTTGGACCGTAGGCTAGGCCTGCAACCTGACCCCAAGGCCCTCAAGGACCCCAGGATCACCCGGCTCGCCATCGCCAACCCCGTGCACGCCCCTTACGGCCGGGCTGCCGTCACCCTCCTGGAACATCTCGGCCTGCTTAAGCGCCGCCCCGACGCTTCCATCCCCGGTCTAAAGAAACCCTTTGCCAGCCTTTCCTGGGAAGAAATCCCTTGGGAGGAGCTTACCCGCGGGGTGGAGGCCTACTGGGACGCAAGCCCCTTAAGGCAGGGGAAGCCCAGCTTTGAGTTCGTGTACGGGGAAAACATCTCCCAAACAGCCCAGCTAGCCCTCACCGCCACCCAGGCCGGTATCCTGGCCCTGTCCCTGGCCATCAACGAGACCCTATCCCGCCCAGGGGTTTACTGGGTATCCCCCCTGGAAAACCACCTCACCCTGGAGCAGGACTACGTGATCCTGAAAGGGAGGATGCGGCCTGAGGTGGTGGCCTTTTACAACTTTGTAGGAAACCCTGAGGGCCGGGCCATCTTGAGGCGTTACGGGTTTTTGTTGCCGGGGGAAAAGCAGGAGTAATGGACCTGCTGTTTTGGACCGCCCTCCGCCTTTCCCTCGAGGTTGCCCTTTTGGCCTCCCTTATCCTTCTCCTTCTGGGCATCCCTCTGGCCTGGCTTATGGCCTTCCATCGTTTTCCAGGAAAGTACCTGCTGGAAGCCGTCTTCCTCCTTCCCCTGGTCCTGCCCCCCACGGTGCTGGGCTTTTATGTCCTGCTCTTTCTGGGCCCCGAGGGACCCTGGCTCCGAATCACAGGCCTCTCCTGGGCCTTCCGCTTTGAAGGCCTGGTCTTCGCCAGCGTTCTCTTCAGCCTTCCCTTCGCCCTCACCGCCTACCGGGAGGCCTTTTTGGCCCTGGACCGGAACCTCTTGGAGGTAGCCCGAACCCTAGGGGTCCCCCCCTGGAAGACCTGGGGACGGGTGGTGCTGCCTTTGGTCTGGCCTGGGTTGCTCTCAGGGACCCTTTTAGCCTTCGCCCACACCCTGGGGGAGTTCGGGGTGGTTCTCATGGTGGGTGGTTCCATCCCCGGGAAAACCCAGATGGTGAGCATCTATATCTACGACCTGGTGCAGGCCCTCCGCTTTGAGGAAGCCTCCAAGGCAGCCTCGGTACTCCTTTTCCTCAGCCTGGCCATCCTGGTGGCGGCAAGAACCCTGGAGGCCAAGGGGCGCGCATGGAAGTCCACTACCTGATAAGGAAGCCCATCCTCCTCGAGGCCCGCTTTCGCATCCGGGGCTTCACCGTCCTTTTGGGGGAAAGCGGGGTAGGCAAAACCACGCTGCTTAGGGCCTTGGCCGGCTTGGTAAAAGCCGAAGGTAAACCGTATGGCGGGCTTCCCCCGGAAAGACGGCCCGTGGGCTACCTGCCCCAGGACCTGGCCCTCTTCCCCCACATGACTGCCTGGGAAAACGTGGCCTTTCCCCTCAGGACCGGCCAGCGAAGGCAACAGGCCCTTGCCCTCCTGGAACGGGTGGGGCTTTTGGAGCACGCCCACAAGCGCCCGAACCAGCTTTCCGGCGGCCAGCGACAACGGGTGGCCCTAGCCCGGGCCCTGGCCAGAAATCCAGAACTGCTCCTTTTGGATGAGCCCACCAGCGCCTTGGACCCCCTCACCAAAGACCAGGTTCTGGGGGAGCTGGTGGACCTCATCCGCCGGGAAGGAATCCCTACCCTGGCGGTGAGCCACGACCCCATCCTGGCCCGCATGGCCGACTGGCTTGTGGTGATGGGGCCAGGAACCATCCTGCAAGAAGGCCCGCCCGAGGAGGTGTACTCCGCCCCAAGCCAGCTCCTGGTGGCCAGGCTGCTGGGCTACGAAAACCTGTTCCCGGCCCGCATAGAACCAGGGGGCGTGGAGGTCAACGGGATCCACCTCCGCCTTTCCCTCCCCCCTTGGGCCCGGCCCGGGGACACCGCCTGGGTGGGCATCCGGGCCGAGGAGGTCATCGTGGTGCGCCAGGACCGGCCCCCACCTGCGGAAAACGTCCTAGAGGGCGTGCTGGCAAACCTCCACCCGGAAGGCCTCGCCTACCGGGGTGTGTTCCAAGGAGCCATCCGCCTCCAGGTATTGCTCCCCAGGCACGTCCAGGCCCGGCTGAACCTGCGCCCCGAACAGAGGCTCCAAGTAGTCCTTAAAACCCATTACCTGCACCTGATGCCGGGCGAGGCGGACTAGGTCCTCCTCCCCCAGGCCGAACTTATTGACCACGCCCTTCAGAAAAAACCGGACCCGGTCCCGGGGAAGCCCGAGAGCCCGGGCCATGGGCCCTGCCTTCAGGGGAATCCCCCGACCCGCTGCCAGCAACACCGCCTGCTCCCCCGGGAGAAGCCTAAGGCCCACCTGCCCTTGGCTCAGAGAAAGGGCCCGCGCCTCGAGGCCCAGGGCCAGGGTCTTGGGATGATCCCGACGGGTGAGGAAGACCGCGCCCTTCGGGTCATAGGCCCTAAGCCCCCAGGAAGTGGTCCAGACCAGAACCTCCCCCCTCCCCAGCTGATCCAACCCTGCCAGGGCTAGACCCTGGCCCTCTTTCCAGTAAACCTTCCAACCCGCCCTACTCAACGCCCTATAAACCTGGGCGTAAATGTACAAGCTGTCCGTATGCACCACCGCTTCCAAGGCTTCCTCCTTTCGCCTAGAGACCTTTCGCCTTACTCAAGCGAAAACCCTCTGGGCAAAAGGAGGAGAGCGAGGGGAAAAAGCCCTTCCCTGGGGTTCCGGATAGCCGGGCACGGGGACAACCCTAGCCCGGAGCACCCGCACCAGCGCAGGGGGCGCCACCTCCCCTATGGGGGGCAGACCTGGAGAGACCTGCAGGCCGCAGAAGAGGGAGTGGTCCACCTCCCTCTCCTCCCCGGGAGCCTGGCAGAGATCCGTCCGGAGGCCGGGATTTTGCACCTGCATGAGGTACATCTGCAGGGCCACCCCGGTGGAGGCGGTGAGGGTGAGGAGGAGGTAGAGGAATACCAGAAACCCCCGTACGGAACCCCTAAAGGGCATGGCCAAAGTATAGCCCTCCCCCTCGGGTAAAGTGAAGGGGTATGGCCGTGCGCGGCACCAAGGATCTCTTCGGCAAGGAGCTAAGGCTCCACCAGCACATCGTGGCCACCGCCCGCCGGGTGCTGGAGGCGGCGGGGGCTTTGGAGCTCATCACCCCGGTGTTTGAGGAAACCCAGGTCTTCGAGAAGGGGGTGGGGATCGCCACCGACATCGTCCGAAAGGAGATGTTCACCTTCCAGGACCGGGGCGGGCGCTCCCTCGCCCTCCGCCCTGAGGGCACCGCCGCCATGGTGCGGGCCTATCTGGAACACGGGATGAAGGTCTGGCCCCAACCCGTGAGGCTCTGGATGGCCGGGCCCATGTTCCGGGCGGAGCGCCCCCAGAAAGGGCGCTACCGCCAGTTCCACCAGGTGAACTACGAGGCCCTGGGCTCGGAAAGCCCCATCCTGGATGCGGAAGCCGTGGTGCTCCTGTATGAAAGCCTTAAGGAGCTCGGCCTGAGGCGCCTCACCGTCAAGCTCTCCTCCGTGGGGGACCCGGAGGACCGGTCCCGGTACAACGCCTACCTTCGCGAGGTTCTCTCTCCTCACCGGGAGGCGCTCTCCCGGGATTCCCAGGAGCGCCTCGAGCTCAACCCCATGCGCATCCTGGACTCCAAAAGCGAGCAAGACCAAGCCCTCCTCAAGGAGCTCAGCATCCGGCCCATGCTGGACTTCCTGGGAGAGGAAGCGAAGGCCCATCTTAAGGCGGTGGAACGCCATCTGGAAAGGCTTTCCGTGCCCTACGAGCTGGACCCAACCCTGGTGCGGGGCCTGGACTACTACGTGCGTACCGCCTTTGAGGTGCACCATGCGGAGATCGGGGCGCAGAGCGCCCTGGGAGGCGGGGGAAGGTACGACGGGCTTTCCGAGCTCCTGGGGGGGCCACGGGTACCTGGGGTAGGTTTCGCCTTCGGGGTGGAGAGGGTGGCCCTGGCCCTCGAGGCGGAGGGATTCGGGCTTTCCGAGGAAAGAGGCCCGGACCTCTACCTCATCCCCCTCACGGAGGGTGCGGTGGCCGAGGCCTTTTACCTGGCGGAGAGGCTAAGGCCCCGCCTGCGGGTGGAATACGCCCTTACCCCCAAGAAGCCGGGCAAAGGCGTGGAGGAAGCCTTGAAACGAGGTGCCACCTTCGCCGGCTTCCTGGGAGAGGACGAGCTCAAAGCGGGGGAGATCACCCTGAAGTGGCTTTCCACGGGAGAGCAGGTTCGCTTACCCCAGACGGAAGCGCTGGGCTTCCTCCTTTCCGCCCTGGCGTGAGAATCCGTTAAGATTTGGGGGATTATGCGCCGTACCCACTTCGCCGGAAGCCTAAGGGAAGAACACCTGGGGGAGGAGGTGGTCCTCGAGGGGTGGATAAACCGCCGCCGGGACCTGGGGGGGCTCATCTTCCTGGACCTTCGGGACCGCGAGGGTTTGGTCCAGCTGGTGGCCCACCCGGAAAGCCCCGCCTACAAGGAAGCGGAACGCGTCCGCTCGGAGTGGGTGGTGCGGGCCAGGGGCACCGTGCGCCTGCGCCCGGAGCCCAACCCCCGCCTGCCCACCGGAGCGGTGGAGGTGGCCCTTACCTCCCTCGAGGTCCTTTCCGAGGCCAAAACACCCCCCTTCCCCGTGGACGCCGGCTGGCGGGGAGAGGAGGAAAAGGAGGTTTCCGAAGAGCTCAGGCTCAGGTATCGCTACCTTGACCTGCGCCGGAGGAGGATGCAGGAAAACCTGCGCCTACGCCACCGGGTCATCAAGGCCATCTGGGACTTCCTGGACCGGGAGGGCTTCATCCAGGTGGAAACCCCCTTCCTAACCAAAAGTACCCCGGAAGGGGCCCGGGATTTCCTGGTGCCCTACCGCCAGCAGCCCGGCCTTTTCTACGCCCTCCCCCAGTCGCCGCAGCTCTTCAAGCAGATGCTGATGGTGGCAGGCTTTGACCGCTACTTCCAGATCGCCCGCTGCTTCCGGGACGAGGACCTCCGGGCCGACCGCCAACCCGACTTCACCCAGATGGACCTGGAGATGAGTTTCGTGGAAGTGGAGGATATCCTAACGCTTAACGAAAGGCTTATGGCTCACGTGTTTCGGGAAGCCTTGGGCGTGGAACTTCCCCTCCCCTTCCCCCGCCTCACCTACCAGGAGGCCCTGGAGCGCTTCGGCTCGGACAGGCCCGACACCCGCTTTGGCCTGGAGCTCAAGGAAGTGGGGCACCTCTTCCGGGAAAGCGCCTTTCAGGTTTTCCGGGAAGCGGAAAGGGTAAAGGCTCTGGCGGTGCCCAAGGCCCTTTCCCGCAAGGAGATCGCCGACCTGGAGGAGGTGGCCAAACGCCACGGGGCCAAGGGCCTGGCCTTTGCCCGGGTGGAGGAGGAAGGATTCGCAGGCGGGGTCGCCAAATTCCTGGAGCCGGTGCGGCAAAGCCTCCTGGAGGCCACGAAAGCCGGCCCTGGAGAAACCCTCCTCTTCGTGGCAGGGCCCGCCAAGGTGGCGGCCACCGCCTTGGGGCAGGTGCGTCTTAAGCTGGCGGAGGTCTTAAACCTACCCAGGGAGGGCTTCCGGTTCCTATGGGTGGTGGACTTCCCCCTTCTGGAGTGGGACGAGGAAAGGGGCCAGTACACCTACATGCACCATCCCTTTACCAGCCCTCATCCCGAGGACCTACCCCTCTTGGACACCGATCCTGGGAAGGTGCGGGCCTTGGCCTATGACCTGGTGCTGAACGGCACCGAGGTGGGGGGTGGCTCCATCCGCATCCACGACCCCGCTCTTCAAGCCAGGATGTTCCAGGTGTTGGGCATCGGGGAGGAGGAGCAGCGGGAAAAGTTTGGCTTCTTCCTCGAGGCCCTCACCTACGGGGCCCCACCCCACGGGGGTATCGCCTGGGGGCTGGACCGCCTCCTGGCCCTCATGACGGGTAGCCCTTCCATCCGCGAGGTCATCGCCTTCCCCAAGAACAAGGAGGGCAAGGACCCCCTCACCGGGGCCCCAAGCCCGGTGTCCGAGGAGCAGCTTCGGGAACTGGGCCTCATGGTGATCGCCCATGGCTAGGATTCCCTACGTGATCGTGGACGCCTTTGCCTCCACCCCGGGGGCCGGGAACCGGGTGGCCATCGTGCTGGACGCCCGGGGCATGGACCTGGAGGAGATGCGAAGCCTAGCCCGGCGCCTTGGCGAACCGGAAACCGCCTTCGTAACGGAAAAGCAAGAGACCCTGTTCGCCGTGCGCTTCTTCACCCCTTCGGGAGAAGTGGAGTTCTCCGGCCACGTCGCCATAGCCCTGGGCCTTACCCTGGTGCGCCTGGGCCTGGCCCCCGAGGGCACCCAGCGGCTTTTCCTGCACACCCCCACGGGGGCCCTGCCGGTGGAGATCCTCTACGAGGCCGGTGAACCCAAGAAGGCCCTGGTGAGGGGCCCCGCCCCGAGGTTCCGGGACCTGCCCCCCTACCAGGTGCTCAAGGAGGTCCTCGAGGCCCTGGGGTCGGATGAGCGTTACCTGCACCGCGGCCTGCCTTACGGCATCGCCTACACCGGGCTTTGGAGCCTCTTCGTTCCCCTTATCGCCCCCGGGGTGGTGGATGCCCTGGAGCCAGAGATGAAGACCCTGGCCGAACTTTCCCACCAGCTGGAGGTGGTCACCGTCCATGCCTACGCCCCCATGGGCCCAAGGAGCTTCTACGCCCGGGACTTTGCCCCCATCTTGGGCATTCCCGAAGACCCGGTGACGGGCTCCGCCAACGCCGCCTTGGGCGCCCTCCTGGCCCGGGCAGGGGTGGTGCCGAGGCGGGAAGGCCGGGTAGCCCTCACCATCTACCAGGGCCACCGCCTGGGCAACCCGGGGGTGGTGGAGGTGGTGGTGGAGTACAGCCCCACGGGCCAGCCCTACGGGGTGCAGATCGGGGGGGAGGCGGTCCAGGTATCCGCTGGGGAAGTTTGATGGTGCGGCTGGTCTTCGTGGACGTGGACGGCACCCTGGTGGGCAAGGAGGGGGTGCCCGAATGTGTGTGGCCAGCGGTGGAGGCCTTGAGGGCCAAAGGCATCCGCCTAAGCCTCATCACCGGCCGGCCGGGCCGGGGACACGCCCTGGCCTACGCCCGCAGGCTCGCCCCTACGGGCCTCCACGTGTTCGAGTCGGGGGCGGTGGTCCTGGCGTTTTCCCGGGATCCCCACTCCCCTCCCGCTCACCCCCTCCTGGTGGAGGCCCTGCCCCAGGAGGCGGCCCGGGAAGCCATCCGCTTGGCCCGCAGGCTCGGGCTTCCCCTCGAGGGCTACACCGCCGAGGGCGGGTTCTACGTGGAGGGGGATAGCCCCCTGCTCCTGGCGCACCAGGAGCTTTTGGGCCTAAGGGCGGAAGGGGCCGACCTCCTCCGCCTCCAAAGCCCCCTGGTGCGCCTCCAGGTGCTGGCCGGCCTCGAGGCGCCCCTCGGCGCTCTCCTAGACCGCCTGCCCCCGGGGCTTTCCCCCCATGTGGCGGAAAGCCCGAAGATGCCTGGGGTGCGCTTCGTCTCCCTTACCAAGAGGGGGGTGAGCAAGCTCTCGGCCGCCCGCTTTGTGGCGGAAAGCTACGGCCTGACCCTGGCCCAATGCGCCATGGTGGGGGATGGGGAAAACGACCTGGAACTCCTCCGGGCAGTTGGGGTGGGAATCGCCATGGGAAACGCCCCCGAAAGCGTCCGGAGAGCAGCCCACCGGGTGGTGGCCCCGGTGGAGGCCTGTGGCCTCGCCGAGGCCCTCCTGGGCCTTCTGGGGTAGACTCCTTGAGGTATGCGGGTCTTTATTGATGAGATCGCCAAATACGAGGGCCAGGAGGTGGAGCTCAGGGGCTGGCTCTACCAAAGGCGCTCCAAGGGCAAGATCCACTTCCTCATCCTCCGGGACGGCACGGGGTTCCTTCAGGCCACCCTCTTCAAAGGGGAGGTACCGGAGGAGGTCTTTGAACGGGCGGATCACCTGCCCCAGGAAACCGCCCTGAAGGTCCATGGCCTGGTGCGGCAGGACGAGAGGGCCCCCGGGGGCTTTGAGCTTTCGGTGCGGGACCTGGAGGTGGTGAGCCTTCCCCAGGGGGAGTATCCCATCGGTCCTAAGGAGCACGGCATCGACTTCCTCATGGACCACCGCCACCTGTGGCTCCGCCACCGCCGCCCCTTCGCGGTGATGCGCATCCGGGACGAGCTGGAAAGGGCCATCCACGATTTCTTCGCCGAGCGGGGCTTCCTGCGTTTTGACGCCCCCATCCTCACCCCCAGCGCCGTGGAGGGCACCACGGATCTCTTTGAGGTGGACCTCTTTGACGGGGAAAAGGCCTACCTCTCCCAGTCGGGCCAGCTTTATGCCGAAGCCGGGGCCTTGGCCTTCGGCAAGGTCTACACCTTCGGCCCCACCTTTCGGGCGGAAAGGAGCAAAACCCGCCGCCACCTCATGGAGTTCTGGATGATCGAGCCCGAGGTGGCCTTCATGACCCACGAGGAGAACATGGCCCTGCAGGAGGAGTTGGTGAGCTACCTGGTGGGTCGGGTTCTCACGCGAAGGGCCAAGGAGCTGGAGATGCTGGAGCGGGATCCCAAAGCCCTCGAGCCCGCCGCGGAAGGCGACTACCCCCGCCTCACCTACAAGGAGGCCGTGGCCCTGGTAAACCGGCTGGCAGAGAAGGACCCCGATCTATCCCCTCTTCCCTACGGGGAGGACTTCGGCGCCCCCCACGAGGCCGCCCTCAGCCGCCAGTTTGACCGCCCCGTCTTCATCGAGCGCTACCCCGCCCGGATCAAGGCCTTCTACATGGAACCGGACCCAGAGGACCCGGAACTGGTCTTGAACGATGACCTCCTGGCTCCCGAAGGGTACGGGGAGATCATCGGGGGAAGCCAAAGGATCCACAACCTGGAGCTCCTACGCAGGAAAATCCGGGAGTTCGGCCTCCCGGAGGAGGTCTACGACTGGTACCTGGACTTAAGGCGCTTTGGCAGCGTGCCCCACTCGGGTTTCGGATTGGGCCTGGAGCGCACCGTGGCCTGGATCTGTGGCCTTCCCCATGTCCGCGAGGCCATCCCTTTCCCTAGGATGTACACCCGGATGCGGCCCTGAGAACCAGCGTCGGTTTGTCCGAATCCAGATGTCCTACCACAAGCTCACAAGCGCAGGCGTTGCCTTGTGGAGGATCACACTAGTGTGATCCCTTTTATTTCATCTTTTAAATAACCTTGTCACAGCTTGACAAATAAGGTTGCCCATGTTTTTATGGATCCGTCAGCAAACCTCTTCTCTGCCTCTAGGGTTGTCCCCGCCTCTCTAAGCTTATATCGGAGGAAACCATGAAGGAGAACCGGAGGAGCTTTATTCGTAAGTTGGCCACCGGCGCAGCAGCAAGTGCAGCGTTCAGCCCTCTGGCCATCGCCCAGGCCCCCAGGTTCCGTTGGCGCATCCAGTCGGCCTGGGACGCGGGAACCGTGGGCTATACCCTGTTCCAAAAGTTCGCCCAACGGGTCAAAGAACTCACTGACGGGCAAATAGAAATCCAAACCTTCCCTGCCGGGGCGGTGGTGGGCACCTTTGACATGTTCGATGCGGTCAAGACCGGGGTCTTGGATGGCATGCATCCTTTTACCCTTTACTGGGCTGGCAGGATGCCTGTAACTGCCTTCCTCTCCTCTTACCCCCTGGGCTTAGACCGGCCAGATCAGTGGGAAACCTGGTACTACGGCCTAGGTGGCCTAGAGTTGGCCCGGAAAGCCTACGAGGAACAGGGGCTCTTCTTTGTAGGCCCAGTCCAGCATGACTATAACCTCATCCATTCCAAGAAGCCCATCAAGAGCTTCGAGGACTTCAAGGGAGTGAAGCTGAGGGTGCCTGGGGGCATGATCGCCGAGATCTTCGCCGCTGCTGGTGCCGCCACAGTGCTCTTGCCAGGTGGCGAGGTGTATCCCGCTTTGGAGCGCGGGGTCATCGATGCGGCCGACTTTGTGGGCCCGGCGGTGAACTACAACCTGGGTTTCCACCAAGTCACCAAGTACATTATCATGGGCCCCCCCGAAACATCTTGCATCCACCAGCCCGTGGACCTGGCGGATATCACCCTGAACATCAACCGCTGGCGCGCCCTGCCCACGAATCTTCAGGAGCGCTTTGAGGCAGCGGTTCACGAGTGGAGCTGGGTCCACTATGCCGGTATCCAGAAGGCAAACCTGGAAACCTGGCCCAAGTACAAAGCGGCGGGCGTGCAGATCATTCGCCTGTCTACGGTGGATGTGCGCAAGTTCCGCCGCGTGGCCATCCCCATCTGGTTCAAGTGGGCCAAACAGGACAAGTACGCTCGGGAAGCCTTTGCTAGCCAGCTGGAGTACATGAAGGCCTTAGGGTACGTCACCGATGCGGATATCCGCGGCTTGAGCCTCTAGCCTCGAGGACTGTACCGTGATCCAAACCCTGCTGCGCCTCCTCAACCTCATTGACGCCGTAAGCCTGTGGTCAGGGCGGTTGGTCGCCTGGCTTACCTTGCTGGCGGTTCTCATCCTTACCGCCGAAGTGGTGCGGCGATACTTCTTCAACGCCCCCACCCAGTGGGCCCACGAGGTGTCCACGCTCCTCTTTGGCCTCCTGTATGTGCTGGCCGGGGCTTATGCCCTGAAGGAAAAAGCCCACGTGGGTGTGGATGTTTTCTACAGCCGTCTCCCTCGCAAGGGACAAGCCTGGTTCAACCTCCTGGGCTTCGTCTTTTTGACGCTATTTGCCGGCACCTTGGTGGTGTATGGCTGGAAGTTCTTCCTAGCTTCCTGGCAGAACCGGGAGTTTTCCCTGGCCAACCAGGCCATCCCCATATTTCCCTTTAAGTTGGCTATCTCCCTGGGTGCCGCCCTGCTGCTTCTACAAGGTCTAGCTAACGCAATCCGGGACCTTCTGGTGCTTCTAGGAAAGGAGGAAGATCGTGCCCATTGAAACGCTCACTTGGTTGATGTTCGGAAGTCTCTTCCTCCTCCTCTTCACGGGTTATCCCCTGGCCTTTCTGATAGGGGGCATTGCTGTAACCTTCATCGCCTGGTTGTGGAGCCCAGACGCCTTGGCCCTGGTACCCCAGCGCATGTGGAACAACATGACCCAGTACCTTCTAGCGGCCATTCCCCTCTTTATTTTCATGGCCTCTATGCTAGAAAAGTCTGGGCTTATTGAAGAAATCTTTGACGTCGCCTACAAGTGGCTGGGGCGGGTCCCGGGCGGTTTAGCGGTCGCTACCGTTGCTGCTTCCACCGTTCTCGCTGCCATGGTGGGGGTAATCGGCGCAGCAGTGGTAACCATGGCCCTCGTAGCCCTACCTGCAATGCTACGCAGGGGGTATAGCCCTGTGCTGGCCGCAGGTACCGTGATGGCAGGGGGCACCCTCGGCATCCTCATCCCTCCCAGTGTTCTCGCCATCATCTACGGCTTGGTGGCCAACCAGTCCGTGGGAGAGCTTTATCTGGGCTCCGTGCTCCCCGGGTTGGTCCTTTCGGGTCTATACATGCTCTTCTCCGTCGTGTATGCGCTCCTCTATCCCCAGGCTGCCCCCAGGATCCCCAAGGAGGAAATGCCTACCTGGGCGGAGCGCTGGCGAGCCCTAAGGACCATCTGGGCTCCCCTCCTTCTCATCTTCCTGGTGCTCGGGACCATTTTCCTGGGCCTGGCCGCCCCCACGGAGGCGGCAGCGGTGGGCGCCTTCGGGTCCATGCTGGTGGCCGCCCTACACCGCAAGCTTACCTGGCAAAACCTGCGGCTGGCCTTAGAGCAGACCGCCAAGGCCACTGCCATGGTGCTTTGGATCATCTTCGGGGCTAACGCCTTCGTGGCCTTCTACGTGGCCCAGGGAGGGGACCGCTTCGTCAGCGAGCTCCTTTTGGGAACCGGGCTCTCCCCTTGGGGAATCCTGATCGTGATGCAGATCATCCTCATCGTTTTGGGGATGTTTCTGGATTGGGTGGGGATACTCCTTCTGGCTGTCCCTGTCTTCGTACCTATTATCCGGAGTCTGGGGTTTGATCCCTTGTGGTTCGGGGTCCTCTATTTGGTGAACATGCAGATGTCCTTCCTCTCACCCCCCTTTGGGTATGCCCTCTTCTACGTAAGAGGAGTGGCACCCCAGATTTCCATGGGCACCATTTACCGGGCAGCCATCCCCTTTCTCCTCCTCCAGCTCACGGGCCTTATTCTGGTTATGCTCTTCCCAGAGCTCACCACCTGGTTGCCCAGTCTGGTCTACGGGAAGTAGGCTCTAGGTATTTCCTGGAGCCTACTCTTTACACCCCCGCCAGCTCCAGGAAATACTGGTGCAGCCTAGGGTCTTGGGTGAGCTCGGGGTGGAAGGCGCTGGCCAGGATCTTGCCCTGGCGCACCAACACGGGAAGGCCCTTCAGCTCCGCCAGCACCTCCACCCCTTCCCCCAGATGGCGGAAGGCAGGTGCCCGGATAAAGACCCCGTGAAACGGCCCCATGCCCCGGACCTCGAGGTTCTCCTCAAAGCTCTCCACCTGCCGGCCAAAGGCGTTCCGCTCCACCACCACGTCCAGCACCCCTAGCCGGGGTTGCTCCGGATAACCCAAAATCTCCCGGGAAAGCCATATGGCCCCTGCGCAGGTGCCAAAGAGGGCTAAGGAGCCTTCCTCCACCCGCCTTCGCACCTCCTCCTCCAGGCCGTACTCCCGGGCCAGCTTGCCAATGGTGGTGGATTCACCACCCGGCACAATAAGGGCCTTAACCCCCTCCAGGTGCTCCTTCTTGCGCACCTCCCTGGCCTCGATCCCAAGCCGCCTTAATGCCTCCTTGTGCTCGCGGAAATCCCCCTGTAGGGCCAAAACGCCAACCACGCCCCTCATCCTGGACCTAGGCCCGGCCCCTGTCAAGGGAAGCCCGCACCGCCAGGAAGCCCAGGACCCCAGCCATCAAGGAGGCGCCCAACACCCCTACCTTGGCCTGGTCCAGCGTCTCCCCCGAGAAGGCTAGCCCAGCGATGAAGAGGGCCATGGTGAAGCCAATGCCCGCCAAGAAGCCCACACCCAAGACGGACTTGAGGTTCGTTCCCTCCGGCAAGGCGCCGAGGCCCAGGCGCAGGGCCAACCAGGAGAACGCGAGGATGCCCAGGGGCTTACCCAGGAGGAGGCCGAGCGCAACCCCCAGGGCCACCGAACCCACCTGCAGGCCACCTAGGTCTACCCCCGCGTTGAAGAAGGCGAAGACCGGCAGAACCCCGTAAGCCACCCAGGGATGAAGGGCATGCTCCAGGCGGTGCAGGGGGCTTTGGACCTCGCCCACCTCCTCTTCCAAGGCCTCCAGTTCCCCTTCCCGCTCCTCAGGGTCTTCTGCCCGGGTAGCCCCCGCAAAGCGGCCGGCCCGGCGCAAGGGTACGGCCAGGGCTAAGAGCACCCCAGCCAAGGTAGCGTGCAGGCCGGACTTGAGCACGAAGTACCAAAGGGGGAGGCCCAGGAGCAGGAAGGGCCAAAGGTACCACACCCCCAGCCGGTTGAGAAGGAGCGCCAGCGCCAGGGTGAAGCCAGCCAAGAGGAGGTAGGGCTCCTCGAGGCCCCCGGTATAAAAGAGGGCGATGACCAAGACCGCCCCCAGGTCGTCCACGATGGCCAAGGCGGTGAGGAAGAGTTTGAGGCCAAGAGGGGCCCTGGGCACCAGGGCCAAAACCCCCAGGGCGAAGGCGATATCCGTGGCCATGGGGATCCCCCAACCCCGGGCCTCAGGCAGGGAGGGGTTTAGCAGGAGGTAGAGCAGGGCGGGAACCAGCATACCCCCCAAGGCCGCCGCCACCGCTAGCCCCGCCCGCCGGGGTTCCCCAAGCTCCCCCGCCAACAGTTCTCGCTTGAGCTCCAGGCCCACCAACAGGAAGAAGAAGGCCATGAGGAGGTCGTTCACCCAAAGGAGCAGGGGCTTCTCCAAGGCAAAGCTTCCCGCCCTAAGACCCACGGGCACCTCCCGCAGGCCAAAGTAGCTGGCTGCCCAAGGAGAGTTGGCGAGGAGAAAGGCCAGGATCGCGGCCCCGAAGAGAAGGATACCCCCCTTGGCCTCGCTCTGGAGGAACTGCTCCAGCAACCGCGGATAGACCCTTGGCATGGAGGCATTATAACCTACAAGCGGGTCCAGAGAAGGCGCAGGCTGTTCAGGGTCACCAAGATCAAGGCCCCGTTGTCTGCCAAGACCGCCGGCCAAAGCCCGGTCAAGCCCACCAAGGTGGTGAGGAGGAAAAGCCCCTTGAGCCCCACCGCCAGGGCCACGTTCTGGCGGACCACGCCAAGGGTCAGGCGGCTTAGCCGGAAGGCCCGGGGCAAGGCAGCAAGGCTTAGAAGTCCCACGTCCGCGCTCTGCAGGGCAGCCTCCGTGCCCTCGGCCACGGCAAGCCCCACCGTGGCCCTGGCCAGGGCTGGGGCGTCGTTCACCCCATCCCCCACCATGGCCACGCCACCCCTACCTTCCATCTCCTCCACCAGGCGGAGCTTGTCCACGGGAGAAAGGCCAGCCCGGATTTCCTCAGGAAAAAGCCCTATGGCCGTGCCCAAAGCCAAAGCAGAGGTCTCCCGGTCGCCGGTGAGCAAGAGGGGCTTAAGGCCCAGTTGGCGCAGTCCGGCCAAGGCTTCCCGGGCCTCGAGGCGGGGGGTATCCTGAAAGGCCAAGAGGGCCAGGGGAGCCCCCTCCTTGACCAGGAGGGAAAGGCTCAAGCCTTCCTCCGCCAGGGCCTTCACCTGGGCCTCTACCGCTGAGGGCAGGTCCCAGGCCTCAGGCCGCACCAAACCCACCTCCCTCTCCTCCACCCGGGCGAAGGCCCCGAGGCCCGGCACCGCCCGATGCTCCTCCGAGGGCAAGGCCTTGGGGCCCGAAGCCTCCCGCACCGCCCGGGCTAAGGGGTGGGAGGAACCCTCCGCCACCCCCTTCGCCAGGGCCAAGGCCTCCTCCGCCGATACCCCAAAGGTGACCATCCGCACCAACATAGGCTTTCCCAGGGTCAGGGTTCCCGTCTTGTCCAAAGCCACGTGGCGAACCCCAGCCAAGCGCTCCAGGGCCGCCCCGCTTTTAAAGAGCACCCCCATCCTGGCTCCCCGGGCCACCCCTGCGGCGATGGCCGCCGGCACCGAGACCACCAGGGCGCAGGGACAGGCGATGAGGAGAAGGGCCAAGGCCTTGTACACATGCCCCAGGAAATCCCCCTGGAAAAGGGGGAGGACCAGGGCCACAAAACCAGCCAGGGCCAGGACCGCCGGGGTGTAGCGCCGGCTAAAGGCATCCACCACCCGCTCCGCCTGGCTCTTCTTAAGCAACGCCTCCTCCGCCAGGCGCTCCATCTCCGCCAGGAAGCCCTCCTCGGGAAGGCGCTCCACCTTTACCACCAGGCTTCCCTCCACCACCAGGCTGCCCCCGTAAACAGGGTCCCCTGTCCCTGTGGGCCTGGGCAAGGGCTCCCCGGTGAAGGCAGCCTCTTCCACGGAGGCCTCCCCGGAAATCACCACCCCATCGGCGGGCACCCGCTCCCCCGGGGGCACGCGCACCCAGTCCCCCACCCCCAAGGCCTTAAGGGGCACCTCCTCCAACCCTCCTTCCCTTAGGCGGTAGGCCCGCCTGGGAAGAAGCTCAGAAAGGGCGTAAAGGGACCTGCGGGCCTGGGCCACGCTATAAGCCTCCAGCACCTCCCCCACGAGGAAGAGAAAGACCACCACGGCTGCCTCGGCCTCCGCCCCAATGAGAAGGGCTCCCAAGGTGGCCACCGTGACCAGGGCCTGCATGCTAAAGGGGTTTTTCCGGAAAAGGGCCACCGCCCGCCAGGCCAAGGGGAAAACCCCCACCAAGGCCGCCAGAGCGTAGCCCCAGCTGGCCCATACAGGTAAGAAATGGGAGGTCAAAAAGGCCAACAGGAGAAGCCCGCCAGCAACCAAGGCCCACCCCCAAGGTCCAGGAAGCCGGGAAACCCAAGCCCCTCCCCTATCCTGGCCTGCCTTCTCCGGCGGTTGGGAATGGGTGGGCACCAACCGGTACCCCAGGGCGGCCACCGCCATCGCGGCATCCTTTTCCGCTTGGGGAACCTCGAGGTGCAGATACGCCTTACCGCTGGCAAAGCTGACCTGGGCCTGCACCACCCCAGGTACCCCGGAAAGGGCTTTCTCCACCTTTAAGGCGCAGTCGGCGCAGTCCAGACCCTCCACCCGGAACACGCGAACCCTGGAAGCCTCCATGCCCCCAGGGTAGCATCACTTGAGCAGTTGTTCAAGTGTTCTCCAACGCGTGCTCCAGGGCTCCTTCCAGCAGCCTCTCCACGTGGTGGTCCGCCAGGCGGTAGTAGACCTGCTTCCCTTCCCGGCGAAAGGCCACCAGCCGGGCCTGACGCAGAAGCCTGAGCTGGTGGCTCACCGCGGAAACCGAAACCCCAGCGAGGAGGGCTAGATCGCACACGCAAAGCTCCCCCGCCGCCTTCAAAGCCAGAAGGAGGCGCATCCGGGTGGGGTCGGCCAAGGCCTTAAGGAGGAGGGCAGCTTCCCCCAGCACCGCCTCCTCGGGCAAGGCTGCGCGGGCTTTCTCCACCCGCTCGGGGTGGATCTCGTAGACCCTGCAGACCGCCTTGGCCATGCCCTTACCAGCCCCGCTTGGCCAGGCGCTCCTCTTCCCTCAGCTGGTCCAGGTTGATGCCCACCATGGGCTCACCCAGATCCTCGGAAACCTCGGCCAGCACCTCGGGGTCGTTGTAATGGGTCACCGCCCGCACGATGGCCCTGGCCCGCTTCCTGGGGTCCCCGGACTTGAAGATGCCGCTTCCCACGAAGACCCCATCCATCCCCAGGTGCATCATCAAGGCGGCATCGGCCGGGGTGGCAATGCCCCCGGCGGCGAAGTTCACCACGGGAAGGCGGCCGTGGTTGTGGACCCACCTCACCAGCTCCAAGGGAGCCCCGATCTCCTTGGCGTAGGCCACGAGTTCGTCCTCCCGGAGGGACTGGACGTAGCGGATCTGCTTCCACATGGTGCGGGCATGGCGCACCGCCTCCACCACGTTGCCCGTGCCCGCTTCCCCTTTGGTGCGGATCATGGCCGCCCCCTCGGCAATCCGCCTCAGGGCCTCCCCCAGGTCCCGGGCCCCATTCACAAAGGGCACCTTGAACTTCCATTTGTCGATGTGGTGCTCCTCGTCGGCAGGGGTGAGGACCTCGGACTCGTCGATGAAGTCCACCCCGATGGCCTCGAGGATCATGGCCTCCACAAAGTGGCCGATGCGCACCTTGGCCATCACGGGAATCGATACCGCGGCCATGATCTCCTTGATGATCTTGGGGTCGGACATGCGGGCCACACCCCCCTGGGCCCGGATGTCCGCGGGCACCCTCTCCAGGGCCATCACCGCCACCGCCCCCGCCTCTTCGGCGATCACCGCCTGCTCGGGGGTGGTCACGTCCATGATCACCCCGCCCTTGAACATCTCGGCAAAGCCGGTCTTGATCTGGAACGTACCCTTCTCCATCCTGTCCTCCATCCTCCAGCTTACCGCCCAGCGGGTCAAGCCAAAAGAAGCCGGGGGCCCAAAGACCCCCACGGCGCCAAGGCCCACCTAGGGCAGATAGGCCAAGGGGTTGCGGGCTACCCCGCCCACCCGCACCTCGAAGTGCAGGTGGGGCCCGGTGGACCAGCCGGTGGAGCCCACGTACCCGATCACCTCCCCGGCCTCCACCCACTGGCCCGCCCGTACGGCGATGCGGGACATGTGGGCGTAGAGGGTCTCCACCCCCCCGCCGTGGTCCAGCACCACGTGAAAGCCGTAGCCCACTGCGCTCCAGCCCGCCACCTCCACCTGCCCCGCCTTGGCGGCCACGATGGGGGTGCCGTAGGAGGCGGCCAGGTCGATCCCCGTGTGGTAGCGCTGGAACGCTCCCCTTTGGCCAAAGTAGGTGGTGATGCGGAAGCCCCCGGCCAGGGGCCAGCGCATGCCCCCCTCCTGGTAGCTCACTCGGCGCACCTGGGGCCGGTTCTGGGCCTGGGCCTGAACCTGTCGGGCCCGCTGCTGCGCCAGGGCTTGCTGGCGCCGCCGCTCTTCCGCCAAGCGCCTAAGCTCTTCTTGGCGGCGGCGCTCCGCCTCGAGGCGGGCTTGGCGCTCCGCCTCCTGCTTGGCTAGAAGGCGCTGGTACGTGGTTTTGGCCTGGATACCGGGCAGGAGGACCAGGTCCCCTGGCTTCAGGTCCAAGGGATCCTTAACCCCGTTGGCCCGGGCCACCGCCACCGGGGAGAGGCCGAAACGGGCCGCCAGGTCCACCAGGGTCTGCCCCTCGGTCAGGGATACCACCAAGCCCTTAGCCTTTCTTGGAATGTAAAGGACGCTCCCCGCCACCAGCCGGTCCAGGCTCTCTAAGGAAGGGTTGGCGGAAACCAGGTCCAGAACGCTTATACCATAACGGCTCGCCACTCCCTGCAGGGTATCCCCCGGGCGCACCCGGTACACCTCCACCCCCGGGGGTACCCGGGGGGGACGGTCCTCCACGGCCACCAAGGGGATAAGCAGCCTTTGCCCCATCTGCAAGCGATCGCTTTGCAGGTTGCTGGACCACATGATGTGCCGGGGATCCACCCCGTAACGAGCGGCAATCCCCGCCAGGGTATCCCCGGGCTTCACCTCATAGACCACCCATCCCTTTTTGACCGCCTGGCCTACCTCCACCGTGTTCTCGGGAAGAGGAAGGGGGCTAAGAGGAGGCAGCTTGGCGAAGGCCAAAGAGGAAACCAAGAGCCATAAACTTCCCCATACTCCCCGCAATACTCACCTCCCAAACCCCGCCAAAACCTCGCGGGGATTATACCAGGACCAGGCGGGGAAAAGGCAAGGGGCAAAAGGCCGTGGGGGGCGGAAAGCCCGCCCCCCAAGGGAAAATCCCGCCTAACGGGCGGCCAAGGACGCCAGAAACTCCTTGTTGTTCTTGGTGCGCCCCAGGCGGGCAAGGAGCATCTCCATGGCCTCCGCCGGGTCCATGTCCGCCAGGACCTTGCGCAGAAGCCACATCTTGTGCACCACCTCCTCGCCCAAGAGGAGCTCCTCCCGACGGGTCCCGGACTTGAGGATGTCGATGGCCGGGAAGATGCGGCGCTCCTCGAGGCGACGGGAAAGGTGGAGCTCCATGTTCCCCGTCCCCTTGAACTCCTCAAAGATCACGTCGTCCATGCGGCTTCCCGTTTCCACTAGGGCCGTAGCCAGGATGGTGAGGCTCCCCCCACCCCGGATGTTGCGGGCTGCCCCCAGGAAGCGCTTGGGGAAGTAGAGGGCGGCGGAGTCCAGACCGCCGGAAAGGGTGCGGCCCGTGGGCGGGGTCACCAGGTTGTTGGCTCGGGCCAGGCGGGTGATGGAATCCAGAAGGATCATTACATGCCCCCCTTCCTCCACGATGCGCTTAGCCCTTTCGTGCACGAACTCCGCCACCCGGATGTGGTTCTGGGGAGGTTCATCAAAGGTGCTGGCGATGACCTCAGCCCCCTGGACGCTTTCCCGGAAGTCCGTGACCTCCTCGGGGCGCTCGTCGATGAGGAGCACGATCACCTTGATGTCGGGCTCGTTTTTCAAGACGGCGTTGGCAATCTTCTTGAGAAGGGTGGTCTTGCCCGCCTTGGGCGGGGCCACGATCAGCCCCCGCTGGCCCCGACCAATGGGAGCCAGCAGGTCGATCACCCGGGTGGAAAGCTCATCGGGGGTGGTTTCCAGCTTGATCTGACGGTCGGGGAACTGGGGGATGAGCTCGTCAAAGCGGGGCCGGTTCTTGGCAGCCTCGGGATCCAGGTCGTTCACCGCCTCCACCTTGAGGAGGGTTCCGTAGCGCTCGTTCTCCCGCGGAGGCCGCACCCGGCCCACGATGTAGTCCCCGCTCCTCAAGGCATACTGCCGGATGAGGCCCGCAGAGACGATGGCCACCCTGGATTCCAGGTTGTACAGGTTCTCGGTGATGAACCCGTACCCATCCGGGCTGATCTCCAAATAACCCTTGACCAGCTGCAAGCCCTCCCCCTGGGTCTGCCTCTCCAGGAGGGCCATGATGAGCTGGTCCTTCTTCATGCGCTTGTAGTTCTCGATCCCCGCCTCCTGGGCCAGCAGGTGGAGCTCCGGAAGGATCTTGGCCGAAAGCTCCTGGTAGGTGAGGGGCGCTTCCTGTTGGGTATCCGCTTTTCTTCTCATGGCTTGACCTTCTCCCAGTCCTCCATAAAGCGTCTAAGGCCTATGTCCGTCAAAGGATGCTTAAGAAGCTGCTTGAAGACCGCATGGGGCATGGTGGCGATGTCCGCCCCCAGAAGGGCGGCCTCCGTCACATGGCGGGGATGGCGGATGGAGGCGGCGATGACCTTGACCGGCAGGTTCTGGACCCGGATTAGCTCCACGATCTCCCGCAAAAGCTCTCCCCCGTCCCAGGAGATATCGTCCACCCGCCCCAAAAAGGGGGAGACATAGCTTGCCCCTGCCCGGGCCGCCAGAAGGGCCTGGTTGGCGGAAAAGATCAGGGTCATGTTGACCTTAACCCCTTCGGCGGCCAGCCGCTTACAGGCCTTCAAGCCCTCCTCGGTGGTAGGCAGCTTGACCACAATCTGAGGGTGGATGGCCGCAAGCCGCCGCCCTTCCGCCACCATGGCCCCTGCCTCCAGCGCGGTCACCTCCGCCGACACAGGTCCCTCCACCACCTCGCATATGGTCCGTAGGTGGGCGAACAAAACCTCCTCCGTTAGCCTCGCTCCGCGGCCCGCATACTCCTTCGCCACCAGGGTAGGGTTGGTGGTCACCCCCGAGAGCACCCCCCAGGCGGCGATCTCCCGTATCTCCTCCAAGTTAGCGGTATCCAAGTACAGCTCCATGGGCGCTCCTTTTGTCAGGAAGAGGACCGGCTTAGCTCGATTCTAGCAGACCCAACCGGGGCGTTGTCAAGGAAAGGGAGGGCTGCTAGCATGGGCTTAGCCGCCAACGGGGGATTTTACCCCAGGGGGCATGAGCTGTAAAGGCGAGGATGGGGAGAGTACCCCTTTCCAATAGCCCCAAGCGAGCCGGGGAGGGTGGAAGCCCGGTGGTGAGGAAAGGCGGGAAGATCACCCCGGAGCCGCGGGAGGAAAGGGGCTAAGGGCCTCGAGTAATGCCCGCCGGGTGCGCCCGTGATCGCGCGGAAATGAGGGCCTGGAGGCTATCTCCAGGAAGCGCGGTGGTACCGCGGAAGCCTTTGCGCTTTCGTCCGCGCCCAAAGGGCGCGGGCGTTTCTTTAAGGGAGGAGCGTATGTTCAAGGAGGTCGGTGAACCCAACTTTCCCAGGCTGGAAGAGGAGGTTCTGGAGTTTTGGAAGCGGGAGAGGATCTTTGAGAAAAGCGTGGAAAACCGTAAAGGCGGGCCCCGCTACACCATTTACGAAGGCCCCCCCACCGCCAACGGCATGCCCCACGTGGGCCATGCCCAGGCCCGAAGCTACAAGGACCTTTTCCCCCGGTACAAGACCATGCGGGGCTACTACGTGCCCCGCCGAGCCGGCTGGGACACCCACGGCCTGCCGGTGGAACTGGAGGTGGAGAAGAAGCTCGGGCTAAAGAGCAAACGGGAGATCGAGGCCTACGGCATCGAGCGCTTCAACCAGGCCTGCCGGGAGTCGGTGTTCACCTACGAGAAGGAGTGGGAGGCCTTTACTGAGCGCATCGCCTACTGGGTGGATCTCAAGAACGCCTACGCCACCCTGGACCCCACGTATGTGGAAAGCATCTGGTGGAGCCTGAAGAACCTCTTCGACCGGGGGCTTCTCTACCGGGACCACAAGGTGGTGCCCTACTGCCCCCGGTGCGGCACCCCCCTTTCCTCTCACGAGCTTTCCTTGGGTTATAAGGAGATCACCGACCCCTCGGTGTACGTGCGCCTTCCCCTTAAGGAGCCGGGGAGGCTGGGCCTGGAAAAGGCTAGCCTCCTCATCTGGACCACCACCCCTTGGACCCTGCCCGGGAACGTGGCCGCGGCGGTGCATCCAGAGTTCACCTACGCCGCCTTCCAGGGGGATGGAGAGGCCCTCATCTTGGAGGAAAGCCTGGGGAAGAAGCTCTTGGGCGAGGAAACCCCCATCCTCAAAACCTTCTCGGGGAAGGAGTTGGAGGGCCTCGCCTACGAGCCCCCCTACCCCCAGGAGGTGGAGCGGGGGTACTTCGCGGTCCTGGCGGACTACGTGAGCCGGGAGGACGGCACGGGCATCGTCCACCAAGCGCCTGCCTTCGGGGCCGAGGACCTGGACACGGCTAGGGCCTACGGCCTTCCCCTCCTCAAGACGGTGGACGAGGAAGGGAAACTCCTGGTGGAGCCCTTTAAGGGGCTCTTCTTCCGCGAGGCCAACCGGGCCATTCTGAAAGACCTCCGCACCCGGGGGCTCCTTTTCAAGGAGGAAAGCTATCTGCACAGCTACCCCCACTGCTGGCGCTGCTCCACCCCCCTCATGTACTACGCCACGGAAACCTGGTTCATCAAAAACACCCTCTTCAAAGAGGAGCTCATCCGCAAGAACCAGGAGATCAACTGGGTCCCACCCCACATCCAGGAAGGACGCTACGGGGAGTGGCTTAGGAACCTGGTGGACTGGGCCCTAAGCCGCAACCGCTACTGGGGCACGCCCCTTCCCATCTGGGTCTGCGGCTCTTGTGGAAAGGAAGAGGCCATCGGCAGCTTCCAGGAGCTGAAGGAAAGGGCCATTCAACCCCTTCCCGAGCCCTTTGATCCCCATCGTCCCTACGTGGACGGGGTGGAACTCCAGTGCACCTGCGGGGGCACCATGCGCCGGGTTCCCTACGTGATCGACGTCTGGTACGACTCCGGGGCCATGCCCTTTGCCTCCTTGCACTACCCCTTCGAGAACGGGGAGGAGTTCAAGGAGGCCTTCCCCGCGGACTTCATTGCGGAAGGCATCGACCAGACCCGGGGCTGGTTCAACTCCCTGCACCAGCTTGGGGTGATGCTCTTCGGCTCCATCGCCTTCAAAAACGTCATCTGCCACGGCCTCATCCTGGACGAAAAGGGCCAGAAGATGAGCAAGTCCAAGGGGAACGTGGTGGACCCCTGGGACATCATCCGGGAGTTTGGGGCGGATGCCCTGAGGTGGTACATCTACATCTCCGCTCCCCCGGAGGCGGACCGCCGCTTCGGACCCAACCTGGTGCGGGAAACGGTGCGGGACTACTTCCTCACCCTCTGGAACGTGTATAGCTTCTTCGTCACCTACGCCAACCTGGACCGGCCGGATCTTAAGAACCTGCCTCCCGTGGAGAAGCGCCCCGAGCTGGACCGCTGGCTTCTTGCCCGGCTCCAGGATCTGATTCAAAGGGTGACGGAGGCCCTCGAGGCCTACGACCCCACCCAAAGCAGCCGCGCCCTCCGGGACTTTGTGGTGGAGGACCTCTCCCAGTGGTACGTGCGCCGGGGCCGGAGGCGCTACTGGAAAAACGAGGACCCCTTAGACCGGGAGTCCGCCTACGCCACCCTGTACCAGGCCCTGGTTACCGTCAGCCAGCTTTCCGCCCCCTTCACCCCCTTCCTGGCCGAGGTGCTTTGGCAGAACCTGGTGCGCTCGGTAAACCCCGAGGCCCCCCTTTCCGTGCACCTTTCCGACTGGCCCGAAGTGGACCCCCATCTGGTGGACGAGGAGCTGGTGGCCAAGATGCGGGCGGTGCTCAAGGTGGTGGACCTGGCCCGCTCCGCCCGGGCTAGAAGCGGGATCAAAACCCGCATCCCCCTTCCCCTTCTCCTCATCACCGCTCCCACCGCCCTCGAGCGGGAGGGCCTGAGGCACTTCGCCCCCGAGATCGCCGAGGAGCTCAACGTGAAGGAAGTGCGGGTCTTGGAACCAGGGGAAGAGGTGCTCCGCTACCGGGTCCTGCCCAACCTGAAGCTCCTCGGCAAGAAGTACGGGAGGCTTCTCCCCAAGATCCGCGAGGCCCTGGAAAGGGAGGCCTCGAGGGTGGCCAGGCTGGTCCTAAGGGGGGAAACCGTGACGCTAACGGCGGAGGGGGAAATCCTGGTCCTCGCCCCGGAGGAGGTGCTCCTCGAGGCCCAGGCCCCCGAGGGGTACCTGGCCTTGGAGAAGGACGGGTACGTGGCTGCCCTGGAGGTGCGGGTCACGGAGGAGCTTAGGCTTGAGGGCCTGGCCCGCGATCTCATCCGCCACCTGCAACAGGCCCGCAAGGAGATGGGCCTCAAGGTTTCCGACCGCATCTGGGTGGGCTACGAGGCGGAAGGCACCTACCTGGAAGCCCTGAAACGGCACGGCCGCTGGATCGCCGGGGAGGTCCTGGCCCTGGAGTTTGCCGAAGGCCTCTTCCCCGGCCACACCGCCCTGCTGGAGGACGAGGAGGGCCGGGTGCGCTTCAGCCTGGAAAGGCTAGGATAGGGCTATGGGCCAGCCCGCCCGGAAGCCCCTCAGCCTCGAGGCCTACCTAAGGCTGGAGGAGAAAAGCCCCATACGGCATCATCTGGTGGAGGGAACCCTATGGGCCATGGCGGGAGCAGGCCGGGCCCACAATCAGATCCTGACCCGGTTGCTCCTAAAGCTGGGGCCCAAGGCCCTAGAGGAAGGGTGCGAGGCCTTTGCGGTGGACCGTAGGCTTAAGGTGTCGGAGGATACCGTCTTTTACCCCGACCTCATGGTGGTGTGCGGTCCCTCCCCTTCCCTTTACGAAGAAGCCCCCTGCCTTTTGGTGGAAATCCTCTCGGAGAGCACGGAGGATCTGGATCGGGGGAAAAAGCTATGGCACTATCTGCGCCTACCCTCGCTGCGGGCGTACCTCCTGGTGGATAGCCGCCGGGTAAGCCTCGAGGCCTACCTTCGGGAAGAAAACAACTGGACCTACCTCCGCCTGGGGCCGGGGGAGGGCCTTCCCCTCCCCTGCCCCACCCTGGAGTTGGCCGTGGACGACCTATATCGGGGCGTGAACCTAGAGGAAGGTTAACGGGTGGTATAGTAGGCCCCGTGCTGGACCCGATGACCCTCCTCGAGCCCTTGGGGCTAGACGCCTTTTACGTGACCCGTCCGGAAAACGTGCGCTACCTATCGGGCTTTCCCCACCCCGAGGACGCCCAGGTCCTGGTCACCCAGGAAGGGGCCTTCCTTCTCACGGATCCCCGCTACCCCGAGGCGGAGCAGGAAAGCCGCATCCCCGCCAAGGTTCTGAAGCGTGAGGAAAAAGAGGAAGCCTTCAAGGCCTTAAGAGGCCGGGTAGGTTTTGAGGCCGAGCACCTTCCCTATGCCGCCCTGGAGGGCCTACGGGAGCTTGCCCCCGCGGAGTGGGTGCCCACCAAGGGGGTCATAGAACGGCTTAGACTCAAAAAGACGCCGGAGGAAGTGGAGAGGATCCGTAAGGCCCAGGCCCTTTCGGAGGAAGCCTTGGCCCATGCCCTTACCCTTCTGAAGCCTGGGGTTTTGGAGTGGGATATCGCCTTGGAAATAGAGTTCTTCCTGAAACGGCGGGGGGCAGGGGTGGCCTTCCCCCCCATCGTGGCCTCGGGGGTGCGGGGAGCCTTACCCCACGCCGGGGCCTCGGAGAAACCCCTAAGGGCGGGGGAGCTCGTCACCTTGGACCTGGGGGCCAAGGTGGCGGGCTACCACTCGGACATGACCCGCACCATAGCCCTGGGAAGGGTGGACGGGGAGCTCAGGCGGGCCTTTGCGGCCACCCTGGCCGCCCTGGAAAGGGTCTTGGAGGCCATAGGCCCAGGCAAGAACACCAAGGAGCTGGACGCCCTGGCCCGGGAGGAGCTGAAGCGCTTTGACCTGGACCGCTACTTCGTCCACTCCCTAGGGCACGGGGTGGGCTTGGCGGTGCACGAGGGGCCCGCCCTCTCCCCGTACCTCGAGGACACCCTGGAGCCCGGCATGGTGGTGACCCTAGAGCCGGGGGTCTACCTGCCCGGGATGGGTGGGGTGCGTATAGAGGAGCTGGTGCTTATCACGGAAACCGGCGTGGAGCTCCTCTCCCGCTTCCCTCGAGGCTGGCAGGAGGTGTAGGTGCGCATTCTGGTCCTTGCCGTTTTCCTGACCACCGCCCTGGCCCAAACCTACACCGTGCAGAAGGGGGACACCCTCTTCCGCATCGCCAAGGCCCACGGCCTCAGCGTGGCCGAACTCAAGCGCCTGAACGGACTCCAAAGCGACCTCATCCGCCCAGGGCAGGTTCTCCGGGTAGCCCCTGGGGAGCCCCTCCGCGATCCCGGGGGAAAGGCCGGGGTGTTCCAAGAGGGCCTGGCGGTCTGGTACGGCCCCGGCTTCCACGGCAGGCGCACGGCCAGCGGGGAACGCTACGACATGCACGCCCTCACCGCCGCCCATCCCTCCCTGCCCTTCGGCACCCGGGTGCGGGTCACCAACCTGAAAAACGGCAAGAGCGTGGTGGTGCGCATCAACGACCGGGGGCCCTTTGGGGGCAAGTACATCATTGACCTCTCCTACGCCGCCGCCAAGGCCATCGGGGCCCTTTCCGCCACCCGGGTACGGGTGGAAATTGTGGAGGAGGAATAGCATGGTGCGCTACGGCTTCCACCTCTCCATCGCCGGGAAAAAAGGCGTGGCCGGGGCCGTGGAGGAAGCCCAGGCCCTGGGCCTTTCCGCCTTCCAGATCTTCGCCAAAAGCCCCCGAACCTGGAAAACCCGAGCCCTCTCCCCAAGCGAGGTGGAAGCCTTCCGGGCCCTCCGGGAGATGGCCGGGGAGCTTCCCGGGGTTATCCATGCCTCCTACCTGGTGAACCTGGGGGCGGAAGGGGAGCTTTGGGAAAAGAGCGTGATGAGCCTGGCGGACGACCTGGAAAAGGCCCGCCTCCTGGGCCTGGAATACGTGGTGGTCCATCCCGGCTCCGGAAGCCCCGAGCGGGTGAAGGAGGGGCTCATGAAGGCCCTTCGCCTCGCCGGGGTGTGGGATAGGCCCCAGCTTCTGGTGGAGAACACCGCTGGGGGCGGGGAGAAGGTGGGGGTGCGGTTTGAGGAGCTGGCCTGGCTCATAGAGAACACGCCCTTGGGGATCTGCCTGGACACCTGCCATGCCTACGCCGCGGGCTACGACGTGAAAGGGGCTCCGGAAGCCGTTCTCTCCGAGCTAGACCGCACCGTGGGCCTCGAGCGGGTGCCCGTGGTGCACCTGAACGACTCCCTAGGGGGCTTAGCCAGCCGCATAGACCACCATGCCCATCTTCTCCAGGGCCAGATCGGGGAAGGGCTTAAAAGCGTGCTCCTGGACCCCCGCTTAAAGAACAGGGTCTTCATCTTGGAAACCCCAAGAAGCCCCGAGGAGGACGCCTGGAACCTGAAGGTCCTGCGCAGCTGGCTAGAGGAGGCCCCCACCCAAAAAAAGGCGTAAAGCGGAAACGATCATCACCAAAAGCCCCAGCTTAAAGGCTCGCTCCTCTCCGGCTAGCACCCCAAGCCCGGCGGCCAGAAGGGCGAGGGGCAGGACCACCCAGTTAAGCCAGCCCAAGAGGGGCAGAAGGGCAGGAAGGAGAAGAAGGAGGGCAAGCACGGCCAGCACCAGGCTCAGGATGCGCATGGCCCCAGTCTAGCCGAAGAAAAAGCCAAAAAACACCCGCCGGGCCAACCGCAACACCTCCTGAATAGGTCCCCGAAGCACCGTGAGGATGAGGAGGAAGGAAAGCCAGGCGTACTGCTCCAGGCGCCAAAGAAGGGGTTGCCAGGAAAGGGGTAGGAGGCTTTGCAGGATCTTGGAGCCGTCCAAGGGGGGGATGGGCAGAAGGTTGAAGACCGCCAGGACCAGGTTGACGGAGCTGGCGAAGAAGGCGGCGAGCGCCAGCAGGCCTAAAGGCGTCTGCCCCTCTCCCCTAAGGGTCAGCACCACCCCCAAGGGGTCTAGGGCGTAGAGCCCCCGCACCAAGAGGGCGAAGAGCACGGCCAAAACCAGGTTGATGGCAATCCCCGCGATGGAGACCACGAAAAGCCCCAACCGGTAGCGGCGGAAGGCCGGGGGATAGATGGGCACGGGTTTGGCCCAGCCGAAGCCCACGAAGAGGAGGAGCACCGTGCCCAAGGGGTCCAGGTGCTTTAAGGGGTTCAAAGTAAGGCGGCCCGCCCGCTTGGCGGTGGGGTCCCCGAAGAGGTAAGCGGCATAGGCATGGCCCAGCTCGTGAAGGACCAAACTGAAGACCAGGACCGAAAACGTCAGGAGGAAGGCCAAAGGGTCCCGTTGCAGGAGAGGGATCATAGGCCGATAGCCCGGTACAAGGCAGCGAGGAGCCCGGCCAGCCCCTGGACCACGGCCCCCGTCACGCCGGTATAGGAGAGAACCAGGAAGATGAGGAGGAAGCCCAGGGGCCCGTAGGCCGCCAGCTGGTCCAAAAAGCGCCGGGCCTCATACCCGCCCACCGCGTAAAGGGCCTTGGCCCCATCCAGGGGCGGTACGGGAAAGAGGTAAATGGCCGCATGGAGGAGCATGAGGCGCTGGGCCACCAGCAACCCCTCCCCGAAGGGGTAGGGCAGGAAGCGGGCCAAGAGGCCGTAGAGGAAAGCGGCGGCGAAGAAGCCTAGAGGCCCCATGAGGGCCACCGCGGCCCCCTTGCGCCCCGGGAGGCCAGTGGGCACAGACCGGGGCCACCCGAAGCCCAGGAGAACCAGGAAGACCAGGCCCAAGGGCTCGAGGTGGGCCCGAAGGTCCAGGGAAAGGAAACCGTAGCGCCGGGGGGCCGTCTCCCCGTACCGGTCTGCCAGGTAGGCTTGGAAAAGGTTGTGGATCACGAGGCCAAAAACGGCAAAAGCGAAGACCACCAGGAAGACCGGGGGGTCATTGAGGTACGGAAACAGACCCATCGCCTATCAGTCTACGGGCTAAGGCCAGCTCCTCCTCAAAGGTCCTCACCTCGCCTCGAGCCCGGGCCTCAGCCACCTGGCGCAGGATCTCCCCCACCCTGGGACCCGGCTTAAGGCCCAGTTGCAAAAGATCCCGCCCCATGAGGACCCGCCTCTTTTCCGTAAGCCACCCCTCCTTTTCGGGAAATAGAGCCAGAAAAACGCCACGCAAGGGCTCTTTTCCCAAAGCCTCCTTGTCCGCCTCTTCCCAGGAGCCTTTGAGAAGCAGGGCCAAAGCCTCCTGCAACCTCCTGGGAAGCCCCAGGAACAAGGCCCTTTCTAGAGGACTTTCCTGGAAGTAAAGGAGAAGGAGGAGGCGGGTTTCCACCCTCGCCCGCCCAGGGGGCAACCCTTCCTCTTCCAGGGGCCCCCACTTAAGCCGTAGGAAGGGGTCCTTGGGGGGAAGCTTTAGCCCGTAAAGGGGGCCCAAGGCCCCGAGCTCCTCCAAAAGGGAAAGGGCTTCCAGGAAGGTGTCCTCCTCCAGGGTCAAGAAAAGCTCGTCGCGGAGGCGGCTTTTGCTGGCACCCTTGAGGACCTCGGGAAGAAGGGCTGGAGGCAAGGCTTTTAGGGCCTCCTCGGAAAAGCGGAAGGCCAACCGGGCGGCCAAGCGCGCCCCTCGGACGATGCGGCTAGGGTCCTCCACGAAGGAGAGGGGGTGAAGGGGACGGAGTAGGCGGGCCTTGAGATCCTCGAGGCCCCCATAGGGATCCAAAAGCTCTAGAGTAGCCAGGGACAGGGCCATGGCGTTCACCGTGTAATCCCGCCTCTCCAGGTCCTTGGCGATGGGGGCCGGACGCACCTGGGGTAAGGCGCCGGGATAGGGGTAGACCTCCTCCCGGCTTTCCGCCAGGTCCACGGTAAGGCCGAAACTCAGGTGCACCCGGGCGGTGCCGAAGGCATAGTGGAGGCCAAAGCTGCCCCCGAAGCGCTCCACCAAAAAGCGGGCCACCTCCCCCACCCTGACCCCCGGTTCGAGAACCAGGTCCAGGTCGGGGCCCGACCGGTCCAAAAGGGCATCCCGCACCGCTCCCCCCACCAGGTAGATCCCTTGCGGGAACGCCTCCCTAAGGGCCAGAACCACCCGCCTGGCCCCTTCCGGCAAGGCTTCCAAGATCCGCTCCCCCAAGGGCTTCTCCAAAGCGGGCTTCTTGCGGTAGAGGTCGGTACGGGTGAAGATTCCAAGAAGCTTAACACCCTCCCCCAACCTCTCCCCCACCAGGACCCTTCCCCCTCCCGCCTTCAAGTGGGGCTCCACCTCGGAAAGGGGGGTCTCCGGGGGAAGGATAAGGGCCCGGGCCAAAAAGCCCTCCACGGGATGTTCCGCCAGGCCGAGCCTTTCCGCCTTCCTGAGATCCCTTCTCCGGGCCAGGCCCAAGACCCGCACCCTTCCCCCCTCCAGGGGCTCCACCACCGGCATGGCCCCGTACCCCCGCTCCTCCAGGATCCGCAAGGCTTCCCGCACGGTGGTGGAGCGCAGGGTTTCCACGGGCGCGGACATGACCTCGGCTAGGGTGGGCTCGGGTTCCAGGTACTGGGGAAGGCTTTCCAGAAGGCGCCGCACCGCGTTGCGCACCCCCCGCACCCGGGCAAAGGCCGCCCGGGGGTGCCCCCCGCCTCCCACCTGGGAAAGCCAGCGGCCCACATCCAACCGCTCCCGGCTCCGGGCGATGAGGAGGACCTCCCGGGAAAGCCGGAGCACCAGCAACACCCCATGGGCCTCGTGCAGGTCCAAAAGAGCATGGGCGAGGGGGGCCAAGGCCGGCACATAGCCCTCCTCCTGAGCCCGGGCGAGGAGGAGCCGAAACCCCTGCCGTTCCACCACCTTGGCGGTGCGGACAAGGCTTTTCAGGACCTCGCGGGCCTCCTCCCCCAACTGGGGTCGCACCCACTGCCGCACCCGGGGGATCTCCGCCCCTTGTTGGGCCAAAAAGTGGGCGGCCTCGAGGTCCTGGGGCGTGGTGGAGGGAAAACTGAACCCCCCGGTATCCTCCCAGATCCCCGCATAGGCCAAGGTGGCCTCCAAGGGCGTGAGGACAAGGCCCCGCTCCCGGATCAGGGGAACCAGGAGGCTCACCGTGGCCCCCACCTGGGCCACCCTCCCCCCCACCGCAGGCACGTCCCCCGGGGCCCGGGGGTGGTGGTCATAGACCAAAAAGGGCACCCGGCCCACCAAGGCCCTGAAAGGGCCGATGCGCTCGGGACGGGCGTTGTCCACCAGGACCACCTCGGTCACCTTTTCCACGGGGATCTCCGCGGCCGGGACCAGGTCCAGCCGGTCCTCCAAAAGGGGGGCGATCTCCTTTAGGGGCCCCTCGAGGCCCCCAATCAAGGCCAGAACACTTCCCGGAAAGAGCCTTCCCGCCAGGACCATGGAGCCCAGGGCGTCAAAGTCCAGGTTCTCGTGGGCCACCACCACCCGCACACCTTCAGCTTACTTGACGATAAAAACGGGCCTTGTTAAACTCAGGCTTGGCACTTGGAGAGGTGCCCGAGTGGCTGAAGGGACACGACTGGAAATCGTGTAGGCGGGCTTAAACCTGCCTCGCGGGTTCGAATCCCGCCCTCTCCGCCAAAAATCCCCTGCCCTTCAGGGCAGGGGATCGTCTACTTGAATCACCCGCCCCTTCCTCCTGGCCTCCTCCGCCAGGAAGGTGAGCCGGTGGGCCTGCACCGCCTCGGCAAAGGGCTCCAAAAGGCCCTCATCCCCCTTGGCCACCGCCTCCAAAAAGGCCCGGGTAAGCCCCAGGTCCCCGCCCCCGTGCCCCGTGCGGATGGAACCCTCCCGCTCCGTCTCCAGGTCAAAAACCCTCTCCCCCTCCCCAAACCGGTAGACCCGCAGGTACCGCCCATCCCCAAACAGCTCCCCCTCCGTACCAAAAATGCGCGTCTCGCGAAACCGCATCCGGCTTAAGCCCTCCGCGTGCAGGCTGGCCGTGCGCCCGTCCCGGTATTCCAGCATCACCACCTGGTGGTCCATAACGTCGTTCCGCCCCAGGTACACGCACTCCCCGTAGGGACCCTCCGCCAACGCCTTCTCCAGGTTCTCCCAGGTCACCGGGTAGGCCACCACGTCCAAGGGCCAGCCCCGTTCCCCCCTTTGGTAGGCCTCCAGGTAAATTCGCTTGGCCGAAAAAGGACAGGCCCGCTCCACCTCCTCCGGGCAGAGGAGGCAGCGGTCGGCCGCCCCCTTGGGCCTCCGCTCGGGGCGGAAGTGGTAAAGCCCCCCGAAGGAGGCCACCCGGCTCACCTCCCCAGGCATCACGAAAAGCAGCCAGTCCAGGTCGTGGACGCTCTTGGCCAGGAGGAAGGGGCTGGACTCCGCTTCTCTTCGCCAGTTTCCCCGCACGAAGCTGTGGGCGTAGTGCCAGTGGCCCACAGGTTCCAGGTGTTGCACGGAAACAGGCTCGCCAATGGCGCCCTCCTGCAGGAGCCCCTTCAGGGCCCGGGCATAGGGGGTATACCGGAGCACATGGGCCACCGCCACCATCCGTCCGGTGCGCGCCTTGGCCTGGGCTACCTCCCATACCTCCTCCCAGGTGGGGGCGATGGGCTTCTCCAAAAGGAGGTGGTAGCCCTTCTCCATCAGGGCCACCGCTGCCTCGGCGTGGAACCAACCCATCCCACAAGCCCTCGAGGAGCAGTAAAAACCACCCCCCGGCCATGCTACCGGGGGGTAAAGCATTGTGTCCTGGACTTGGTGGAGCGGAGGGGATTTGAACCCCTGACCTCCCGCTTGCAAGGCGGGTGCTCTCCCTCTGAGCTACCGCCCCAAGCCTAGGGGAGTATAGCCCAAAAGGGGGGGTTACGCAAAGGCCCTCTTCCCCCTATAATCGGAGAGGTGTGCCGGGCCAGCCCGCAGGCAGGGGAAGGTCCTGCGGGAACGAGGACGGCGCACAGGAAACGCCAAGCCCAACCTTCCCCGAACGGGAGGAATATGCCTGTAAACATCAGCATCAAGGAGCTTCTTGAGGCGGGGGTTCACTTCGGCCACGAGCGCAAGCGCTGGAACCCCAAGTTCAGCCGCTATATCTATGCGGAGCGCAACGGCATCCACATCATCGACCTGCAGAAGACCATGGTGGAGCTGGAGCGCACCTTTCGCTTCCTCGAGGACCTGGCCATGCGGGGAGGCACCATCCTCTTCGTGGGCACCAAGAAGCAGGCCCAGGACATCATCCGCATGGAAGCGGAGCGGGCGGGGATGCCCTACGTGAACCAGCGCTGGCTGGGTGGGATGCTCACCAACTTCAAGACCATCTCCCAGCGGGTGAACCGCCTGGAGGAGCTGGAGAACCTCTTCGCCTCCCCGGAGATCCAGGACCGGCCCAAGAAGGAGCAGGTGCGCCTGAAGCACGAGTTGGACCGCCTGCAGAAATACCTTTCGGGCTTCCGCCGTCTGAAGCGCCTTCCTGACGCCATCTTCGTGGTGGACCCCACCAAGGAGGCCATCGCCGTGAGGGAGGCCCGCAAGCTCTTCATCCCCGTGGTGGCCCTGGCGGACACCGACTCCGACCCCGAGCTGGTGGATTACATCATCCCCGGCAACGACGACGCCATCCGCTCCATCCAGCTCATCGTCTCCCGGGCCGTGGACCTTATCATCCAGGCCCGGGGCGGGGTGGTGGAACCCTCCCCCTCCTACGCCCTGGTGGAGGAGGCCGAAAGGGCAGAGGCCCAGGTCCAGGGGGCATCCGACTTCGGCGAGGACGAGGTGGAAGCATGAGCCAGATGGAACTCATCAAGAAGCTGCGCGAGGCCACGGGGGCCGGCATGATGGATGTGAAGAAGGCCCTCGAGGACGCTGGCTGGAATGAGGAGAAGGCTGTCCAGCTCCTCCGGGAGCGGGGGGCCATGAAGGCGGCCAAGAAGGCGGAGCGAGAGGCTCGGGAAGGGGTCATCGGCCACTACATCCACCACAACCAGCGGGTGGGGGTCCTGGTGGAGCTGAACTGCGAGACCGACTTCGTGGCCCGGAACGAGATCTTCCAGAACCTGGCCCGGGATCTGGCCATGCACATCGCCATGATGAACCCCCGCTACGTCTCCGCTGAGGAGATCCCCGCTGAGGAGCTGGAGAAGGAGCGCCAGATCTACATCCAGGCCGCCCTCAACGAGGGCAAACCCGCTCAGATTGCGGAGAAGATCGCCGAGGGGCGCCTGAAGAAGTACCTGGAGGAGGTAGTCCTTCTGGAACAGCCCTTCGTCAAGGACGACAAGATCCGGGTGAAGGAGCTGATCCAGGAGGCCATCGCCAAGACCGGGGAGAACATCGTGGTACGGCGCTTCTGCCGCTTTGAGCTGGGGGCGTAGGCCATGGGGCAAACCGGGGCCCTTACCCAAAGGGGCCCCGGTTTTGTTAAATCCGGTTGGGGGACCAGTCAAGCCATGAAGTATAAGAGGGTTCTCCTCAAGCTTTCCGGCGAGTTTCTGACCGCAAACGGCTTCGGCATCGAACCCGAGGCCACCAAGGCCCTGGCCAAGGAGATCAAGGCCGCCTACGACACGGGAGTCCAGCTGGCCATCGTGATTGGGGCGGGGAACCTCTGGCGGGGAGCAAGGCAGGGGGTGGGTATGGACCGGGCCACCGCCGACTATATCGGCATGCTGGCCACCATCATGAATGCCCTAGCCCTGCAAGACGCCCTGGAGTCCCTGGGGATCCCCACCCGGGTCCAGACCGCCCTCACCATCACCCAGGTGGCCGAGCCCTACATCCGCAGGCGGGCCCTGCGCCACCTGGAGAAGGAACGCATCGTCATCTTCGGCGGAGGGACGGGCAACCCCTTCTTCTCCACGGACACCGCCGCCGCCCTAAGGGCCCTGGAGGTGGGGGCCGAGGTGGTCCTCATGGCCAAGAACAAGGTGGACGGGGTTTATTCCGACGACCCCCGGAAGAATCCCAACGCGGTGCGCTTTGACGAGCTCACCTACCTGGAGGTCCTGAACCGGGGCCTGCAGGTCATGGACACCACCGCCATCACCCTGTGCATGGAAGCGGGGCTTCCCATCGTGGTGTTTGACATCTTCAAACCCGGCGCCCTGGTGGGTATTATCCAGGGGGAAAAGGTGGGTACCCTGATCCACACCTGAAGGAGGTACCATGAGCCTGAAAGAGCTTTACGCGGAAACACGGGCGCACATGCAAAAGAGCCTCGAGGCCCTGGAGCACAACCTGGCGGGCCTTCGTACCGGGCGGGCCAACCCCGCCCTTCTCCTCCACCTCAAGGTGGAGTACTACGGCACCCATGTGCCCCTGAACCAGATCGCCACCGTAACCGCCCCCGACGCCAAGACCCTGGTGGTGCAGTCCTGGGACCAAAATGCCCTAAAGGCCATAGAGAAGGCCATCCGCGACTCGGACCTGGGCTTGAACCCCACCAACAAGGGGGATGCCCTGTACATCAACATTCCCCCCCTCACCGAGGAACGGCGCAAGGACCTGGTGAAAACCGCCCGCCACTACGCCGAGGAGGGACGGATCGCCATCCGCAACGTCCGGCGCGAGGCCTTGGAAAAACTCAAGAAACTCTCCAAGGAACTCCACCTCTCGGAGGACGATACCAAGCGGGCGGAAGCCGAAATCCAGAAGATCACCGACGAGTTCATCGCCAAGGCCGACGAGCTTCTGGAGAAGAAGGAGCAGGAGATCCTAGGTTAGGAAGCCCCTTAGGACCCACCTTTTGTCTGCTGTGGACGGCTTGTCCAAACCTTATGGGCCCCTTACGTGGGGGCCCACGGGGAAGGAGGGGTGATGGAGGGCAGGGACGACCTGCCCACCCGGGTCCTTTCCGCCCTGGTAGGGGTTCTTTTGCTCCTATGGGTGCTCTGGGGGGGGCTCGCCTTAATCCTGCCCACCCTGGTTTTCGTCCTGTGGCTGGGGAGCCTGGAGCTTAGGGACATGCTGGCCAAAAGGGGCATCCGCTTGAATCTGCCCTTCCTGGTGGGCGGGGGGGTACTCCTCTTCCTCTTCTCCTTGCCCCAGCTCTACTGGCACTTCCCCCAGGTGCCCTGGCGGGAAGTGGCCCTGGGGCTTTTCCTATTGGGAAGCTTCAGCCATGAGCTGCTCAGGGGAGCCGACCTCACCCGCTTCGCCTTCACCCTCATGGCCTTCTTGTACCTGCCCTGGAGCCTGGGGTATGTTCTCCTCCTGCGGGAGATCCCGGACAGCACCCTGGGCTTTTGGACCCTTTCCCTGCCCCTGGTGGCCAGCTTCGCCACCGACATCGGCGCCTACTTCGTGGGCCGGGCCCTGGGCCGGCAAAAGCTGGCCCCGGAAATCTCCCCCGGTAAGACGGTGGAGGGCTCCTTGGGGGGGATTGCGGTAAGCTTTCTGGCCCTGGCCCTCTACACCGGGCTGGTGCGGGAGGTCTTCCCCTTCGGCCTCCTGGAACTTTGGCTTTTCAGCTTCCTCCTTTCCTTGGCCGCCCAGCTTGGGGACCTGGTGGAGTCCATGTTGAAGCGGTACTGTGGGGTGAAGGACTCGGGGCACTTCCTTCCCGGCCACGGAGGGCTTCTGGATAGGATCGACAGCCTTCTCTTCACCTTCCCCCTCACCTACTTTTTGGTGGTGCTCTTCACATGAAACGGGTGGTGATCCTGGGTTCCACGGGTTCCATAGGGCGGCAGGCCCTCGAGGTCTGCCGCTGGCAGGGCTTTCGGGTGGTGGGGCTCGCCGCCGGGAGAAACCTGGAGGCGCTCTCCCAGCAGATAGCCGAGTGGCAACCCCTCCTGGTGGCTGCAGACCCAAGCCTGCGCGGGGAACTGAAGGCCCGCTTCCCCTGGTTAACGTTAGGTACCCCGGAGGAGGTGGCCGCCCTGGAGGCCGAGGTGGCCGTGGCCGCCATTCCCGGTCTTGCGGGCCTTTCCCCCACCCGGGTGGCGGCCCAGACGGGCAAGCGCATCGCCTTGGCCAATAAGGAAGCCATGGTGGCCGCAGGGCCCCTCCTCTGGCAGGAGGTGGAGGCTCATGGGGCTGAGATCCTCCCCGTGGACTCGGAGCACTCGGCCCTCTTCCAGGCCCTCTTGGGGGAGAAGCGGGAGGGCGTGGCCGAGCTCATCCTGACGGCCAGCGGCGGACCCTTTTTAAGGGAGCCTGGGGACCTCTCTCAGGTCACGCCGGAGATGGCCCTCAACCACCCTCGCTGGCGCATGGGCCCCAAGGTGACGATAGACTCGGCCACCCTCTTCAACAAGGGCCTCGAAGTCCTCGAAGCCAAGGAGCTCTTCCGCTTTCCCCTGGAGAGGATTAAAGTTCTGGTCCACCCCCAGGCCTACGTGCATGGGCTTGTGCGCCTCATTGACGGTAGCCTTAAGGCCCAACTGGGCCCCACGGACATGCGCCTTCCCATCCAGTACGCCCTCACCTACCCCGAAAGGGCGAAAACCCCTTTGCAGAACCTCCCCATCCCCGGGGTGCTGGAGTTTTTCGAGCCGGACCTAAAGCGCTTCCCCGCCCTGGCGGTGGCCTATGAGGCGGGAAGGCGGGGCGGGGTGGCCCAGGTAGCGGTTTCCGCCGCCGACGAGGTGGCGGTGGAGGCATTTTTGGCTGGCCGAATCCCCTTCACCGATATCCCCAAAATCCTGGCCCAGGTCCTGGAAAACACCCCTTCCCTTCCCCTAACATGGGAGAACCTCTTCGCCGTGGATGCCTGGGCCCGGGAGGAGGCCAAGAGGTGGGCATGAGCTTGATCTGGTTTCTCATCATCATCGGGGTCAGCATCTTTGTGCACGAACTGGGGCACTACCTGGCAGCGCGGGTCCAAGGGGTGCGGGTCAAGGCCTTCAGCCTGGGCTTCGGCCCCATCCTATGGAAACGGCAGGCCTGGGGCACCGAGTGGCGGCTTTCTGCCATTCCTCTGGGGGGGTACGCGGACATCGAAGGCCTCCTCCCCGAGGAGCGGGGCCGGGGATACGATGCCCTTCCCTTCCCGGGGAAGCTTTTGGTCCTGGTGGCCGGGGTCGTCATGAACGTCCTCATGGCCTGGGGACTCCTCGCCTACCTCTTCAGCGTCCAAGGGGTGCCGGAGGCCGCGGGAAGGGCGGTGATCCTGGAAGTCCTCCCGGGGAGCGTGGCGGAAAGAGCGGGGCTACGGGCCGGCGACATCCTGGTGGCCGTGGACGGTACCCCCCTCGCCCAGGCCCAGGGGATTGAGCGGGTGAAGACCCCAGGGGAGCACACCCTCACCGTGCGCCGTCAGGGCCAGGAGCTCACCCTCTCCCTCACCTGGCAGGAGGGCGTGGAACGGCTTGGGGTGGTGTACCAACCCGAGGTGGCCTTCCGCCGGGTGGGGTTCTTGGAAGGACTGGGGCTAGCCGTGGGCCGTACCCTGGCCTTCGGACCCCAGATGGTGAAGGCCCTGGTGGGAGGGCTTTTGGGCGTGCTGGCGGGAAATCCCGACAACGGGGTCATGGGACCGGTGGGGATCGTGGCGGAAACAGGCCGGGCAGCCCAGGAGGGCCTTTTCCGCCTGTTGGAGCTTACCGTGGCCATCAACCTCTCCCTGGCCCTTTTCAACCTTTTGCCCATTCCTGCCCTGGATGGCGGGCGTATTCTCCTCCTCTTCCTCTCCCGTTTCCTCCGCATCCGCCCCGAGCAGGAGGCCATGGTCCACTACCTGGGCTTCGTCTTCCTCATCCTTCTGGTCATCCTGGTCACCTTCCAGGACCTAAGGCGGCTTCTCGGGGGCTAGATGGAGGCCACGGTCCTCATCCCTGCCTACAATGAGGAGGCCACCATCGCAGGGGTGGTGCGGGTGGCCAAGGAGGCAGGTTTCCCCGTGGTGGTGGCCGACGATGGCTCAGAGGACCGCACCGCCCAGGAAGCCGCCAGGGCTGGAGCCCAGGTGGTGCGCCTGCCCCACAACCGGGGTAAGGGCGGGGCCATCGCGGAAGGGCTCAAACGGGTGAACACCCCCTTGGTCCTCCTCCTGGATGCGGATCTTCTGGGTCTTGCCCCGTACCACTTGGAGTCCCTGCTGGACCCTGTGGCAAAGGGGAAGGCGGAGATGACGGTGGGCGTCTTCCGAGGGGGAAGGCTTTCCACGGATCTCGCCATGCGCCTCACCCCCTTTCTCTCCGGACAGCGAGCCCTGAAAACGGAGGATTTGCGAAGGGTGCGGGGCCTCGAGAACGCCCGATACGACCTGGAGCTCCTCCTCACCCGCCACGCCAAAAAGGCGGGCTGGCGGGTCCTCTACCTGCCCCTTCCGGGGGTGAGCCAGGTGATGAAGGAGGAAAAGCGGGGGCTCATTCCCGGTTTTGCTCACCGCCTTCGCATGTACCGGGAAATCCTCCGCTACTACCTCAAGGCCAAGGCCTAAGGCCCTTGCCGGGGCGTGAGGGCCTGTGGGAGCCTTAAAAGCTCCACCCAGGCCTCCCCGGTGCGGTAGGCCACCACCCCGAGGCCCGGAACCAGGAAGATCTCCTTGAGGTCCGTACCCCCCTTCTCCGTGGTGTAGGCCACCCGGACCCGGTAGGCGTTGAAGGCCCCGGCCTTTACCCTTACCCCTTCTATCCCCTCCACCCGGGCGGAGAGAGCCACTCGTTGCCCACGGAACTGGGCGCTTCCCCCCCAGGAAAGCCCCAGGTCCAGCCTCGAGGGGTAGAGAAGGAGGGGGGGCGTAAAGGGAAAGTACCCCTCGGGCAGACCCACCCCCAGGAGAAAAAGCCCCTCGGCACCCCCTTTGAGCCGGTCCTCCCGGAACACGCGCCCCTCCTTCCCGTAGCGGAGGCGATACCCCTCCTGGGTGGGAAGAAGCTCCTGCTGGGTGCCATCGGAGTACAGGTACCGTCCCCCTCCCTGGGGAAAGACCTGGCCAAGAGCCAGGGAAAGGAAAACCGGCACCGCCCAGAGGAACCGCCAAAACCCCCCGCCCTTAGAGCCTCCCATACCCTTACTCCGCCTCTCCCAGCTCGTGCCCCCGCCGGGTGGCGGCCTCCACCGCCTCGTAGAAGGCGGCTCTTAGGGAGCGGGCCTCGAGGGCGTGGAGGCCGTGGATGGTGGTTCCCCCGGGGCTTGCCACCTCGTCCTTGAGTTGGGCCGGATGGCGGCTTTTCAAGAGCTCCCCCGTGGCCGCCAGGGCCTCCGCCGCCAGGCGCAGGGCCAGGGCCCGGGGCATACCCATCTTCACCCCGGCATCCGCCAGGGCCTCGGCCACCACCGCCAGATAGGCGGGAGCAGAGGCGGACATGGCGGTGAAGGGGTCAAAGAGGTGCTCGGGGATCTCGTACACATCCCCCACGGTGGCGAAAAGGGACCGGGCAAAGTCCAGGTCCCCTGCCTCCCGGGCCTCCCTCAAAGCGGTAAGGGCGGTGGAACTCTCCCCAATCACCGCCGCCAGGTTGGGCATGGCCCGCACCACCCGCCGGGTGTCCAGCCTGCGGGAAAGCACCGCCGTGGATACCCCGGCCATGATGGAGATGTATCCCACCCCGGGGTGGGCGATCTCCGGGGCCAGATGGGGAAAATCCCGGGGCTGGACCGCCAAAAGCACCCGCTCCGCCTGGACGAGTTCCTTAAGGGCTAAAGGACGAAGGCCAAAGGCCTCGGCCAGCTCCCGGGTGCGCTCCGGGGTGCGACCCACCACCCCCACCTCCCCAGGCCTGAGGAAACCCCGGTCCAAGGCCCCCTTCAGGATGCTTTTCCCCATCTTGCCCAGGCCCACGAACACCAGCTTCATGTTCTAGAGTTTACCTTCCGCAGGCGCAGGTAATAAAACCCATCCAGGCCTCCCTCCGGGGCCACATAAACACCCAGGCCCGACCGAAGCACGGGAAAGGGGCAGGCTATGGGCTCCGGCTCAAACTCCGGATGCCGGGCGAGAAAGGCCCGGGCCATCCCCTCCCCTTCCTCCTCCGTCAGGGTGCAGACGCTATACACCAGCACCCCCCCTTCCTCCGTGGCCCGGGCAGCGGTCTCCAGAAGCTTAAGCTGCAACTCCGCCATGCGACTCGGGTCTTCTGGGGCCAGGCGGTAGCGGAGCTCGGGATGGCTCCGGAAAGTGCCGGTTCCGGTGCAAGGAGCATCCAGAAGAACCTTTTTGGCCTTCTCGGGAAGGGGTTCCGTCAGGTCCTGGGTGCGGTAGGCTACCCTCAGGCCCAGCTTCCTCGCCGTCTTCCCCCCCGCCTCCTGGCGCCTGGGGTTCAGGTCGTAGGACACCACCTCCGCCCCCTTGGCGGCCAGGTAAAAGGCCTTAAGCCCCGCACCCCCGCACAGGTCCAGCACCTTTTCCCCGGGGACAGGGTTAAGAAGCTGGGCGGCAAAGAGGGAAGCGGGGTTCTGAGGCTGGAGGCCTAAAGCGGAAAAGTCGGTTTTTCCTCCCTCCCAGAGGTAGCTATCGGGGATGGGTCCTGGCTTCAATCCCTCCACGGAGCGGTAAGCGGTGACGAAGAGGGGAGCGGGCTCGTTGAACCCCTCGGCGAAGGCCACCTGGCCAAAGAATCTTCGCCAGGCTTGGCAAAGCCAGTCGGGCAGGCTGAGGCGCACGCACTCCGGGGCCTCCCGCAGGCTCAAACGACGGAGTACGGCGTTGACCAGGCCGGCGAGGCGAGGGGAAACCTTTTTGGCCTCCTCCACCCAGGGGCTCACCCGGGCATGGTCGGGCTTGCCGGAAAGCCATTCCCAGGCCCCCAGGCGCAGAATCCAACGCACCATGGAAGGGAGTCTCTCCGGCCTCTTGAGGTAAGGCTCCAAGAGAAAGTCCAGAAACCTAAGGTGGCGCAGGACCCCGTACACCAAATGGGTGGCGTAGGCCCTGTCCCGCTCGGGCCAGAACAGGTGGTCCAAAGCCCGGTCCAAAAATAGTTGGGCCCTGCTGCCCCGCTCCACCTCGAGGAGGATGCGAACGGCGAGGGCCCTGGGGCTTTCCGGCCTCAAGACTCCAGGGGATGGGCCTTGATGCTGAACTTAAGGGCGGTCCGCTCCTCGTTCTCCAGGTCCAGCTTGACGAAGGCCGGCTTGACCACCAGGTCCAGGTTGTCGGGGGCGATGTACCCCCGGGCGATGGCGATGGCCTTCACCGCCTGGTTCACCGCCTGGGGCCCGATGGCCTGCACCTCCACCTCCCCCTTGGTGCGCAAGAGCGCCGCAATGGCGCCGGCCACGGAGTTGGGGCGGGACTTGGAAGACACGCGCAACGTTTCCACTTTGACCTCCTGAAAGCTCCTGGGCCACCCCGCTTTGGAAGGGCATGGGCGGCTTCAGGCCCATGGTAGAGCAAAAGGGCCCCACGTGCAACTAGGAAGCCAGAACCCGTTCCTCCAGGCCCTTAAGAAGGCTTTCTATGTTCTCCTGCATGAGCTTTTGCACCAGCTTCTGCAAAAGCCCCCCGAAGATGGGGATGGTGAGTTCATAGGTCAGGCTCAGGACCACCCGGGTCCCCTCCTCCTCCGGCAGGAAGACCCAGGTGCCCTCGTACCGGTCAAAATCCCCTTCCGGGGAGTAGAAGCGGTTCCTTAGGTTCTGGTCGTCCCACTCCTCCTCTTCCAGCCAGCGCACCTTCTTGCCCATGGCCACCGCCACCCATTCGCTTCGGGTGCGGTTGCCCTCCTGGGAGAGCACCTTGAGGCTTTCCACCTCCTTGAGGTAGGGCTTCAAGCCCTCCAGGTCCTTGGCCAGGGCATACACCTTTTCCGCTGGCGCCTTGATCAAGCGTTCCGCGCGCACCTCAGGCATGGGCTCTTTTTACCCGCTTTCCTCCTCCTTGACAAGCCGGTAGGCCTCTAGTGCCACGGAAAGGGGAAACCCCCGGCCCTGAAGGAAGCGCACCGCCTTGGCCTTGTCCTGGCGGCGGGAGTAGCGGCGAAGAACCCTTAGAGCTGCCTCCAGGTTCTCCTCCTCCCCATAGGCGGCCAGCGCTTCCTCCACCACCTCCTCCGCCACCCCCTGGGCCCTTAGGAGGTGGCGGAGCTTATGAGGACCGTACTTCCGCCTGGCGGCCACGAAGGCTTCCGCAAAGGCCCGGTCGTCCAAGTAGCCCAGCTCCTCGAGGCGGGCCAAAACCCTTTCCACCTCCCCTTCGGGAAAGCGGCCCAGAAGCTTCTCCCGCAAGCGGGCCCGGCTCATGGCCCTTTGGGAAAGAAGCCTTAGGGCATAGGCCAGGGCCTCAGCCTTTTCCATACCCATAGGGTACGCTAAAGCCCATGCGGGTCTTCGCCATCGCCGACCCCCACCTCTCCCGCCTGCACCCCAAGCCCATGACCGTCTTCGGCCCCAACTGGCAGGGCCACCCGGAGGCCTTCTTCCGGGGCTGGCGGGAGGTGGTGGCGGAGGGGGACCTGGTGATCGTCCCCGGGGACATCTCCTGGGCCATGCGCCTTTCGGAGGCCCTGCCGGACCTTTTAGACCTGGCCGCCTTGCCGGGGAAAAAGGTGCTTCTGAAGGGGAACCACGACTACTGGTGGCCCTCCATAACCCGCCTGAGGGCTGTCCTACCCGAAGGCATGTACGCCCTGCAAAACGATGCCCTGGTCCTGGACGGGGTGGCGGTGGCGGGGAGTAGGGGCTGGCAGTACCCCCCCGCTACCCCGGAGGACGAGCGGATCTTCGCCCGGGAGGTGGAGCGGCTCAAGCTCTCCCTACAGGACCTCAAGGGCAAACCCTACCGCCATCTGGTGGTGGCCTTCCACTTCCCCCCTTTCGGCCCCAAGGGGGAGGCCACCTCCCTTCTGGAGCTGGCCGCGGAGGCCAAGCCCCAGGCCATCGTCTACGGCCACCTGCACGGGGCCGACCCGGAAAAGCTTCCCAAGGAGTACCGGGGCATCCCTCTCCACCTGGTGGCCGCCGATGCCCTGGCCTTCCGTCCCAAGCTGATCCTGGAGGTAGGATAAAGGGGTGATCACCGCCTTCGTACTCATCCGTGCCCGCGGGGACCGGATCGCTGCCCTGGGCGAGGCCATCGCCGAACTCCCCCAGGTGGCCGAGGTTTACTCGGTTACGGGCCCCTTCGACCTGGTGGCCCTTTTGCGCTTAAAGGACCTCGAGGAACTGGACGATGCCGTCACCCAGGGGATCCTGGCCCTGGAAGGGGTGGAGCGCACGGAAACCCTCCTGGCCTTCCGCGCTTACCCCAAGAAGCTCCTGGACCAGGGCTTCGCCCTGGGCGGGGAGTAGGCCTTAAGGCCTTGGTTCCCCCACCCCTGGGCTTCCTCCTAGCCCTGCAAGGAGGGCTACTCCTCCTTGGGGCTTCTGGCATGCTCCTCTTGGGCCTTCCCTTTGGCCAGGCGGGCCCCAAGGAGCTTTTCTATGCCCTGGGCCTCTTCCTGGCCTTGGCCGCTTTGGAGGAAGCCTTCCGGCACCTTTTCCCCGCCTCCTTCCGGGAGGCGGAAAGCCTCCACCGGGCCTTGGGAGAGGCCCTGCGCCGGGCTGGGGTAGGACCCGCAATCCTCCTTCTCCTCGCCCTCCTTTCGGGGGTGGCGGAGGAGGTCTTCTTTCGGGGCCTTTTGCAGAGCCTCCTGGTAGCCTGGCTGGGGCCCTGGGGCCTCCTCCTCCAGGCCCTGGTCTTCGCCCTCCTTCACCCCGCCCCCAGGCGGGCCCTTGCCTACCCGGTTTACACCGGGCTTGCCGGGCTCCTTTTTGGGCTCAGCTACCTTCTCACCGGAAGCCTCCTCCCCGGCATCCTGGCCCATTTCCTTCACAACGCCCGGGGGTTCTACGAGATCTCAAGAGGCTAGAGAAGCCTAGCGCAAATCCCCTTCCCCGGCTAGAACCGGGGCCACATTCTTCGCCCAGAACCTGCTACAATAAAGGCAGAGCTATCAAAACCCTTTCCTAGCCGGTATGAAGGAGGGCTTCCATGAACGAACTGGAGCGCATCCGTCGCCGTCAAGACCTCGAGGCCTACCGGGCCCTGAGCTGGGAGGGCTCCTTCGGCGACTACCTAAGCCTTCTCAAACAAGACCCCAGGCCCTTGAGGACCAGCTTCCAGCGGGTGCACGACATGATCCTCTCCTACGGGGTGGAGGAGTATACCCTCTTCAGGGAGAAGCTCCTCCATTACCGCTTCTTCGAGGACCCCTTCGAAGGGGGAAAGGATGCCATCTTCGGCCTGGACAAACCCCTCATGCGCCTGGTGGCCACCTTAAAAGCTGCCGCCCACCGCCTGGGGCCCGAACGGCGGATCCTCCTCCTCCACGGTCCCGTGGGCTCGGCCAAGAGCACCATCGCCCGGCTCCTTAAGAAGGGCCTCGAGGCCTACAGCCGCACGGAGGAGGGAAAGCTCTTCACCTTCTATTGGAAGACTAAGGAAGGCCCCCTTCCCTGCCCCATGCACGAGGAGCCCCTCCTCCTCCTGCCCAAGGAGATCCGAAACGAGTTTTTGGAGGAGCTTAAGCGCCTCCATCCCGAGTACCCCTACCCCCTCGAGCTGGAGGGGGATCTCTGCCCGGTATGCCGCTTCCAGATGCGGGAGGCCTTGGCCCGTCACGGCGGGGATCTGGCCAAGGTGCTGGAGGAGGAGATCGTGGTGAAGCGCCTGGTCCTCTCGGAAAAGGACCGCATCGGCATCGGCACCTTCCAGCCCAAGGACGAGAAGAACCAGGACTCCACCGAGCTCACCGGGGACATCAACTACCGCAAGGTGGCCATCTACGGCTCCGACTCCGACCCCAGGGCCTTTAACTTCGACGGGGAACTCAACATCGCCAACCGGGGCCTGGTGGAGTTCATCGAGATCCTCAAGCTGGACGTGGCCTTCCTCTACGACCTCCTCACCGCCAGCCAGGAACACAAGATCAAGTCCAAGAAGTTCGCCCAGACGGACATCGATGAGATCATCCTGGGGCATAGCGTCTCCGGAGACACGCCGATCCTGTACCGCTACCGAGGCATCCCTGGGTGGACGACACTCCAAGGCCTCTGGGAAAGGTTCGGCCACGACCCCACGGGACTCGAAGTGCTCGCACACGACTTCTCGTCGGGTAAGACGCGATGGACCCCTGTCCGGTCCATCTTCCGGCACCGGTTTACAGGCGAGATGCTCACCACCTCCCAGAAATGGGGCGTGGTGGAGACGACCCCCAACCACTCCCTATACGACCGCCACGGGCGGACTTTCTACCCGGAGGAGCGGCGCGAAATCGCGGCGGTGCGCCGGATCGATGTGGATCTCGCCTTACAGGAGCAAGAGGCACTTGTGGATGTGGTGGAGGGTGTTGACGGCTTCATCCGCGAAGGCGTTCGTGCAGCGGTGGGAAGCGGACCCCTGACGCGCCCCGCCCGTCCCGGGTGGGCAAGGCTCGCCCTCCCACGGCACGCAACGGAGATCCGAGCGGTTTACCACCCGGTTCGGGACGAAAGCGCCCTCAAGGACCTCCTCACCGTCCTCATCTGGTACGCCACCGAGGGCCACGTGAACGGCAAAAACGGCGGCATCGTGATTAGCCACGGGGACCGGAACGAGTTGGAACGGGTCCGTGGGGCTTACGCTCGCATCACAACCGCACACGGCTACATTGATGCCGGCGCCAAGACCGATTCGGCATGGCGACTCTACCTTGGTTCGCAAGCTATCGCCGCGCTTGCGCGCCACCACTGCGGTGAACACGCAGCCTCCAAGAAGCTCCCGGACTTCCTCTTTCGGTTGCCAAAGCCCTTCCTCCAACACACCTTTGACGAACTGATGCGCACCGACGGCTCCCGTAAGCTCTCCGCAGAGCTCAACCGGACCGCATCGGCCGATTACCGTGCCCGCTTCTTTGAATTCAAGACGATCTCGCCGATGCTGGCAGCTCAAGTGGGCACCCTGGCGACGTTACTCGGTTACGACTATGGCGTCTACCGACAGGAACGGCCTGGTCGGCTCCCGGCTTACCGGATTCGGTTTGTTTCGGGGGATGGCAAGCGCGGGGGCCGCCACCGCCGCTTCCAGGCCCGAGTGCACTCCCGGAAAGCGTTCGCGGAGTGGGTCTACGACATTGAGTGCGAGGGCCTTCACAACTTTGTCTGCGGCGTCGGAAACGTTGTTTGTCACAACACCAATGAGCCCGAATACCGCAAGCTCCAGGCCAACGAGTACATGGAGGCCCTCCGGGACCGCACCATCAAGATCGACGTCCCCTACATCCTGCGGGTTTCCGACGAGGTGAAAATCTACCGGCGGGACTTCAGCAAGGTCAGGGCCAAGCACATCGCCCCCCACACCCTGGAGATGGCCGCCACCTGGGCGGTCCTCACCCGGCTAGAGCCTCCCAAGCGGGCGGGGCTCACCCTCATGCAAAAGCTCAAGCTCTACGACGGCAAGCTCCTTCCCGGCTGGACGGAGGAGGCGGTGCGGGAGCTCATGGCCGAGGCCAAGCGGGAGGGCCTCGAGGGCATCAGCCCCCGCTACATCCAGGACAAGATCTCCAACGTCCTGGTCACCTCGGAGGAACCCTGCATCAACCCCTTCATGGTGATGAACGAGCTGGAAGAGGGCCTCAAGCACCACTCCCTCATCTCCGACGAGAAGACCCGGGAGCGCTACAAGGCCCTTCTGCAGGAGGTGAAGGCGGAGTACGCGGAGATCGTGAAGAACGAGGTGCAAAGGGCCATCGCCGCCGACGAGGAGGCCCTAAACCGCCTCTTCCACAACTACATCGACCACGTGAAGGCCTACGTCCTAGGGGAAAAGGTGAAAAACCCCTACACCGGCGCCCCCGAGCCCCCCAACGAGCGCCTCATGCGCTCCATAGAGGAGCGCATCGAGATCCCCGAGTCCCGCAAGGACGACTTCCGCCGGGAGATCATGAACTATATCGGCGCCCTGGCCCTGGAAGGGAGGCAGTTCACCTACAAGGACAACGAAAGGCTCCGCCGGGCCCTGGAGCTCAAGCTCTTCGACGACCAGAAGGACACCATCCGCCTCTCCGCCCTGGTCTCGGGGGTGGTGGACCCGGAGACCCAGGCCAAGATCGACGTGGTCAAGGCCCGCCTCATCCGCGACCACGGCTACTGCGAGCACTGCGCCAGCGGGGTTTTGGAGTTCGCTGCCTCCATCTTCGCCCGGGGTGAGCGATGAGGCCCATTGAGCGCGACCTTCTGCGCTTTAAGGAGATCGTTCGCGGAGAGGTGAAAAAGCGGGCCCGGGAGTTTTTAACCCGGGAGGAGCTCTTCGGCCAGGTGGAAGGCCGCCTGGTCTCCATCCCCCTGCCCCAGCTGGAGCTCCCCAAGATTGTGTACGGGGAGCCCCTGGGGGAGGACCTAGGCCTTGGGGGGCCGGGGACGGAAAGCCTGGGCCCTTCGGGCCACGTGCCTGTGGCCGAGCTGGAGCTGGAGGAGTTTTTAGACCTCATGGGCGAGGCCCTGCGGCTCCCCCGACTCAGGCCCAAGGGGGAAGGGGAGGTCACCGAGGAGGCCTTCCGCTACACCACCATTGCCCGCAAGGGGCCGAGGGGCCTGCGCCACGTGCGCCGCACCCTTAAGGAAAGCCTCAAGCGGGCCCTCATCACCGGAGAGTACCGCCCGGAGGCGCCCCTTTTGGTCCCCGAGCGGGAGGACCTCCGCTACAAGGCCCCGAGGAGCAAGCCTAGGCCCCACGCCCAGGCGGTGGTCCTCTTCGCCCTGGACGTTTCGGGGAGCATGCGGGAGGAGGAGCTTAGGCTGGTGAAGACCCTCTCCTTCTGGATCACCCTCTGGATCAAGCGCCACTTCCCCCGCCTGGAAAGGCGCTACCTCCTGCACGACGCCGAGGCCTGGGAGGTAACGGAGGAGGAGTTCTTCCGGGCCCGGGAAGGCGGGGGTACCCGGCTTTCCAGCGCCCTCCTGCTGGCGGAGGAGATCCTGAAGCGCTACCCGGAGGCCTTTTACAACCGCTACCTTTACCACTTCTCCGACGGGGAGAACTGGCAGGGGGACACCCCCCAGGCCCTCGAGGCCCTAAGGCGCCTCCTCCCCACCTTGGCCCTCTACGGCTACGCCCAGGTGCAGGGGCCCTACGGCCAGGGACGGTTCCTCGAGGACCTGAAGGAAGCCCTGGGCAAGGAGGAAGGGCTCGCCGCCACGGAGGTACACGGCAAGGAGGATCTGCCCTTGGCCCTTAGGCGGCTTTTGGGAGGCTGAAGGATGCGCAAGGAACTGAGGCGCTGGGCCGAGATCCTGCGGGAAAGAGCCCTGGCGGAAGGGCTTTCCTTTCCCCCGGTGCTCTTTGAGGAGGTAGGTCCAGAGGAGATGGCCATGCTGGCCGCCTACGGGGGGTTCCCCCGGCGCTATTCCCACTGGCGCTTTGGCAGCGAGTATCTGCGCTACCGGGAAACCTACCGCTATGGCCTCGGGCGCATCTACGAGCTGGTGGCCAACACCTACCCCGTGCACGCTTACCTCCTCAAGGGCAACACCCTTCTCGCCCAGAAGCTGGTCATGGCCCACGTCTACGCCCACGCCGACTTCTTTCACCACAACCTGGCCTTCAAACCCATCCCCAAGGACATGGAAGCGGAGATGGCCCACCATGCGGCCTTCGTGGAAAAGGCCATGGAGCGGCATGGGGCGAGAAGCGTGGAGGAGTTTCTGGATCTGGCACTTTCCCTGGAAAACCTCATTGATCCCCACGCCCTCTACATCCAAAGGCAGGCGGGGGAGGATAAGGAGGAAAGACCCCCTGACCGCCTCCAGGTACGCCCCTACCTGGATCCCTACGTGAACCCTCCTCCAGCGCCTCCCAAGGAAGCCGAGGAGGGGGCAAGCCCCATCCCCCTCCCCCCCAGGCCCACCCGGGACATCCTGGGCTTTCTGGCCCGACACGCCCCCTTGGCCCCCTGGCAGAAGGGCATCCTGGAGATCATCCGGGAGGAGAGCCTGTACTACGTCCCCCAGGTGGCCACCAAGATCCTCAACGAGGGCTGGGCCACTTACTGGCACACCCGCCTCCTCCTCCCCCTCCTCTCCCCGGAGGAAGCCTTGGAGTTCGCCGAGCTCCAGGCAGGGCTTCTCGCCCCCCACGGCTTTAACCCCTATCGCTTGGGCTACCTGCTCCTAAAGGAAGTGGAGGAACGCTGGGATAAGGGGCGGTTCGGCCCGGAGTACGAGGCCCTGCCCCTAGGGGAGCGGCTCACCTACGAGAGGCCCACCGGCCTGGGGCTCAAGCAGCTTTTCCAGGTGCGCACCGTCCACACGGACCTGAGCTTCCTGGACAGCTTCCTGACCCCTGAGTTCGCCCTCCGGCAGAGGCTCCTCAACCCCGAGGAGCTGCCCCGCTTCCCCGAAGCCAAGAAAGCCCTCCTCTTCCGCCTCACCAACGGGAGCTACCCCATCGTGGAGCTGGTGGACGCCAACTACGGGAATCGGGGAGAGATCCTTCTGGAACACGCCTACGAGGGCGTGGAGCTGGACCTGAAAAAGACCCAGGCGGTGCTGGAGAACCTCTACCGCCTGTGGGGCCGGCCGGTGCACCTGAAGACGGTGGTGGGGGGGAAGGAAACCCTGCTTTCCGCTGGGAGCTAAGTACCCCGTTGGGGCTTGCGCCCCAACGGGGACCCCCAAAGGGCCATGGGCAAGCCACACTCGCCCTTGTCGATGGGGCCACCTCCGTGCATGGGCACTCAGCGCAACGCCCTGAGGTAGCCGAGGAGAAGGGCCTCGGACAACTCGCCCAGATGGCGGGCCACCAGACGCCCTTCGCTGTCAAAGAAGAAGGTAGTGGGCAACCCCTGGACCCCTAGGGCCTGGGAAAGCTGGGTCTCCGGGTCCAGGAGCACCCACTCTGGGGCAAGCCCCTGCGCCTCCAAAAAAGCCCTCACCGCCGCAGGGCCTTCCCCCTGACTCACAAAGGCGAAACGGACCTCCTTGTGCTCCTGGCTCAGGCGCACCATCATGGGCAGCTCCCGCCGGCAAGGGGGGCACCAGGTGGCCCAGGTGTTGAGCACCAAAGGCTTGCCCCGAAAGTCTTGCAGGTTCACGGGCGTCCCCCCCAGGGAGGACAGCTCCAGCTTGGGCAGGCGCGCCTCCTGCCCCCCGCCACCCCGGGTGAAGAGCACCCCCGCCGTCAGGCCGGCCAGCGCCACCGCCACCAAGGCATAGCGCCAAAGATGCTTGGGCACCACCATCAGCGCATACCCTCCTCCAACCAGGATACCCCAGACGGGGTCAAACCCCCCCTGCCAGACGTAGAGCATCGAGAGGGGCTCCTTGGCGAACGTGGAAAGGTTTTCCAGAACGAACCCCAAGCGCGCCCCCACCAGGCCCAGGAAAACAGCGTTGTAGGCCCAGGGGGAGAACCTGCGGTCCACCTTCCGGGCCAGGAACTCCGCCGTCCCCACCAGGACCAAAAGGACCAAGGCCACCTGGATCCTCGTCCAGGGAATGGCCAAAGGCCCCACCTGTACGGCGTCCATCAGCGGACCAGCGGATACCCCGCCCGCTCGATGGCCAAGACCCCGCCCTCCAGGTTGTAGAGGTTGGTGTACCCTTTCCGCTTCAGGTACTCCGCCGCCTGGCGGCTGCGGTTGCCGCTACGGCAATAGAGGTAGACCGGCTTGTCCTTGGGAAGGGTATCCGCCCACTGGGCAACGGCCTCCACCGGTAGGTTGATGGCCCCAGGGACGTGCCCCTCGGCAAACTCCTGGGGGGTGCGCACGTCCACCACCACCGCCCCCTGGTCCACCGCCTGGTAAAGCTCCTCGGGGCCTATGTTCTGGTAGCTTCCCTTAGGCCCGCAGGCCGCCAGGGCCAGGAGGGCAAAAAACCCAAGTAGCGCCAGTAGCGCCCGCCGGGTCATGTTAGGCGCTCACCCCCACCGCCTTGCGGATGGCCTGGAGGAACTGGGAAAGGGGCTGGGCCCCGAGGATCCTCTCCTTGCCGTGGTTCACAACGGTGTCCGGCACCCCGTGGATGTGGTAGCGGCTGGAGAGCTCGGGGAACTCGTTGGCCTCAATCATCTCGCCCCAGACCTTGGGGGAGGCGTAGGCCATGCGGTGGGCGGTGCGCACCGCCTGCGGGCAGTAGGGGCAGGTGGGGGTTACGAAGACCTGGAGCACCACCTCCTCGCGGAGGTTGTTGAGCTCCTGGACCACGTTTTCCGGCAAGCCATGGCCGTCGCGCCCCAGCATCTCGATGTCCTCGAGGAGGCTTGCAAACTCATACCCCGCCGGGATGCCCCGGTAGCGCAGGTTGATGGCCTCTGAACCCTTCTCCCGCAGGATCAGGGTGGGGGGATCCTCCACCTTGTACTCCTTGGCCTTCTCCTTGCCCTCGGGGGTGGCCAGGTCGTAGACCACCAGGTGAAGCTTGTCGGAAAGGGCCGCCAGCTCCTCCAAAAGCTGCTTGGTTTCCTTGCAGTACAGGCAGGGCTCCTTACCCGGGGCGATCAGGGTGGAGGTGTCGGTGAAAAGCACCAGCTCCACATCCCGCACCAGGTTGGAAAGCCGCTCGCGTACGATTTCCTGCTCCTTAGGTCCCAATAGCGCCATCGTCTCCTCCTGGATACCCCCGTAGGGGTACATCCTTTGCTGAATATAGCAGATGTTTCCCGTAAAGAATAGACCTCCGCGCACCCTGTCCCCGTTGACACCTAGTACCCCCATAGGGTATAGTGGCGGCGTGGGGACAATAGTCCCATCGCGGAGGGGAAGCCATGGTATTTAGGCAGGTCTACGAGGAGGGTTTGGCGCAGATGAGCTACCTCCTGGGGTGCGCCGCCACCGGGGAGGCCCTGGTGGTGGATCCCAAGCGGGACGTGGACACCTACTTGGAGCTGGCGGAAAGCCTGGGCCTGCGCATCACCGCCATCGCCGAAACCCACATCCACGCGGACTACCTCTCGGGGGCTAGGGAGCTGGCCCGGGCCACCGGGGCCACGCTGTACCTTTCGGACGAGGGGGACGAGAACTGGAAGTACAAGGGCCTGGAAGGGTTCGCCCACGTCCTCCTGAAGGATGGGGACGAGTTCCGGGTGGGGAACATCCGCGTCAAGGCGGTGCACACCCCCGGCCACACCCCGGAGCACCTCTCCTTCCTGGTGGCCGATGGGGCAGTAACGGACGAACCCCTCCTCTTCCTCACGGGCGACTTCGTCTTCGTGGGGGACATCGGCCGGCCCGACCTCCTGGAGGAGGCCGCCGGCATCAAGGGCACGGCGGTGCCCGGGGCCCGGCGCATGTTCCAAAGCCTCAAGGAGAAGTTCCTCACCCTTCCCGACCACGTGCAGGTCTGGCCGGGCCACGGGGCAGGTTCCGCCTGCGGCAAGGCCCTGGGAGCCCTTCCCGCCACCACCGTGGGCTACGAGAGGCGGCATGCCTGGTGGGCGGAGTACCTGGAGAGGGACGATGAGGATGGCTTCGTAAAAGCGCTTCTCGCTGGTCAGCCGGAAGCCCCCACCTACTTCAAAGAGATGAAGCGGCTCAACCGGGACGGCATGCCCATCCTGGGAGGCATCCCCCATCCGGGCCGCCTCACCAAGGCCCAGTTTGACCGGTACCTGCGGGAAGGGGCCATCCTGGTGGACACCCGGGACAAGTTCGCCTTCGCCGGTGGGCACATCCGGGGGGCCATCAACATCCCTGCAGGAAAGAACTTCTCCACCTGGGCGGGTTGGCTTCTTCCCTACGACCGGCCCCTCATCCTCCTGGCCCACCCCTCGGAGGTGGAGGCCCTGACCCGGGCCCTGATCCGCATTGGCCTGGACGAGGTGGTGGGGTATATCCCGGGCCTCCAGGGGTATGCGGATGGAGAGCTGGAAACCGTGCCCCAGATCACGGCCCGGGAGGCCAAAGCCCTCTGGGAGCGGGGCGAGGCGGTGATCCTGGACGTGCGGGGCCGGGACGAGTACCTGGCGGGGCATATCCCGGGGGCCCTGAACATCCACGCGGGGCGGGTCCTGGCCCAGCTGGACCGGCTCCCCAAGGACAAGCCCCTCATCGTCCACTGCGTGGGCGGGGATCGCTCCAGCACCGCCATCAGCGCCCTCTTGTCCCACGGCCTGAGGAACGCTCTGAACCTCACCGGGGGGATTAGGGCCTGGCAGGAAGCAGGCTTCCCCGTGGCCAAGGGCGAGGAGTTGGTAAACGCCTGAGTCTAGGGCAGGGGGACGGGGCTTCCGCCCCGGTCCCCCAAGAACCCCAAAGAGGTGAACATGTACGAAACCGAGGTCAAGGACCTGAGCCCAGAGGAGGCCAAGAAGCTTTACGACGAGGGCGTGACCTTCATTGACGTCCGTGAAGTAGAAGAGTACGCCCAGGCCCGGATCCCCGGGGCAGGCCTCGTCCCCCTCTCCGAGTTCATGGCCCGCCACGGGGAGATCCCCAAGGACCGCCCGGTGGTCCTCTACTGCCGCACGGGGAACCGCTCCTGGCAGGCGGCGGCGTGGCTCACCGCCCAAGGGTACAGGAACGTCTACAACCTCGAGGGGGGCATCGTCCGTTGGTACCGCTCGGGCCTCCCCGTGGACACCACGCCGGTGGAGGTGGGGTACGCCGCCACCCCCTTCCAGGAGGTGGGCCCCCACGAGGCAGCAAAGCTTCTGCAGGAGGCCTTGGTGGTGGACGTGCGGGAGCCCTGGGAGTATAGGGAAGGGCACGTGCCGGGAGCGGTAAACATCCCCCTCTCCTCCCTGCCCCAAAGGCTCTCTGAACTCCCCAAGGACCGGCCCCTTCTCCTGGTATGCAACTCCGGCAACCGCTCGGGGGTGGCCGCGGACTTCCTGGTCCAGCATGGCTTCCCTGGGGAAAAGGTGTACAACCTGGAAGGAGGCACCTACGCCTGGATGGCGGCGGGCCTTCCGGTGGAGCGATGAGCCTCGCCCTACTCGGCGCCCTCCTCATCGGGCTCTCCTTGGGGCTTCTGGGATCCGGGGGGTCCATCCTCACCGTACCCGTCTTGGTGTACCTCCTGGGGGAAGCCCCCAAGCAGGCCATCGCCGAAAGCCTTCTCATCGTAGGGGGGATCGCCCTCCTCGGGGCGCTTCCCTACGCCCTTAGGGGCCTGGTGGACTGGCGGAACGCCCTCCTCTTCGGCCTTCCGGGCATGGGGGGCACCTACCTGGGGGCCTGGCTATCCCGCTTCGTTTCCGGGGAGGTGCAGCTTTTGGCCTTTGCCTCGGTGATGCTCCTCGCCGCCTACTTCATGGCCCGGCCCGCCCCCGCCCACCCACAGGCCAAGGGGAAGCGCCAGGCCTGGAAGATCGTTCTGGATGGGATCTCCGTAGGCGCCCTCACCGGCTTCGTGGGGGTGGGCGGGGGGTTTTTGATCGTGCCCGCCCTGGTCCTTTTGGGAGGGCTTCCCATGCACCTGGCCATCGGGACCAGCCTCCTCATCATCGCCCTGAAATCCTTCGCCGGGTTCTACAAGTACCTTCACCTCCTCCCCGCCTACGGGCTCTCGGTGAACTACGCCGTGGCGGGTCTCTTCGTCCTGGTGGGTACCCTGGGGAGCTTCCTGGGAGGGAGGCTTGCGGTGCGCCTGCCCCAGGAGGGGCTTAAGCGGGGCTTCGCCCTCTTTCTGGTGGTCATGGGGGTCTTCATCGTGGCCCAGAACCTGGCCCAAGGGCATTAGACTGGAGGAGTGCCCTTCCGCACCCTCTTGGCCGTCCAGGCGGAAGCAAGGCCGGAGTTTTACCGCACGGAAGAGGCCTTTCAGGAGCGGGTTTTTGCCCTCCTAAGGCCCCTCGAGGGCACCCCCTCCCCCCGCCTGGCCGCCTTCCCCGAGCTCTTCGGGCTTCCCCTCCTCCTGCACCTGGAGGAGGACTTGCACCCCAAGGACCTCCTGAGGGCTCCGCTCCTTCCTTGGAGGCGGGCCCGGCGGGCCTACGAGGTTTTTCACCGCACCATGGCCGAGGCCGCCAGGGCCTTCGCCACCTACCTCCTGGCGGGCACCCTCCTCTCCCCCCCTTACGAGGAGGAGCTTTCCCGGGGACGGTTCGCCCGCACCCCCTTGTTCCAGAACCTGGCCCTCTTCTTCAACCCCAGAGGCCGCCTCCTGGCCCAGGTGCCCAAGATGGAGCTCACCCCGCCCGAGCGCTGGCTTGCGCGGGGCCGCTTCGGCCCCCACCTGGTGGAAACGCAAGCGGGAAGGGTGGGGATCCTCATCTGTTTGGATGGGTTCTTTGAGCGCCACCTGGCCCGGCTGGACGCCCTGGGAGCCGAGGTCCTCCTGCAACCCTCCGCCAACCCCGCCCCCTGGGACCGTCCCTGGCCCTGGGACCGCAGGCGCAAGGAGGGGGAGGTCTGGCTGGCCTCCGCCCGGGAGCGGCTTCTGGGGCGGGAGCACCTGCGCCTCCTCCTGAACCCCATGCTGAACGGCCAGATTTTGGGCCTCACCTTTGAGGGGCAAAGCGGCATCTACGCCCCCGGGGAGGCCCTCCTCCTGGCGCAGGCCCCCGTGGGGGACGAGGCCCTGCTGCACATCCTCCCCTGAGGCTAGAGGCGCTCGGGGAAGAGGCGGATGGGGAAAGGCCGGATGAGGGCCTTGGAAAGCTTCTCCCAGGCCAGGTCCTTCACCTGGCCCTCGAGGTCCTCCCGCACCTCCTCCAAGGGGTAGCGGCCCGCAGGCTTCACCCCCTCCAGGAGGATGAGGTGGAAGCCAAACTCCGTGCCCACGGGTTGCGACACCTCCCCCGGCTTCAGGGAGAGGAGGGCCTTCTCAAAGGCGGGGATATAGGTGCCCTCGGGCTCGCACCCCAGGTCGCCCCCCTCCTCCTTGGAGCCCGGGTCTTGGGAAAGGGCCTTGGCCACCTCGGGGAAGGCCTCTCCCTTCTCCAGACGGGCCAAGGCCTCCTTGGCCGCCTCCAGGGTGGGCACCAGGATGTGCCGGGCGCAGTAGAGGGCGGGGTGGCGGTACTCCGGAGAAAGGAGCCAAAGGGCCTTTAGGGCGGCGGAAGACACCCTTAATGCTTGCCGGTAATGGGCCTCCAGGGCCTCGAGGGCCATGGCCTCGGTGAGGAGGGCGCGGTAGGTGGCGAGGTCCTCCACCCCTGCCTCCTTCAAGGCCGCAAGCAGGGCCTCCTCCGAAGGAAAGGCCTCCTTGAGCTGCCACACCTTGGCCTCCACCGCCTCCTCCTTGGGCCAGAAACCTCGGGCCCGGGCCACCTGGAGGAGGGCCTTCTCCTCCGCCAAGGCCTGGAGGTAGGGGACGCGGTACTGGGCCAAAAGCTCCCGGGTCTCCTGCGCGTCGGGCAGACCCAGCTGGCGCAGGGCGCTGCGGGCGAAGAGGCCAAAGCGGAGCTCAAACTGGCTCTTGGTGATGTGTTCGGGCCCCACCTGGGCCACCACGGGGTCTTCCTGGGCCCAGGCAAAGGGGGTTAAGCTTAGGCTTAAGGTCAGGAGGAAAAAAAGGAAGCGCATGCCCCATGCTAGCATGGAGGGCGTGAACGACCTCATCCTCCGGGCGGCCCGGGGCGAGCCCACCCCCCGCCCTCCCGTCTGGTTCATGCGCCAGGCAGGGCGTTACCAGAAGGAGTACCAGGAGATAAGGAAGCGCTACACCCTCCCCGAGATCGTGCAAATCCCCGAGGTCTGCGCCGAGGTAACCCTCCTCCCCGTGCGCCAGCTGGGCGTGGACGCCGCCATCCTCTTCGCCGACATCACCACCCCCCTTTACGGCATGGGGGTGGAGCTGGACCTGGTGGAGGGGAAGGGCCCGATCATCCAGCAGCCTATCCGGGACGAAAAGGGGGTGGAGGCCCTTAGGCCCCTGGAACCCCAGGAAGCGGTCCCCTTCGTGCTGGAAACCATCCGCCTCCTGAAGGGGGAGCTTGAGGTACCCCTCATCGGGTTCGCCGGGGCCCCCTTCACCCTGGCAAGCTACCTCATCGAGGGGGGGCCAAGCCGCCACTTCCTGGAAGTGAAGGCCTTCATGTACCGGGAGGAAGGGCTCTGGCACCGCCTGATGGAAAAGCTCACCCAGGCCATGGCCCGCTACCTGAAGGCCCAGGCGGAGGCGGGGGCCGACCTCCTCCAGGTTTTCGACTCCTGGGTGGGGGCCCTATCCCCTGCGGACTACCGGCGGTACGTGAAGCCCCACATGGCCAGGCTCTTCCAGGAGTTAAGGCCCCTAGGGGTACCCGTGATCCACTTCGGGGTGGGGACCATGGGACTTCTTAAGGAGATGCAGGAGGCCGGGGGAGATGTGATCGGCCTGGACCACCACACCCCCCTCCCCTGGGCCCGGGAGGTGCTGGGGGAAACCCCCATTCAGGGTAACCTGGACCCCGTGGTCCTCTTTGCTCCCAAGGAGGTGATCCGGCGGGAGGTGCGGCGAACCCTAGCGGAAAATGCCGGCAGGCCCGGACACATCTTCAACCTGGGCCATGGCATTCTGCCCAAGACTCCGGTGGAACACGTGCAGTACGTGGTAGAACTCGTGAAGGAGGAAGCGGCATGAACGTGCTCCTAATGGCTTACGGCACCCCCTACACCCCGGAGGAGATCGAACCCTACTACACGGACATCCGCCGGGGAAAGAGGCCCTCGGAAGAGCTCCTCCACGAACTCTCCGAGCGCTACAGCGCCATCGGCAAAAGCCCCTTGAACGAGATCACCCTGGCCCAGGCGGTACGGCTTCAGGCCCTTCTGAACCTCGAGACCCCTGCCTACCCCAAGCGCCTCCTGGGCCCCTTTGGCCCCCGCACGCCCCAAGGCCCAGCCCGGGTCTACGTGGGCACCAAGCACTGGCACCCCTCCATCGGGGAGGCCATCGCCGCCATGCACGAGGACGGGGTGCGGAAAGCGGTGGCCATCGTGGCCGCCCCCCACTACTCCCTGCGGAGCGTGGCCGAGTACAAGGAGAAGGTGGAGCAGGCCCTGAAAGCCCTCCCCGAGCCCATAGAGTTCCATTGGGTGGAGAGCTACGAGGCCCATCCCAGCCTCATCGCCGCCTACGCCCGTCGCCTGGAGGAGGCCATCTGGCGACTGCGGGACCCCAAACGGGCGGCCTACGTCTTCACCGCCCACTCCATCCCCGTCTCGGCGGTGGAACGGGGCGACCCTTACCCCCGCCAGGTGGAGAAGACGGCGGAGCTTATCGCCAAAAGGCTTGCCCTTCCCCGTTTCAGCGTGGCCTACCAATCCGCCGGGCGCACCCCCGAACCTTGGCTTGGCCCCGACATCAATGAGCACCTTAGGGCTCTAAGGGAAGAGGGCATTGAGGAGGTGGTGGTGCAGGCGGTGGGCTTCCCCGCGGACCACCTGGAGGTCTTTTACGACCTGGACCTCGAGGCCCAGGCTACCGCCCAAGAGGTGGGCCTAAGGCTCCTCAGGGCCCGAAGCCTCAATGCTGATTTGGATTATATCCAGGTACTCAAGGATTTGGTGGAGGCGGCGTGGCTCAAGTAGCCGTGGTGGGGGGAGGATGGGCGGGGCTTTCCGCCGCCTTGGCCCTGAAGGAGGCCGGGGTGGACTTCCGGCTCCTTGAGGCCAGCCTCCGCCTGGGGGGCAAGGTGCGCACCCATAAGGGGGAGGGGTTTTTGGTGGAAGGGGGCCCCGATGCCAGCGTGCGCTACAAGAGGGAGGTCCTGGAGCTTGGCGAGCGCTTCGGCCTCACACCCATAGGGACCCTGCCCGCCAAGCCCGCCGCCTCCATCCTGCGCAAGGGTAAAGCCCACCCCCTCCCCGAAGGGCTTTTGCAGATCGTGCCCGGGGACCTCAAGAGCCTCTACCGCACCTCCCTCCTCTCCCTTTCCGGGAAGCTCAGGGCCCTATACGACCTCGTCCTCCCCCGGGGGACCAAAGAGGACGAAAGCCTAAAGGAGTTCGTGGAAAGGAGGCTGGGCCCCGAGGTTTTCGCCGCCCTGGTGGCCCCCTTGGCGGGAGGCATCTACGGGGGGGAGCCCGAGGAGCTTTCCATGCGGGCAGCCTTCCCCCAGCTTCTGGATTTGGAGCGGAAACACCGAAGCCTCATCCTGGGGGCCATGCGGGCGAGAAGGGCTCGGGGAAGCCGGGAGGGGGGAAGCCTGTTCTTCTCCTTCCAGGAGGGGCTTTCCGCCCTAACGCGGAAGCTTGCCGAGGAGGTGGCGGCAAGAACCCTCCTGGGCACCCCGGTCCTGGCCCTCGAGGCCCTGGGTGGCCGGCACCGCCTCCACACCCCCAAGGGACCCCTGGAGGTGGAGGCAGTGGTCCTGGCCACCCCTGCCCCGGTGGCGGCCCAGCTCCTAAGACCCCTGCTTCCCGAGGCCACGGCCCTTCTCAAGGGCATTCCCCACACCCCAGCGGCCACGGTGAGCCTGGCCTTTAAGGAATCGCTTCCCGTAACGGGGCATGGCCTCCTCATCGCCAAGGGGGAAGGCTACAGGGCCAGGGGGTTTACCTGGACGCACCAGAAGTGGCCTGGGAGGGCCCCGGAGGGGTTCAGCCTGGTACGGGGCTACTTTTCCGGGGAGGTGGCGCGGCTTTCCGAGGCGGAGCTGGCCCGGGTGGCCCTCGAGGACCTCCGCCTTTTCCTGGGCCGGGAGGTGCGCCCGGAGCGCACCTGGGTTTTCCGCTTCCCCGAGGGCATGCCCGCCTACCGGGTGGGGCATCTGGAACGCATAGGGCGGCTGGAGATGGCCCTCCTCAAGGCCCCCGGGCTCTTCCTGGCGGGGAACTACCTGGAGGGCGTGGGCCTCCCCGAGGTGGTGCGCTCGGGGAAAAAGGCAGCGGAGAAGGCCCTAAACTACCTGGCCTTGGCCCCCACCCCCTAGCCAAAATGCGGCGGGCTGGATAGGATGGACCAAACATGATCCTGCCCTATCCCGTGATTGCCCTGGGCTCTATCCTCTTGGGCCTTCTTGCGGGGTATTTGGGCTATACCGATCCCTACATCCTTCCCTGGTTCATGATCTTCACCGCCGCCACCGCCAGCGTGTACGGGCTCGGCTGGGGGCTTCTTGCCGTCGGGGTTTCCACGTTCCTCCTCCTCCCCTTCCCCGGATTCCATATCGCGGCCGCGGCTCTTCTCCTCCTTTCCGCCTGGCTAGCCCACGGCATCGGGGAAAGCCTCCGGCGGGCCCACCGCCGGGCCAAGGCCCTGGCCAAAAGCCAGCGGTACCTGGCCGAGGCCCTCGAGGCCCTCCCCCAGGCCCCCAACCGGGAAGATCTCCTCCGAGGGCTTCCCCAGCGCTTGGCGGCCTTGGGGGAAGGGGGGCACGTGGGGGTCTGGGTGCCTACCACCCAGGGCTTCCGCCTCCTGGAAAGCATCCCTCCCCTTCCCCTCAAGGAGGTACCCGCCAGCGGGGTGATGGGGCGAGCCTTCCGGGAGGGGCGCCCCGTGTACGTCTCCGACGTGGGCAAGGAGCCGAACCACATCCCTGCCCCCGGCCTAAATGCCCGAGCGGAGCTGGCCCTTCCCCTCAAGGAAAGGGGCGAGGCGGTGGCCGTTTTAAACCTGGAACGGGGTAAGCCCTTCGCCCCCGAGGAGGTGGAGGGCCTCACGCGCTTCGCCCAGGCGGTGAGCCTGCAGTTGGATCGCTTGGCCGACCTGGAGGAGCGCAAGCTTATCGCCGACCTCTCGGAACGCCTGCAAAGCGCCAGCACCCTAGAGGAGGCGGGGGCCAAGGCCCTGGCCCTCCTCCTCGCCTCCCTGGGGTTGCCCTCGGGCACCCTTTGGGAGGCGCGGGGCGGACGGATGGAGGCCTTGGCCTACCACGGGGTGGAGGAGCCCACCCTCCTCCAGGTGCTGCGGGAAGGCCTCCCCTATGGCGTGGGCCTGGTCTGGCAGGTGTACGAAACCCGAAGCCCGGTGTTCACGGCCCGCTATGCGGAGGAGAGCCGGGTGGTGCCCGCCCTGAAGGCCCTGGGCTGGCGCACCTTCGCCGCCCTTCCCGTCCCCTCCCTCGGCGCGCCCCGGAGCCGCAGGGTGCTGGTGGTGGGCCAGAAGGAGGAACGGCTATGGCGAAAGGCGGAGGTGGAACGCCTCCTCCTCTTCTGCCGCACCCTGGGGCTTGGGCTGGAACGCCTCGAGGAAAAGAGCCGCCACCAGGCGGTGAACGAGCTTTTCCTCAACCTCCTACAAAAGCCCCCTGAGGACCTCTACCAACCCCTCTTGGAGGAGGCCATCCGCCAGGTGCCAGGCGCGGAGGCAGGAAGCCTCTTGGTGTTGGAGGAAGGCCATTACCGCTACAAGGCCACCCTTGGCTACGACCTGGAAGGCCTCAGGAAGGTCGCCTTTACCCTCGAGGACCAACTCCGCTGGTACGGTCAAGGAAAGGAGCGGGGCCTAAGGGGTGAGCCCCGCATCCTGAGCGCGAAGGAGCGGGACATCGCCAAGATCAGCCACGAGACCGCCCCCGCGGAGGTCATAGACACTGCAGGGAAGGCCCGGGAGATCCGGGCCAATCTCTGCCTGCCCATTCCCTACAAGGGCGAGGTGCTGGCCTACCTCAACCTGGACAACCTGCACGACCCCCTGGCCTTCGGGGAAGACTCCCTGGAGGCCGCCCGCTTCTTCGCCGCCCCCTTGGCCACCCTGCTCCACGAAAGCCGCACCCGGAAGCTCCTGGAGGAGGCCGCCCTCACCGACCCCCTCACGGGCCTGGCCAACCGCCGAGCCTTTGACCGCTTCTTCCAAGAGGAGCTGAAGCGGGCCGAACGCTACGGCTACCCCCTTTCCCTGGCCGTCTTAGACCTGAAGGGCTTCAAGCAGGTGAACGACCGCTTGGGCCATGCGGTGGGCGACCTAGCCCTCCTCAAGGTGGCGGAGGCCCTGGAAAAGGAAAGGCGCAACGGGGACCGCCTCTTCCGCTGGGGCGGGGACGAGTTCGCCGCCATCTTCCCCCACACGCCCAAGCAGGGAGCTATCGCCGCTGCCTTCCGCTACGCCCAGGCCATCCAAGGCCTCTGCTTTGAGGGGCTTTGTCTAGGGGTGAACATCGGGGTAGCCACCTACCCAGAAGACGGAACGACCCTAGACGCTCTCCTTTCCGCTGCCGACACCCGTATGTACGAGGCGAAAAGGCGGGGACAGGTGGTAGCTGCTTGAACCCCTACCAAAAGGAGTATACTGGAGCGGGCCTAGCCATGAAGGGCACCCGGGGTCTAGCCCTTTCGCAAGCCTTGCTCCCCCTGCTGCGCCGGGGACTCGAGGGGCTTAAGGATGCGCTCCAGCATGTGGCCCTGGCCCTCTCCACGCACCGCGCCTATCTCTTCCGCCTGGAAGAGCGAAACGGCATCTGGCACGCGAGCCAGCTAGCCGAGTGGGCAGGCCCCGGCACCAGCCCCCAGATCCAGAACCCCGCCCTGCAGAACCTGCCCCTCCAGGAGGCGGGCTACGGGCGCTGGCTGGAGCGTTTCCTGAAGGACCAGGCGGTGACAGGCCCCGTGGCCTCTTTCCCTGAGGAGGAAAGGCCCCTCCTGGAGGCTCAGGAGATCCAGAGCCTTTTGGTGGTGCCCATCTGGGTGGAGGGCCAGCTTTGGGGCTTCCTGGGGGTGGACGACTGCCAGCGGGAAAGGCGTTTCAGCGGGGAGGAGGAAGCCTTTCTCCGGGCCGTGGCCGAAGCCTTAGCCCGCACCCTGGAGCTCTGGGAACGAAGCCGATGGCTCCAGGGCCTGCTGGAGGCCTCCCCCCTCTACGTGGCCCGCCTAGACCAGGAAGGCCGGCTCCTCTACGCCAACCCCGCCCTGCGGGCCGCCTTCCCCCAAGGCCTCGGCCTCCCCGTGGCCGAGGCCTTGGCCCACCCCGGCCGGCCTCACCTCCGCACCCTCCGGGAAAAAGGGGTGGTGGTGGAGTGGCACCTCCTGGCAGTGCCCGGGCCCGGGCAGGAGGTGCTGGAAGTCCTGGCCCTGGGGCTGGACGTAACGGAACGGGAGGAAGCCCAGGCGCGGGAAAGCCGCTGGAGCGCCTTCCGCAAGAACGTCTTGAGGGTCTACGAGACCCTCATGGCCGAGGGGCTTTCCGACTCCATCTTTGGGCTGATCCTCGAGGCCGCTCTGGACACCCTTCCCTCTGCGCAAGCAGGCAGCGTCACCGTGCTTATGGAAGACGGCTGCTACCACTTTGTGGCGGCCAAAGGGTACGACCTCGAGGTCCTGCGGCAGGTGTGCCTCCGGCCGGAGGAACCCCTCTCCCTGACCGGCCACCGGGAGGCCCAGGTCTTCATCTGGAAGGACCTGGAACGCTTCAACGCCCGTCTGGACGAAAAAAGGCGCAAGATAATGGAGGAAGCCGGCAGGGTGCGGGAGATCAAGGCCATCCTCTCCGTCCCCGTGTACCTGGCAGGGGAGCGCAAGGCCTTCTTATACCTGGATAACTTTGAGCAGGAGGACGCCTTTACCCCCCTGGACCTGGAGCTGGCCCAAGCCTTCGCCAGTCAGCTGGGCCTGCTCTTCCGCAGGTTGGAGCTGGAGGGAAGGCTCCAGCACCTGGCCTACCACGACCCCCTCACCGGCCTTCCCAACCGCCTCTTCTTCCTGGAAAAGCTCGCCCAAGCCCTCCGGGACGAGGGGCGGGACCTGGCGGTCTTATACTTGGACCTGGACGGGCTCAAGCTGGTGAACGACCTGGAAGGGCATGCGGTGGGGGACGAGGTGATCCGGGTCATGGCTACCCGCTTCCGGGCCGCCCTCCGCCCCCGGGACCTGGTGGCCCGGCAAGGGGGAGATGAGTTTCTGGTGCTCCTCACCGGGATCAAGGAGGCCGAGGAGGCGGTCGCCGTTGCCGAGAGGCTGTTGGAGGTGGCCCGTCTCCCCTGCCCCGTGGGGGAGCGAGTCTACCACCTCTCCACCTCGGTAGGCATCGCCCTAGGGGAACCGGGCCTTTCCCCCGGCGAGCTCCTCCAGCGGGCCGATCTGGCCCTGTACCGGGCCAAGGGGGAAGGCAAAAACCGCCTGGCCTTTTTTGAACCCCACCTCCAGGAGGCCCTGCAGCGGGAAACCCATCTCCTGGAAACCTTGCGGGAGGATCTGGAAGGGGGAAGGGGGCTGCGCCTGGTCTACCAGACCATCGTGGACCTCACCACGGGCAGCAGCGTGGCCGTGGAGGCTCTGCTCCGTTGGCACCTGGCTCCCCCTTCCGAGCTCATTCCCCTGGCGGAAAGGCACCGGCTCATGGGCCAGCTGGGGCAGTGGCTCCTCCGCCAGGCCTGCAAGGAGCAGGGCCGCCACGGCCTCAGGGTACACGTGAACGTCAGCCCCCAGGAGCTTCTGGACCCTACCTACGCCTTCCGAGTGGCGGAGGTCCTGGAGGAGACCGGCTGCCCCCCAGACCGCCTGGTCCTGGAGGTGACCGAAAGCTCCCTGATCCCCGACGAGCGAGGGCGCGACGCCACCCAGGCCTTGCAGGCCCTTCGGGGCCTGGGGGTAAGGATTTACCTGGACGACTTCGGCTCAGGCTACTCCAGCCTGGAGCGCCTGGCCGAGCTCCCCGTGCAGGGGGTCAAGCTGGGGCAGGCCTTTACCCGGCGCCTGGGCACCCCGCCTGACCCCCAAAGCCCCGCCGCCCGGGTGGTGGCCGCCGTCTTGGCCCTAGCCCAGGCCTTGGGGCTGGAGGCCATTGCGGAGGGGATTGAGGACCAGGCCACCTTGGTCTACCTGCAGGGCCTGGGCTTCCCCTTGGGCCAGGGCTACCTCTGGGGACAGCCCAAGCCTCTTGTCCTAGAATGAACCAGAGATGGCGACCAAGGTGGCCTGGCGTATCAGCCTGATCTACGCCGCCTTTTCCCTATTTTGGATCCTGGGGAGCGACCACCTCCTCCTGAGGCTTTTTCCCTCGGCGGAAGCGCTCACCCGCTGGCAGACCGGCAAGGGTCTGCTCTTCGTCCTTCTGTCCGCAGGCTTGGTCTACTCCCTCACCGCCCGCTGGGAACGGGACAGGACCCTATCGGCCCAAAACCTGGAAGCCTCCGAGCGGCGCTTCCGGGCTCTGGTGGAAAACAGCCGGGAACTGGTCTTCCTCCTGGATTCCACGGGGCGGATCACCTACGCCTCCCCAAACGTGGGGCAGGTCCTGGGCTACGATCCCCAGGGCCGCCTCAGGGAGCCCACCTTCGCCCTGGATTTTTTACACCCGGAAGACCGCCTTTACGCCGATGCGGTTTTGGAAGACCTAATGCGTCATCCCGGGGCCATCCGCGAGTACGGCTTCCGGTTGCTGGACGCAAAGGGACAGGTGCGCCAGGTGCGGATTTGGGGACGCAACCTTCTCCACGATCCAGCCGTGGCCGGCGTTGTTCTGAATGTGCGGGACGAAAGCGAACTAGAGGAAGAACGGGCCAGGCTCCAGGGCCTATTGGAGGCCCTTCCGGGACGGGTCTTTCAAGCCCGGGTACCGGAAGGCGCCGACCCTGCCTTCCTTCCCCTTTTGTACGCTTCCCCCCAAGGGGAAACCATCCTGGGGTACCCTCCTCAGGAGCTCAGCAAAGACCCGCACGCCTTCTATGCCAAGGTGCACCCCAAGGACCGGGAACAGGCCCAGCAGGTGTGCCGGGAAGCGGTAAAGCGCCCTAATGAACCCCAAAGGGTCACTTACCGTTTCTGGCATGGGCAAAAGCAACGCTGGATCTGGCTGCAGGACACCCTGGTCTATGACCCCTACAGTCGCTTGCTGACCGGCTACGGGGTGGAGGTCACCGGGATCGTGGAGGCGGAAGAACGCTTCCGCCTCCTCTTCCAGGCCCATCCACTGCCCATGTGGGTCTACGACCGGGAAACCTACCGCTTCCTGGAGGTAAACGAGGCGGCCCTTGCCCAGTATGGCTACACCCGGGAGGAGTTCCTCTCCATGACTATTCTGGAAATTTTCCCGGAACGGGAGCGGCTCCTGGGGGAACTCCAGAGCAAAAGACCCCCATTGCCACCTTCTGGTCCCTGGACCCACCGCCTGAAGGACGGGCAGGAAATCCAGGTGGAGATCTACTCCCATCTCCTGGACTATGCGGGCCGGCCCGCCATCTTGGTGGTGGCCTTGGACGTCACCCAGGCAAAGGCTAAAGAGAGGGCCCTCCGGGAGTCCGAGGCCCTCTTCCGCACCCTAGCGGAAACCGCTCCCGCCCTCATCCTCATGTGGCAGGAGGAGCGCCTCACCTTCGCCAACCAGGAAGCTTTGCACCTCACCGGCTACACCCGGGAGGAGCTCCAAAGCCGCCCCATCTGGGAGTTCGTCCACCCTGCCGACCGGGAAATGGTGCGGGCCAGAGGCCTGGCTCGCATCCGTGGGGAAAACCCCCCGGGCCGCTACACCTTCCGCATCCTTACCCGGGAAGGGGAGGTGCGCTGGCTGGACTACTCCGCCGCCCGGGTGGAGATCGGGGGGAAGCCCGCCATCCTGGGGGTAGGCTTGGACATCACCGAGGCTAAAGAGCGGGCGCTCTCCCTGGAGGCCTTTGCCCGGGTAAGCGTGGCCCTGCGGCAAAGCGAAGAGCTTAAGGAAATGATGGAGGTCGCCTTAGATGCGACCCTGAAATCCATGGAGGCCCCGGCGGGCAGCATCCTCCTCTACGACCAGGAAACCGGCCGCCTGGAGGAGGCGGCGAGCCGGGGTTGGCTCAAGGAGGTCCCCACACCCCCTACCCTGGCCGAGGAGGGCCTGGTGGCCCGGGCCTTCCGGGGTGAGGTGGTGGTGAGCCTTGACCTCAAAAGGGATCCCCGGGTGCGCCCTGGGGCTAAGGACCTAGTACCTGAGGGGTGGAGCGGGGCAGTGGTGCCCCTCCTGGCAGGCCAGGAGACCATCGGGGCCCTCACCCTGGCCTGGCCTCACCCCCACACCCCTACCCCGGGGGAGGTGGAACGGGCCCTGTTGGTGGCGGAAACCCTGGGCAACGCCGTCCACCGGGCCAGCCTTCGCCGGAAGCTCGCCCGGAGGGTGGAGCACCTGGAGGCCCTCCGAGCCATAGACCAGGCCATCGCCGGCTCCTTGGCCCTCGAGCCCACCCTGGAGATCTTCCTCAACCAGGTGATGCGCCTCCCCCTGGACGCCGCCGCCCTCTTTCTCTATGAACCCAGGGAAAAGGGCCTCAGGCTGGAGGGCCACCGGGGCTTCCTCTCCCCCAAGGCCTTCCTGCCCAAAGAGATCCGCCTGGGCCAGGGCCACGTGGGCCAGGCCGCCCTGGAGGGGCGCAAGGTGGCCGTGGACGACCTCACCCGGCAACCTGGGGCCCACCCGGACTTCACCCTCAAAGAGGGCCTGGTGGCGGAACGGGTCTATCCCCTCCTCGCCAAAGGCAAACTCCTGGGTGCCCTGGCCGTCTTTACCCGCAGGCCGTGGGACCTTTCCTCTGAGGACGAGGAGTTCCTCGAGGCCCTGGCCACCCAGGGCGCCATCGCCCTGGACAACGCCCGCACCTTCCAGGAGCTCCTGAAAAGCCAGCGGGAGCTGGAGGCCGCCTACGACCTCACCCTCTGGGGCTGGGCCAAGGCGGTGGAGCTAAGGGACCAGGAAACGGCCGGGCACACCGAGCGGGTCACGGAGCTCACCGTGCGCTTGAGCAGGGCCCTGGGGGTGCCCGAGGAGGACCTAGACGACATAAGGCGGGGAGCCATCCTCCACGACGTGGGCAAGCTGGGCATCCCCGACGCCATCCTCCTCAAACCAGGCCCCCTCACCGAGGAGGAGTGGGCCATTATGAAAAAGCACCCCGTATACGCTTACGAGTGGCTTTCCGGCATCCCCTTCCTCAAGAAAGCCCTGGAGATCCCTTATTGCCACCACGAGCGCTGGGACGGCTCCGGATACCCCCGGGGGCTAAAGGGCCTGGAGATCCCCCTCTCGGCCCGCATCTTCACCGTGGTGGACGTGTACGACGCCCTGACCTCCGACCGCCCTTACCGGAAGGCCTGGCCCAGGGAAAAGGCCCTGGCCTACATAGAGGAGCAAGGGGGCAAGCAGTTTGACCCCGCGGTGGTGGAAGCCTTCCTGAGGTTGATCGCCGGGGAAGAGAACCTCCTTCCTTAGATCCAGCCCAGAAGCCTTTTCGCCTCCTCGGAAAGCCGGGCCGGGGTCCAGGGGGGTTCAAAGGTAAGCTCCACCTCTACCTCCTCCACCCCGGGAAGCCGGCTAAGGGCCTGGCGCACCGCATCCCCCATGCTGTCGTGCAAGGGGCAGCCCGGGGTGGTGAGGGTCATGCGCACGTAGGCCTTGGGGGGCTCCACCTTGAGCTCGTAGATGAGCCCCAGGTTCACCACGTCCAGGCCCAACTCCGGGTCATAAACCGTCCGCAAAAGGTTCCGCGCCTGTTCCTCCAAAGGGTTCACCGCCGCATCACCTCCCAAAGGGCGTAAACTTGGGGGAAAACCCCCAAGAGGTAGACCCAGCCCGCCCCAGGAAAGAGGGGAAAAAGGAAGGCCCCAAGGGTCAACAAAGCCCCTGCCCCATACCCCGCACCTTCCGGGAGCATTTCCTTAAGCAGGGGCACCTTTTCCTTCCCGGCCCTTGGGGCATACCGGTGGGTCCAGACCAGGAAGGGCAGGATCTTGTAGAGCATCCCCGTCACCACCAGCCCCACGAAGCCCAAGGCGAACCAAAGGGTAGCCCAGACCGGGTTGAAGGGCAGGACCAGGAGGGAAAGGCCCAGGAAGAAGAGGCCCAGGAGGTAGTGCCGCACCCCGATATCCAGGACCCGTTTCATGCGGTTCTTGAGGATGCGCCAGGTATCGTAGAGGGCCAGGGCATAGGCCAAAAGGAGGAGGAGATAGCCCAGCCTCTCCCCCATGGCCAAACCCAGAAGCCCCAGGTTGGCCGCCCAAAGAAAGAGTCCCAAAGCCCGCTCGTCCACCCCATGGGTGAGGGTGAACATGGAAAGGAGCTTGTACCCCACCCCCAGGATGGAGAGGAGAAAGACCCCGCCCAAACCCGCAAGGAGGTGCCAGGTGAGCCTTTCCGGATCGTAAAAGCCGCAGCGCTGGGAAAGGGCCTGGAAAAGCCCTAAGAGGGGGGTAAGGACCAGGTAGAAGACCACCCAGGCCAAGGCGGTGGCCACCCGGTTCCAGCAGGGAGCCTGGCGGAAGGTGAGGTAGCTCAAAACTTGCACTTATCC
>NZ_KZ672957.1 GCF_002964845.1 Thermus tenuipuniceus
TCCGCAGGGTCGGTTCCCCATCTTTTTATCCCGCTCGGTGTCTCACATGTGTTTGTCCGGGTTCAGGGTCCTCATCTCCCCTTCTTCCGGTACATGAGCCCATCGGCCGCCTCGAGGGCCTGCACCAGCTCCTTTTCCTCCACCCGGCTGAAGCCCACGGAAACCGAAGGGAAACGAGCATGGACCCGCGCCTCCAGAGAGGCTCCATCCCTTAAGCCCAGGTGCAGGCCCACGAACTCGTCCCCGCCCACCCGGTAAAGGGCATCCCCCTCACGGGCCTCCTCCCGCAGGACCCTGGCGAAGCGGACCAGATGGGCATCCCCCGCCTTATGCCCCTCCCGGTCGTTCACCGCCTTGAGGTCGTCCAGGTCCCAGAGGGAAAGGACCAGGGAAAGCCCCTCCCGGGCGGCCAGGGCCTGGAGCCGGGAAAAGTCCCGCTCCAAGGAGCGGCGGTTGGCCAGGCCCGTGAGGGGGTCGGTGAGGGCCTCGCTCTGGATGAGGCTTTGCAGAGCCTGGAGGCGCCGGATCATGGCCGCCACGCTGAGGCCGGCTATGCTGGCCAAAAGCCCCCCCGCCGCCACCAGGAAGCGGGTTTCCTCCTGGGGCCAAGGGGCGAGGAGGACATAGGCCAAGGCCAGCCAAAGCCCGGGCCAGCCGGCGAAGGCGGCAAAGGCGTAGGCGCCCACGGTGAAGAAGGCCATGACCCCAAGCCGCCAATCCTCCCCCGAAAGCCCGGTGACCACCGCCTCCGGTGGGGCTACCAGGCTCATGAGGGCGGTGAATAGGGCCACCCCCAGGTGCAGGGCCACGGCCAGGCGCCCCATGCCCGTGACCCTGCCCAGGATGTAGGCCACGGGAAGGCTTAACCAGTAAAGGAGCGTGGCAGCGTACATCACCCGGCCCCCATAAAGCACCACCACCGGGATCCACACCAAAGGGATCAGGGCCAGGCGCCAGTACAGGCGGACCAGCCCCGGCCAGATCTCGGGGGACATGCCGCATTCTACCCATACCACCCAAACCACCGGGCGGTTCATTTGGGGTAGGGGCCCCAAAGCGGCCAGCTTGACTTTGCCCCCTCCACCCTGGACGATGAGAAGGATGGATGACAAGCGCATCCGCAACTTCTCCATCATCGCCCATGTGGACCACGGGAAGTCCACCCTGGCTGACCGAATCCTACAGCTGACCCATGCGGTGAGCGAACGGGAGATGCGGGAGCAGTTTCTGGACTCCCTGGAACTGGAGCGCGAACGGGGCATCACCATCAAGGCCAGCGCCGTGCGGGTGGAGTACCGGGCCAAGGACGGGAAAACCTATATCTTCAACCTGATTGACACCCCGGGCCACGTGGACTTCACCTACGAGGTCTCCCGGGCCTTGGCGGCGGTGGAAGGAGTCCTTCTGGTGGTGGACGCCAGCCAAGGAGTGGAGGCGGAAACCCTGGCCAAGTTCTACATGGCCCTGGAGCACGGCCACGCAATGATCCCCGTCATCAATAAGATCGACCTTCCCAACGCCAGGCCCCTGGAGGTAGCCCTCGAGGTGGAGGAGGTTTTGGGCCTTCCCGCCGACGAGGCCATCTTCGCCTCGGGGAAGACGGGGGAAGGCGTGGAGGAGATCCTCGAGGCCATCGTAAAGCGCATCCCACCCCCCAAGGGCGACCCGGAAGCTCCCCTTAAGGCCCTCATCTTCGACTCCCTTTACGACGCCTACCAGGGGGTGATCCCCTACCTCCGCCTCTTTGAGGGCCGGGTGCGCCCGGGGGACCGGATCCGCATCTACTCCACCGGCAAGGAGTTCACCGTGGACAAGGTGGGGATCTTCACCCCCCAAGGGCTCATCCCCGTGGAGGAGCTCACCGCCGGGGAGGTGGGCTGGCTGGTGGCCGCCATCCGGGACATCCACGACGTCCAGGTGGGGGATACCATCACCCACGCCCATAGGCCCACGGAGGCCCCCTACCCCGGCTTCCGCCCCGCCAAACCCGTGGTCTTCGCCGGGCTCTATCCCGTGGACTCCGGGGACTACGGCAAACTCCGGGACGCCCTGGAAAAACTCAAGCTCAACGACGCCGCCCTTTCCTTTGAGCCGGAGACCTCCACCGCCTTGGGCTTTGGCTTCCGCTGTGGATTCCTGGGGCTTCTCCATGCCGAGATCGTGCAGGAACGCTTGGAGCGGGAGTTCGGCCTGGAGCTCATCGCCACCGCCCCCAGCGTGGTCTACAAGGTCCGTCTGAAGAACGGGGAGGAGATGGAGGTGCTCAACCCCGCCGACCTCCCCGACCCCACGAAGATCGAAGAGATCCTCGAGCCCTACGTAAAGCTCACCGTCTTCACCCCCGAGGAGTACGTGGGGGCCATCATGCAACTCGTCCAGGAAAAACGGGGTCGCCTGGTGAACATGACCTACCTTCCCGGGGAAACCAAGCGGGTGGAGCTGGTCTACGAGGTGCCCTTTGCTGAGATCCTCTACGACTTCCACGATCGCCTGAAGAGTCTCTCCCGGGGCTACGCCTCCATGGACTACGAGCAGATCGGTTACCAGCCTGGGGACCTGGTCAAGGTCAACGTGCTGGTGCACGGGGAGCCCGTGGACGCCCTCACCTTCATCGCCCACCGGGACAAGGCCTACGCCATGGCCCGGGCCATGGTGGACAAGCTGGCGGAGGTCATCCCCCGGCAGCTCTTTGAAGTGCCCATCCAGGCGGCCATCGGGGGGAAGATCATCGCCCGGGCCACGGTGAAGGCCCTACGCAAGGACGTGCTGGCCAAATGCTACGGTGGGGACGTGACCCGGAAGAAGAAGCTTCTGGAAAAGCAAAAGGAGGGGAAGAAGCGGCTCAAGGCCATCGGCAAGGTGGAGGTGCCCCAGGAGGCCTTCCTGGCGGTGCTCTCGGCGGGGCGGGATGAGTCTTAGGGCGAGGCTCGCCCTGGTTATCGCCCTTTTGGCTTTCCTGCCCAACCTGGTCCTGGCCCTCACCCTGGGCCTCATGGGGGAGGGTCCCTGGCTGCCCTTGGTGCTTTGGCTTCTTCTCATCGCCGTGGTTTCCGGGGCGGTGGGGTATTTCCTGGCCCGAAGCCTCCTTAAGCCCCTCGAGGAGCTCACCCGCGCCCTGGCCTACCTCTCCTTAAAGGAGAGCCCGGTGAACGAGCTCAGGCTACCCGCTCCCAAGGAGCCTCCCCCCCTGGAAATCGCCCTGCTCCGCGCCCGCTTCGGGGAGCTTCTTCAACGCCTCCAGCGCCTCATGGAGGCCCGGGAAGCCTTCTACGGGGCCCTGGCCCACGATCTGAAAACCCCCCTGCTTTCCGCCATCCGGGCCCTGGAGTACCTGGAAAGGGCGGACCACCTGGGACGGGAGAAGCGGGTGGAGCTCCTTCTGGCCTTGAGGCGGGAGCTCTCCCAGGCCCACCTCTTGTTGGAAAACCTCCTGGCCCTCTCCCGCCTGGAAGCCCGCACCCCCCAGCGGGAAACCCTGAACCTAAGGGCCTTGGCCGAGGATCTCCTCCTGCGCTACCAGGAGGAAGCGGGAAGGCGGGGGCTTGGCCTTGCGGTGGAGGGGGCGGGTCTCGCCCGGGGGGAGCGGCTCCTTGTGGAAAGGGCCCTGGCCAACCTTCTGGATAACGCCCTGCGGCACGCCAAAACCCAGGTGCGCATCCGGGTGGAGGAAGGGGCCTTACAGGTGGAGGACGACGGGGATGGGCTTCCCCTTCCCCTGGAGGCCCTGGCCCAGCCCTTCCGCCAAGGAGGCCCGAACCGGGGAAGCGCGGGGCTTGGCCTCTACACCGCCAAGCGGGTGGCCGAGGCCCACGGGGGGAGGCTTTTGACCTGCAAAAGCCCCTTGGGCGGGGCGTGTTTGCGCCTGGAACTTCCCTCGGCCAAGGAGCTTTAGTCCATAACCGGGGGAATCTGCCGCACCCAGAGGATGTAGGAGAGGTGCTCCAGGTACCTCAAGGGAACCTCGGGAAGGGGGCGGTCCACCTCGAGGCTCATCATGGCCTCCCCGCCCCGCTTCTTGCGGCTCACCGTGAGGTAAGCGATGTTCACCTCGTCATCGGCCAGGATGCGGGCCACCCGGGCCACCACCCCCGGGGTGTCCACGTTGCGGATCACCAGGGTGGGGGCGGCTCCGGTGATGCGCACCTCAAAGCCATCCAGGTCAAAGATGCGCACCAATCCGCCTCCCAGGGAGCTTCCGGTCACGGTGATGCGCTCCTTCTCCCCCTCCAGGACCATGCGCACGGTGTTGGGGTGCACATCCCCTAGCTCCACCGCCTTAAAGGCCACCTCGAGGCCTTCTTTCTCCGCCAGGGAAAGGCTTTCCTTAAGCCGCTCGTCGTCGGGGGTAAAGCCCAAAACCCCCGCCACCAGGGCCAGGTGGGTGCCGTGGCCCTTTCCCGTCTTGGCGAAGGAACCGTGCAGGCCAAACTCCACCCGCCTGGGCCTTTCCCCCAAAAGGTGCCGGGCCAGAAGGGCCAGGCGGCAGGCCCCGGCGGTGTGGCTGGAGGAAGGCCCCACCATCACCGGGCCGATCATGTCCAGTAGACCCATGCCTGTAGAATAACCCCATGCGCGCGTTCCTGACCCGGGCCATCGGCTTCCTCTTGGCCCTGGGACTCCCGGTTTTAGGCCAAAGCCTGGTGGTCCCGAAGGAAGTCCAGGCGGGAAGGTCCGTGGTCCTGGAGGGGCGGGACCTGCCCGAGGGGCGCTTCCCCATGGTGCTGGAGGGTCCCGAGGGACAGGAAACCTTGGAGGTGGAGGCCCAGAAGGGGAGGTTCCAGCTGGAGTTACACCCCAAGGTCCCCGGGGAGTACCGCATCCGCCTTTCCCTGCCCGCCGGTGCCCTGGAAGCCCGCTTCACCGCCCTGCCTCCCGCCACCCCCGAGCTGACCCGGGAAGGGCTCAAGCTCCCCTGGGGCCTCCTGCCCCTACCCCCGGGGGATTGGCTGGGACCTTTGGTCCAAGGGGATAAGGTGTACGTAGCCCAGGGGCTTTTGGCGGTGGAAACCAGCCTTAAGGAGAAAACCCTAGCCTTTCACTTTGCCCCGGCCCGCATCCTAGCCCTCCGTCCAGGCCCCGAGGCCCTCCTCGAGGGGGACTGGGTCTTGCCCATCCCCTTTCCCCGGGTGCCCTTTGAAGGCAAGGAGGAGGACCTAAAGGCCCTGGGCTCCCTCCTGGAAGCCCTCAACCCCCCGAAGCCCTGGCCCTACTATGCCTACTGGACCCTGGACCCCGCCACCCTCACCCCGGAGGACCTGGAGGCCTACGGCCAGGACCTCCTGGCCCGGGGCCATAGGCCGGAACTCCTCTTCGGCCAACCGGAGGTGGCCCGCATGGCGGAGGTCTCCCGCTCCCTGCGGCAAAAGGATCCCGAAAAGGCCCTTCTCCTGGCCAAGGTCCTCCTCCGCTACACCCCTCTCTTCCCAGGCTCGCTGGCTTTTTTCCAGGAGACTGCCCAGTACCTGGAGGCCCAGGGCCACCCTGCCCAGGCCCTGACCTTCTTCGAGGCGGGAAAGGTTCTGCGCGCCTGGCTTCCCCCCAGGCTTTCCCTGCTTCCCATGGCCCTCTGGACCCTGGGCCTGGCCTACCTGGGCCTCATGCTCTACCTCTTCCTCTACTACCTGCCCGCCCAGCTAAAGGACCTGAAACCCATCGGCGGCTACCTAGGCGGGCTCTGGCGGCACCCCCTCCTGCGCCTTCGGCACCTTCACCTGGCCTACGCCAGCCTGGGGGAACGGGTGTTGGCCCTGGCCCTCTTCCTAGCCCTCAGCCTGGGCTTCCTCCTTCAGGGACTGGACGCCCAGGTGCGAAAAGAGCTTTTCGCCCCCCCCTTGGACCAAGGCACCCTCCGTACCCAAAAAGCCCAGGACTGGCTCCGCACCCTGCCCCCCACTCCTGAGGTCAAGGCCCTTCTGGGCTACGCCCTCCTTTCGGAAGCCCCTAAGGAGGCCCAGGGCCTCCTGCGGGAAGCCCCTTTACCCTTCGCCCTGGCCCTTAGGGGAGACGAAACCGCCTTGGCCCAGGCCTACCGTAGGGCTCCCCTCGAGGGACCCATCCGCACAGCCCTCCAACTGGGGCAGGATCCCTGGGGGGCCAGGGAGCCGGGTCCCAGCCTGCGCACCCTTTACCTGGCCCTCCTCCAGGTGGAGCTCAAGCGCCTCCAGGAGGATCCCTTTCGGGAGTTCCTGCGCCTAGGCACCTCCCTTCCTGAAGGGGTGAAGCCCTGGGCCTTCGCTGGCTTCTGGCTCCTTCTTTTCTACCACCTCTTCACCTTCCTCCTGCCCCGGCGCAGGACCCCGGTCCCCCCCTCCTGGGCCCTGGGGGTGCGCCTTTTGGTGCCGGGAAGCCTGGGGTTCTCCTCGGGGCTGGGCCTCGTCCTCCTCCTCCTGGCCTCCTATGGGCTTTTTGCCGTGTTGGAGGGGCAGAAACCCACCTTCCTAATCCTGGCCTATGGGCTCCACCTCCTGGCGTTGATGGTCAGCCTAAGGAGGCCCGCATGATCCTGCCACCCATCCCCACCCCCTTCGACCGGGAAGGCCGCCTGGACACGGAGGCCTTCCGCGGGTTGGCGGAAGCCCTAGAACCTTTGGTGGACGGGCTTCTCATCTACGGCTCCAACGGGGAAGGCGTTCATCTGACCCCTGAGGAACGGGCCAGGGGGCTTCGGGCCCTAAAACCCCGGAAGCCTTTCCTGGTGGGCCTCATGGAGGAAACCCTGCCCCAGGCGGAACGGGCCCTCCTCGAGGCCCAGGAGGCAGGGGCCATGGCCCTCTTGGCCACCCCACCCCGGTACTACCACGCCAGCCTGGGCGAGGGGCTGGTGGCCTATTACCAGGCCCTGGCGGAGAGGACGCCCGTCTTCCTTTACCACGTGCCCCAGAACACCAAGGTGGACCTCCCCCTTGCCGCGGTAGAGAGCTTGGCCCAGCACCCCAGGATCCTGGGCATCAAGGACTCCAGCGGGGACCTCTCCCGCCTGGCCTTTTACCAGGCCCATCTAAGGGATTTCCGGGTCTTCACCGGCCACGCCCCCACCTTTCTGGGGGCTTTGGCCCTGGGAGCGGAAGGAGGCATCCTGGCGGCGGCCAACCTGGCCCCCAGGGCCTACCGGGCCCTGCTGGAGGCCTTCCGCTCCGGGCGGATCCAGGAAGCCCAGGCCCTGCAGAAGCGGCTCTTCCCCCTGGGGGACCTCCTCTCCAAGGGCGGGGTGCCCCTCCTCAAACAGGCCCTCCGCCACCTGGGCCTGCCTGCAGGGTACCCCAGGCCCCCCTATCCCCCGGAAAGCCCCCTTTGGCCCAGGTTCCTTCCGGTTCTGGATATCCTGAAGGAAGAGGGATGGATTCTATGAGAAGGATGGCCCTGCTCATCATGGCGCTAGGTTTTCTGGCCGCCTGTGCGCCCCAAACCCTCACCCCGGAAGCCCGTTTCCTAGGGGCGGAAATCCGGGGTTTTGAGCTAAGCCCGGAACCCGCCCTCCTCCTGGGGGTAAGGGTGGCGTTCCAAAACCCCAACCCCTTCCCCTTGCCCCTTTCCACCTTTGGCACCCAGCTCCGGGTGGGGGAGGTGGGGGTGCCTTTGGACCTCACCCTACCCCCTGGGCGCAAGGAGGAGACCTTGAGCCCCGCACCGATGTCTATCTGGCCCGCCCCTACCCCCTGGGCGCAAGGAGGAGACCCTCCTGGTGCGCCTGACCCCAGGGGAAGCCCTCGCCACCGCAAGGGCCCTCCTTTCCCGGGAAGGGGTGGAGGTGGCCCTCGAGGGGCGCACCCTGGGCCAGAACTTTTCCTTCTTCCGCACCCGCTTAAGCTTTCCCCTGGAGCCCCCAAGGGTGCGCCGGACAGGGCTGAACTTTTTCCTGGAAAACCCCAATCCTCTCCCCTTGCGGGTGGAGGGGAGGCTGGTGCTCCTGGGCCAGACCTTCCAAGTGGAGGCGGACCTGCCCGCCCGGGGGGAAGGTAGGCTCCAGGTGGTGGGCTTCCGGCCTGGCCTGGAACGGGGGACGGGGCGGCTGGAGCTCAGCCTCGAGGTCCCCGGCTTTCTGCGGCAAAGCCTGGTTTTACCCCTCTAGAGCCTAAAACCCAGGGGCAAAAGCTCTCCCAGGGTCTTCACCACATACCCCTCGGGCCCGTGCATGACTACCTCGGTCCCGGAGGAGCCAAACTCAAAAAGCACCTGGCGGCATCCCCCGCAAGGGGGGATGGGGCCCTTCGGGCTATAGATGTGCACCCGGTCTATCCGCCTCTTCCCCGCCAAGACCATGGCGGCCACCGCATTGCGCTCCGCACACTGGGAAAGGGGAAAGGAGGCGTTTTCCACGTTGACCCCAAGGAAGCTTTCCCCTTCCGCCTCCACCAGGGCCGCCACGGGAAAGCCGGAGTAAGGAGCGTAGGCCCGCCCCACGTGGGCCCTCAGGATTTCCCTAACCTTCTCCATGCTCCACCAGCCTTTCCACCCGTACCCGCTCGATGCGCCGCTGGCTGGCGCTTTCCACCACGAACCGGAACCCCTGCCATTCCACGCTCTCCCCCACGCCGGGGATGCGGCCGAACCGCTCGTAGAGGAAGCCCGAGAGGGTGTCGTACTCCCCCTCGGGAAGCTCCACCCCCAAGGCCTCGGAAACCTCGTCCACGGGGGTTTGGGCCTGGATGGAGAAGGAGCCGTCGGGAAGCCTGCGAATGGCCAGGTCCTCCGGCTCGTCGGTCTCATCGTAGATCTCCCCCACGATCTCCTCCATCACATCCTCCAAGGTGACCAGGCCCGCTGTGCCCCCGAACTCGTCCACCACGATGGCCATGTGCACCTTCCGCCGGCGGAGCTCCCTCAGAAGCGACCAAGCATCCATGTTCTCGGGGACGAAGTAGGGAGGATGGGCGATGGAGGCCACGGTGCGCCCCTTAAGCTCCTCCTCGCAGTAGTAGTCCAGCAGGTCCTTGGCGTAGGCCACCCCCACGATGTGGTCCACGTTCTCCTTGTAGACAGGAACCCGGCTGTAGCGGTGCTCCCGGAAGAGGTGGAGGAAGTCCTCCAGGCTGGCCTCCGCCTCAATGGCCACCATCTCCACCCGGGGGGTCATGATCTCCCGCACGGGGGTTTCCTCCAGCTCCAGGATGGAGTGGATCATCTCCTCCTCCTGGGCCTCTATGGTGCCCGACTCCTCCGCCCCAGCCAGGATCAGCTTGAGCTCCTGCTCGGAGACCAGGGGGGTACCCCGGGGCTCGAGGCCCAGCACCCTGAGCAGGAAGACGGAGAGCAGGCTAAAGAACCGGCCCACGGGATAGAGGAGGACGGAGAGGAGATAGATGGGCCAGACCCCCACCCGGGCCAGGGCCACCGCGTGGTGCACGGCAATGGACTTGGGGGTGATCTCCCCGAAGAACAGGATGAGGAAGGTCATGAGCCCCGTGGCCAGGCCCACCCCCACCGAGCCGAAGGCCCGGGTGGCCAGGTCCGTCACCAAGGCGGTGGCGGCAATGTTCACCAGGTTGTTGCCCACCAGGATGGTGGTGAGGAAGCGGGTGATGTCCTGGGCCAGGAGGCGGAAGGGCCCCCCTTGAGCTTCCGAGAGCTCCCGCACCTTCCAGGGGTAAAGGGTGGTGAAGGCGGTCTCGGTAGCGGAGAAAAAGGCGGAGAAGGCCAAGAGGAGGACCAAAAGGAAAAGGTCCCCAGGGCTTGGGGCTTGGGACTGGGCCAGGGCTAGGGAACCGAAGGGCAAGAGGAAGAGCCACCGACTGGGAGGTCTGTCCATATCACCTTTCCGCATTCTACACCATGGCCAAGTGTGGCCCAGCCCCGCCTCTTTACTTCACCTTTCTGTATAGTTGAAGGGTATGAACGGTCCGCCCCTTACCCTGGTGGAGGAGCTTTCCCGGCTAGGCTACGCCCTCATGCGCCTCCTCTTCGCCCGGGCCAAGGAGGTCTTCGCCAAGGAGGGGGTCTCTCCCCTCCAGGCAGAGGCCCTTCGCCTGGTGGCCCAGGGGGTGCGACTGCCCTCGAGGCTGGCGGAGCACCTGGAGGTCCTGCCTTCCCAGGTCTCCCACCTCTTGGCCTCCTTGGAAGAGGCCGGGCTCCTGGAGCGCTACCCCGACCCCGAGGACCGGCGGCGGGTCCAGCTCCAGCTCACCCCCAAGGGGGAGGCGGTGCAGAAACGCCTCCAGACGGCCTGGCTGGAGGCCTACCGCCAACACCTGAGCCGCCTGGACACCGCGGAGCTCCTGGCCTTCCGCGACCTCCTGAGGAAGCTCACGGAGGTGGAGGGTGGCTAGGCTTTGGACCCTCCTTTTCCTCCTGGCCCCGGCCCTGGCCAGCGGCCACGCCCTGGACCCCTTGCAGGAGCACCCCCTCCTGCGCCAGGCCCAGGCCCTCCTGGAGGCGGCGCGCAAGGGGGTGGAGGCCCAGGCCGCCCCCGTGGCCCTGAACCTGCAGGGGAACTACACCCGGCTGGGCTACGAGTGCACCCCTTCCTCCCTTTGCCAAAACCTCCCCGGTACCGGAGGGAGCCTCACCCTCTCCCTGGTCCTCACCCCCTTTCCCTTCGGCGAGGCCGCGGACGGGCTGGCAAGGGCCCAGATCGCCTACCGCCGGGCGGAGCTGGGCTACCGCAAGGCCCTCACCGCCCTGCAAGCCCAAGCGGTGGCCGCCCACGGCCGCCACCGCCAAGCCCTCCTGGGGGTGGAGGCGGCAGCCAAGGGCTTGGAGCTGGCCGAGAAGGCCTTAGAGGCGGCCAGGAAGCGCCAGGCCAACGCCAAGGAACTGCGCGAGGCAGAGCTGGCGGTTTTGGAAGCGAAAAACCGCTTGGAGGAGGCCCGCCGGGGTCTGGAACTGGCTAAGCGGGCAGCGGCAGGGCTGGTGGACCTGGAAAAGCCCCTTCCCAACATCCCCCCACCCCGGGGAAGCACACCCCTCGCCCTAGAGGAGGCCCGCCTAAGCGTGGCGGAGGCCGGGATCGCCTACGAGAGTGCCCTACGGGCCCTCTTGCCCCAGGCGCAAGCCAGTTACCTCCTCTACCTGAGCGGCAACGACACCCTGGCCCTTACCCTCTCCAGCCGCTCCCTGCAACCCACCCTCTCCTACACCCGCCAAGACCCCGCCCGCCAGCCCACCGCGGTGCCCGGCGGGGGCAGTTACCGCACCCAGGAGGAGCTCCGGCTTTCCCTCTCCCTCACCCTCTCCCCTGGGCTCTTGGAGGCCCTGGAGGCGGCCACCTTCCAGAAGCAGGGGGCAGAAGAGGCCCTACGGGCGACTGAGGTCCAGGCCGGGCTCCAGGAGGCTACCCTGCGCCACGCCCTCCAGGGAGCCGAGGCTGCCCTGGCCCTGGCCCGGAAGCGCCTGGCCGCCCAGGAGCAGGCCTATGAGGAAGTCCGCCAGCGCCTGGCCCTGGGGCTGGAAAGCCCCCTGGCCCTGCTCCAGGCCGAACTCTCCCTGGTCCAGGCCCGCCTGGGCCTGGCACAAGCCGAAAGCGAATACCGAAACCGTCTGATGGACCTTTACCAGTTCTACGGTGAGCTCTTACCGGAGGTTGCCCCATGAAACGAGCCCTTATGACCCTTCTCCTCTTGGTCCCCGTCCTGGCCCAACCCCTCCCTGAGGCCCTGAAGCGGGCCTCCGAGGTGGCGGCAGTGGCCACGGCCCGGCTGGACCTCGCCCTGAAGCAGAAGGACCTGGCCCGGACCCTGCAAGACCCCTTGCGCACGGCCCTCTCCGAGCTCCAGGCCCGGCAGGCGGCCCTCCTGGCCGAGGCCAAGCTCAAGCGGGCCCTGGCCCAGGCGGAAAGCGACATCGTCGCCGCCTACGCCCAGGCCCGGGAGGCCGCGCTCCAAGTGGCCCTGGCCGCCAAGGCCCTGGAGGTGGCCGAGCTGGGCCTCAAGGCCACCGAGGTGCGGGTGAAGGGCGGGGGCGCCACCAGCCTGGACCTCCTGGAAGCGCAAAACCGGGTGTTGGAGGCCCGGAAGAACCTGGAGGCCGCCCAGCGGGGCCAAGAAAGCGCCCTGGCGGCTTTGGCCAACCTGGTGGGCGCTTGGAAGCCGGAGAGTGTCCAGGAACTCCCACCCCTACCCGGCATGGAGGTGGTGGAAGCCCTACTCCAAGAGCATGCCGACCTCCTCCAGCTTCGGCAGTCCCTAGAACTCCTCCGTTTCCAGCGGGGCCTCCTGGACGAAAGCTTCGCCGCCAGGAGGGACCTCGAGGCCCTGGAGGACCAGGCCAGGACCCTGGAGGAGAACCTGGGGAGCCTGGAGCGCTCCCTGCGGGTGGCCTTGGAGGCCCGCCACCGCCAGCTTGCCCCCCTCCTCCAGGGGGTGAAGACGGCTGAGGAGGCCTACCGGGGGGCTCAGGAACGCTACCGGGCCGAGGAAAAGCGGTTCCAGGCAGGGCTTGCCAGCCGCCTCTCCCTCCTACAACAGGAGCTTGCCCTGAAACAGGCCGAACTCACCTTGGAGCAGGCCAAGCACGCCTACCTGAAGGCCTACTACGGGCTCCTGGCGAGCCGCTAAGGAGGAAACTATGCGCCCTGTAACGAGCCTTGCCCTAAGCCTCATCCTCCTCAGCGCCTGCGCCCCCAAGGAGGCCAAAGCTCCCGAGACTCCTCCCACCCCTACCCTGGCCACGGAGGTGCGCACCGTGAGGGCCCAGTCTGGAATCCTGGAGCGGGAGGTACGGACCTCCGCCACCTTGCAGGCGGAAAAGGAGAGCCTGGTGGCGGCAGGCGCCTCCGGCCGGGTCCTGCGAACCCTTCCCCCCCGNGGCTTAACCTAAAACAAGCCGAGGCCAACCTGGAGCGCGCCCGAAACCAGCTTGCGGGAAACCGGGCCACCCTCAAGGCCCAGCTTCAAGCGGCAGAGGCCCAGCTTCAGGCGGCCAAGAAGCGCTACGAGGAAGGCCAGGCCCTGCTTTCGGCCGGGGCCTTGGCCCCTTTGGACCTCAAGGCCCTCGAGGCCCAGTACCGCCAGGCGGAAAGCAACTACCAGAACGCCCTCGAGGCCCTATCCCGCCTGGAGCGGGGGGAGGACCTCCGGCCTCTTGAGCTTCAGGTGGAGGCCGCCCGGCTCCAGGTGCGCCAGGCGGAAAGGAACCTCAAGGAAAGCACGGTGCGGGCCCCCTTCGCCGGGGAGGTGGTGGAGGTGTTCGTAAGGGAAGGGGAGTTCGTGGGAACGGGAAGCCGGGCCTTCCGGTTGGCCACCACGGACCGCCTTTTGGCCAAGGTCTACCTCCCCCCCGACCAAGCCAGCGCCCTCACCCCAGAAACGCCCTTCCTCCTCAGGCAAAACGGGCGGGAGGTCTGGGCACGCCTCCTGCGCAAGACGGACCTTCCGGGACAGACCCGCCTGGTGGAGGTGGTCCTGAAGCCGGAAGGCACCCTGCTCCCGGGTCCCGCCGAGATGCGCTACCGGGTGAAGCTGGCCGAGGGCCTCCTCCTCCCCGCGACGAGCCTTCAGGTCCAGGAGGGGGAAACCCTGGTCTACCAGGTGGAGGCGGGGAAGGCGAGAAAAACCCCTGTGCGCCTTCTCGCCCAGGAGGGCGGACAGGCAGCGGTGGAGGGCCTTAACGAGGGTGCCGAGGTCATCCATCCCGTGCCCGTGGGCCTCAAGGATGGGGATCCCGTGGAGGTGGTTCGGTGAGGACCAACCCTCTGGTGGCCTTCTTTGTGGAGCGGTTCGTCTTCGCAACCGCCATCTTTGCGGGCCTGGTCCTGGTGGGCCTGCTCCTGGGCCTTGGGCTTGGGGTGGAGCTCCTGCCCCGCTTCAGCGTGCCCGTGGTGGCGGTCTCCACCAGCTATCCCGGGGCCGGTCCCGAGGAGGTGGCGGAGCAAGTATCCAAGCCCCTCGAGGACGCCCTTTCCACCCTAAGCGGGGTGGACACCATCGGAAGCAGCTCCACCGAGGGCTTCAGCCTGGTCTTCGTCCAGTTCCAGCAAGGGGTGGACGTGGACCGGGTGGCGGTGGAGGTGAGCCAGAAGGTGGCCGCCGCCCGGGCCCTGCTTCCCAGGGATGCCTCGCCCCCCGTGGTGCAGAAGTTTGACCCCTCGGCAAGCCCCATCCTCTACGTGGCCCTCGAGGCGCCCGGGGAGGATCTCTCCCAGGTGTTGCGCTACGCCGAGCGAACCCTAAAGCCCCGCCTCCAGCTGGTGCCGGGGGTGGCGGACATCCGCCTCACCGGGGCGCCCAGGCGGGCCATCCGGGTCTACCTGGACCCAGGCCGCCTCGAGGCCCTGGGCGTGGCCCCCGGCCAGGTGGTGCAGGCGCTTTCCACCTCGGCCCTGAACCTACCCTTGGGGAACCTCACCGAGGGGGAAAAGCGCCTGGTCTATACCCTGCGCAACACCCCCGCCACCGCCGAGGAGGTGGCGGATTTGGTCCTGGACCCCTCCCGGGGCCTCAGGATCAGGGACGTGGCCCGGGTGGAGGAGCGGGCGGAGGAGCCCAGTACCCTAAACCGCCTGAACGGCCGCCCCGCCGTCCTCCTAGCGGTGGTGAAGACCCCCGACTCCAACGCCGTGGCCGTGGCGGACGGGGTCAAAAAGACCCTGGCGGAAACCAAACTCCCCGCAGGCTACCGGGCGGAGATCGCCCTGGACTCCACCCGCTTTATCCGGGCCGCCGTTTTGGACACGGTGCGGGAAGCCTTCCTAGCTGCCTTGGCGGTGTCCTTGGTGGTGCTGGTCTTTTTGGGGAAGCTGAACTCCGTCTTCTCCGTGATCCTGGCCATCCCCATCACCCTCTCGGGGGCCATCCTCCTTTTCGGCCTTCTGGGCTTCACCTACAACCTGATCAGCCTTCTCGCCCTCACCGTGGCGGTGGGCATCGTGGTGGACGACTCCATCGTGGTGGCGGAGAACATCGACCGCTACCGGCGCATGGGTTACGGCCTCAAGGAAGCGGTGCTGAGGGGAGCCAGCGAGGTTTCCGTGGCGGTGGCCGCCGCCACCCTGAGCCTCCTGGCGGTATTCCTCCCCATCAGCTTCCTCCCGGGCATCATCGGCCAGATCTTCCAGCAGTTCGGCCTGGGCATGGCCGCTGCCATCGCCGTGAGCTGGCTGGAAGCCCTCCTCTTCCTCACCGTGCGCCTGGCCTACTTCCCGGACCCCGAGCCCCCAAGCCCCAAGGAAGCCCTTCTGGCCCTCCGCCTCCTGCCCCAGGACCTCCGCTTCGCTTACCGAAGGGGCTTTCGTACCCCAGTGGGCCTTCTCCTCGGAGCCCTGGCCGCCTTCCTCCTCTACCGGCAGGGGCCCCTTTGGCTCCTCCTCCTTCCCCTATACCCCGCCCTCCTTGGCCTTGGGCGCTACCTGGGCCGCTTTTTCCTGGACCTGGCGGGAGCCCTCACCCACCTCCTCCACGCCAGCTCCGAGGCCTTGATGCACCGCCTCACCGAGGCTTACGCCCGAAGCCTTAGCCAGGTCCTAAGGCGGCCTTGGGTGGTCCTGGGCCTCGCCACCCTGGCCTTCCTCTCCCTCTTCCCCCTCCTGCCCAGGATCCCCTTCAACTTCACCCCCCGCTCCGACACCGGGGTCCTCACCGCCACCCTGCTCTTGCCCAAGGACACCCCCCTGGCGGTCTCCGACCGGGCGTCAAGGACCCTCGAGGCCTACTTCCTCTCCCACCCGGCGGTGAAGCGGGTGGTCACCACCGTGGGGGCCAGCGCCACCGGCGGGGCCCAGGTGGGGGACCCCAGCCGGGTGCAGCTCCAGATCGTCCTGAAGCCCAAGAGCGAGCGCCAGGACATCTTCACCCTCACCGAGATCTTCAATCGCCAAGGACGGGAGGCCCTTAAGGACTTCCCTGGAGCCGACCTGCGGGTCCTGGCCCAGACCGGCCCCGAGGCCGGGGATGCGGACCTGCAGTTTTTCGTCACCAGCCCCGACCGGGCCCTTTTGGAGAAGCGGGTGATGGAGATCACCCAGCTGATTGCGGAAAAACCCTATGTCCTCAACGTGAAGAACACCCTCGAGGCCACCCAGCGGGAACGGGTCTTCGTACCGGATCCTGCCCGGCTTTCCGGCACCGGCCTCACTCCCCTCGACGTAGCCCAGACCCTGCGCCTTTACCTCTCCGGCAGCCAGGCGGCCACCGCCAGGAGGAGCGGCGAGGAGTTGGCCATCGTGGTCCAGGCGGATCCCCTACGCCTCGGGGGCGAGTCCGACCTCCTCTCCCTGCCCATTTACGCCCCTGCCCTGGGAGCCTTCCTGCCCCTGGGAAACCTGGGGCGGTTCGTGGAGCGGCCTGGACCCACCCTGATCTCGAGGCGCAACCAGGCCTACGCCGCCGGGATCAACATCAACCTCAAGCCCGACGCCCCAGGAAGCTTCCAGATCCAACGGGAGCTGGAGGCGGAGCTTAGGGAGAAGGGCCTTTTGGGCGATGGAGTGGAGCTTCTGGCCACGGGCCTCGGCTCCTTCACCGGGGAGCTGGCCCGGCTGGCCCCCCTGGCCTTCCTCCTGGCCCTGTTCCTCAACTACCTGGTCATCGCCAGCCAGTTCAACGCCTGGCGCTACCCCCTTTACCTTCTCCTCCCCGTTCCCCTAGCCCTGGTGGGGGCCTTCTGGCTCACCTACCTCTTGGGCACCGGCCTGGACGTGATCAGCGTCCTGGGGGTGGTGATGCTCATCGGTCTGGTCACCAAAAACGCCATCCTCCTCCTGGACTTCGCCGTAAGGCGCATGCGCGAAAAGCCCTTAAGGGAAGCCTTGGTGGAGGCGGCCCGGCTCCGCTTAAGGCCCATCCTCATGACCAGCCTAACCGTGCTTATCATTAGCCTGCCTTTGCTTCTAGGCACCGGGGAAGGCGCCGAGTACCGTAGACCTCTAGGGGTGATCATCCTGGGGGGACTCCTTTCCTCCACCCTCCTCACCCTCTTCGTGGTGCCCGCGGCCTTCTACGCCTTTGAAGGGCAAAGGGCCCGGGAAGCGATCCTGAGGTGATCCATGAGCGCCAAAAAGCTCCTTCTCCTCTTCCTGGTGGCAGCCTTCCTCATCGCTCTGACCGTGGTTGGGGTGGCCCACTACTTCCTCAGGCCCTTAAAGGCAGAGGGCGTGGCCCAGGAGGCCTTGACGCAAGCTGGCCTCGAGGTGCGGGAGGCTTCTTACGGCCTAGAGCTCATCCCCAAAGCCCCCAAGGCCCTTTTGGCCTTCTACCCCGGGGCCCGGGTGGAACCCTTGGCCTACGCCCCGGTCCTGGCCCCGGTGGCGGAGGCGGGGTACCTGGTGGTCCTCTTGAAGGTTCCCTCGGGCATCGCCCTCCTGGGAAAGGAAAGGGCCCTGGAGGCCCACCGGGCCCATTCCGGGCTCCCCTGGGTGGTGGGCGGGCACAGCCTAGGCGGGGTGGCAGCGGCAGAGCTGGCCGCCTCGGAAGGGCTTCCCCTCATCCTCTTCGCCAGCTACCCGGAAAGGGACCTTTCCCAGGAAGACCTCCCCGTCCTGGCCCTTTTTGGCACGGAAGACGGCCTTCTCCCCCCGGAAAAAGCCCGGGAGAAGGCCCGGCTCCTTCCCAAAAACGCCCGGGTGGTCTTCGTGGAGGGATTGAACCATGCAGGCTTTGGCGCCTACGGCCCCCAGAAGGGAGACCGGCCCGCCCGAAGGCCCCGGGAAGCCCTATGGCGGGAGATCCAGGAGGAGGTCCTGCTCTTCCTGGAGGGCCTGGGCCTGGACGCCCCTCCCCCGCCCCAGGCCCACCGCTGAGGGCCAAGGTGGTATAGTGGGAAAAGCCGGGGCGGGCGCCCCCCCTCGGAACATTTCCCCCCAAAACCCACACCCAGCTCAAACCCTGGCTTTGGCGCCCGGGTACCGGAGTTTGCAGCCCGCTGGGTGGGGTTTGGAAAGGGGGAAGGAAAGGAGCAGCCATGAAGGATAGTTTCCAAACCCTTAAGACCCTTAACACCCCTAGCGGCACCTACGCCTACTTTGACCTCACGGAACTGGAAAGGAAAGGGATTGCCGAGGTAAGCCGCCTCCCCTTCTCCATCCGCATCATGCTGGAAAGCCTCCTCAGAAACGAGGACGGCTACCAGGTAACCCGGGAGGACATCGAGGCCCTAGCCCGCTGGACCCCTGAGCCGGGGGAGATCAACGTGCCCCTGAAGCTGGCCCGGGTCATCCTCCAGGACTTCACCGGGGTCCCGGCGGTGGTGGACTTGGCCGCCATGCGGGACGCCGTGGCCGAGCGGGGCGGGGATCCCAAGCGCATCAACCCCGTGGTCCCCGCCGACCTGGTCATCGACCACTCGGTGCAGGTGGACGCCTTCGGCACCGCCTACGCCTTCTTCTACAACGTGGAGAAGGAATACGAGCGGAACCGGGAGCGCTACCTGCTCCTCAAGTGGGCCCAGGGAGCCCTGGAAAACTTCCGGGTGGTGCCCCCCGGCACCGGCATCGTCCACCAGGTGAACCTGGAGTACCTGGCCCAGGTGGTGATGACCGAAAAGCGGGATGGCCTCCGCCTGGCCTTCCCCGACAGCCTGGTGGGCACCGACAGCCACACCACCATGGTGAACGGCCTGGGGGTTCTGGGCTGGGGCGTGGGGGGCATTGAGGCCGAGGCCGTCATGCTGGGCCAGCCCTACTACATGCTGGCCCCCAAGGTGGTGGGCTTCAAGCTCTTTGGGGAGCTCCCTGAGGGGGCCACCGCCACCGACCTGGTCCTGACCATCACCGAGATCCTACGCAAGCACGGGGTGGTGGGCAAGTTCGTGGAGTTCTACGGCCCCGGCGTGGCCAAGCTCTCCCTGGCGGACCGGGCCACCATCGCCAACATGGCCCCCGAGTACGGGGCCACCATGGGCTTCTTCCCCGTGGACGAGGAAACCCTAAGCTACCTGAGGCTCACGGGCCGCCCCGAAGCTCTGGTGGAGCTGGTGGAGGCCTATACCAAGGCGGTGGGCCTTTTCCGCACCCCCGAGGCCGAGGCCAAGGTGCAGTACTCCGAGTACCTGGAGCTGGACCTCTCCACCGTAGAACCCTCCCTGGCCGGCCCCAAACGGCCCCAGGACCGGGTGCCCCTCAAGGAGGTGAAGGGGAGCTTCCTGGCCCACCTCACCAAGCCGGTGAAGGAACGGGGCTTCGGGCTTACCCAGGACCAGCTCTCCAAAAAGGTGCTGGTCAAGCGCCAGGACGAGGAGTTTGAGCTCACCCACGGTTCCGTGGTCATCGCCGCCATCACCAGCTGCACCAACACCTCCAACCCCACGGTGATGCTGGGAGCCGGGCTTCTGGCCAAGAAGGCGGTGGAGGCGGGCCTGGACACCAAGCCCTGGGTGAAGAGCTCCTTGGCCCCGGGTTCCAAGGTGGTCACCGACTACCTGGAGAACAGCGGCCTCCTTCCCTTCCTCGAGGCCCTGCGCTTCCACGTGGTGGGCTACGGGTGCACCACCTGCATCGGCAACTCCGGCCCCCTGCCGGAGGACATCGCCAAGGCGGTGGAGGAGGGAAACCTGGTGGTGGCCGCCGTGCTTTCCGGGAACCGCAACTTTGAAGGGCGCATCAACCCCCACGTAAAGGCCAACTACCTGGCGAGCCCCATGCTGGTGGTGGCCTACGCCCTGGCGGGGCGCATGGACATCGACTTCACCGCGGAGCCCCTGGGCTATGACCCCAACGGCAAGCCCGTCTACCTCAAGGACATCTGGCCCTCCATGGAGGAGATCCGGGAAGCCATGGCCAAGACCCTGGACCCCGAGCTCTTCAAGAAGGAATACGCCCGGGTCTTCCAGGGGGACGAGCGCTGGCAGGCCCTGCCCGCCCCCACGGGGGAGCTCTTCGGCTGGGATCCCGAGAGCACCTACATCCAGAAGCCTCCCTTCTTCCAGAACCTGGGCCAGCACCAGGTGGGGGACATCCAGGGAGCCCGGGTGCTCCTGGTCCTCGGGGATTCCGTGACCACCGACCACATCTCCCCCGCCGGGGCCATCCCGGTGAAAAGCCCGGCGGGCCAGTACCTGATCTCCAAGGGGGTCAAGCCCGAGGACTTCAACTCCTACGGTTCCCGGCGCGGCAACCACGAGGTGATGATGCGGGGCACCTTCGCCAACATCCGCATCAAGAACCTGATGCTGGATGGGGTGGAGGGGGGCTACGCCAAGAAGCTGCCGGAGGGCGAGGTAGACTTCGTCTACCCCGTGGCCATGCGCTACAAGGCCGAGGGTACACCCCTTTTGGTCATCGCCGGCAAGGAGTACGGCACCGGTTCCAGCCGCGACTGGGCCGCCAAGGGCACCTTCCTCCTGGGCATCAAGGCGGTGCTGGCGGAAAGCTTTGAAAGGATCCACCGCTCCAATCTGGTGGGGATGGGAGTCCTGCCCCTGGAGTTCCTGCCGGGGGAGAACCGGGAAACCCTGGGCCTTACCGGCTACGAGGTCTACGACATCCTGGGCCTAAAGGACCTCGCCCCCCGCAAGAGGGTGGAGGTGGTGGCGAGAAGGGAAGATGGCACGGAGGTTCGCTTCCAGGCCATCGCCCGCCTGGACACCCCGGTGGAGGTGGATTACTACAAAAACGGGGGCATTCTCCAGACCGTGCTCCTCAACATGCTAAAGGAGGCGAAGGCCCAGTAGCGAAGCGCGCAAGGCCCCGGGGCTGTGCCCCGGGGCCTTCTTGCACCCTTCTTGGGAGGGGGCTAAAGCCCTGCCCCGATCTCCAGCTGGGGGTTGGGGCGGCTTCCCTCCGCCTCCGCCTCCCGGGCCTCGATCTTGCCCTTGATGCGCTTTAAGCGGAAGGTGTCCTCCCGCTCCCGCTGCTCCAGGACCTGCTGGATGAAGCGGATCTGGGAGCGGATCCCGGGGATCACCACCTGTTCCAGGGCGTTCACCCGTCGGGTGGTCTTTTTGATCTCCTCCCCGATCTTCTTGAGGCGGGTTTCCGTGTTGGCCACCTGGATCAAGGCCTCGGCGTAGCGGCGGAAGGCACGGGCGGCTTCCAGGGTGTAGGCCGGGGTGCCCACCGGGGAGAGCAAGGCCCCATCGGGGAAGGTGGCCTTGAGCCTCGGCACCTTGCTCCCCCAGACGTTTTCCACCTCCGCCTCCACCTCCTCGAGGGGCCTCACCCCCAAGGCGGCGGCGGAAACACTCTCCGGCCCGTCAAAGGCCTGGGCGAGAAGCAAGGCCCCATAGGCTTCCTGCGCCGCCTGGTTCAGGGCCTTCCGGGCCTCCAAGGCCTCCTTGACCAGCCCGAAGAACTCCGCCACCAAGGCATCCCGCTTCTTCTTGAGGAGGTCCACCCCCTTCTGCGCCAGGCGCATCTGGCCGCGCCGTTGCAGAAGGTTCATGCGGGTGGGGCTCACCTGGCTCATCTACCCTCCTTAGTCCAGGGCTTGGGGAGCACCCCAGATCTCTTCCAGCTTCTGCCCGTAGTACTTGCCGATGTGGTCCTTGGAAATCCGCTTGAGCTCCCCCTGGGGCAGCATGGAAAGAAGCGCCCAGGCGATCTGCAGGCTCTCCTCGATGGAGCGGTTCTGCTGGCCCTGGTTGATGAAGTGCTTCTCGAAGGCGTCGGCGAACTGCAGGTAGCGGCGGTCGTTCTCGGTGAGGGCGTCCTCGCCGATGATGGCCACCAGCTTGCGGATGTCCACCCCGTTGGCGTAGGCGGAGTAAAGCTGGTCGGAAACCTGCTTGTGGTCCTCCCGGGTCTTGCCCTTGCCCACGCCGTTGTTCATAAGCCGGGAGAGGGAGGGCAGGGGGTCGATGGGCGGGTAGATGCCCTTGCGGTGGAGCTCCCGGGAAAGCTGGATCTGCCCCTCGGTGATGTAGCCCGTGAGGTCGGGGATGGGGTGGGTGCGGTCGTCATCGGGCATGGAGAGGATGGGGATCTGGGTGACGGAGCCCTTCTTGCCCACCACCACCCCAGCCCGCTCGTAGATGGTGGCCAGGTCCGTGTACATGTAGCCCGGGTAACCGCGCCGGCCCGGGATCTCCTCGCGGCTCGCCCCGATCTCCCGCAAGGCCTCGCAGTAGTTGGTCATGTCCGTGAGGATGACCAGCACGTGGTAGTCGTGCTCGAAGGCCAAGTACTCGGCCACGGTGAGGGCCATGCGGGGGGTGAGGATGCGCTCGATGGTGGGGTCGTCCGCCTTGTTCAGGAAGAGCACGGAGCGGCTTAAGGCCCCGGTGCGCTCGAACTCCTGGATGAAGTAGGAGAGCTCCCGCTGGGTAATGCCCATGGCGGCGAAGACCACCGCGAAGGGCTCCTCCTTCTCCCCCTCCCCGGAAAGGTCCGGGCGCACCGTGGCCTGACGGGCGATCTGGGCGGCGATCTCGTTGGCGGGAAGGCCCGAGCCCGAGAAGATGGGAAGCTTCTGCCCCCTAACCAGGGTGTTCATCACGTCGATGGTGGAGATGCCCGTCTGGATGAACTCCTCGGGCTTCCTGCGGGCCACGGGGTTCAGGGGAAGGCCCACGATGGGAAGCCGCTTCTCCGGGGTAATGGGGGGCAGGCCGTCGATGGGCTTGCCGATCCCGTTGAAGCGCCGGCCCAGCATCTCCTTGGAAACCCCGAGCCGGGCCACGTCCTCCACCAGGCTCACGCTGGTGGTGGCCAGATCCAGCCCCGTGGTCTCCTCAAACACCTGGATGACCGCATACTCCTCGGAGACCTCGATCACCTGGCCGCCGCGCACCCGGCCCGTGCCGTCCTTGATGTCCACGATGGCACCGTAGGCCAGGTCCTTGGCGTTCTCCACGAAGAGGAGAGGTCCCGAGATGTAGGTGATGCCCGTGTACTCCTTCTTCAAAAGATCCATCCTTCCCTCCCCTAGGCCAAGGCCTTGAAGGCTCCCTCGATCTCCCGCATGGCTTCCTCAAAGTAACGGGGGAAGTCCTGCTCGCTCACGTAGCGGGCCCGGCCGATGCGCTCGATCACCGGGAGCTGCAGGATCTCGTCCACGGTAACCCCCCGCCGGATGGCCGCCTCGGCCTCCTTGTAGAGGCTCAGGATCATCTTCATGATGCCGTAGGCCTTCCCCATGGAGCAGTAGGCGTCGATCTCGTGGAAGGCGTTCTGCTGGAGGAAATCCTCGCGAATGATCCGCCCCACCTCGATGACCAGGCGCTCGGCATCCTGGAGGGCGTCGGGACCCACCAGCTGCACGATCTCCTGCAGGCCCGCTTCCCTCTGCAGGAGCTCGGAGATGGCGTCGCGAAGCTCAGGGTAGTCGGGGGCCACGTGCTCCCGGTACCAGGGGTCTAAGGCCCCGGTGAAGAGGGAGTAGGAGCCATTCCAGTTGATGGCCGGGAAGTGGCGCCGGAAGGCCAAGGAGGCATCCAGCCGCCAGAAGGCCCCCACGATGCGCAGGGTGGACTGGGTCACGGGCTCGGACATGTCGCCGCCGGGAGGGGAAACCGCCCCCACGATGGTGATGGCCCCCTCCTCCCCGTTTAGGGTGATCACCTTGCCGGAGCGCTCGTAGAAGGCGGCCAGGCGGGCAGCCAGGTAAGGGGGGTAGCCTTCCTCGGCGGGCATCTCCTCGAGGCGGCTGGAAATCTCCCGCAGGGCCTCCGCCCAGCGGCTGGTGGAGTCCGCCATGAGGGCCACGGAGAAGCCCTGGTCGCGGAAGTACTCGGCGATGGTGACCCCCACGTAAATGCTGGCCTCGCGGGCGGCCACGGGCATGTTGGAGGTGTTGGCGATGAGCACCGTGCGGTGCATCAAAGGCCCACCCGTCTTGGGGTCGGTGAGCTCAGGGAACTCCACCAAGACGTCGGTCATCTCGTTGCCCCGCTCCCCGCAACCCACGTAAACCACCACGTCGGCGTTGGACCACTTGGCCAGGGCCTGCTGGGTCACAGTCTTGCCGCTACCAAAGGGCCCGGGGATGGCCGCGGTGCCCCCCATGGCCACGGGGAAGAGGACATCCAGGATGCGCATCCCCGTGAGGAAGGGGGTGTTGGGGTCCAGCTTGCGCTGGACGGGGCGGGCCCGACGCACCGGCCAGGTGTGGTACATCTTGAGCTCGGTGCCGTCCTCCAGGACCACCACCGGCTCCTCCACCGTGTACTCCCCGGCGGGCTTCACCTCCTTGACCCGGCCCTTCACATCCGGGGGCACCAGGATCTTGTGGGTGAAGTTGAACTCCGACACGGTGCCGAGGACCATCCCGCCCCGCACCTCATCCCCTGGCTTCACCCTGGGGGTCCAGGCCCACTTCCTCTCCCGGTCCAAGGCGTGGACCACCACGCCCCGGGTGATGTAGATGCCGGTCTTTTCCTGGATACGCTCCAGGGGACGCTGGATGCCGTCGTAGATGCCATTGAGCATCCCCGGGCCCAGCTCCACCGCCAGGGGAAGCCCGGTGGACACCACCGGCTCCCCCACCTTGAGACCGGAGGTGTCCTCGTAGACCTGGACAAAGGCGGTATCCCCGTCCAGGCGGATGATCTCCCCCACCAGACCCTCGTGGCCCACCTTGCAGATGTCGTACATGCGGGCTCCGGTCATGCCCTTGGCAATCACCGCCGGGCCCGCAATCTTCTGGATCACGCCCTGGATCATCGTCCCTCCATTCTACAGCTTGATGTCAAAGCCTATGGTCCTCTTGACCAGCTCCCGCATGTACCCCTCCACATCGGGGTTCTGGAAGGCCTCCTTCAACCCGGCTATGGGTAGGAGCACGGGAAGGTCCTTGCCCCGCATGAGCCGCTCCACCGCCTTTTCCGGCTCGGGCAAAAGCCCCTGGTCCACAGCCACCAGGGCGTACCCCCCGGCCTGGACCAGGTTTTCCAGCCGGGCCCGGACCTCCTCTGCCGAGGTGGCGGCGTAGGCCTCGAGGCCCGCCAGCCTAAACCCCTGCGCCGCCTCGGGGTCGGCGATCACGGCGATCCTCATGAGCAGACCACCTCCTCCTCCACCTGGGCCCGGGGAAGCCCGAAGTAGGCCCGCCTGGCCAGGAGCCTAAGCCGCACGGCCTCCCACTCCCGCTCCTTCACATAGGCCAGCACCAATCCCACGCCCAGGGAGTCGGTGGCTCCCTTCCTGGCCTCCTTGAGCAGGAGGCACCTGAGCCGCCTTTCCAGGGTCTTGAGGTCCCGGGCACCCGCTAAAGGGGCGAAGGGAGTGCCCAAAAGCTCGTCCAATACGGCGTAATCCCCCTCGAGGAGCCGGGCGAAGCGGACCCTGTCCACGAACCGCCCACCCCGTATGAAGACGCTTTCCACCGGCACATCCTGCCCCTGGAGCTTGAAGGCGGTGCGCAGGTTCTCCGCATCCACCTCGAGGGCCAGGTAATCCCTCAAAGCCGTCTCCTCCAGGGCCTTGGAGGCCTTGGCCACCCCTTCAAAGAAGCGCTTGGCCAAAAGGGCCTCGATGCGCGCCAGGTCCTGGGTTTCCCGGAGCACCGACCTTAAGGCCCGGGCCAGGGGATGGCCCGGTACCGAAAGCACCTGGGCCATCCCCGCCGCATCCTGGGCCTCGTAGGCCTGCCGCCAAAGGGCTTCCTTTAAGGTACCCGGGAGAAGCACCACCTCCTCAAAGGGCTTCCCCGTGGCCTTGGCCCGGAGGACGGCCTGGAGGTTGGTGAGATCGTTCCTGAGGAGGAGAAGCCGCACCGCCTCCCGAGCCTCCCCCGTGACCAACCCCGCCAGGTCCCCCACCAACCGGGCCTGGGTGAGGGCAATGGCCCGGTCCACCTCGGGAAGGCCCTGGCCGGCCAGGTCCTGGCCGTAGACGCTCTCGGAAAGCAGGCGCAGGAAATCGGGATAGGAAAGGTCCAAGGCCTCCTGTAAAAAGCTCTCCTTGAGGAGGGTGCTCCTCCTGGCCCGCACCCGGGCGTTTAGGTAGCCGAAGTCGTCCGCCATGTCCTAGCCCCACACCACCTGGGCCACCTTGGAGGAAAGGGCATCCCAGGCCCGTTCCAAACGGCTTAACAAGGCGTTCTCCACCTGGGTCCTGCCCCCCTTGCCGATGGCCCTCACCCCAAGGCGCAAGGCAAGGTCGGCCCTAAGCTCCAGGCCCCGCTCCCGCGCCAGACCCTCGAGGTGCGGAAGATTGTCCGGATGGGAGGTCAGGGCCTCGGGCTCCCCTAAGGCCGCAAGGGCCTCCTCGGCCAGTTTCCGCAACACCTGAGGCCAGTCGGGGCTATCCGGCAAGGCCCTGAGGGCCTCCTCCGCCTTGGCCTTCACCCGCGAGAGCACCTCCCCCTTGGCCTCGGTACGGGCTGTGGCCAGGAGGAGCTCCCCGGCGCTTTCTGCCCGGCGGATGGCGGCCTGCAGGCTGGCCTCGAGGGCCCGCTTTCTGGCGGAAAGCAAGCCCTCCGCCTTGGCCTTGGCCTCGGACTTCAAGGCCTCCGCCTTGGCCTTGGCCTCTTGCAGGACGGCCTGGATCTCCGCCTCCACCTCCTGGCTCAAAATGGCTTCCAGCTTGGACATCTGCCCTCCTTGGAGAAAGGGCCCCACCCTCCACGGGGCAGGGCCCCAAAACCTCTTACAGCTTGCCGTTCAGGATGAAGGCGATGAGAAGGCCGAAGATCACCAGCGTCTCGGGCAAGAGGAGGAAGATCAGGGCGGTACCGAAGTTGCTCCGGTCCTCGGCGATGGCCCCCACGCCCGCCGCACCGATGCGGGCCTGGGCCACGCCGGTGCCCAAAGCCGCCAGGCCTACCGCCAGGCCCATCCCCACGGCGATGAGGCCTCGGTCCAAGCCCCCGGAAGCCGCCGCCTCCTCCGCCGCAAAAGCCAGAGCGCCGAAAACCGCCACCAGAACCGTAACCAGAAGCTTCTTCATCTCTTTCCCTCCCTAAAGCGTCTCGCGGACGCTCTTGAACGGCCGGTAAGGCCTGCCGTTCTCCTCGTAGAAACCGAACTTGGTGAAGAACTCCACCCAGATAAGACGGATGGGCTGGAGCATGTGGCCCAAGGTGGTGAGAAGAAGGATAAGAAGGTGCAACACCGCCGCCACCCCGATGCCCAGAAGTGCGCCCACAAGCCCGATCCGCTCCGCCAGGGCGAAGCCCACATCGGTGAGAAGGCCCGCCAGGATACCCCCAGCAGCCCCCACCGCATAGATACGGATGTGGGAAAGGATGTGCCCCGCCTGGGTGAAGATCTCCGGGATCATGAGCCACATACGGCTCATGAGAACCGCAAGCAAGAAGACGCCAAAGCCCAGGTACATGAGCACGGAAAGCCACCCGGCCTGGAGGTTCCCCAGGTACCCCGCCGCCAGGGCCAAGATGCCCACCAAGCCCCCCAGGTACCCCACGCCCTCCCAAAAGTGGGCCATGTGGCGGTGCTTCAAGCCCAGGTAAGCCCGTAGGGCCAGGCCCCAGAAGACCATGACCACCCCGAAGGCCACGGAAAGGAGGATGAGCAGGTTGGCGGTCTTGGCCGTGTCGATACGGGGGATGAGGATGGGGATGAGGCCAGGATGCTCAGGGGTGCCAAACACCCCCAGGTGCTCCAAAAAGGTGCCGAAGAACTCCCCGTAGACGAAGCCCCAGACCACCGTCCAGAAGACCATCCAGTTAAGGATGTAGACCAGCTTCCCGATGACGGCGGGCTTGAGCCTCAGGGCGAAAAGGTCGATGACCAGAGGCTCATTCCGTTGCACGAACCCGGAGAGCCAACGCCCGAGGAGCAGGAAAAGAAGGGCATACCCTATGTCCCCCACGATCATGCCGAACCAGAAGGGGAAGAAGATGGGCACCACCGGGGTGGGGTCCAGGGAGCCGTACTTGGGAGTGTTGAGGAAGTTCACCAGAAGCTCGAAGGGCTTGACCCAAGGAGGGTTGTCCAGGGCCACGGGCACCCGATCCGCCTCGTGGTGCTCGTCCACCGGCTCAAAGGCGTAGATCACCTGGTCCTTGTGGCGGGCCAAGGCCTCCTCCACCCGGCCCTTGGCCTTCACCGGCACGTAGCCCAAAAGGGCAAAGCCAAACCGGCCTGAGGCCAGTTCCTCCAAGGCCTTAAGCCGGGCCGCCTCGTCCTTGGCCCGGGTCCAGAGGCTTTGCAGGGTGGAGGCTGCCTCCTGGGCCAGCCGGTAAAGGGCCTGGCGCACCTCGGAAAGCTCCTTGGGAGCAGCCTCGGCCCACTCCTTCAACCGGCGGGTGGCCTCGCTGAGGGGAAGATCCCCGTAGTTGCCAGGGAGGCGGAGCTCCGCCACCCCGGCCCGGGAAAGGGCAGCCTTGGCCGCCTCGAGGTCCTTCCGGTGCACCACGAGAAGCCCAGCCACCCCTCTGGAGTAGGGCTCGCTGGCCAGGACGAACCGGTCCTCCAGGGCCTTTTTCAAGGCCTCCTCCACCAGGGGAAGCTCCTTTTCCGTGATCAGAAAGGGTACCACCCGGAAGAAGGGGCTTTGGTCCAAGCCCTGGGCCATGGCGGCAAGCTTCTCCAAGGGTTCCAGGTAAGCCTGGGCCAGGGCAAGCTCCTCCTCCAGCTCCTGCTTCTGCCGGGCGAGGCCCTCAGCGTGAGCCTGGATGGGGGAAAGAGCCTTTTCCGCCGCCTCTAGCCCATCGGGAAAGGGCCTTGCGGGCTCCATCTCCCGGCCCAGGAGGGTGAGGGTATGCTCGGCTCCCGCTGCCACCCCTTCCCAGCGCCTGAGTTCCTCTCGCTCCTCCTGGGAAAGCCTGTACTCGGCAAGCTCCTCCACCCGGAGGGTTTCCAGGTGGACCACCCCCGCTTGTTGGAGGCTGTGGAGAAGCTCCTGGGCCTTGGCCTTAGGCCCGGCCAGAACCAGCTTCTCCATGGGGGCGATCACGGCAAAACCTCCTTCAGAACCAGGGCCACGGCCTCCTCCAACCGGGCCCCTGCTTTCTCCTTCACCGCCTTGGCTTCGGCCTCCGCCTGGGCCCGGTAGCGGGCCAGGATGGCCTCCGTTTCCTTGGCCTCCCGTTCCCGGTACTCGGCCTCCAGGGCCTTAGCCTTGGCCTCGGCCTCCTCCAGGAGGGCCCTGGCCTCCGCCTCGGCCTGCCCCACCAGGACCTCGGCCTCCTTCTTGGCGGCCTCGAGGCGGGCCAGTAGCTCCCTTTCCTTCTCCGCCAGGCTCTTGATAAGTCCCAGGCCTCCCATCGCCCCTCCCTTCGTGAAAAGATGCGCAAACTGCGCCTGCCGGATAGGATACCGGCCTTTGGGGCAAACGTCAACCAACCCCGCTTAAGTATACTTAAGCGATGCGGATTCTCGTCAACGAAAAAGGAGCCCAGCGCCTCCTGGCCCGGCACCTTTGGGTCTTTCGCCGCGATGTGCTTTCGGGCCCCGAGGAGCCGGGCCTTTACCCTGTTTACTGGGGCAAGCGCTTTCTGGCCCTGGCCCTCTTCAACCCCACCAGCGACCTAAGCGTGCGGGCCTACCGCTTCCGACCCGCAAGGGACCCGGCGGAGGCGCTTTTGGACAACCTGGAGAAAGCCTTGGCCCGGCGTCTCCCCGCACTAGAGAAGGAGCCCGAAGGAGGCTTCCGCCTGGCCCACGCCGAAGGGGACTTCCTGCCGGGGCTGGTGGTGGACCACTACGCCGGCCACCTGGTTTTGCAGGCCACCGCCTACGCCTGGGAGGCCCTCTTGCCCCAGGTGGCCGAGAGGCTTAAGCCCCTGGGCAAAAGCCTCCTGGCCAAAAACGACGCCAAGGTCCGTCAGCTGGAGGGCCTGCCCCTATACGTCCGGCCCCTTTTTGGCCAGGTGCCCCCGGAAGCCCTGGTGAAGGAAGGCCAGATCCGCTACCGGGTGGACCTCACCGGGGGCCAAAAGACCGGCGCTTACCTGGACCAGCGGGACAACCGGATCCTTATGGAAAACTTCCGGGGAGAAAGGGCCCTGGACGTGTTCAGCTATGCGGGCAGCTTCGGCCTCCACCTGGCCCTGGGCTTCCAGGAGGTGATCAGCGTGGACAGCTCCGCCGAGGCCCTGAGGCAGGCGGAGGAGAACGCCAGGCTGAATGGGCTTTCCCTGAAAACCGTGGAGGCTAACGCCTTTGACTACCTAAGGGCCTTGGAAAAGGCGGGGGAACGGTTTGACCTGATCGTGCTGGATCCACCCGCCTTCGCCAAGGGGAAAAAGGACCTGGAAAGGGCCTACCGGGCTTACAAGGAGGTGAACCTCCGGGCCATCAAGCTCCTCAAGGAAGGGGGCCTCCTGGCCACCAGTAGCTGTAGCCACCACCTGACCGAGCCCCTCTTCTACCAGATGCTCGCCGAGGCCGCAGAAGGCGCCCACCGCAGCCTGAGGGTAGTGGAGAAACGGGGCCAGGGATGGGACCACCCCATCCTCCTCAACCATCCCGAAACCCACTACCTGAAGTTCGCCCTCTTAGAAGTTCTCTGATCCGGGCCGCCAGGCCCTCGGGATCGGGCACGGGAAGGGGTATCCCCTCCCCGTCTTCCAGGTGGAGGACCAAAGCCCGCCTTCCCCGGGCGAGGGGCCCTGCCGGCCAGTAGACCACCCCCACCTCCCGCACCCCCTCCAGGGGGATCCGGCGGCTGAGACCCAAAGGGGGGTGAAGGCTCAGGTGATCGGGAAAAAGCCTTAGCCGCCAACCCCGCCTAAGCCGCCACCAGGGGTAAAGGAGAACCCAGGCCATCCAGGAAGCTTCCCCCAGGGTAAAACCCAACGCCATAGCCCCTACCCCGGCCCAGAAAACCCAGGGGGAAAGACCCGCAAAGACCACCTCGAGGAGCATCCCCATCCATTATCCCCCAAGGCCACCCCGGGATAGACTAAGGGGGTGGAGAAGGATCTGTTGGAAGCCCTGGGCCCGCACCTGGTCTGGCGGATCGGCCGGGCGGAGGAGGAGGAGGTCCTGGTGGTGCGGGTGGGCCTGGCCTCGGCCACGCCCCGCTTCCGGGAACTGCCCAGGCTCTTGAACATCCCGGACGCCGAGGTGGCCCGCCTGGCCAAGGAGGGCCGGGTGCGGGTGGAGTGGGTGGAAGGATGAAGGCCAGGCTGCACCTCCTCCTCCACCTCCTCAACGGCCATCCCTCCCAGGGTTTACCCCTGGAACTCCGGCTGGAAGGAAACGAGGTCCGTGGGGTCTTCCGGCAGGAAAACCCCGTGCTGGGGGAGGTGGCCCTTCCCTTCGCCTCGAGGCTTAGAGGAGAGAACCTCGAGGCCAAGCTCCTCCCTCCACCTTCCCTTAAGGTGGAGGGGCGGGTACTTTCGGGCACGAAGGGGCTGGAGCTGGAACTGGAGCTCAGTTTGGTCCTCCCCGAGGGACAGACCTGGGGGGAGCGAGCCTTTGCCCGCATCCTGGAACTCCTCTTCTATAAAAGCCTAGAGCGGTCCCTTTCCCAACTGCCCTCCTCTCCGGTATAGTGCCTCTTAAAGGAGGTGCCTATGCTGGAGATCCGGTACCTGGGCCACTCGGCGGTCTGGCTTTCCGACGGCAAGACCAAGGTGGTCATCGATCCCTTCCTCACCGGGAACCCCGTGGCCCCGGTGGGGGTGGGGGAGGTGCAGGCGGACCTCATCCTGGTTACCCACGCCCACGGGGACCACTTCGGCGACGCCGTGGCCCTGTCCAAGAAGGGAGGCACGGTGGTTTCCACCTTTGAGATCGCCACCTATGCGGAGAAGCACGGGGCCAAGGCGGTGCCCATGAACATCGGAGGCACCTACCGCTTCTCCGGGGGCTGGCTCAAATGGTTCCCCGCCTGGCACTCCTCCAGCTTCCCCGACGGCACCTACGGGGGCATGCCCATGGGGGTGGTGGTGGAACTTGGCGGCAAGCGCATCTACCATGCCGGGGACACCGCCCTCTTCTCCGATATGCGCCTCATCGGAGAGCTGGACCTGAACTTGGCCTTCCTGCCCATCGGCGACCACTTCACCATGGGACCGGAAGACGCCCTAAAGGCCCTGGAGCTCGTAAAACCCAAGCGGGTGGTGCCCATCCACTACAACACCTTCCCCCCTATCCGTCAGGACGGGGACGCCTTCGCCGAGAGGGCCAAGGAAAAGGGCGTGGAGGGCCATGCCCTGAAACCGGGAGGGGTGTTGGTCCTTGACTAGCCTGAAGCGCAAGGACTTCCGCCTCCAGATGCTCCTGGGCCTGGGGCAGACCGCCCAGGTTTACCTGGCGGAGGCTCCGGGCGGGCAAAAGGTAGCCCTCAAGCTTCCCCGGAAGGAGGTAAGGGAGGATCCCAGGCTTGCCGAGCGGTTTGCCCGGGAGGTTTCCCTTAGCCTTTCCCTGAGGCACCCCCACCTGGTGCAGGGGCTTTACGGGGTGCCCTTTGGCGAGGAGGCCTTTTTGGCCCTGGAGTACCTGGAGGAAGGCACCCTGGAGGAACGCCTCCTCAAGGGTCCCCTGAGCCAGGAGGAGGCCACGCAGGCGCTTTTGCAGGTGGGGCAAGCCTTGCTCTTCCTGCACGAAAAGGGCTTCCTCCACCAGGATGTGAAGCCTTCCAACGTGTTCGTGGGGGAAGGGATCTACAAGCTGGGGGACCTGGGCACCGTGCGCCCCATGGCGGAGGCTTCCTGGGAGTATGCGGGAAGCCCCCACTACCTGGCCCCCGAGCTCTTCCTGGGGGCCAAGCCCAGCCCCAAAAGCGACGCCTACAGCTTTGGGGTGATGGCTTACGAGCTCCTCACGGGGCGGCGCCCTTTTCGCGGGGAAACCCTAGAGGACCTTAGAAACGCCCACCTCCTTCTTCCTCCCCCTCCCACCTCCTTGCCTTCCCGGCTGGACAAAGCCTTGAGGCGCCTAATGGCCAAGAGGCCGGAGGAACGGCTGGAGCTCAAAGTCTTTCTGGAGTTTTTGCAAAATTCGGAGGGCCCTAAGACCGAGGAAACCCCGCCCAAGCGCAAAGGATTCCCTTTCTGGAGGAAGTAGATGGAACCCATCTGGTACCCAAAGCCCGAGGAGGCCCAGGCCACGAGGCTTTTCCAGTTCATGGAGGCCCTGGGCTTTCAAGACTACGAGGCCTTTTACCGCTACAGCGTGGGGGAGCTCGAGGATTTTTACGGGCAGTTTTTCACCTACCTTGGGATACCCTGGCGCAAACCCTACGAGCGGGCCATAGAAGGTGGGTTTCCCCTTCCCCGCTTCTTCGTGGGGGGACGGCTCAACCTGGCGGAGGCAGCCCTCAGCCACGAGCCCTCTGCCTTAGCCCTCATCCACGAAACCGAGGAGGGTGGGGTACGCACCCTCACCTACGGGGAGCTTTTAAAAGAAGTGGAGCAGGTAGCGGCAGGGCTTCGGGCCCTGGGGGTGGAGCGGGGGGACCGGGTGGGCCTGTGGTTCCCCATGGGCCTCGAGGCGGCCATCCTCCTCCTGGCCACCTCCTGGCTTGGGGCCATCGCCATCCCCATCTTCTCCGGCTACGCCGCCGAGGCGGCGGCAGTGCGGCTCAAGGACGCCAAGGCCAAGCTCCTGGCGGTGCAAGATGGCTTCCACCGGCGAGGAAGAAGGGTGGAACTCCTCCTCGAGGCCCGCAAGGCCCAGGCCCTGGCGGAAACCCCCCGTCTTCTGGTGGTGCGGAGGCTGGGCCTTCCCCTGGAAGCCGGGGAGGTGGACTACGAATCCTTAAGGGGCGAGCCCTTCCCCCCGGAGGAGATGGAGAGCATGGACCCCTTCATGCTCATCTACACCTCCGGCACCACGGGCCGACCCAAGGGCACCGTGCACTACCATGCGGGATTTCCCCTTAAGGCTGCTCTGGATCTGGCCCTTCTCTTTGACCTCAGGGAGGGGGACCGGCTTTTCTGGTTCACCGACCTGGGCTGGATGATGGGCCCCTGGGCCATCCTGGGAGGGCTGATCCTGGGGGCCACGGTGTTCCTCTACGACGGCGCCCCCGACCACCCCGGACCGGAGCGGCTTTGGCGAATGGTGGAGGCCCACCGCCTCACCCACCTGGGCCTCTCCCCCACCCTGGTGCGGGCCCTGATTCCTCTGGGGGAGGAGCCCATCCGGGCCCACAACCTCAGCTCCCTCCGGGTCCTCGGCTCCACCGGGGAGCCCTGGAACCTCGAGCCCTACCTCTGGTTCTTCCGGGCGGTGGGAGAGGAAAAGAGACCCATCGTGAACTACTCGGGGGGAACAGAGGTCTCCGGCGGCATCCTGGGCAATGTTCTGGTCAAACCCATCAAGCCCATGGGCTTCAACACCGCCGTTCCCGGGATGGCCGCGGCGGTGCTGGACCAGGAGGGGAAACCCGTGGTGGGCCAGGCGGGGGAGCTTGCGGTGCTTAGGCCTTGGCCCGGCATGACCAAGGGGTTCTGGCAGGACAAGGCCCGCTACCTGGACACCTATTTCTCCCGTGTCCCCGGGGTTTGGATTCACGGGGACCTGGCCCTTCTGGATGAGGAAGGCCACTTCTTCATCCTGGGCCGGAGCGACGACACCCTTAAGGTGGCGGGCAAACGGGTGGGGCCTGCCGAGGTGGAAACCGCCGCCATCGCCCACCCCGCCCTCAAGGAGTGCGCCGCCATCGGGGTACCCCATCCGGTAAAGGGGGAGGCCATTGTGCTCTTCGCCGTGCTGAAGCCCGGCTATTCCCCGGGCCCCGAGCTGGCCCAGGCGGTGGCCGACCGGGTGGCGGAAGCCCTGGGCAAACCCTTAAGGCCGGAAAGGGTTCTCTTCGTCCCTGACCTGCCCAAAACCCGCAACGCCAAGGTGATGCGCCGGGTGGTGCGGGCCGCCTACCTGGGCCAGGATCCCGGCGACCTTTCCGCCCTGGAAAACCCCGAGGCGGTGGAGGCCATCCGCCAGGCGGGAAGCTGAAGCCATGCGCCTTCTCGGAGCGCTCCTCGCCCTGGGGCTGGCCCTGGCCGCCCCCTTGGAGGAAGCCCGCACCCACTATGGGGCAGGGCGGATGGAGGTTGTCCTGGAAACCCTAAAGCCCCTCCTCGAGGGCCATGACCCCCCCGAGGAAGCCCTCCTCCTTTCGGGGTTCGCCCAGTACCGTCTGGGCCAACTTTCCGAAGCGCTCCTCCTCTTCAGCCGTCTGGTGGGCACCTTGAAGGGGGGTCCGGAAGCCCTTTACGGCTTCGGCCTCGCCCTCAGGGCCTTGGGCGATTTGGAAGGAGCCCGGAGCGCCTTGGACTGGGCCCTGCGCCAGGGCTACCGGGAGGCGGAGGATATCCTAACGAGCCTTCCCCCACCCCCTCCCCCGGCCCCCAAGGCCCGCAAAACCCCACCCCCCTTCCGGGCGGAAAAGGGACGGTTCTGGATTGGGGATACCCCTTTCCAGGTCCGGGGGGTCAACCTGGGGGTGGCCCTGCCCGGGCGCTTTCCCGCGGAGTTCCCGGAGGAGGAGGCCCTGTACCGGGCTTGGCTGGAACTGCTCTCCGCCATGGGGGCCAACGCGGTGCGCACCTACACCCTCCTGCCCCCCGCCTTCTACCGGGCCCTCGAGGGGCACAATCGGCTGCACAAGGACCGCCCCCTTTACCTCTTCCAAGGGGTGTGGACGGAGCTCCCTGAGGACGAGGGGTATGGGGACTGGGAAGGCCCCTTCCTGGAGAAGTTCCTCCTGGAGGGGCGCGAGGTCTTGGACGCCCTCCACGGCAACCTCCGCCGTCCCCCCCGCCCAGGGCACGCCCACGGGGACTACACCGCGGACGTCTCCCCCTGGGTCTTGGGCCTCTTGGTGGGGCGGGAGTTTGAACCCTACTCGGTGGAGGCCTACAACCAGCGCCACCCGGGGCGCACCTACCGGGGAAGGTTCCTCGAGGCCTCCCCGGGGGCCAGCCCTTTTGAGGCCTATTTGGCCGAGGTCCTAGACCGCCTCGCCACCTACGAGTGGGAGGCCTACGGCACGGTACGCCCCCTCTCCGTGAGCAACTGGCCCACCCTGGACCCCCTCTTCCACCCCACGGAAAGCACGCGGGCAGAGGAAGCCGCGCTCCGGCGTGCCCGGGGAGAACGTGTGCCCGAGGACGGGGTTAAGGAACTGAACAACGACCAAGTCAGCCTGGACATGGCCCTCATCCGCCCCCGTCCGGGAAGCCCCGTGACCACCTTCGCCAACTACCACGCCTACCCTTACTATCCGGACTTCATGAACCTGGACCCGCGGTACCGGGAGGCCCAAGGCCCTTTTGGTCCTTCCAACTACTTCGGCTACCTCCTGGACCTCAAAGCCCACCACAAGGATCAGCCTGTGCTGATCGGCGAGATCGGCCTCCCCAGCAGCCGGGGTATCGCCCACTTCCAGCCCCAGGGTCTGCACCACGGGGGCCACTCGGAAGAGGCGCAAGCGGAGGGCGTAGCCCGCCTGGTGGCGGAGATCGAGGCCGCGGGACTGGCGGGGAGCCTGGTCTTTGCCCTACTAGACGAGTGGTTTAAGCGCAACTGGCTCTTTATGGACTGGGAAGCGCCGGAGAGCGACCCCTTCTGGCACAACCTCCTGGACCCCGAGGAGAACTACGGCCTCCTGGCGGCCACCGCCCAAGGGGGCTTTCGCCTGGACGGAAAGGGGGAGAAGTGGGAAGGGGTGCCCTTCCTCCTGCGGGAGGAGGGCCGCTTCCTCAAGGCCCACGCCGACCCCGAGTACCTCTGGCTCCTCTACCGCGGGCCCCTCCCCTTGCGGCTCTACCTGGACACCGTCCCCGGGGGGGTACCGGTGGCGGAGGGCTTCGGGGCGGAGTTTTACGTGGAGATCGGTCCCGAGGAGGGAAGGCTCCTCATCGAGGCGGGCTACTACCCCTTCCGGGAGCTGGACCATGGCCTGCCGGGAACGGAGTTCCTCCTCTTCCGCGGGCCCAGCAAGCCCGGGGATGGCCCCTTCGTACCCTTCCTCCTTGAGCCCAACCGCCGCCGCACGGGCCGGGACGGGACCGACTACCCCCGGAGGGTCTACGAGCTGGGCCAGCTGCGGCGAGGGCAGGACCCGGAAGGGGCCCGGGATCCCACCGCGGACTACGCCCTGGGGGAGGAAGGGCTTTTGGAGCTCCGTATCCCCTGGGGGATGATCCTCATCAGCGCCCCCAACCAGCGCCTGGCCTGGTACGCCCCCGAACCCGTGCCCATAGGGGGCATCGGCCTCCTCTTGGCGGGCGCCCCGCCCCTTCGCTTTAGCTGGCCCACCTGGGAAGCGCCCCCGTTCGCCCTTAGGCTCAAGCCCCTTTACTTCCGCCTGCAGGACCTCTGGCGAGGAGGGCCCTAAGGGGCAGGCCCATGACCCACCCCGAGGCGGCAAAGAGGAGGAGGCCCAAGCCTCCTCCCACACCCAGGGGCAATAGGGCGGACAGGGGGGCCCAGGCCACCAGGAACTCGGCAAGAACTAGGCCAGGCACGGCGGCCAGCAACCCGGCCAGAAAGGCCCGCGCAAGGAACCCGGGGAGAAACCCCAGCCGCACCCCCTCCCTGGCGAGAAGGCGGAGGTAGAGGAAAAGCCCCAAATACCCCGCCAGGGCCGTGGCCAAGTTCAGGAGGAAAAGGCCCGCCTCCCGCAGGAGCCAGTACCCCAGGGTGTTGGCGAGGAAGACCAGGGCGCTGGCAAGCACCGCCTCCCGTACCCGACCCAGGGCGTAAAGGCCCCGCAGGAGAAGGGTGTTCACCCCCCAGGGAAACACGGCCAAGCCCATGGCGGCAAGCACCTGGGCGCTGTAGTGGCGGTTTTCCGGGCTTAAGGGTCCAAAGAGGCCAAAGAGAAGGATCACCACATAAGGCGCCAGGCCCGTGAGGAGCCCTCCCAGAAGGGCCAAGAGCAGGGAAAGCCGCCGCAGGGGCCCCTCGAGGAACCGGGCCAGCTCCTCGCCCTTAAGGGCGCTCATCCGGGGGAAAAGGGCGATGGCGGGCGAGGTGGCGAAAAGCCCCAGGACCATCTGGAAGACCACCTCGGCGTTGTAGAACCCCGTTACCGCCGCCGGGGGGTAGCGGGTGAGGATGTGGGTCAGGACCAGGTTGAGAAACTGGCGCAAGGAGGTGGTGAAGGCGAAGGGCCCCATCCGGAGCAGGGCCGGGGCAAAGGCCCGGTGCCAGCGCCACTCCAAGGCATAGCCCTTGAGGAAGGGAATCTGCACCAGGGCCTGGACCAGCCCTCCCAGGGCCACGGAAAGCCCCAGGAAGGTGGGGTCCCCGGGGAAGAGGGCCATGAAGCCGATGGCCACCAGGTTGAAGGCGATGGGTCCCAGGGCGTAGGGCAGGAAGCGCTCCTCCGCCTGAAGAAGAGCGGAGAAGAGGGCAGCCATGGAGATGCCCAGGAGAAAGGGCAAGAGAAGCCGGGTGAGGTAGACCACCTGCCCCAAGGCCTCCCCCTGCCGGAGGTGGCTTTCCTGGGCCACCAGCAGGTTCACCACCCAGGGAGCCAAGAGATAACCCAGGCCCAGGACCAAGAGGTTCACCCCGAAGAGAAACGCCCCAAAGCGCCGGGCAAAGGACCGGGCCTCCTCCTCGGGCAGGTTCTTCAGGAGGGGGATGAGGGCGTTTTGCACCGCCCCCTCGGCCAAAAGCTCCCGGAGGAGGTTCGGCACCCGGTAGGCCACGTTGAAGGCATCCTTGAGGGCATCGGGGTACAGGGCGTTGAAGACCGCCTGGCGCACCAGGCCCAAGACCCTCGAGGCCAGGGTGCCCCCCATGACCAGGAGGACCTTACGCAGCATTCCCCTCCAGCACCTCCTGGAAGACGTCCAAGAAGTTTGCCTGGTTGACCACCGTGAGCCCATGAAGGGCGGAAAGCTCCTTGGCGCGGGCCTTGTCCATACCCAAGATCACCAGGAAGCTTTCCCTGGCGGAAAGCCCTAGGACCTTTTTCAGCCCCGCATACTTGGCGATATGGGCCTGGAAGTCCCCCGTCTTGGCCTCAAACCAGAAGAAGCGCTCCCCCACCCTGAGGAGCACATCCAGCTCCATGGTGTCCCCGTTGGGCAGGGTGACCTGGTAGCCCACCGCCACCTCGTGGGCCAGGTTCCGCGAGCGAAGAAACCGGCGAAGCCGTTCCGCCACGTACCGCTCCAGCCAGCCCCCGGTGAGGAAGTTCTGCACCCATCCTTCCGTGCTGGCCTTGGCCCGGATGCGACGCTCCTCGCTCTTGTAGTGGTACGAGGTGAGGAGGGCGTACTGCTTCAGCATGGTGCAGAACTGGGTGGAGTTGGCGATCTCCTCCTGGGAGGCCTCGGAAAGGGAAAGCTCAAACTGGCGCTTGGTGGAAAGGCTTTGCTTAAGGCGCTCGTAAAGCTTTTCCAGGCTGGGGTAGCGGTCCCCCAGGAACAGGGCCAGGCGCGTCAGGACCTTCTCCTTCTCCTCCGCTTGCTTACGCAAATCTGTTTGCCCTTCGGGCAAAGCATCTTCCTGGGGCTTCTTCACCACCTGGATGCCCAGGCCCTTCAGCCATTCCTCCAGCGAAGGTGCCTTTTTCGCCCTCGAGGGCTCCTGCACACGGCTGGACGAGGCGGGAACCGCCCCAGTCTTCCCCCCCTCCCCCTCCCCGGGCTCCCTCAAAAGCCGCCAGATCTCCCGGGTCAGGGCCAGGAAACGGGTGCGCACGGGATCCTCCACTCCTTCCAGACCCGGCGGGGTAAGGCCTGAGCGCAGGGTATCCAAAAGCCAGGCCTCCAAAGCTTCCTGCAGACTCTCCCGGGCGGCCTCGAGGTGAGGAGCTTCCACGCGCAGGCCCAGCTCGGGAAGCTCGGCCACAAAACGGCCAGGGCCCAGGAGGTCGTAACGGGCCTGGGCCATGGACTTTTCCAAATAGCGGGTGAGAACGCCCACGAAGCTAAGCATATCAAGGGTTAAAGGTTAAGCCCCGGGAAACCCGGGGCCCCTCTGGTGCCGGGGACGGGACTCGAACCCGTACGGGGGTAACCCCCCAGCGGATTTTAAGTCCGCAGCGTCTACCGTTCCGCCACCCCGGCGGGCGCCTTCCATGCTACTAAAGGGGAACGTCTCCGCCAAGCCTTAGGGTGAGGTCCGCCCCCAAAACCGCCTCCCCCGATATGCGGTAGGGCACCCCCAGGGCCTCCCCCAAGGCCTGGGCCAGGAGACCGGGCCCGTTTTCCAACACTTCCGTGCGGGAAGGAGGCAGGTCCACCGGGTGGAGGATCACCCTCAGCCCCAGCTCCCTTAGCCTCGTGCGGGCTTTTTCCACCAGGGCCTCCTGCCCGGGTCCATAGACCAGGGCCACCAGCCGCCCCCTAAGATCCCCCTTCTCCCCCAGCGTCTCCCCATCAAAGTACACCGCCAAAAGCTGCCGCAGGGCCTCCTGGTCCACGTTCCACCCCCCTCCCCCGAAGTTTCCCGGCAAAAGGAGGCTTACCAGGTGGGGCTGCTTCATGGCGAAGCCCAGGATGGCTCCCTTTTCCTCGCGGGGAAGGTCGGTTTGGAAGTAGGGCTCCACCGCCGCCACCACACGGGGCAGGCGGAGTAACCCGGAAGGGGAAAGTACCTGCTCCTTCAGGGCGTGAAAGAAAGCCTGCTGGCGCTGGATCCGCCCGATATCCCCCAGGGCATCCTTGCGGAAACGCAGGTAACCCTCCACCTGCTCCCCGTTCAGCACCTGGCACCCCGGCTTTAAATCAATGTCCAAGCCCGCGGCGGTGTCCCGGTAGCGCATGGGCTTTTCCACGCAGACCCTAACCCCCCCTAAGGCGTCCACCCCCCGGCGCAGGGCTTCCGTGCTCACCACCACGTACCGGTCCGCCTGCACCCCGGTGATGCGGGCCACAGCCTCCTTCATCAGGTCCGGGCCCCCTAGGGGGCTTGCCGCATTCACCTTGTGCCAGCCGTAACCGGGGAGGTTCACCCAAACGTCCCGGGGAATGGAAAGGACCACCACCCGACCTGCCCCAGGGTCCAGGCGCACCAGGAGGATGGTGTCGGCCAGGCCCCGGAAGCGCTCCGGAGCCCTTCGGTGGTAGCCGGAGTACTCGGGGCTGGAGCCGTAAACCAGCACCGTGAGGGGGGCCTTCAACCCCTCGGGGGCTGGCAGGGCCCCGTGCCGCACCACGGGGCCCAGAAGGGGGTAGGCCCAGAAGGCCAGGCCCAGAAGGACAAGCCCCAGGAAAAGAAGGAGGTACCGCCGCACGAAGGCCTAGTTTACGTCCCCCAAGGTGAGACCGGTTAGGGGAAGCAGTAGGTGGTGTCCGTCATCACCCGGTCCGCGCGCACCAGACCGAAGCCGTACTCGTCGTCCTTCCCCACCGGGCCCAGGTCCTCCGCGGTTCCCGTAAGGCAGGCATATACCTGGTCCGGGCTTGGCCAAACCCCTTTAAGCGCGTGGTACCTACCTATGTAAAGAGCAGCCACACCCGCAACCATTGGACTGGCAAAGGATGTGCCTGAAGCTTGGCCATAGTCATCGTTAGGCAGAACGACAACCACGCCCCTACCAGGAGCCACTAAGTCCAGCTCAGGGCCACAGTTCGAAAAAGAAGACTTGGTGCGGTCGTTATCCACCGAACCCACGGAGATGACGGCGGAAGATCGGGCCGGGTAAAGGATGCCATCGCGTCCGTCGTTACCTGCCGCAGCAACCACCGTTACTCCACGGTTCCTTGCATCCAAAATGGCGTTTTCCAAAACTTTATCACTTGCTTCGCTGCCCAGCGAAATATTGATCACCTTAGCCCCCAAATCAGTAGCTATCCCAATTGCTTGCGCCAAAGAAGTTGTGGTGATTTCTCCGCTCTGCGAGTTGGCAACCTTCAGGGGCAAAACCTTACCAGCCCAAGCGACAGCCGCCATTCCTTGACCATTGTTGGTGGAAGCTCCCAGCACTGAGGCCACCTCTAAACCATGGTTTTTAGCGGAAAAAGCCGGTAGGTCGTCCGTGGGATCGGTGTCATTGTTTGATACGTCCAGCATTTGCCCTTGGGGCAAATACCATCGACCCATATCCTCATGAGCCTGATAGCCTGTGTCGGTGACAGCTATAATCAACTCCGGATCCCCGTTGTATACACTCCAAGCTGCTTCCAAACCCAAGAGGGTTTCCAGCGAGATCCTTTGGTTTTGGCGATATAGGGGGTCGTCGGGTATTCTCAAGGTTTGGTAAAGATAGTTAGGCTGGACATACGCTACCCCTGCTTTCAAAAGTTCCCTTGCTTTGAGTAGCTCTTGACCTTTGGGCACCCTCACCCGCACGAAGCTCCTAGGCACCCCTTCCAAAACCTTCGTGTCCGCGACTCGGGCACTTATCGCGAGAGGGTCAAGCCCACCAGGCAACACCAGGACTTCCCCAGGAACATGGGGAGCATCAAAGTCACCCAGACCAGCAGGCCTAACCAAGGCTTTTTTTGAGGTACCTTGCACCGATAATCCCGTGAGCCTGGGAGTACAACCACTTGCAGGTGGAGGCGGCGGTGGGGAAGTTTGGGGACAAGCGGTAAGGACAAGGGCCGTGGCCGCAAGGAGGGCCAGGAAGAAAACCCGGTTCATGTTCCCTACTCTACATGCCCAGGCCTTGGGCTCCCTTAAGCTTCGCCTAAGGTTTCCGCCACCCGGTCCGCCAGCTTCTCCAGGAAGGCGAAGAACATGGGCCCGTAGTGGGCCAGCTCGTCCCCATCCGTGGCCACCACGGGGAGGTCCCAACCCCTCTCCCTGGCCAGGGTCCGGGCCTTCTCCAGGGGATGCCGGCCCCAGGGCTTGGGCTCGTAAAGGAAAAGGTCAGGCTTGCGGCGCTTCACCTCCTCGAGGTCCGGCGGGAAATACGCCTGGGGCACATCCAGGAAGATGGGCCTAAGCCCCAGGTGCAGAAGCGCCTGGGCGATATAGCTCCCCCGGCCCACGGTGATGGGCCCGCCCAGGTCCATTTCAAAGTAAACCTTCAGGTCAAACCGCCCCTTAAGCCGGCCATAGCGCTCGGCCAGCCGGTGGGCAAGCTCCGTGGCCCTTTCCTCCAGGTCCAAAAGGTGCCCCAGGGTGGAGAGGTTTTCCAGGATGCCGTAGGGGCTTAGGGGCAGGGGAAGGGCGTAGACGGGAAAGCCCTCCTCCTTAAGCCTAAGGGCCTGCTCCCGCTGCACCCCGGTGGAGAGAAGGACCAAATCGGGCTTCAGGCTCCGCAGAAGCTCGGTGCGGGTCCTGGTGTAGGAGGCCAAAACCGGCAAGGAGAGGACCTCTGCTGGGCGGTGGCAGAAGGCGCTTCGGCCCAAAACCCTCTCCCCCACCCCCAGGGCGAAAAGGGCATCGGTCACGTTGGGAGCCAGGCTGACGATGCGCTCCAGCCGGTCAGGAAGCTCCACGAGGCCCAGGATCTCGTGAAAGAGCTTCATCGCCTAAGGTCCAGGGAACGGGCGTGGGCCTCGAGGCCCTCGGCCCGGGCAAGAAGCGCCCCTTTCTGAGCCAGGTCCCTCACCGCGTTCTCGCTCAGGCCCATCACGGGGATCACCTTCAGGAAGTCCCGCACCGCCAACCCCCCCTGGAAGCGGGCGGTGCCCGAGGTGGGCATCACGTGGCTGGGCCCGGCGATGTAATCCCCCAGGGCCTCGGGGCTACCCTCCCCCAGGAAGACTCCCCCAGCGTTTTGCACCCTTCCCAGCCAGGGCAGGGGATCCGCCAGGGCCAGGCAAAGGTGCTCGGGGGCGTAGAGGTTGGCCAGTTCCAGGGCCTCCTCGAGGTCCTGGGTGAGCACCAGGCCTCCTCGCTCCAAAGCCCTCTTGGCGATCTCCGCCCGAGGCAGGCCCTCCAGCTGGCGGGAGAGCTCCGCCTCCACCCTCTCCAGGAGGGCCCGATCGGGAGAGAGGAGCCAGGGCTCGGAGTCGGGACCGTGCTCCGCCTGGGCCAGGAGGTCGGCAGTGAGAAGCCTAGGAGAGGCGGAACCGTCGGCGATGATAAGGGTTTCCGTGGGTCCCGCCAGACCATCCAACCCCACGGTGCCGAACACCTGCCGCTTGGCCGCCACCACGTAGGCGTTGCCCGGCCCCACGATCTTGTCCACCCGGGGAACCCGCTTGGTGCCGTAGGCCAGGGCGGCGATGGCCTGGGCCCCGCCCATGGCGAAAAGCCGGTCCGCCCCGGCCACCCAGGCGGCAGCCAGCACCCCAGGGTGGACCCTTGGGGGACTGGCCACAATCACCTCCGCCACCCCGGCCACCTTGGCGGGCACCACGCTCATGAGTAGGCTGGAAAGAAGGGGGGCGCTCCCCCCGGGAACGTACACCCCCACCCGGGAAAGGGGGCGGACCAGCTGGCCGAGAAGGCCGCTGGCATCCGCCTTCAAAAATCCCCCCTTGGCCTCTTCCCGATAGAAGGCCTCTATGCGCTCCTTGGCGGTCTCCAGGGCGTCCCTGAGCTCCTCGTCCAGATCCTCGTAGGCCTGGCGCCAGGCCTTCTTGGGAATCTCCTCCACGGGGTGGCCGTCCAGATCCAGGCTGAAGCGGTCCAAGGCCACATCCCCTTCCTCCCGTACCGCGGCCAAGATACCCCGCACGATTTCCTCCACCGTGGGGTCAAAGGAAAGGCCCCGACGGGCGAAGCGCTCCCTCACCTCCTCCGCGCGGTAGATCATGCCTCCACTATACCCAGCGGCGGCGCCTTTTCACTTCCTCCACCCCCTCGAGCACCGCCTCAAACACATGGTCCTGCACCTGCTGGGCCATCCTTGCGGGAAGCCCTTCCTCCAGCTCAATCAGGGTAAGCCCCGGGCGCAGGCGGTAATGCCAGCGCCTGCGCCCGTTCACCTCGAGGTCCGCAAGCCTTTCCACATACACCCGCCCCCCGGGCATGGGAAAGCGGGCCACCCCTCCCGGCTCCAGGGCCAGGCGGGGCAGGGCCAGGAGGAGGGAGAGGGGGTCGTGGTAGGGGGCCACGAAGGGCAGGGCCACGCTCTCCTTGCCCTGGGTGACCAGCACCACCCCTTCCTCCTCCAGCCTCTCCACGGTGAAGACCCGGCTCTCCCGCCCCTCCACCCGCTCGGCAAAGTACAGGGAGAAGCCCTCGGCGTCCATTTCCGTCTGCCAGCGCTGGCGGGTCTTGGGCAGGGGCAGGTTCACCTCGGCGGTGAGGGTGGCCTTCACGCCCCCTTCCGGCAGGGGGCGCACCTCCAACCTGCCCTCCCCCGCCTCCTCCCCGGCGAAGAAGTAACGGTACACGTAAACGGCGGGGTGCTCGGTCATGGCCTTAGCGTACCTTGATGACCAGAGGCGGACCCGGCACCTCCAGGAGATAGTCCACGGGATCGCGGCCCGCCACCCGGATGCGCAAGCGGTATACCCCCTTTTGGTCAAACTCCACCCGGCCTGGAGCGGTGAGGAGCAGCTGGCCGGGCGTCATCCTGGAACCCTCCGGCACCTCGAGGAGAAACACCTCCGCCCGCTCCGTGGGAGGATCGGTGCGGAACTCCATCACGTATCCCCCTCCGGAAGTGGAGGAAGGGCGAAGGAGCAAAAGGGCCAGACCCAAAAGCACCACGGCACCCAGAAGCCCCAAAAGCAAGGACCGCCTTCTGGGCCGCGGAGGTTCCACCACGGTAAAGGAAGGCTCCTCGGGCTCCTCGATGCGGATGACCCGGGGCCGGCTTGGGGTCTTGCCCTCGGGGGGCGTGGTTTCCTTGGTCGGAGAAACCTCCTGGCCCTCCAGGGGTTCGGAAACAGGATCCACGCTCAGCACCTTCCGCGAGGAGGAAGGGAGCCTGAGCTCCTCCTCAGGCTTGGAGGAGGCATCCTGGAGGGGCTGAGCTTCCTGGCCAGGGGTCTCCGGGGTCAGGGCCTTGGCCTCCTGTACACCATGGGCATGGGCGGGCTCGGAGAAAAGAACCTCCAGGGGGTCCTCCTTAGCCTCAATCCTTTCCAAGATTTCCCTTAAGGGAAACTCGGGATAGCGCTCCCCGGCCAAGGCTCGAGCCAAAGCGGCGAGGGCCTTCTCCGGCTCCCCGGAAAGCTCCTTAAGCCCCACCCCGGCCAGCCACACCCGCTTGCCCTTCACTAGGCAAAGCTCGGGGATGGGGGCATGGGACACCCCCTGGGCCTTCAAGGACGCCAGAATACGGGCCATCTCCCTTACCCAATGCTCCAGGCGCTCCAGATCCGCCACCCCCAGGTACTGGCTTAAGGGAACCGCCCCGATGGGCCACTCCAGCACCCAGGCCTCCGGCGTTTCCTCCAAAAGGGGAAGCCCTCCTTCCCCCAAAACTGGCGTTCCCTGGGCTCCCTTGAGCACCATCACCGGCATCCCGGTGTGGGTATCCTGGCCTTCGTAAACGACCACGGAAGCAATACGGGCAAGAATGCGCCGCAGCCAATAGTTACCCAAAACCTCCATCCCTACAAGTATAGCCACTTTAACCTACGCTGGCCCTCGAGGTCCCCAAGGAAGCAAATCCGCCCAGCCCTGGGCCTTGCCAAGGGTCGCCCTTTACCTGGCTTTGCCCTTCCTTCCGGCTATATAATTCTCCCAAAGGTAGGGCCCTTAGGCCGGAAAGGAGCGGGGATGGAGTTCAAGATCACGCTGACCACGGAGGAGATCGTTCGAGGCTTGAAGCATTACCGCCGCATCGCCAAGCAGGACGTTCTCCGGGCGCCGGAAACGCCGAATCCGGAGGTTTTCCGCCGCCATGCGGAAGCCCGGCGCGAGGTCTACGCCAAGCTGGCCGAGGTAGCCGAGGCCGAGGGGCCGGAAGCCGTGGTGCAGTACGCCCTGGAGCTTTACAAGTCCCTGCCCTTCGTCACCGGCACCCCGGAGGACCAGTACCCGGAGATCAAGGGCCAGGAAAACGCCCTGGAGAACTTCTTCCTCATGATCGGCCTGGACCCCAAGACCCGGCGGGAGGCCAGGAAGGCCCGGAAACCCCTGCAATGACCCTGGAACTTCTACAAGCCCAGGCCAGGGCCTGCACCGCCTGCCGCCTGGCGGAAGGCCGCACCCAGGTGGTTTTCGGGGAAGGCAACCCCGACGCCCAGCTCATGATCGTGGGGGAAGGCCCCGGGGAGGAGGAGGACAAGACGGGCCGCCCCTTCGTGGGGAAGGCGGGACAACTTCTGAACAGGATCTTCGAGGCCGCCGGCATCCCCCGGGAATCGGTCTATATCACCAACATCGTCAAGTGCCGCCCCCCAAATAACCGCGCCCCCTTGCCCGACGAGGCCAAGGTCTGCACCGACAAATGGCTCCTGAAGCAGATTGAGCTCATCGCCCCCCAGATCATCGTCCCCTTGGGGGCGGTGGCCGCGGAGTTCTTCCTGGGAGAGAAAGTTTCCATCACCAAGGTACGGGGGCAGTGGTTTGAGTGGCACGGGATCCGGGTCTTTCCCATGTTCCACCCCGCCTACCTCCTGCGAAACCCCAGCCGCACCCCGGGAAGCCCCAAGCACCTCACCTGGCTGGACATACAGGAGGTGAAGCGGGCCCTGGATGCCCTTCCCCCGAAGGAACGCCGCCAGGTGAAGGCGGTAAGCCAGGAACCCCTCTTTTAAGCCCGGCTCCAGGGAGTGTAGAGGATGGGCAAGGGGCTTACGAAGGGCTCAGCGTAGTCCACCCCCAGGTGGTTGCCGAAGTAGCGGCGCATGGCCTTCCTGGCCTCCACCCCCTTGGGCCCCACGGTCTCGCTCACCCCCTCCCCGGAAAACTGGCTCTTGTAGGCCAGCACCGCCCGCTCCCATTGATCTATGAAGGCGGAGATCTTCACCAGGAAACTGGGAGTAAAGGGGTGGTTTCCGGGATAGAAGAAAAGCCGCTCCACCCGGTGGGGCTCCCCCTCGAGGGGGGCTTTCCTGAGGCCTGCCAGGTGCACCGCCGCCACCGCCAGGCGGCTCGCCGCAGTGTGGTCGGGGTGGCGGTCGGCCTCGAGGGGAGCGAGGACGATGCGGGGCCTAAGCTGCCTCAAGGCCTGGGCAAGCTTAAGGCGTTGCTCCAGCACATCCCCAAGCCCCCCATCCGGCAAGCCCAGGTTGCCCCTATAGTCCAGGCCCAGGATGCGGCTTGCCTCCTCCACCTCCTTCGCCCTCTCCTCCGGTGTGCCCTTGGAGCCCATCTCCCCCCGGGTGAGGTCCAAAATCCCCGTGCTGAGCCCCTCCGCCTTGGCCCGGGCCAGGGTCCCCCCGCACCCCAACTCCCCGTCGTCGGGATGAGGAGCAAGGACCAGGAGGTCAAGCATCCCGCACCTCTGCCCTCTCCCCAAGCCGCCTCTCCGTGCCCGACTGGAGCCGCTTCAGGTTATCCCGGTGGGTCCAGAAGATGAGGAGGGCCATAAGGCCCACGGTGACCACCTCCCAAAGGGGACGGGAAAGGGCCAGGGCCAAAACCGTGGCCGCCACTCCCCCGGTCATGCTCCCCGCAGACACGTACCGGGTGAGGAGCATCACGGATACCCCTATGGGAAAGGCCCACAGGGCCAGGATGGGGTCCAGAAAGAGGAGGGTGCCGAAGCTGGTGGCCACCCCCTTCCCTCCCTTAAACCCCAAAAACAGGGAGTAGTTGTGGCCCAGCACCGCGGCCAACGCCACCCCGCCCAGGAGCGCCCCCTCAATCCCCACCGCCCGGGCGATCAAGACGGCAATCCCACCCTTAAAGACATCAAAGAAGGCCACCACCAAGGCGGGCCCTGGCCCCAAGGCCCTCAGAACATTGGTGGCCCCGATGTTGCCCGAACCCACCTTGCGGAGGTCCACCCCGTAGGTTTTGGCCACCAGAACCCCGGCGGGTATGGAGCCGAAGAGGTAGGCCACCAGCAAAGCCAAAAGCACCGACCCCATAGGGGGGATTTTAACTGCTCGCCGAGGTGTAACCCCTTAAGGCGAAGCGGAAAAACCCCCGGGAAAGGAGGAAGAGGAAAAGGGCGAGGACCGAGGCGAGAAGGGGAACCTCCCCCCTTTGCAGGGCGGCCTCGGCGGGCACGGTGGTGAGGAAGGCCACGGGCACCACGAAGGTGAAGAAGACCCGGTACAAGGCCGGATAGGCCCCCACGGGAAACCGGCCCGCCTCCAGTAGCCCCCTAAGGACCTCGGTGACGTTGTAGATCTTCACGAACCAGATGCTGGTGGTGGCCAGGAGGAACCAGAGGCTATAGAGCATCAAGGCCCCCAGCACCCAGTACCCGGTGAAGGCCAGGTAGTCCCAGGGTCCGAGCTCCAGGCGCACCCCCGCGTGGAGGAGAAGGCCGAACCCCAGGAAGAAATCCCCTAACCCCCAAGGGGAAAAGGCCCGTAGCGAAAGCCAGAACTGAGGGTCCAAGGGCTTGAGGAGCACGAAGTCCAGGGTGCCCTGCTGCACGTGCTCCACGATCTTGTTGAGGTTTGGGGCCAGAAGGGTGCTCCCCAGGCCCTGGAGAAGGGTGAAAGCCGCCAGGACCAAAAGCGCCTCCTCAAAGGCCCACCCTCCGGGCCGGTACCCTCCTTGGTAGAGGAGCACCAGACCGAACAGGGCCCCAAGAAGGGTCAGGGCCGAGGAGAGAAGGCCCAGGAGGAAGTTGAGCCGGTACTCCATCTCCGCCGCCAGGCTGAGGCGAAGGAAAAGCAGGAAAACCCTCAGGTACCGCACAGGGAACATTAGACCACAGGGTAGACTATAGGGGTGTCGGCGGAACCCATCATTCTTGCCCAGGACCTCACCAAACACTACCGGGTGGCCCTGAAGGAGGAAAGCCTCCTCGCCACCCTGCGCCACTTTCTCCTGCGCCAGTACCGCACGGTAAAGGCGGTGGAAGGGGTGAGCTTCCAAATCGCAAGGGGCGAGGTAGTGGGCTTTCTGGGCCCCAACGGGGCGGGCAAGACCACCACCTTGAAGATGCTCACCGGCCTGATCCACCCCACCCGGGGCCAGGCGGTGGTGGCAGGGCACATTCCCTGGCGGCGGGAAAAGGCCTTCTTGAAAAAGATCACCCTGGTGATGGGCAACAAGCAGCAGCTCATCTGGGACCTGCCCGCCCTGGACACCTTCCGCCTCAACGCCGCCATCTACGATATCCCCGAGGGGGAGTTCCGGAAGCGGGTTTCGGAGCTTTCGGAAATGCTCTCCCTAACGAATAAGCTCCACCAGCCCGTGCGCAAGCTCTCCCTGGGGGAAAGGATGAAGGCCGAGCTTCTGGCGGCCCTTCTCCACCGCCCGGAGGTGCTCTTTCTAGACGAGCCCACCCTGGGCCTGGACGTGAACGCCCAGGTGGCGGTGCGGGAGTTCATCCGGGAGTACAACCGGCGCTACGGGGCCACGGTCCTCCTCACCAGCCATTACATGGCGGACATCGCCGCCCTGGCGGAACGGGTCTTGGTGATCCACCAGGGAAGGCTTCTCTACGATGGACCCCTGGCAGGGCTTCTGGAACGCTTCGCCCCCTACCGGGAGGTGGGGCTCACCCTGGCCCAGCCCCTTCCCAGGGAAGCCTTCCTGGCCTTCGGGGAGGTCAGGGACCTCGAGGGCCTAAAGGCCCGGCTTCTGGTGCCCCGGGAAAAGCTTACGGAAAGGGTGGCGGAGATCCTGAAAAGGCTTCCCGTGGAGGACCTCGAGGTACGGGAAGCTCCTTTGGAAGAGGTCATCGCCCGAGTATACAAGATCGCCCCTTCGGGGCTGAGCGAAACCCCCGCCCTGGAGGAGGCATGAGGAAAGCCAAAACCCTCCTCGCCGTCTACCTGGCCTACATGCTGGAGTACCGGGCGGAGCTCTTCCTCTGGGCCCTGGCCGGGGCCTTGCCCCTGATCCTCCTCGGGGTGTGGACGGAGGCCGCCCAAAGCGGGGCCTTCCCCCTCAATCCCGGGGAGTTCGCCCGTTACTTCCTCATGGTCTTCCTGGTGCGCCAGGCCACGGTGGTCTGGGTGGTGTGGGAGTTTGAGCGGGACGTGGTGGAGGGCAGGCTTTCCTTCCGCCTTCTTAGGCCCCTGGACCCCTTTTTTGAGCACCTGGCGGCCCACGTGGCCGAGCGCCTGGCCCGGCTGCCCTTCGTGGTGCTCCTCACCCTCCTCTTCTTCTGGCTCTTCCCCGAAGCCCGCTTTGTGCCCGAACCTGGCCCCTTCCTCCTGGGGCTTCTCTTCACCCTTTTGGCCTTTTTGCTTCGCTACCTGATGCAGTACACCACCGCCATGCTCACCTTCTGGAGCGAGCGGGCCACCGCGGTGGAGGAGGTCTTCTTCCTCCTCTACCTCTTCCTCTCCGGCACCATCGCCCCCCTCGAGGTCTTCCCCGAGCCCCTAAGAAATCTGGCCCTCCTCACCCCCTTCCCCTACCTGGTCTACCTGCCCGCAGCCCTCCTGGCCGGGCAAAAGGTGGATCTGTTCCCGGGGGTTTGGGCGATGCTCTTCTGGGGCGTGGCCTTTCTTCTCCTCTGGCGGCTCTTGTGGCGCATGGGGCTAAGGCACTACTCGGGCCAAGGAGCATGAGGGTATGGCCACCCGCTACCGCTTCCGCGTGGAGGAGTTTGAACGGGCCTTCCGGGACGTGCCCCGGGTGGAGCTCTTAAGGGGAGAGGTTTACCAGATGAGCCCCCTCGGTCCCAAACACGCCTTTATGGTCGCCTGGCTGGACGACCTCTTGCACGAGGACTTGCGGGGCAAGGCGGTGGTAACGGTACAGAACCCCTTGCGCCTTCCCCCGGACTCGGAGCCCGAGCCGGATCTCCTGGTCCTCAAGCCCCCCTTGGACCGGTACCAGGACCAGCATCCCGAAGCTTCCGATGTCCTTCTCCTCATAGAGGTGGCGGACACCTCCTTAGAGTTTGACCGGGGGATGAAGCTTCCCCTCTATGCGGAGGCGGGAATCCCCGAGGTATGGCTTGTGAACCTCAAGGAGAATCTCCTCGAGGTCTACCGGGAGCCCCGGGAGGGGCGCTACCGCTCCATCCGCCTCCTCTCCCCTTCCGAGCCCGTAAGCCCCTTGGCCTTCCCCGAGATCAGCCTGCCCTGGGCGCCGTCTCCTTGAGGCTCGAGTAAAGGAGGGCGTAGGCGTAACCGTCGGTGAGGGCCTTCAAGGAGGCCTCGAGGATGTTCTCGCTGGCCCCCACGGTGGCGAAGCGCTCCACGTTCCGCTTCATCTCGATCATCACCCGCACCCCGGAGTTGGTCCCCGCCTCCTGGCCAGAGAGGATGCGCACCTTGTAGTCGGTGAGCTCCACATCGGCAAGCTCCGGGTAAAACTGCAACACCGCCTTGCGAAAAGCCCGGTCCAGGGCGGAGACCGGGCCAAAGGGGCTCTCGGCGGCGGTGTGCTGCAGGCCCTCCCCTACCCTAACCCGCACCGTGGCCTCGGCCCAGGCGGTGTCCAGACCGCTCCCGTGGACGAAGACGGAAAACCCCTCCACGCTGAAGGGCAGGCTTCCCCCCTTTAGGCGGTGGGCCAAGAGGTAGAAGCTGGCCTCCGCCCCCTCAAAGGCATAGCCCTCGTACTCCAGGGCCTTCACCTCGTCCAGCAAGCGCTTGGCCTCCTCCTTGGAAAGATCCACCCCCAGCTCCTGGAGCTTGACCAGGAGGTTGGAACGCCCCGAGACATCGGACACCAGGAAGCGACGGCTGTTCCCCACCCACTCCGGAGGAATGTGCTCGTAGGTGCGAGGGTTCTTAAGGACGGCGGAGACGTGCACCCCCGCCTTGTGGGCGAAGGCCGACTCCCCCACGTAGGGAGCCCGGCGGTTGGGGGTCTGGTTGGCCCTCTCGTCCAGGAAGTGGGAGAGTTCCTTCAGCCCCTTTAGCCTCTCCGGGGGAAGGGCGGGGACGCCGTACTTGAAGACCAGGGTGGGGAGGAAACTGGTCAGGTTCAGGTTGCCGCACCGCTCCCCGTAGCCGTTGATGGTGCCCTGGGCGTGAGTGGCCCCGGCCCGCACCGCCGCCAGGGCGTTGGCCACGGCAAGCTCCGCGTCGTTATGGGGGTGGATGCCGATCCGCAGGTGGGGAAAGCGCTCCACCACCGCCTTGGTGATGGCGTAGACCTCCTCGGGCAGGGTGCCCCCGTTGGTGTCGCAAAGGACCAGGGTGTCCGCCCCCCCTTCGGCCGCCGCCTCGAGGGTGGCCAGGACGTAAGGGGGGTCCTCCTTGTACCCGTCAAAGAAGTGCTCGGCGTCGTAGACCACCCGCTTCCCCCGCCGGGCGAAGAAGGCTACGGTGTCCTGGATCATGCGGAGGTTTTCCTCCAAGGTGGTTTCCAAGGCCTCCAGCACGTGCAGGGTCCAGCTCTTGCCGAAGAGGACCACCACCGGGGTTTCCGCCTCCAAGAGGGCCAGAACCGAGGGATCCTCCTCGGGGAGAAGGCCCTTCCGCCGCGTGGCTCCAAAGGCGGCCAGCCGGGTCTCCCCCAGGTCCACCCCCCTCATGCGCTGGAAAAACTCGGCGTCCTTGGGGTTGGACCCCGGCCAACCCCCCTCGATGAGGTGCACCCCAAAGGCCGCCAAGCGCCTGGCGATGGCCACCTTGTCGTCCACGGAAAGGCTGATGCCCTCCCCTTGCGTTCCGTCCCTTAGGGTGGTGTCTAGGATCTCCACCATGGCTTCTCCCCAAAGCCCCAAGCCCTAGGCCAGGGTTGCTCCATGGGCAAAGGGCGAGAAGGGGCAATCCTGGCTTTGGGACCCCCCCCCCCGGNGCTGGCCAGCTTGCCGGCGGCGTCCAGGAAGGCCAGGGCCGAGGCCTCAATGATGTCGGGGGATACCCCCACCCCCACCGCCTGGAGCTCCCCCAGGCGGAGCCTCACCGTCACCTGGCCCAGGGCCTCGGTGGAACCCGTGATGGCCTCCACCCGGTAGAGCTCCAGCTCGGGCCTGAGGCCGATGGCCTCCTGGATGGCCTTGTACACGGCGTCCACCGGCCCATCCCCGGTGTGCGTGGCCACCCTTTCCCCATCCGGGGTCCTCACCTTCACCGTGGCCGTGGGCAGGAGGCCGGAGCCCGAGAAGAACTGCACGTGCTCCAGGGCGAAGAATTGGGAAGCGGGCCCCCGTTCGCTTTCCACCAGGGCCTGAAGTTCCTCGGCGGACAAAGGTCCTTTCTTCTCGGCGATCTCCTTGAAGCGGGAGAAGAGCACCTTAAGCTGCTCCTCCGTAAGGTCCTTATAGCCCAGGTCCTCGAGGGCCTTCTTGAAGGCCGCCCGCCCGGAGTGCTTGCCCAGCACGATCACCGCGGGGCGCCGGCCGATAAGCTCGGCGTCCATGATCTCGTAGGTGGAGCGGTGCTTCAGGACGCCATCCTGGTGGATCCCCGACTCGTGGGCGAAGGCGTTGTCCCCCACGATGGCCTTGTTGGGGGGCACGGGCATGCCGGTGTAGCGCTCCACCAGGCGGGAGACCCGGTAGATCTCCCGAGTGTTGATCTGGGTTTTGGCCTTGTACCAGTCCCGGCGCACGTAAAGGGCCATGACCACCTCCTCCAAGGAGGTGTTCCCCGCCCGCTCCCCGATGCCGTTCACCGTGCACTCCACCTGCCCCGCCCCGTTCTCGATCCCCGCCAGGGCGTTGGCCGTGGCCAGGCCCAGGTCGTCGTGGGTGTGGGTGGAGATGATCACGTCCCGGCCCCGCACCACCTCGTCGCGGATACGGCGGATGAGGGCCCCGTACTCCCCAGGAGTGCCGTAGCCCGTGGTGTCGGGGATGTTGACCGTGGTGGCCCCGGCCTCGATGGCCACCTCGTAGAGCCCTTTCACGAACTCCCAGTCCGCCCGCATCACGTCCTGGGCGCTAAACTCCACGTCATCCACGTAGCGCCGGGCGTAGCGGACCATCCGGTCCGCCATCTCCAGGACCTCCTCCTCGGTCTTCCTCAGCATGTGCTCCAGGTGGATCTTGGAAGCCGAGGTGAAGACGTGGATACGGGGTTTCTCCGCCCGCTCCAGGGCTTTGGCCGCTTGGTCGATGTCCAGGGTGTGGGTGCGGGCCAGGGCAGCGATGATGGGGCCCCTTACCTCCTCAGCGATCCGCCTTACCGCCTCAAACTCCAAGGGCCCGGATACGGGGAAGCCCGCCTCGATGATGTCCACGTTGAGCCGGGCCAGGGCGTGGGCGATCTCCAGCTTCTGGTCCAGGGAAAGGGCCACCCCTGGGCTCTGCTCCCCATCCCTAAGCGTGGTGTCAAAGATGCGGATGTGCCTCTCCATTTCTCCCTCCCTAAAAACGCACCAGGCCCCCCACCCGGGGGGCCTTTTTGCCCAAGCTAGCCTACCTCCTCCAATACCCTTGCCCGCAGGAAGGGCATCATGGCCCGAAGCCTCGCCCCCACCTCCTCGAGGGGATGCGCCTTCCAGCGCTTGCGGTTCGCCTCCAGGACCGGCTGGCCCACCTGGTTTTCCAGCATCCACTCCCGGGCGAACTCCCCGGACTGGATCTGCCGGAGGATCTCCCGCATGCGCCGCTTGGTCTCCTCCACCGGCACCGAGACCTCCCCCCGGGTGTAGTCCCCGTACTCCGCGGTGTTGGAGATGGAGTAGCGCATCCCGGCAAAGCCCGCCTCGTAGATGAGGTCCACGATCAGCTTCACCTCGTGCACGGTCTCAAAGTAGGCCATCTCCGGAGGGTAGCCCGCCTCCACCAGGGTTTCAAACCCCGCCTGGATGAGCCGGGTAAGCCCCCCGCACAGCACCGCCTGCTCCCCGAAGAGGTCGGTTTCCGTCTCGTCCTTGAAGGTGGTGGGGATGACCCCCGCCCGGGCCGCCCCTATAGCCTTGGCGTAGGCCAAGGCGGTGGGGAAGGCCGAACCCGAGGCGTCCTGGTGCACGGCCACCAGAGCCGGCACCCCGCTTCCCTTCACGTACTCGCTCCGCACCAGGTGGCCAGGGCCCTTGGGGGCCACCATCCACACGTCCAGGTCCCTCCTGGGCTTGATCTGACCGAAGTGGATGTTGAAACCGTGGGCAAAGGCCAAGGCCGCCCCCTCCTTCAGGTTGGGCTCCACCTCCTCCCGGTAGACCTTCCCCTGGGTCTCATCGGGGAGGAGGACCATGACGATGTCCGCCTCCCGTACCGCCTCGGCCACGGAAAGGACCCTAAGGCCCATGGCCTCCGCCTTGGCGGCGCTTTTAGACCCCGGCCTAAGGCCCACCCGCACATCCACCCCCGAGTCCTTGAGGTTAAGGGCGTGGGCGTGCCCTTGTGAGCCGAAGCCCAGCACCGCCACCCTCTTGCCTTGGATGAAGCCTAGGTCCGCGTCGTGCTCGTAGTAGATCTTCATACCGCCTCCCGTTTTTCCCTGACCTTGAGGGTACGCTCCCCTCGGCTCATGGCCACCGCTCCGGTGCGCATGACCTCGAGGATCCCGTAAGGCCTTAGGGCCTCGATGAAGGAGTCTATCTTCTTGGAGTCCCCGGTGAGCTCCAGGATCAGGCTCTTCTGGGCCACGTCCACCACCCGGGCCCGGAAGGCCTCCTGGATGTCCTTCACCGCCAATCTCTCCTCCACCCCCGCCACGTGGACCTTCACCAAGGCTAACTCCCGCTCCACGTGGGGCTCGGAGTGGTCGGTGACCTTCAAGACCTCAATCAGGCGGTTCAGCTGTTTTTCCACTTGCTCCAGGGTGTGGTCGTCCCCGGAAACCACCAGGCTGATGCGGGAAAGCCCCGGCACGTGGGTGGTCCCCACCGCCAGGCTCTCCAGGTTGAAGCCCCGGCGGGCGAAAAGGCCCGTGATGCGGTTCAAGACCCGGGGGTGGTCCTGCACCAAGACCGAGATCACGTGCCTCACGCCTCCACCTCCTCCCTTTCCGCCGGGTGCTCGAGGATCATGTCCTCCGCAGCCCCTCCAGCAGGGATCATGGGGAAGACCCCTTCCTCGTGGTAGACCTTGAACTCGGCCACCACGGGGCCATCGGCGTTCAAGACCGCCTCCACCCCCTTCATGAGGTCCTCCTTGCGCTCCACCCTGACCCCCTTGATGCCGTAGGCCTCTGCCAGGCGGGCGAAATCGGGGTTGGAGTCCGCCAGATACACCTCGGAGTAGCGCCGGGCGTGGAAGAGGTCCTGCCACTGGCGCACCATCCCCAGATAGCCGTTATTCAGAACCACCACCTTCACATCCAGCTTGTACTTGACCAAGGTGGCCAGCTCCTGCAGGGTCATCTGGAAGGAGCCATCCCCGTCAAAGTCGATGACCAGCTCCTCGGGCCGGGCCACCTTGGCCCCGATGGCGAAGGGCAGGCCCACCCCCATGGTGCCAAGCCCCCCCGAGGTGATGAAGCTCCTGGGCCGGGCCACGGGGAAGAACTGGGCGGCGAACATCTGGTGCTGCCCCACCCCGGTGGTGACGATGGCATGCCCCCCCGTGGCCTCGGCGAAGGCCTTGATGACCTCTTGGCTTTGCAGGTAAGGCTTAGGCTTCCAGCGCAAGGGGTGGCGGGTGCGCCACTCCTCCAGTTGCCGCCACCAGGCGGCCAGCTTCAGGGGCTTGGCCCCCTTCAGGAGTTCCCGCAGGACCTGCCGGGCATCCCCCACGATGGGAATGTGGGTGCGCACCACCTTACCGATCTCCGCGGGGTCGATGTCCACGTGGATGATGGTGTGGGCGTGGGGAGCAAAGCGGGAAACCTTCCCCGTAACCCGGTCATCAAAGCGCAAACCGATGGCCAGGATCACATCCGCATGGTGGATGGCCCGGTTGGCGGCCACGGTGCCGTGCATTCCCGGCATCCCCAGCCAAAGGGGGTGGTTCCCCGGGAAGGCCCCCAGGCCCATGAGGGTGGTGATCACGGGGATCCCCGTCCGCTCGGCAAAGGCCAGAAACTCCCCGTGGGCGTGCTGGGCCCCACCCCCCACCATGAGGATGGGCCTTTCCGCCTTTTCCAGGGCATCCAGGGCCCGTTCGATCTGCTTGGGGTGGCCCTTGGTGGTGGGTTTGTAACCGGGAAGGTCCAGCTCCACGTCAAAGGTACCGGCGAATTCCGCCAGCTGCACATCCTTGGGCAGATCGATCAGCACCGGCCCCGGCCTCCCGCTGGAGGCGATGTGGAAAGCCTCCCGCACCACCCGGGGGATGTCGTTCACCTCCTGCACCAGGTAGTTGTGCTTGGTGATGGGCATGGTCACCCCGGTGACGTCCGCCTCCTGGAAGGCGTCGGTACCGATCAAGGCCCGGGGGACGTTCCCGGTGATGGCCACCACCGGGGTGGAGTCCATGAAGGCATCCGCCAGGCCGGTCACCAGGTTCAAAGCCCCGGGACCGCTGGTGGCCATCACCACCCCCACCCGGCCCGAGGCCCGGGCATAGGCGGTGGCGGCGTGGACTCCCCCCTGCTCGTGCCGCACCAGGATGTGGCGGATGGGACTGTCATACAGGGCGTCGTAGGTGGGCATGATGGCCCCACCCGGGTGGCCGAAGATGACCTCCACCCCTTCCCGCTCCAGCGCCTTCAAAAGTGCCTCCGCTCCCTTCATCTCCCCCTCCTAAACCAAAACCCCCCGGGTTCTCCGGGGGGTTTTGGATGCGCCCTACAACGCTACACCCTACCCCCCGCCGGCCCTACGATTAGGACCAGGCCTAGGGATAGGACGAGGCCGAAGCGCATCTTGGGCTTTATCCTAGCCCCCTTTGTGAAGGGTGTCAAGAGCCCAGGCGGCGGGCGATGGCGGCTATGGCCACCCGTGCGTGCTCCCGGCCGTTTTCGATAAACACCGTGCGGGTGTCCGGCCCAAAGGCACTGGAGCCGATGGCGAAGAGCCCCTTGCGCGAGGTTTCCCATTCCGGGGAAAGCCAGGGTTTCTCCCCCTCGTAGCGCACCCCGGCCCCCCTAAGGAGATGGTCTTCCGCCCGGTAGCCAATCTGGACCAGGACGAAGTCGGCCTCCAAGAACTCATCCCCTTGGGGTCTTTCCAGGACGAGGCCTTCCCGGGTAATGGCCTTTACCCTGGCCTCCATCACCGCCAGAATGCTTCCCTCCTTCGCCCGGTTCTCGAAGTCGGGAAGAAGCCAGTACTTCACGCTGGGGCGCACCCACTTGCCCCGGTGGACCAAGGCCACCTGGGCTCCGCCCCGGTACAGGTCCAAGGCCACCTCCACCGCGGAGTTGCTTCCCCCCACCACCGCCATCTTGCGGCCGAAGAAGGGGGCTGCCTCCTCGTAACGGTACAGCACGTGCGGCAGGTCCTCCCCCGGCACCCCTAGGCGGTTAGGGTTCCTCAAAACTTGCACCTCCTGAATACCCCGCATAAACAATGCTTTTCCCCCGAAGGGGGAGGCCAGCGGTCCAACTTGCTGTGCTAGGGCCTGGGCGGAGGTGAGGGGTTGGCGGGAGGGCCAGGAGGGCCCAGAGGGGAGACTGGGCCGTTTGGGTCATTACGCCCTTCATCCGAGGGAACCCGGCGGCCCTTTTCAAGTGGTCCCCTGGCGCATGGGTATGCGGGGGGTGGATAAGTGCAAGTTTTGAGGTTCCCGAAGTAGCCCGTGGCCACCACCACGTACCGGGCAGGGAAGGCCTTCTCCCCAAACCGGTCCCGGGCCAAGACCTGGAAGGCCCCCTCCTCCCCTTGGATGCCCACCGCCTCCGTGTAGGTGAGCACCCGAAGCCCCTCCCTTTCCGCCACCCTTTGGTAGTAAAGGAGCGCCTCGAGGCGGGTGGGCTTGGGCCCCTGGGACACCAGGGGATGGCCCCCGATCTCGATGTTTTTGGACTCGGAGAAGAAGACCATCTGCCGGGGAAAGCGGTAGAGGGTCTCCGCCACCGTGCCCCTTTCCAGGACCAGGTGGCTTAAGCCCTGGCGCTTGGCCTCGAGGGCCGCCGCCAGACCCACGGGCCCAGCCCCCACGATGAGCACGTCCACCATGCCCCCCAGTCTACGCCGTCATGTAAACTCCTTCCCATGGAGTGGCTCACGAGCCCCGAGGTCTGGATCGCCTTCCTCACCCTCACGGTGCTGGAGGTGGTCCTGGGCGTGGACAACGTGATCTTCATCAGCATCCTGGCCGCCAAACTTCCCAAAGAGGCGCAGGAGCGGGCCCGGGTCATCGGCATCTCCCTGGCCGCGGTGACCCGGATCCTCTTCCTCCTCTCCATCGCCTGGATCATGGCCCTGAAAAAGCCCCTCTTCACCCTCTTGGGCCATGAGGTCACCGGAAAGGACCTGGTGCTGATCGCCGGGGGGCTTTTTCTCCTCTACAAGTCGGTGCGGGAGATCCACGAAAAGCTGGAGGGGGAATCCGGCCACGCGGCCAAGCGGGTGGCCCCTTCCTTTGCCGCGGTGATCGGCCAGGTCCTCCTCCTGGACATCGTCTTCTCCATCGACTCCGTGATCACCGCCGTGGGCCTCACCCCCTACGTCCCGGTGATGGTGGCCGCCATCCTCACCTCGGTGGCGGTGATGCTACTAGCCTCCAAAAGCATCTACGCCTTCGTGAACCAGCACCCCACGGTGAAGATGCTGGCCCTCGCCTTCCTCCTCCTCATCGGCTTTACCCTGGTGGCCGAGGGCACCGGGGTGCACATCCCCAAGGGGTACATCTACTTCGCCATGGGCTTCGCCGTGCTGGTGGAGTGGCTAAACCTTCGTGCGGGGCTTAGGGGGCAACCCGTCAAGCTCCACGAGCCTTACGAGGAGGAGGCGTAAAATCGGGCTGGAGGTGCGGTATGGAATACCGGATCGAGCGGGACACCATGGGCGAGGTCAAGGTACCGGCGGACCGCTACTGGGGCGCCCAGACCCAGCGTTCCTTAGAGCACTTCAAGATCGGCGCCTGGCGCTTCCGCATGCCCTTGGAGGTGATCCGCGCCTACGGCATGCTGAAGAAAGCGGCGGCCAGAGCCAACCTGGAGCTGGGGGAGCTACCCGAGGAGATCGCCAAGGCCATCATCCAGGCGGCGGAGGAGGTGATGGCCGGAAAGCTGGACGACCACTTCCCCCTGGTGGTCTTCCAGACGGGAAGCGGCACCCAGACCAACATGAACGTGAACGAGGTCATCGCCAACCGGGCCTCGGAGCTTCTGGGGAAGCCTCTGGGCTCCAAGTATGTTCACCCCAACGACCACGTGAACCGGGGCCAGAGCAGCAACGACACCTTTCCCACCGCCATGTACGTGGCCGTGGCTTTGGCCCTCCACCAAAGGCTTTACCCAGCGGCGGAGGCCCTCATCGCCACCTTTGAGGAAAAGGCCAAGGCCTTTGACGGCATCGTGAAGGTGGGCCGCACCCACCTGATGGACGCGGTGCCCATCACCCTGGGGCAGGAGGTGGGGAGCTGGGCCGCCCAGCTTAGGAACACCCTGGCCACGGTAAAGGAAGCGGAAAAAGGCCTCTACAACCTGGCCATAGGGGGCACGGCGGTGGGCACGGGCCTGAACGCCCACCCCCGGTTCGGGGAACGGGTGGCCCACTACCTGGCCGAGGAAACCGGCCTGCCCTTTAGGGTGGCGGAAAACCGCTTCGCCGCTTTGGCTGCCCACGACGAGTTGGTGCAGGTGATGGGGTCCTTGCGCACCCTGGCCGGGGCCCTGATGAAAATCGGCAACGACATCCGCTGGCTGGCCTCGGGGCCCTACGGGGGCATCGGGGAGATCTTCATCCCCGCCAACGAGCCCGGGTCCTCCATCATGCCCGGCAAGGTGAACCCCACCCAGGTGGAGGCCCTCACCATGGTGGTGGTGCGGGTCTTTGGCAACGACCATGCCGTGGCCTTTGCCGGGAGCCAGGGGAACTTCCAGCTCAACGTCTACAAGCCGGTGATGGTGGACGCCGCCCTCGAGTCCATCAAGCTCCTGGCCGACGCCATGGAGTCCTTCAACGAGCACCTGGCCAAGGGCATCGAGCCTAACCTGGAGCGGATCGAGGAACACCTGCAGAAAAACCCCATGTTGGCCACCGCCTTGAACAAGGCCATCGGCTACGACAAGGCGGCGGAGATCGTGAAGAAGGCCATCAAGGAGAAGAAGACCCTGAAGCAGGCCGCCTTGGAACTGGGCTACCTCTCGGAGGAGGAGTTTGACCGCATCGTGGTGCCCATGAAGCTGGCCAGGCCCCATGAGGGCTAAAACACAATGTGAAAGGACCCACTCCACCTGGGGGTAGGTCCTTTATAGTGGAGTGGGAGGTGCGGTATGCCGTATCCGTTCAAGCTGCCGGAACTGGGTTACCCCTACGAGGCCCTCGAGCCCCACATCGACGCCAAGACCATGGAGATCCACCACCAGAAGCACCACGGGGCCTACGTGAACAACCTGAACGCCGCCCTGGAGAAGTACCCCTACCTGCAAGGGGTAGAGGTGGAGGTGCTTCTAAGGCACCTGGCCGCCTTGCCCGCCGACATCCAGACCGCGGTGCGCAACAACGGGGGCGGACACTTGAACCACAGCCTTTTCTGGGAGCTCCTCACCCCCGGGGGAGCCAAGGAGCCGGTGGGGGAACTTAAGAAGGCCATCGACGAGCAACTCGGGGGCTTCGCCGCCCTGAAGGAGAAGCTCACCCAGGCGGCCATGGCCCGCTTCGGCTCGGGCTGGGCCTGGCTGGCCAAGGACCCCTTCGGGAAGCTCCATGTCTTCTCCACCGCCAACCAGGACAACCCCGTGATGGAAGGCTTCGCCCCCATCGTGGGCATCGACGTGTGGGAGCACGCCTACTACCTCAAGTACCAAAACCGCCGGGCGGACTACCTCCAGGCCATTTGGAACGTGATCAACTGGGATAAGGCGGAGGAGATCTACAAGCGGGGCTAAACCTCGCCGCCCTTGCCCAGGGCCTTTGGCCCTGGGCTACCCCACCTCAAGAAGGCGCTCCAGCGCCCCCTCTAGGGCGGCCATGGCTTTTTGCACCTGCCAAGCCCCCTTGTCCCGCACCCCGGCCACGTTGGAGACGGCCCGGAGCTCCACCCCCCTAATCCCCAGGGCCAGGCAGGCCCGGGCGAAGGCCGCCCCCTCCATGCTCTCCACCTGGGTCCCCCACTGCCGGGCAAGGGCCTGGGCCTCCTCCGGGCTTTCCGAAACCAGGTCCCGGGTGAGGCCCGCCACCACCCTGAGGCCCAGGGCCCGGGAGAGCTCCCCTGTAAGGCGGGCATCCAGGGGAAAGCGGTTGTGGTAGCGCCGCCCCCCAAGCTCCAGCGCAGGGAAGCCCAAGGGCGCCAAGCCCTCCCTCAGCCCCAGGTCCGCCTCCACCTCCTCCCCCACCAGGACCGCCTCCCCCAGCGCTAGCCCCGCCCCCGGGTAGGCCCCGGCGATGCCGAAGAGGAGGGCCCTTTCCACCGGCTGCCGGGCGGCCCAGGCCGCCAGGGTGAGGGCGGCGTTGACCTTGCCGATGCCGGTCTCCAGGTAAAGGAAGCCCACCCCCCTCAGGCCCTTACGCCCCAGGAAGGCGAAGGGCTCCCCCCGGAGGAAGGAAGCCTCGAGGGCCGTGGGGGAAAGGAGAAGCCACATCACTCCACCACCCTAAACCCCAAGGCCTCCGCCCGCTCCACGAAGAACTGGATGTTCTCCGCCCTCACCTCACCCCCCAGGCTCTTGCGATCAAAGGCCTCCTCCGCCGCCAGGATCATGGTCTCCGCCAAGCAGGCAGGCACTTGGTCGGGAGCACCGAAGTGAAGGTCTAAGGTGGCCTTTGCCCTCCCGGGAAGCCGCACCACCCCCCCGGGGATGACCCTGACCCCGGGTACCTCTTTAACCGAGGGATGCACGTCGGGGGGCACGCCCTCGTCGTAGATCCAGGCTCCCGGCTTCACGTGTTCAGGGTAGATCACCGGGTTCGGGTCGCTGGTGGCGGTGAAGACCAGGTCCGCCTCCCTAATGGCCGCCACCTCGGTGGTCACCTGGATCTCGGGCGCTTGCCCCTTTCGCTCCAGGTTTTTCCGCAGGCTTTCCGCCGACTTCTCCAGGCGCTTTGGGTCCCGGCCCACCAGGATAAGCCTCCCCACCAGGGGAGCGATCTGCCGGGCGATGCCGAAGGCCACCACCCCGTTGGCTCCCACCACCGCCGCCGTGGTGTTTCTCAGGTCCTTGCCGCTTTGGGCAAAGTGGGCCAGGATGCCGGGAATGGCCGCTTTGACGGTGCCCGCGGTGTAGGCCCCCCCGTTCGTCACCTCTATATCCGGCACCGCCTCCTGTACCCTCTTGCCCTTCTCCCCCACCACGCTCCAAAAGGCCCCTAAGCCCACCACCGTGGCCCCAAGCTCCTTGGCGAGCCTGGCCCCTTGGATGGCCCGCCTTACCGCCAGCTCCGGCTTGGCCTTGATCTGGTGGGGCAGGAGGGGAGCGGAGATGAGGTGGCACAGGACCTCCCGGCCATCCGCCGTCCTCACCCCCCTCACCTCCCCCACCTTCATGGGACGGAAAAGCTCCGCCAAACGTTCTATCCAGGCTTGCTTCAGAACTCCCAGGCGCACCAGGGGCCGGGCCCAGCGGAAACGGGGGCTTTGCCAGAAATCCTCCACCGTGAGGGGATGGATGAGAAAGGCGCAAACCACCTGCCTTCCCGAGGGCAGGGGCAGGGGGCTACCCAGCCTGGGCTCGGTGCCTTCCAGGATCCGGCCCAGGTTCTCCTTGTAGCGCCAAAGGGCCAGGAGGAAAAGCAAGCCCCCGAGGACCTTGGCTCCAAGGGGAAACCCGCCGAAAAGGAGGATGCCAAAGAGGCCCAGGGGAAGCCCCAGGGCTCCCAAGGAGGCATAGCCCGTGAGGGCGTAAAGGGCAAGGCCCAAGGCCACGGGGACCATGCCCCAGGCTGGCTCCAGGGGTAGCCCCGCCAGCACCCCCAAAAGAACCCCCACCCCCTTGGCCCGAAGGGGCCAGGGATCCCGGAAGAAGAGGGGATAAAGGTGGCCCAGGTAGACCGCCACCCCTAGGGCCAAAAGCTCCTCCACGCCAAGCCCCAAGCCCCTCCCCAGGGCCAGGGGCAAGTACCCCTTGGCGAAGTCTAGGAGGAAGGCCAAAAGGGTCAGGCCCGGCCCAAGCCGCCTCAAGGCCGTTTCCAAACCCAGGGTGTAGGGGCTTGCCGTGCGCAGGTCCACCCCCCGCCGCCTGGCCAGCCAGTACCCCAGGGGCAAGGCGCCCAGGGCATAGGAAAGGGGCAAGAGGAGGAACATCATCGCAGCAGGTAGTTTAGCCCGGCCACCGCCCCACCCGTAAGGAGGAGAACGATAAGCCCAGCAGCCAGCACCCCCAGGGAGATGGCCAGGAGGGCGTAGCGCCTTTTTAGACCCAAGACCACCGCCAGCACCGCCCCGCTCCAGGCCCCGGTGCCGGGCAAGGGCACGGCCACGAAGAGGAAAAGGCCCAGGGCCCCCAGGCGCTGCACCTGCTCTTCCCCCTTGAGGCGCACCCGGGCCTCGAGGGCCGCCCAGAGCTTGGCCAGGAAGGGCACCCGGGTCAGAAGCGCCACCGCCCAAGGCAAAAGGAAGAGGGCCACCGGGGCCACCAACAGGTTGCCCAAGAGGGCCAGCAGGAAAGACTCCCCTGGGGAAAGCCCCAGGGCCACCCCCAGGGGAATGGCTCCCCTCAGCTCCACCACCGGCAGGGCGGCCACCAGGATCACGTAAAGTTCAGGAGGCATGCTCACAAAAGGAAACCCGCCGCCAGATCGGGGCGGGATCCGGACGGCGGGTCACGGGAAACAATGCCTTAGGCGCGGGCCGCCTTGGCCTTCTCCACCAGCTCGGCAAAGGCCTGGGGCTCCCGCACCGCCAAGTCGGCCAGCACCTTCCGGTCCAGCTCCACCCCCGCCTTCTTCAGGCCATGGATAAAGCTGGAGTAGTTCAGGCCGTGCTGGCGGCATGCGGCATTGATGCGCACGATCCAGAGCTTGCGGAAATCCCGCTTCTTGCGTTTGCGGTGGGCATAAGCGTAGTTGCCCGCAGCGAAGAGGGTCTCCCGGGCCTTGCGAACGCTCTTAGAGCGGAGGCCCCAGTACCCCTTGGCCAGCTTGAGGATCTTCTTGTGCTTCCTGCGGCGAACGACTCCGGTTTTGGCGCGCGGCATCCTCTACCTCCTACGCGTAGGGCAAGAGGAGCTGGATCCGCTCCGCCTCGGCCTGGGCCAGGGTGAACTTCCGCCCCTTCTGGCGGATGGTCTTCCCGGACTTGTGCCAGTTGAGGTGCCGCTTACCCGTCTTCATGGCCACCACCTTGCCCGAAGCGGTCACCTTTACCCGCTTCTTGGCGCCCTTATGGGTCTTCATCTTCGGCATGGTTCTCCTCCGCTTTGGGAAGCGCCCCTACAGGGTCTTGGATGCTCCCCAAAGCCCTCACACTATACCAAAAGGGCTTACCAACGTCTAGGCCGACACCTTGGCCGGGGCCAGGAGCATGTTCATATCCCGGCCCAAAAGCTCGGGCCTCATCTCCACCACGGCCAGGCCCTTCAGGTCCTCGGCCACCCTTTCAAGAAGCCTCTCCCCCAGCTCGGGATGGGACATCTCCCGTCCGCGGAACATGATGGTGACCTTAACCTTGTGGCCTTCGGCCAGAAAGCGCTTGATATGGTTCAGCTTGGTCTGATAGTCGTGGTCGTCGATCTTGACCCGGAACTTGATGGACTTCACCTCGGTGCGCTTGGCCTTCTTGCGGGCCTCCTTCTCCGCCACCTGCTGCTCGTAGCGCCACTTGGAGTAGTCCATGATGCGGGCCACGGGAGGATCGGCGGTGGGGCCCACCAGCACCAGGTCCAGGTCCTGCTCCTGGGCCAGGCGCAAGGCCTCCCGGGTATCCATGATGCCCAGCTGCTGCCCATCGGCCCCGATGACCCGCACCTGCCGTGCGCGAATGCGTTCGTTAACCAGATACTCCTTTATCTACACCACCTCCTAGCCCGCGGGTTTTCCCTGCATGGCTTGCGGGCTAAGGGGAGTGTAGCAGGAAAACCCCAGCGCCTACAATGGGGGCATGGTTCAGGTGGAGAGAGGTCGGATCTATCGGGTTTTCCTCAACGATCCAGAGCGGCGAAACCCCCTTTCCCCCGAGATGGTGGAGGGGCTTTTGCAGGCCCTCGAGGAGGCGGAGAAGGACCCCGGGGTCCGGGTCCTGGTCCTTTCCGGCCGGGGAGGCGCCTTCAGCGCCGGGGCCGACCTGGCCTTTTTGCAAAAGGTTACGGAGCTGGGCGCCGAGGAGAACTACCGCCACTCCCTTTCCCTCATGCGCCTCTTCCACCGCCTTTACACCTTCCCCAAGCCCACGGTGGCGGCGGTGAACGGACCGGCGGTGGCGGGTGGGGCCGGTTTGGCCACCGCCTGCGACCTTGTGGTCATGGACCAGGAGGCCAAGCTGGGCTACACCGAGGTGAAGATCGGCTTTGTGGCCGCTTTGGTTTCCGTGATCCTGGTGCGGGCCGTGGGGGAGAAGGTGGCCAAGGACCTCCTCCTCACGGGCCGCCTGGTGGGGGCGGAGGAGGCCAAGGCCCTGGGCCTGGTAAACCGGGTGGCCCCCCCGGGGAAGGCCCTGGAGGAGGCCCTGGCCCTGGCGGAGGAGTTGGCCAAGAACGCCCCCACCTCCTTGCGCCTCACCAAGGAGCTTCTCCTGGCCCTGCCGGGGATGGGCCTCGAGGATGGCTTCCGCCTGGCCGCCCTGGCCAACGCCTGGATCCGGGAGACCGGAAACCTCCAAGAGGGCATCCGGGCCTTTTTTGAAAAACGTCCGCCCCGGTTTTGAGCGCCCCCCCAAAACTAGGCAAAAGCTCTCCCTTCGCCGTAAACTCTGCCTATGGGCCTCGTCCCCGAGTGTTTCATCACCGAGATCGTGGAAAGGGACTTGCGGGAGGGAAAGTACCCAAAGCTCCTAACCCGCTTTCCCCCTGAGCCCAACGGTTACCTGCACATCGGCCACGCCCGGAGCATCGTGCTCAACTTCGGCCTGGCCCTGGACTTTGGGGGAGAGTGCAACCTGCGCTACGACGACACCAACCCGGAAACGGAAAAGGAGGAGTACGCCCGGGCCATCGAGGAGGACGTGCGCTGGCTGGGCTTTACCCCGGATCGGGTCCTCTACGCCTCCGATTACTTTGACACCATGTACCGGTGCGCCCTCGAGCTCATCCGGGAGGGCAAGGCCTACGTGGACGACCTCTCGGAAGAGGAGATGAGCGAGCTTCGGGCCCAGGGAAAGCCAAGCCCCTACCGGAACCGGAGCGTGGAGGAAAACCTGGAACTTTTTGAAAGGATGCGCCGGGGGGAGTTCCCCACGGGAAGCCGGGTCTTAAGGGCCAAGATCGACCCCGCCCACCCCAACTTCAAGCTCCGGGACCCCGTGCTTTACCGCATCGTGCACGCCCCCCACTACCATGCGGGGGACCGCTGGCCCATCTATCCCCTCTACGACTACGCCCATCCCCTCGAGGACCTCATCGAGGGCGTCAGCCACTCCCTTTGCACCCTGGAGTTCGAGAACAACCGGGCCATCTACGACTGGGTGATAGAAAACCTCAAGGGGAAATGCGGCTTACCTGAAAGTCCCAGGCCTTACCAGTACGAGTTCGCCCGCCTGGACCTCACCCACACGGTGCTCTCCAAGCGGAAGCTCATCCGGCTGGTGGAGGGGGGCTACGTCACGGGCTGGGACGACCCCCGGCTTCCCACCCTTAGGGCCCTACGCAGGCGGGGGGTGCGGCCCGAGGCCATTCGGGAGTTGGTACGGCGCACCGGCATCTCCCGCAACGAGGCCCTCATCGAGATGGAGCTCTTCGAGGAGGTGGTGCGGGACGACCTGAACCCCATCGCCCCCAGGGTCTTGGGGGTTTCAGACCCCTTGAAGGTGGTCCTCACCAACTGCGGCGGGGAAGAGTGGATCCAGGCCCCCTACTGGCCCCGGGACATCGGCAAGGAGGGGGCAAGGCCCCTGCCCTTTTCCCAGGAGCTTTACATCGAGCGGTCGGATTTCAGCCTCAATCCCCCCAAGGGCTGGAAGCGCTTCGCCCCGGGGCAAAGGGTGCGCCTCAGGCACGCCTACGTGCTGGAGCTGGAGGACGTGGTGGAGGAAAACGGAGAGGTGAGGCTCCTGAAGGCCCGGATCGTCCCCGGCACCTTGGGAACCAACCCCGAAGACGGCATCAAGCCCAAAGGGGTCATCCACTGGGTTTCCGCCCGGCACGCCCTGCCCGTGGAGTTCAGGCTTTACGACAGGCTATTCCTGACCGAGGACCCCGAGGAGGGAGGGGATTTCCTGAGGAACCTGAACCCAAGGGCCCTCGAGGTCAGGCAGGGCTTCATCGAACCCAGCGTGGCCCAGGATCCACCGGAGACCCGCTACCAGCTGGAGAGGCTGGGTTACTTCTGGCAGGACCCGGTGGACTCCCGCCCTGGGCGGCTGGTGATGAACCGCATCGTGCCTCTCAAGGAGGGCTACCGGCCTCAGTAGCGGCCTATAGCCCCACGCTCACCCCCACTGCTCCCCCTATCCCCAAGCCCGTGTTCGGGGCCAGGAAAAGGGTGGGGTGTACCTCCACATAGACCCCGATAAGGGGCAAGGGCAGGTCCAGCCAGGTGCCCAAGACCGCCCGTAGGCCCGCATGGCCCCGGGAATCCTGGGGCAGGGTGAGGGCCGGCCCCGTGCCATAAAACCCCCCAAGGCCCAGGTAGAGGTCGGTGAGGGGAAGCTTAAGAAGCAGGTCCACCCCACCTCCCATAGCCTCGAGGCCCACGCCCCCGTACACCCGCCCATCCAGCAGGAGGGGCACCAGGGGAAAGCGCAACCCCCCCTGCACCCCAAAGGGGCTTCCCCCGCTCACCTCAGCCCGCTGGGCTAGACCCAAGGCCAAAACCACCAAAACCGCCGCAAGCCACCTACGCACGCCGAATCTCCTCCAAAAGCGCCTCCACCCGGGCCATCCGGGCCCGGTGGGCCCCGGGTTCGTAATCCACCAGGACCCCATCCACCTTGAGCATCCCCAAGGCCCTGAGGAAGGCCTCCTTTAAGGAGGGGGACTCCAGGGCGCTCACCCGCATCCCTAGCTCAGGGTGGCGGGACAGGAAGCCCTGGGCCAAGGCCTCGGAGGTCCAGATACCGGAAAGCCTCTGCCCCAAAACCTCCAAAACCAGGTGTTCCCCAGGCTCCCCCTCCAGGATGTACCAGGGCCCCGAGAGATCCATCTCCCGGCATAATACCCCTGGTGAGGCTGGACCGCTACCTGGTGGAAAGGGGCCTGGCGGAAAGCCGGGAGAAGGCCCAGAGGCTCATCCAATCCGGCCAGGTCAGGGTGGCCGGGCAGGTGGTGACCAAGCCCGCCCACAGGGTGCCGGAAGGAGCCCGGGTGGAGGTCCTCTCCCCGGAACGGTACGTGAGCCGGGGGGCCTACAAGCTCCTGGGGGCCCTCGAGGCCTTTCCCGTAAGGGTGGAGGGAAGGGTAGCCGCCGATATCGGGGCCAGCACCGGCGGGTTCACCCAGGTGCTCCTGGAAAGGGGTGCCAGGCGGGTCTATGCGGTGGACGTGGGCAGGAATCAGCTCCATCCCCGCTTAAGGGAGGACTCCCGGGTGGTGAGCCTCGAGGAGCAGGACGCCAGGAGCCTCCTTCTTCCCGAGCCCGTGGACCTGGTGGTAATAGACGTGTCCTTCATCTCCTCCACCCTGCTTCTGCCCAAGGTAAAGGAGCTCCTTAAGCCGGGGGGCGAGGCCCTCATCCTGGTGAAGCCCCAGTTCGAGCTGGGCCCCGGGGTGCACAAGGGGGTGGTGCGGGACGAGGCCCTACGGCAAAAAGCCCTGGCCCGGGTGCGGGAGAAGGCCCGGGAGCTGGGCTTTCAGGTGCTGGGGGAAAGGGAAAGCCCCTTGCCGGGGAAGGAGGGAAACCGGGAGTTCTGGCTTTGGCTTAAGGTCCCTTAAGCCATTCCTCCGCAATCTGCACAGCGTTTAAGGCGGCTCCCTTTAAGAGCTGGTCCCCCACCACGAAAAAGTCCAGGCCGTTGTCAAAGGCCAGGCTCTTGCGGATCCTACCCACCTCCACATTCCACTTGCCGCTGGCCGTGAGGGGCATGGGGTAGCGCTTGGCCTGGGGCTCGTCCACCACCTCCACCCCAGGGGCCTGGGCCAGCACCTCCCGGGCCGCCTCCGGGGAGACGGGCCTTTCAAACTCCACGCTTACCGCCTCGGCATGGGCCCTCAAGGTGGGCACCCGCACCGCGGTAGCGCTGATGCGGATGGAGCTATCCCCGAAAATCTTGTGGGTCTCCCACACCACCTTCATCTCCTCGCGGGTGTAGCCATTTTCCTGGAAGGCATCTATGTGGGGGATGACGTTGAAGGGCAGGGGGTGGGCAAAGACCTCGGCCACCGGGGTTTCCCCATGCAGCTGGCGGTGGGTTTCCCTGAGGAGTTCCTCCATCCCCTTGGCCCCGGCCCCGCTGGCCGCCTGGTAGGTGGCCACGATGACCCGCTTCGCCCGAAAGGCCCGGTGCAGGGGCCAAAGGGCCATGGCCAGGATGGCCGTGGTGCAGTTGGGGTTGGCGATGATGCCCTGGTGCTGGAAGATTCGCTCCCGGTTCACCTCCGGCACCACCAGGGGCACATGGGGCTCGTAGCGCCAGGCGCTGGAGTTGTCGATCACCAAGGCTCCCCCTTGGGCCCAAACGGGGGCCAGGGCCTTAGAAAGGGACCCTCCGGCGCTGGCCAGCACCAGGTCCACGGGCAAAGGCCCCTCGGGAAGGGGCCCCACCGGAATGGCCTCCCCCCGGAAGGCCATGGTCTTGCCCGCAGAGCGGGGGGAAGCGTACAGCCTAAGTTCGCTCAAGGGAAAGTTCCGGGCCTCGAGGACCTTCAGCATCTCCTGCCCCACGGCCCCCGTGGCCCCCACCACGGCTACCCTCACCTTCTCTCCTCCTTGCTGGCTACCCAGAAGCCCACCATGCCTTCGCCTCCCAGATCCTTTTCGCCCAAAGGGCTACCCCAGCACCTTGGCCCGCAGAAGGGCTGGACCCCGCAGGGGAAGGACCTCGTCCTCTAGATCCAGCAGAGCCAAGGTGTTTCCCTCATGGTCCACAAACTCGACCATGTAGCCACCCTTGGGATAGACCAGGACCACCGTACCCACATCCCCTGCCTCGAGGCCCGCTTCCCTGGGGCCGCGCTTAAGAACCACCGGATCGTGCTCGCGGATCATCGTCTCCCTCCACGGATAGGCGGTCACCAGGCGAAAGGTCTCCTCCCCCTCCCCACGATACCAAACGCTTCGTAGGAGAACCGGACCTGCTAAGTACCCCGTTGGGGCTTGCGCCCCAACGGGGACCCCAAAGAGGCCATAAGCAAGCCGCCTCGGCCTTTACCGATGGGGCAACCACCGTGTACGGGCGCTTAGGATCAACACTTCCCCATCCCCGTATGGGCGCCTTTGGACTTCTTGCGCCACCTGCGCATGCGCCAAAAGGGCGGCCTCCAACGCCTCCGGCGCATCCGTAGAAAACCCCTGGACAGGAAAAGCCGGGCCCTACTCCCTCCTTCCGGGTGCCTAGGGTTGGGAAAGTACCCCATCAGCTTGGACCGGGGCACAAGAAAACCCATGTCCGCCCCCGGCCCTCCCTACCACCTGAGCTTCTCCCGCAAAAACCCCTCCAGCTCGTCCACGTGAAGCCGGATCTGCTCCATGGTGTCCCGGTCCCGCACGGTGACCGTGTCCTTGAGCCTTGTGGTCCCGTCCTTGCTCTGCCCGATGGTGTCGTAGTCCACGGTGATGGCGAAAGGGGTGCCCACCTCGTCGTGGCGGCGGTAGGCCTTGCCGATGTTGCCGGTGTCCTCGTAGAGGATGCGCCCCAGGCCCAGAGCCTGCAAGCGGGCCTTCAGGCGCTTGGCGTACTCGGTGATCTCCGGGCGGTTCCTGACCAGGGGAATGACCGCCACCTTGATGGGGGCAAGCTGGGGCTTAAGTTTCAGCACGATGCGCTCTTCCCCACTTTCAAGCTCCTCCCGGGTGAAGGCCTCAGCGAGGAGGGCCAGGACCCCCCGGTCCACCCCGGCGGAGGGCTCGATCACGTAGGGGACAAACCACTTGCCGGTTTCGGGGTCCCGGTAAGCCAGGCGGGCGGTGGAGTGCTCGTTTTTAAGCACCCGGGCGGTGATGGAAAGCTCCTCCTGGTCCTTGGTGTGGCTTCCCAGGTCAAAGTCCGTGCGGTTGGCGATCCCCTCCAGCTCCTCGAGGCCATGAGGAAAGCGGTAGAGGATGTCCACCGTGGCCTTGGCGTAGTGGGCCAACTCCTCGGGGGGCTGCTCGTAGGGCACCAGGTTCTCCCGGCTCAAGCCCATCTCCTGCCACCACCGAAGCCTTTCCTCCACCCAGTAGCGGTGCCAGTGCTCGTCCTCCCCCGGGCGGACGAAGTACTCGATCTCCATCTGCTCAAACTCCCGCACCCGGAAGATGAAGTTCCTGGGGGTGATCTCGTTGCGGAAGGCCTTGCCGATCTGGGCGATGCCGAAGGGAAGCTTCCGGCTCGTGCTGTCCAGGACGTTCTTGAAGTTGACGAAGATGCCCTGGGCGGTCTCCGGGCGCAGGTATGCCAGGGAAGCTTCATCCTCCACCGGGCCCACGTAGGTCTTGAACATCATGTTGAAGTACCGGGGTGGGGTCCAGTCCCCGGGTTCGGAGGTAGCGGGGTCCAACACCCCGGCTGCGGTCATGGCCCCCCCAGCCCTCTCCGGGGCCTGCATCATGGCCTGGACCAGGGCGTGAAGGTTCCCCTCCTCCACCTCCATGGCCCGGTAGAGCCTCTGGAGCACCCCTTCCGGCTGCTCCTTGAGGAGGTGGTCCAAGCGGTAGCGCTTCTTGCTGATGCGGTTATCCACCATGGGATCGGCGAAGGTGGCCTCGTGGCCGGAATAGTACAGGACCAAGCGGTGGGTGAGGACGCTGGCATCCAACCCCTCGATGTCGTCCCGCTCGTAGACATTCCTTCGCCACCAGGCCTGCTTCAGGTTGTTCTTGAGCTCCACCCCCAAAGGACCGTAGTCGTAGGTCCCCTGGAGGCCCCCGTAGATCTCGGAGCCCTGAAAGATAAACCCCCTGCGTTTGCAAAGCGCCACCAGTTCGTCAAGGCTGCTCGCCGGCATCGTCCCTCCCGAAAGGGGGCTTGGCCCCCGGTTAGAGGGCATCTTACCGGATGCCGGACCCTTTTTGCTCCTGGCAGCCCCGGCCAAGGTAATCCCAGGCGCAAACCCCCGCCGTGGCCTCCTTTAGGCTAGAATGTGGGAAGAGGGGAGCATGAACAGGTACGACGATCGCGCCAGGCTGGTTTTCCACTACGCAAGGGAGGAGGGGAGCCGCTTAGGCCACTCCATGATCGGCCCAGAGCACCTCCTCCTGGGCCTGATGCGCGAGGGGGGTACAGCGGCCCGCATCCTCCAGGAGTACGGGGCAAGCCTCGAGGCCATGCGCCGCATGGTGGAGGAGCTGGTGGGCCGCGGCGAGGGAAGCCGCACCGGGGAACCCCCTGCCATTACGCCCAGGGCTAGGCGGGTCATGGAGCTGGCCAGCGCCGAGGCCCGCAACACGGGAGCCTCGGTGATCGGCACCGAGCATATCCTCCTGGGCATCATCCGGGAAGGTGACGGGATCGCTTACCGCATCCTCTCCCACTTCGCCAAGGATGTGGACGCCATCCGCTGGCGGGTGCTGTCCATGGCGGAGGGGCGGGAGCGGGAAAAGCCGGTGAACACCCCCTTCCTGGATGAGTACGGCCGCGACCTCACCAAGGAGGCCCGGGAAGGGAAGCTGGACCCGGTGATCGGCCGGCAGGAGGAGATCAACCGGGTGATCCAGATCCTGGCCCGGCGCACCAAGAACAACCCCGTCCTCATCGGCGATCCCGGGGTGGGCAAGACCGCCATCGTGGAAGGGCTGGCCCAGGCCATCGTGGAGGGCCGGGTGCCCCCCATCCTGCGGGGGGCCCGGGTGGTGGCCATCGACCTGGCCGGGGTAGTGGCGGGCACCAAGTACCGGGGGGAGTTTGAGGAACGCCTCCGCCAGATCATTGAGGAGCTCAAAAACGCCAAGGTGATCGCCTTCATCGACGAGCTCCACACCCTGATCGGGGCCGGGGGAGCCGAGGGCACCCTGGACGCCGCCAACATCCTGAAGCCTGCCCTGGCCCGGGGGGAGATCCAGGTGATCGGGGCCACCACCACCGGGGAGTACCACCGCTACATTGAAAAGGACGCGGCTCTGGAGCGGCGCTTCCAGCCGGTGATCGTCCTGGAGCCCTCCCCGGAGGAAACCCTGGAAATCCTAAAAGGCCTCCGTCCCCGCTACGAGGCCCACCACGGGGTCATCATCCCCGATGAGATCCTGGAGCTTGCGGTCAAGATCGGGATCCGTTCCCTTCCCGGGCGCAACTTCCCCGACAAGGCCATTGACCTAATTGACGAGGCGGCGAGCCGTGTCCGCCTGAACGCCTCCTTAGGCCTGCCCGTGGCCGAGGAGGAGGACGGTACCCCCATGGTGACCCGGGAGGACATCGAGGCGGTGGTGGACTCCTGGGGTGGGGTCTACGTGGACGACAAGGACGACGAGAAGCTCATGCGCCTCGAGGAGGAGCTTAGAAAGCGGGTGGTGGGCCAGGAGGAGGCCATCCGCGCCCTGGCGAGCGCCCTCCGCCGGGCCCGGGTGGGTCTGGGAGGCCGGACCCGGGTGGCGGCCAGCTTCCTCTTCGTGGGGCAAAGCGGGGTGGGCAAGACCCAGCTGGCCAAGGCCCTGGCCGAGGTGCTCTTCGGCTCGGAGCGGGCCCTCATCCGCTTTGACATGTCCGAGTTCCAGGAGCCCCACTCCATCTCCAAGCTGATCGGGGCCCCTCCGGGCTACGTGGGCTACGAGCAGGGGGGTCGGCTCACGGAGGCGGTGCGCCGCCAGCCCTTCAGCGTGGTGCTTCTGGACGAGATCGAGAAGGCCCACCCCGACGTGTACAACACCTTCCTGCAGGTCCTGGACGAGGGCCGCCTCACGGACGGCATGGGGCGGACCGTGGACTTCCGCCGGGTCATCCTCATCATGACCTCCAACACCGGCTACAACGTGGGCCCGGCCATCGGCTTCACCTCCAAGGAGGTGGACACCGAGTCCCCCCTCAAGGCCCTCTTCACCCCCGAGTTCCTGGACCGGCTGGACGAGGTGATCCGCTTCCGCCCCCTCACCGAGGAGGAGCTGGTGCAGGTGGCCCGGATGATGCTGGAAGATATCCAGAAAGAGCTGCGGTCCCGGGACATCGCGGTGCGCTTCGCCCCCGAGGTGGCCCGGTTCGTGGTGGAGCAGGCCCCCAAGACGGGGAGCGCCAGGGCCATCCGGAGCATCATCCGGGAACGCATCGAAGATCCCCTCTCCCTGGCCCTCCTCAAAAAGCCCACCGGCCACCTCTACGTGAACGTGGAGGACGGCCACCTAGCCTTCCACGAGGTGGAGGGCGAGGAGCTTTTGGTCTAGATGCCCCCTGCAACCCTTAGGCCCTGCCTCCTCCTGAGGGGGCCAGTTTTTCTTGGGCCCCTCGAGGCCTGAACCCATGGCCAAAACCTCCTACACCTGCGTGGAATGCGGTTACCGCACCCCCAAGCCCCTGGGGCGGTGCCCGGCCTGCGGTGCCTGGGAGAGCTTCCAGGAGGTAGCCCCCTCCCCCCGTGCCCCATCCCGCCAAGCCCACCTGGAAGCCCCCTCGCCGATTTCCCTCTCCCAGGTGAACGAGGTCGAGGAGAAGCGCTTCTCCTCGGGCCTCTCCGAGATGGACCGGGTCTTGGGCGGGGGGTTTGTGCCGGGGGAGGTGGTCCTCCTTGGGGGCGAACCGGGGGTGGGCAAGAGCACCCTCCTTCTGGAGCTGGCCAAGCACCTCACCAGGAAGGTCTACTACCTGGCCGGAGAGGAATCCCCGGCCCAGATCAAGCTGAGGGCGAGGAGGCTTGGGGTAAAAGAGCTCCTTCTCCTAAGGGAAACCCGCCTGGAACCCCTTCTTTCCCTCCTGGAGCGGGACCCCCCTGAGGCGCTTTTCGTGGATTCCATACAGACGATTGAGGCGGGGGGAAGCCCAGGCAGCCTGGTGGCGGTGCGGGAGGCCACCCATGCCTTCGTGCGCCTGGCCAAGGAGGAGGGCATCACCACCCTTTTGGTGGGCCACGTGACCAAGGAGGGGGTGGTGGCCGGGCCCAAGAGCATAGAGCATGCGGTGGACGCCACCCTCTACCTGGAAAGCGCCGGGGTCTACCGGGTCTTGCGAAGCGCCAAGAACCGCTTCGGCCCCGTGGGGGAGCTCGGGGTCTTCCGCATGGAGGAAAAGGGCCTGGTGGAGGTGGAAAATCCCTCAGAGGCCTTCCTTCTGGAAAGGCCCCTGGGGGTGCCGGGAAGCGCCATCGCCCTAGCCCTGGCCGGGGAGAGGGCCTTGGCCCTCGAGGTCCAGGCCCTGGCCGCCAAAACCCCCTTCCCCGCCCCCCGCCGGGTGGTACAGGGCCTAGACGCCAGGCGGGTGGACATGGTCTTGGCGGTCCTGGAAAGGCGGCTAAGCCTCCCCTTGGGCAGCCTGGACATCTACGTGAACCTGGCTGGGGGCCTGAGGGTGCTGGACCCGGGCCTGGACCTGGCCGTGGCCTTGGCGGTGTATTCTGCGGTGGTGGGCAAGGCCTTACCCCCGGACCTGGCGGTGGTGGGGGAGGTGGGGCTTCTGGGCGAGGTGCGGAGCGTCATGGGATTGGAAAGGCGGCTCAGGGAAGGGGAGCGGGCGGGGTTTTCCCGCTTTGTACATCCGGGGAACACCCGGTCCTTGGGGAAAGCGGTGGAGCAGTACCTGGGATGAGCCCCCGCCTCCTTCTCCACCTCCTTTTCGCCTTCCTGGGCTACCAGCTGGCGGCAACCCTGGAGGGCCTGGGTCTCCTTCCCCGCTCGGCCGGCCTCCTTTCCCTCAACCGCCTCTATCTGACCCTGGCAGGTTTCCTGGCAGGGGTTCTCCTGGCCCCCAGACTGGAAGGTTTCTGGGAGAAGCGGCTTGGGCGCCTCAGGGAGCTTCCCCCGGAAGTGCCGGTGGCCCTGACCCTGGGGGCCACCCTGGGGCTTCTCTTTACCGTGCTCCTCACCAGCCTCCTTTCCCAGATCCCAGGGTTTTCCCCTTACCATAGCCTCCTTCTGGCCCTCTTCCTGGTGGGCCTCTTCAGCTACCTGGCCCTGGGGTACAAGGACTATTTGCGCCTTCCCCCAAAACCCCCCCGCCCCATCGGGGGCAAGGTGTTGGATACCAGCGTCCTGGTGGACGGGCGCGTGGCCGAGGTGGCGGCCACGGGCTTCCTGGAAGGCCCGCTGTACGTACCCCATTTCGCGCTGAAGGAGCTCCAGCATTTCGCCGACAGCCCCGATCCCCTCAAGCGGGCCAAGGGGAGGCGGGGGCTGGAAACCCTGGAAAGGCTTAAGGAGGTAGCCCGCCTCGAGGTCCTGGAGGACATCCCCAAGGGGGAAAGCGTGGACGAGAAGCTCCTCTTCCTGGCCCGAGACCTGGGGGCCGCCCTGGTGAGCAACGACCTGGCCCTGTTGCAGATGGCCAGGATCTACGGGGTCAAGGCCCTTTCCGTCCAAGCCCTGGCCCAGGCCCTTCGCCCCCAGCTCAAGGTGGGGGACACCCTGAAGCTCCTCATCCTGAAGGAAGGCAAGGAGCCCCACCAGGGGGTGGGCTACCTGGAGGACGGCTCCATGGTGGTGGTGGATGGGGGGATCCGCTACCGGGGCCAGGAGGTGGAGGTGGTTATCACCCAGGCCATCCAGACCCAGGTGGGCCGCCTCTTCTTCGCCCAACCTGTCGCCGAAGCGCAAAGCTAATGGCCGAAAGCCCGGTAGCTTATAATGCCTAACGGCCTTGGCCGGCCAAGGAGGTGGAAAGCTTGAACCTGCACGAGTATCAAGCCAAGGAGATCCTGGCCCGTTATGGGGTACCGGTGCCGCCCGGCAAGGTGGCCTACACCCCCGACGAGGCCAAAAGGATCGCGGAGGAGCTGGGCAAGCGGGTGGTGATCAAGGCCCAGGTGCACGTGGGCGGGAGAGGCAAGGCCGGGGGCGTGAAGCTGGCGGACACCCCGGCCGAAGCCTACGAGAAGGCCCAGGCCATCCTGGGGATGAACATCAAGGGCCTCACGGTGAAGAAGGTCCTGGTGGCCGAGGCGGTGGACATCGCCAAGGAATACTACGCCGGCCTCATCCTGGACCGCGCCCAAAAACGGGTGGTCCTCATGCTCTCCAAGGAGGGGGGGGTGGACATCGAGGAGGTGGCGGCGGAGCGCCCCGAGGCCATCCACAAGTTCTGGATCGACCCCCACAAGGGCTTTCGGGCTTTTGAGGCCCGGGAGATGGTGAAACAAGCGGGCCTCGAGGGCAACCTCAACAAGATTGCCCAGGTGCTGGTGGCCCTCTACCGGGCCTACGAGGGGGTGGACGCCTCCATCGCCGAGATCAACCCCCTGGTGGTCACCACGGACGGCCAGATCGTGGCCGCCGACGCCAAAATCGTCTTGGACGACAACGCCCTCTTCCGCCACCCGGATCTGGCGGAACTCAGGGAGATCGAGGCCGAGCACCCCTTGGAGGTGGAGGCCAGCAACTACGGCTTCGCCTACGTGAAGCTTCAGGGGAGCATCGGCATCATCGGCAACGGGGCGGGGCTCGTCATGTACACCCTGGACCTGGTGAACCGGGTGGGGGGGAAGCCCGCCAACTTCCTGGACATCGGGGGCGGAGCCAAGGCGGACGTGGTCTACAACGCCCTCAAGGTGGTCCTCAAGGACCCGGATGTCAAAGGCGTCTTCCTCAACATCTTCGGGGGCATCACCCGGGCGGACGAGGTGGCCAAGGGGGTGATCCGGGCCCTGGAGGAGGGCCTCCTCACCAAGCCCGTGGTCATGCGGGTGGCGGGCACCGCCGAGGAGGAGGCCAAAAGGCTTCTTGAGGGCAAGCCCATCTACATGTACCCCACGTCCATTGAAGCGGCCAAGGCCATCGTGGCCATGGTGGGAGGTGCGGCGTGATCCTGGTGAACCGCGAAACCCGCGTCCTGGTCCAGGGCATCACCGGGCGGGAGGGGCAGTTCCACACCCAGCAGATGCTGGAGTACGGCACCAAGGTGGTGGCCGGCGTGACCCCGGGCAAAGGGGGCAGCGAGGTCCTGGGTCTTCCCGTGTACGACACGGTAAAGGAAGCCGTAGCCCACCACGCCATCGACGCTTCCATCATCTTCGTACCGGCGCCTGCCGCGGCGGATGCGGCCCTCGAGGCGGCCCATGCCGGCATTCCCCTCATCGTCCTCATCACCGAGGGCATCCCCACCCTGGACATGGTGCGGGCGGTGGAGGAGATCAAGGCCCTGGGAAGCCGCCTCATCGGGGGCAACTGCCCGGGCATCATCAGCGCCGAGGAGAGCAAGATCGGCATCATGCCCGGCCACGTGTTTAAGCGGGGGAAGGTGGGGCTCATAAGCCGCTCCGGCACCCTCACCTACGAGGCCGCCGCCGCCCTTTCCCAGGCGGGGATCGGCACCACCACCACGGTGGGCATTGGAGGCGATCCGGTGATCGGCACCACCTTCAAGGACCTCCTCCCCCTTTTCAACGAGGACCCCGAGACCGAGGCCGTGGTCCTCATCGGGGAGATCGGCGGCTCCGACGAGGAGGAAGCGGCAGCCTGGATCAAGGCGAACATGAAAAAGCCGGTGGTGGGCTTCATCGGCGGCCGCAGCGCCCCCAAGGGCAAGCGCATGGGACACGCCGGGGCCATCATCATGGGGAACGTGGGCACCCCGGAATCCAAGCTGAAGGCCTTCGCCGAGGCAGGCATCCCCGTGGCCGACACCATCGACGAGATTGTGGAGCTGGTGAAAAAGGCCTTGGGCTAAAAGTCCTTAAGCCTCCCACCCTGGCCAAGCCAGGGTGGGGTGTTTTTACACCCTGCCCGTGGCCTCGGCCATCCAGCGAAGCCGTTCCCCGTGCTCGGGAAGGAGCTGGCCGGGCCTAAGCCGCCAAGCCCAGTTGCCCGAGGGGCGCCCGGGGTAGTTCATCCGGGCCTCGCTTCCCAACGCCAACACGTCCTGCACGGGGTAGACGGCCAGCTTGGCCACCGACTTCATCCCCAGGTGCATGAGGGCCCAGGGTACCTCCTCCTCCCCATGGAAACCGATCCCCCACTCCCCCAGGTAACGCTCCAAGAAGGCCCTTTCGTGGGGGGTAGCGGTGCGGTACCAGCCTAAGGTGGTGTCGTTGTCATGGGTACCGGTATAGACCACCACCCGGCCATGGGAGGGGTAGTTGTGGGGCAGGAAGGGGTTTTCCATCCCCCCGTCAAAGGCGAACTGCAAGACCTTCATCCCGGGCAGGCCAAACCGGTCCCTCAGGGCCTCCACCTCCGGGGTGATGACCCCCAGGTCCTCCGCCAGGATGGGCACCTTCCCGAAGACCTCCCGGATGCGTTCAAAAAGCCTCTCCCCTGGAGCCTTCACCCAGCGCCCCTCCACCGCCGTAGGGCAGGAGGCGGGGATCTCCCAGTAGGCCTCGAAGCCCCGGAAGTGGTCGATGCGCACCAGGTGGAAAAGTTCCAAGGCCTTCCTTAAGCGCTCAATCCAGAAGGAGAACCCCTCCTTTTCCAGCACCTCCCAGCGGTACAGGGGATTCCCCCAGCGCTGCCCCGTCTCCGAAAAGTAATCCGGCGGCACCCCCGCCACCACCGTGGGCCTTCCCTCCTCATCCAGGTGGAACCACTCGGGATGGGCCCAGACCTCCGCCGAGTCCTCGGCCACGAAGATGGGCATATCGCCGATCAAGGAGAGGCCCAGGGCCTCCGCCTCCTCCCTCAGGGCCTCCCACTGCCGGAAGAAAAGCCACTGGGTCCAGGCGTGGAAGGCCACCTCTGGGGAGAGGGCCAAAGACGCTTCCCTTAAAGCCCTTTCCTCCCTCAGGCGTAGGGGCATGGGCCAGCGGTTCCAGGGAAGGCCCCCGTGGTGGGCCTTCAAGGCCATAAAGAGGGCATAGTCATCCAACCAGCTCCTTTCCCGGTCCCAAAAGGCCTGGAAGGCCTCCTTTTCCTCCCGGCCGGCCCGCTCCTGGAAACCCCGGAAGGCTTCCCTAAGCGCCGGCCACCTCCAGGCGTAGAGCCAGCCGTAATCCACCCGGCCCTCGGGAAAACCGGGGTCCTCGAGGCGAAGATACCCCGCCTCCGCCAAGGGGCAGAGGTCGATGAGGTAGGGGTTCCCGGCAAAGGCGCTGAAGGCCTGGTAGGGGGAGTCCCCATAACCTGTAGGGCCCAAGGGGAGAACCTGCCAGTACCTTCCCCCCGCCTCCTTGAGGAAGCGAAGGAAGGCGCGGGCCTCTTCCCCTAAGACACCCACCCCGTAGGGCCCGGGAAGGCTGGTGGGGTGGAGGAGCAGGCCGTAGGTGCGTGGCAGTTCCATGCCCCGAGTTTACCCCAGGTTTGGAAACCCTTCCAGGGGCCGACAGAGCCTAAGCGCTTTGGGTCCACCAGGAAGTCGGGCAAGCCGAGGCCTAGCCCACCTTGTTCCCCTTCTCGTCGTAGGTGTAAAACCCTCGGCCCGTCTTGCGGCCCAAAAGCCCCGCCTGCACCATGCGGCGGAGAAGGGGGGAGGGCCGGTACTTATCGTCGCCAAAGCCCCGGTGCAACACCTCCATGATGGCCAAGCAGGTGTCCAGGCCGATGAGGTCGGCAAGCTCCAAGGGCCCCATGGGGTGGTTCATCCCCAGGCGCATGACCCCGTCGATGGCCTCCTTGGTGGCCACCCCCTCCCGTAAGGCCTCTATGGCCTCGTTGATCATGGGCATGAGGAGGCGGTTAGAGACGAAGCCGGGGTAGTCTTGGACCTCGAGGGGGGTCTTCCCCATCCGCTTCGCCACCTCCACCACCACGTCCCGGGTTTCCTCCGAGGTAAGCTCGCCCCGGATCACCTCCACCAGCCCCATGAGGGGCACGGGGTTGAAGAAGTGCATGCCAATGAAGCGGTCGGGCCTTCCCGAGTAGCGGGCCAAGGCGGTGATGGGAATGGAAGAGGTGTTGCTGGCCAGAATCGCCTCAGGCTTCACCAGGCTTCCCAGGCGCTCGAAGAGGCGGCGCTTTTCCCCTTCGTCCTCCACGATGGCCTCCACCACCAGGTCGGCCTCCGCCAGGTCCCCCAAGACCACGGTGGTGCGGATCCGCCCCAAGGTGGCCTCGAGGTCCTGCGGGGCAATCCGCCCCTTCTCCAGAAACTTGCTTAGGGACCGCTGGATGGCCTTTAGGCCCCTTTCCAGGAAGCCCTCGGCCACGTCCACCAGCACCACCTCAAACCCCGCCTGGGCCGCCACCTGGGCGATGCCGCTACCCATCTGCCCTGCGCCCACCACACCGATCCTTTTGACCTCCATACCGCACCTCTCGGGCTATTTTACGCCCCTCAGGTTCACCAAAAGGACGCCCGCTAGGGCCAAGGCCCCGCCCAGGAGGGAAAGCGGGGAGGGTACCTCACCCAGCCACCCGTAGGCGACGAGGATGGCCAGGACCGGGGAAAGGTACAAGAAGCTGGAAAGGCGGGAAGCCGGGGTGCGGGAAAGGGCATAGGTCCAGGTGAGGTAGGCCAAAGCACCGGGGAAAATCCCCAAATAGAGGGTGCTGAGAAGGGACGGGCGAGGGGCGGCGAGAAGGGCCTCCCCCAGGCCGGGAAAGAAGACGAACAGGGGAAGCGTACCCAACACCAGGGTGTAGACCGTCATCTCCCGGCTGCTGTAACGGGCAAAAAGAGGCTTCTGCCAGACGAAGTACAAGGAGGTGGAAAGGGCGGAAAGCAGGATCAAAAAAGCCCCCGGGCTCAAGGACACTCCGCCTCCCTCCCCGAAGGCGATCAATAAGGAGCCCAAAAAGGCCAGGGCAAACCCCAGAATCCCTACGGGCCTAAGCCGTTCCCCCAGGAAGAAGAAGGAGAGGAGTGCGGTAAACACCGGCCCAGTAGCGATGAGAAGGCTCGCGGCCCCTGCGCTCACCGTGAGCTCCCCGTAGGCCAGGGCCGTGTGGTAAACGGTGATGCCCAAAAACCCCAGGAGAAGAAGCCGGGGAAGGTCCTCCTTCCTGGGTGGGCGAAGGCCGCGAAGGCGGGCATAAAGGAGAAGCAGGGCGCTGGCCACCAGGAAGCGCAGGAGGACCAGGTGGCCTGGGCTTAGGCCCTGGAGCCCCGCCCGGATGCCGGCAAAGGCGCTGGCCCAGAAGAGGATGGTGAGGAGGGCGGCTGCCAGGGCCTTAGGTTCCATAAGGACCCACCAGATAGTAGAGGCCCTGGTGCAAAAAACCCCTCTCCAAAAGGGCGTTCACCTCCTTAGCCCCCACCTTGCTCACCCGCTCCTTGACCGCGGAAAGGGAAAGGTAGCGCCCCGTGTAAAGGTATTCCATCCCCAGGTGGAAAAGCCTCCCCATGGGGGTTTCCCCAGCGAAGACTAGGCCTGTGGCCAAGGGGGTTCTGGCCTTTGCCACCTCCTCCTCCCCCACGCCCTCGAGGGCGATCCGGCCGAGCTCCTCTTGAAGGACGGCCAGCACCGCCTCCTTGTTCGTCGGGTCCGCCTGCACGTAGGCGTGGAAGAAACCTGCCCGGTCGGCCTCCTCGTGGCCAAAGGAGGCCGCCTCGGCAAGGCCCGTATCCACCAGGGCGAAGTGGAGCCGCCCCGAGCCCTCTTCTCCCAGCAGATGGGCCAGCACCTGGGCAGCAAAGCGTTCCTCCTCCTGGTAGCTTACCCCGGGGAAAAGGCCCACCAAATAGAGGGCCCGGGCCTTCTCGTAGGGGTGCTCCTCTACCCCCTGGGAAGGGCTTAAGGGTGGGTAGGTCCTCCCCGCCTCCCCCAGAGGCCAATCCTCCGTAAGCCGTTCCGCCTCGGCCACCAGGGCCTCAAAATCCACCTTCCCCGTAGCGGCTAAAACCATGTTCCCCGGCAGGTAACGCCTCCCGTGGTAGGCGGCCATGGCCTCCCGCGTGAGAGCGGTGATGCTCTCCACCGTGCCCAGGACGCTATTCCCCAGAGGGTGTCCCTGGAAGAAGCGGGCCCGGGCCCAGTCATAGGCCATAAAGCCTGGGCGGTCTTGGTAGCGGGCGATCTCCTCCAGGATCACCTTCTTCTCGGTGTCAAAGTCCTCCTGGCGCAAAGCGGGGCGCATGAGCCTGGAAAAGAGTTCCAGAAGGGGAAAGGCGAACTCCGGCAACACGGCCCCGTAGAAGACCGTGGCCTCCTCGGAGGTGAAGGCGTTGTACTGGGCCCCCAAGCGGTCAAAGGCCAGGTTCACCGAAAGGGCATCCATCCCCTCGGGGCCCTTGAAGACCATGTGCTCCAGGAAATGGCTCACCCCGCTCTCCTCAGGGGCCTCGTCCCGGGCCCCGGTCCTTACGAAATACCCCAAGGCCACGCTGCGGGCCCCAGGAACCACCTCAGCGATGACCCTCAGGCCATTTTTCAGCTCAGCCTCACGAAACATCGTCCACCTCACCCAGAAGCCCCACCCAGGGGTTGCGGTAGGGATGCGCCCGCAAGAAGGCGTTCACCGCCTCGAGGCCCGTACCCTCTATGGCCTCCTCGATCTCGGAAAGGGGCCGGATTCGCCCCAGCATGAAGAGGTCCCGCACCATGGAGGCGGCCCGGCTACGGATGGACTCGTCCGCCATCACCAAGGCGGTCTTCAGGCCCACCTTGGCCCGGGAAAGCTCCTCCTCCGTGACGCCCTCCGCCAGGTGCTCCATCTCGGCCAGCATGACCCTTAGGGTTTCCCGGGCCCTCTCCTTGGTGGTGCCCCCGTAGGCCATGAGGAGGCCCTGGCCCTTAACCCCAGCGGGGAAGGCGCTCACCGCATAGACCAGGCCCCGTTTCTCCCGCACCTCGGTGAAAAGGCGGCTGCTCATACCTCCCGAAAGCACCTCCAAGGCCAGCCTGGCCGCGTAAAACCGGGGGTCCTCCGGCCCCACGTCGGGGTAGGCCAGGCCGATCTGCACCTGGGCCGTGGGTCGCTTGAGGGTAAAGGAATGGGGCTCCGAAAGAAGGGGGGTTGGGTAGGAGGCCTCCTCCCCCTCCCAGGCCAAAAGGGGCTCCACCGCCCCAAGAAGCCTCTCCCAGGAAACCCCTCCCGCCACCGCCAGGATGGCCCCCTTAGGGGTGTAGCGGCGTCGATAGTCCTCCCGCACCGCCTCGGGGGTAGCCCGCTTCAAGCTTTCCTCCTCCCCCAAGGGGTCCCGGCCGTGGGGGGAGAGGAAGACCCTTTTCCGGAGCTCGGAAAAAAGCTTCCTGGCGGGCTGGTCCTCCTGGGAAAGAAGGGCCTGCAGGGCCACGCTTCTCACCGCTTCAAAGCCCTCCTCGGGAAGCCGGGGATTCAGGAGAAGAAGGGCATAGAGCCGGAAGACCTCCTCCAGCACCTCCGGCAAAAAGGCGGCAGCAAAGAGGGTGTACTCCAGCCCCGCCCCGCTTTGCCGCCTAACCCCCAAGGCGTCCAAGGCCTGGGCCAGGCCCCGGGCATCCAGCTCCCCAGCCCCCTTCCACAGCCAGCCCTCTATGAGGGTACTGTCCCCCAGAAGCCCCTCGGGCTCGTTCACCGCCCCGGCGGGCACCAGCAGCTGGAAGGCCACCCCGGGGTAGTCCCGCTCCTCGAGGGCCAGAACAAGCCCATTCGGTAGTCGCTCCACGCGGCTCACAGGCCTAAGGGTATCATGGAGGGCGTGAGGGAAGGGGAACTGCGGGAAAGGCTTTTCAGGCCCATCCTGCGGGAGCTGAAGGATGGCGCCAGGGACCAGGTGGTGGTGGGGGGCCTGGAAACCCTCATCCAGAACCTGGCCAAACCCTTCCCCCATCTCCAGAGGCTTTTCCAAGGGTACGGGGGAAAGACCCCGGAGGAGCGAAAGGAGATCCTGATGGAGGCCATCCGCTTTCTCAAAGACGGCCTGGCGGCCCCGTCCCCTAAGGGAGGCGCGGCCGCCACCCCGTCCCCACCCCCCCGGCTTGCCCCCCAGGACCCCGCCCACCTCCTGGCTCCCCCGCAAAGCCGGAGGAAGCTTACGGAGCTTTCCCTCCACACGGTGCGGGATGTCCTCCATTACTACCCCCGCCGTTACGAGGACCGCAGGACCCTCCCCGGGGTGCGCTTCCTGGAGGACGGCCAGAAGGCCACCCTCTCCGTGAGGGTCCTGGCCAAGGAGCTGGTGAAAACCCCCAAGAAGGGGATGCAGCTGGTGCAGGTGCGGACCCAGGATGCCTGGGGCTTCCGCATCACCCTGGTCTGGTTTAACCAGACCTGGGTCCTTTCCCAGATCCAGGAGGGGGAAACCCTCATCGTCACGGGCAGGGTCCAGCGGCGCAACGGGGTGCAGATTTACGTGGAGCACTTTGAGAACGAGGGCACCGAGTCCCTCTCCACCGGGCGCATCGTCCCCATCTACCCCGCCAAAGAGGGGGTGGGACAGGCCTTTTTGCGCCGTACCGTCCACCGGGCCCTGGAGATGGCCCTCCCCCTCCCCGACCCCTTGGAACCGTACCGGGAGGAGCACCGCCTTCTTCCCTACTCCGAGGCCCTTCGCCAGATCCACTTCCCCGAGGACGAGGAGGCTCTGAGGAAGGCCCTTCTCCGCCTTAAGTTTGACGAGTACGTGCTCTTAGAGCTAAAGGCCCTCTTGGACGCCGGGGGGCTGGTCCTGGGCCGAAGCTTCAAGGTGGAGGAGACCTGGACGGAAACCTTCAAGAAAACCTTTCCCTTTCCCCTGACCCAGGCCCAGGAAAGGGTCATGGCGGAGATCGCCCAGGACATGCAGAGCCCCAGGCAGATGGCCCGCCTCCTCCAGGGGGACGTGGGCTCGGGTAAAACCGTGGTGGCCGCCTACGCCCTCTACCTCGCCGCCCTGAACGGCGCCCAGGGAGCCCTTATGGCCCCCACGGAGATCCTGGCCAAGCAGCACTACCAGAACCTCACCCGCTACCTCTTCCCCCTAGGGGTGCGGGTGGAGCTCCTTCTGGGCTCCATGACCCCCAGGGAGCGGGAGGAGGCTATCGAGAGGCTTCTTTCCGGGGAGGCCCAGGTGGCGGTGGGCACCCACGCCCTCATCCAAGAGGGGGTAGGGTTCAAGGACCTGGGCCTGGCGGTGGTGGACGAGGAGCACCGCTTCGGCGTGTTGCAGCGGCGGGCCCTCCTGAGGCTGGCCACGGTCCCCCCCGATGTTCTGGTGATGTCCGCCACCCCCATCCCCCGCTCCCTGGCCCTGACCCTGTACGGGGACCTCGAGGTCAGCATCCTGGACGAGATGCCCCCGGGGAGGAAGCCCATCAAAACCAAGGTCCTCCCCCACCGCCTCCGCCTCCAGGCCTACGCCTTCGCCCGGGAGGAGGTGAGAAAGGGGCACCAGGTCTTCGTGGTGGCCCCGGCCATCGAGGAATCCGAGGAGCTGGACCTGAAGGCGGCCACCGCCCTCTACGAGGAGCTAAAGGGCCTGCTCCCCGAGGTGCGCATGGCCCTTCTCCACGGCAGGATGCCCGCACGGGAGAAGGATAGCGTCATGGAGGCCTTCCGAAAGGGGGAGTTCGACCTCCTGGTGTCCACCACCGTGGTGGAGGTGGGGGTGGATATCCCAAGGGCCAGCCTCATCATCGTGGAAAACGCTGAGCGCTTCGGCCTGGCCCAGCTCCACCAGCTTAGGGGCCGGGTGGGAAGAGGAGGGCTTGAAGGCTACGCCATCCTCATCTCTGGGGAAGCCAGCCAGAAAACCCTAAAGCGCCTTAAGGTCCTGGAGGAATCGGGAGACGGCTTCTACATCGCGGAGATGGACCTGAAGCTAAGGGGCCCCGGGGAACTCAGGGGCACCCGGCAGTCCGGCTACCCGGAGCTGAAGCTCGGGGACCTCTCCCAGGACACCGAGGTCATCGAGCAAGCCCGGGCCCTGGCCAAGCGCATCCTGGAGATGGACCCCGACCTCTCCTTGCCCCAGCACCAGGCCCTTAAGGAGGAGCTCCGGGCCCAGGCGGAGCGCATCGGCTTCCGGGAGGTTATCTAGAAGGATGCTTGAGGAGGGACACGGCCTTTTAGAAACGGCCCAGGGGAGGTGGGAAGCACCGGGATGAGGGCCCTGCCCCATCCCCATATTCCGGCCTTCGCCTCCGAGGGAGGGGTTCTGCGGGCCGAAGGCCTGCGAAGCTACCTTCTCGAGCTGCGGGAGGCCTACACCGCCTACGCCCCGGTACCCCCCGTGACCCTTTACGTGCTCTCCGAGGGGGACTGGCGGGCCCTTGTCCCCTACCCCTATGGCCTGGCCTTCCAGCGAAGCGAGGGGGGAAGGCTTTCCCTCTTTGCCCCCCTCACCTACCCCGAAAGGCTCCTCCACCGTTTCCGGGAGGTCCTGCTTCCCCTGGGGCCTCCTCCCATGGAAATCCCCTCCTTCTTGGACCTGAACCTGGGCCACGAGTACGCCCACGCCCTGCAGGTAGCCTGGCGCCTGAGGACGGGGGTAAGGTGGCTGGACGAGTTCTTCGCCAACTACCTTTTCCTCCTGGGCCTGGCCTTGGCCAGGCCGGACCTGGCGGAATCCCTCCTGGCCTTTAGCCAATACCTGAGCCGCCTGGAACCGGAAAGGCGAAGCCTTTCCGCCTACGAGAGGAGGCGGGGAGACCTGAAAAGCGCCCTCTGGTTCCAGGCCCAGTTCACGCTGAAGTCCCGGGAAATCCTGGAAAGGAAGGGGGACGGCCTCCTCCTGGCCTTCCTCGAGACCGCCCCCCTGGACCGGAAAAAGGGGCACGCGATCCTGCTGGAGCAAGATCCGGAGCTTAAGGCATGGTTCGCCGCCTTCGGCCTCAGGGGCGCACCCTAGGCGCGGCCTTCCCCTCCGCCAGGGCCCTAAGCCACTCCAGGAAGGTCACCTCCCCCACCTTCAAGGTGTAGAGCTCCGGCCGGGGCAGGATGCAGTGCTGGCCACCCGGGGCCAGGTAGAAGGTGTAGTTTTCCGCCTGGGCTGGTGCCAGGACTGCCCTCATGGCGCCCTCCGCCCACTCCCGGGCCGTGGCCTCCGAGGGAGCCCGCTCGCCCTTCATGAGCCCGTAGAAGAAGATCTGGGTGCCGTCCAAAAGGGTGGTGTACTGGGCGATTTGGGCCTTGGGGAAGGCCTTGGCCAGGGCCAGGTAGATCTCGGCCACCTGGGGGTTCGGGGACAAGCCGGGAAGCTCTGGCAGGCGTGGGTTCCACACGCCAAACCCCGGGAAGTCCGGGGTGCGCACCCCCACCCCGGCGTCCCCGCAGACGACCACCCGGGCGTTTTTGTAGGTGGAAAGCATCTTATCCGCCCAGAAGACCGCCCCATAGGCCCCGGCGGAGCAACCGGTCACAAAGACCCTTTCTGGGTCCGTGTGGTTACGGAAAACGTACTCCAGGGCCGCCAGGGCGTTCCTGGCCCCCTGGTGGTGGACCTTGAAGCCCCCGTAGTCCACCGTGGCCCGGCCCACGTGGAGATCCCCCGTGCAGTAGGGCACGAAGACATGGGTCCAGCCGTGGAAGGGGTTGGCCACGCTCAGGCGGTTGTAGATGCCCTGGGCCAGGAGAAGCTCCTGCACATCCACCCGCTTGCGGTAGGTCTGGCTCTGGGGACCACAGATGGCCGCGTCCCAGCAGGCCCCGCCCCCTTGGAAATCGATCACTACCTTCTTGGGATCCCCGAGGCTCACGTAGAACCGGTAGGGGGAACCATCGGAGCATACGCCACCCGGAACCTCCACGGCCCTCCAAACGGCCTCGAGGCCCTGGACCAGGGCCAAACCCAGGAGCAAAAGCAAGGCTAGAAACCGCCGCATTGTTCACCTCCGCCCGCAGTGTATAAGGAGTCTTAAACCAAGTCAAGAAAGGGCAGCCTTCCCGGCTGCCCAAGGGCAAAATCTACTCTAGAACACCGCCTTGCGCAGGATATCCGTCACGGAAACGATCCCGATCACCTCGCCCTGGATCACGGGAGCCCGGCGGATGCCGGTGTTGGCGAAAAGCCGGGCCACGTACTCCACGCCCAGGTCGGGGTTTACCGTGATCACCGGCTTGGTCATGATCTCGTGCACCTGCACGGTGGCGGGGTCCTTGCCGTAGGCGATCACCTTGTAGACGATGTCGGTTTCCGTGACGATGCCGTAGGCGTCCTCCTCGTGGCGACGGTCCACGATGAGGGCCCGGAGGCCAGTTTCCTTCATGAGGTTGATGGCCTCCTTCACCGTGGCCGAGCCCTGAATCTTTACCACCTCCGTGGACATGATGTCCTTGGCCTTTTTCACGGTGCACCTCCTTGCCCGGGAGGGCCAAGCTTACACTTTCCGGGCAACTTCACCATACCCCTTAGGGTATGGGGTTTGGTAGGGATAAAACTCCCTTTCCCTTATATGCAAAAAGGGGATTCCATAAACCCACCGGGGAGGTTCACGCCCACTCCACCCGGCTCCCCGAGGGGTGCTTCCGCACCACGAGCCTGGCCGGGAGCCGCACCGCCAAGGCCTCCACGTGGGTGACGATGCCCACCAGCCGCCCCCGGGTGGGAAGGGCCTCCAGCACCCCCGCCACCACCTCCAGGGTTTCCGGGTCCAGGGTGCCGAAGCCCTCGTCCAAAAACAAGGCCCCAAGCCGCCCCCGGGAAAGCTCCTCGGAAAGCGCCAGGGCCAAGGAGAGGCTTGCCAGGAAGCTTTCCCCCCCGGAAAGGGTCCTCACCGGGCGCACCGCCTCGGTCCAGAGGTCCAGGACCTGGTACTCGTCCTCCTTAGAACGGAGGCGGTAGCGCCCTGCGGAGAGGGTGGCCATGAGCTCATCCGCCCGCTCCACCAGGTTCCGCTGCCTGAGGCCCAGGAGGTAGGCGGGAAAGTTGTTCTGCTGGAGGTCAAAGGCCAGCTTCTCCCAGAGGTCCATCTCCCGCACCACCTCCGCCAGGCGGGCCGAAAGCTCCTGGCGGCGCTGTAGCCTTTCCCCCATCTCCTTAAGCCGCTCCTCCAAAACGGCCTTTTCTCCCATCCTGGCCTCGAGGCTCCCCTGCACCTCAGAAAGCCTTTCCTCTTCCCGCCGCAAGCGGGCCCCCACCTCCGCCAAAGGGGGAAGGGGACCGGGAAAGCGAGCCCTGGCCTCCCGCTCCACCTCCTCCAGGAGGGCCTCCACCTGGGCAAGCTCCTCCCGGTGGGCCCGGATCCTCTCCGCCAGGGCCTCCCGCTCCTTGGGGGGAAGGTAAAGGGCCCTGGCCTCCTCCTCGAGCATCAGGCCCACCACCCGGCCCTTGGCCTCCTCGAGGGCCTTTCGCTGCTCCTCCTCCTGGGCCAAAAGCCCCGCCAGGGTCCGGGAAGCCTCCTCCCAGGCCCGGGCGAGATCGCGGTCCTGTTTTTCCTTTTTCTCCAGCTCCTCCACCCTCCGAGAAAGCTTCCCGATGTACTCCGGCACCGGCCTGCCCCCCGTCCTCTCCCAAAGCAGGCGGTAAAGCCCGGCCGCCAGGGCCTCCTTCTCCCAGCGCAGGGAGGCCAGGGCTTCCCGGGTCTTTTCCCAGGCGATTTCCGCCTCCTCCTCCAGGCGGGAAAACCCCTGGTGCAAACGCTCCTTCTCCTCGGATAGCCGCTTCACTTCCTCCTCAAGGGCCCTGGCCTCCCCCTGTTTTTCCCGGTACTTTTCCCTAAGCTCCTGAAGCCTCGCCTGCGCTTCCTGAAGCTTCCCCTCCAGTTCCTTGGGATCCCCGGGGATGGGCTCCACGCCCAGGGCCTCCAGGGCCTCCCGCTTGGCCCTTTCCTCCTCCGCCACGGCCCCAAGCCGGGTCAGGACCTCCTGAAGGGCCTTCTCCCCTTCCTCCCGCCTCCTCCTCAGGTCCGAAACTCCCTGGTTGCCCTGGGAATGGGGAAAGACATGCACCACACCCCCGCACAAGGGGCAGGGCTCCCCCGGCTGCAAAAGGTCGCGGTAGGCAAGAAGCCCCAGGCGCCTTTCCTCCTTGGCCAGCTGGGCAAGCTCCGCCTCGAGGCGCTTTTTTTCCTCCTCCAAAAACTCCCGCCTCCTCCTTAGCTCCTCCAGCTCCTGCCGAAGCCGGTGGGCTTCCGCACCCTTAAGAGCTTTCTCCAAAGCCTCCACCTGGGCTCGGGCCTGCCCTCCCTCCTCCACCAAGGCCTTCAGGGCCTCCCTAACCCGGTTCAGGGCTTCCTCCTTCTCCCTTAGCCGCCCTTGCTCTTCCACCAGGCGGGATAGCTCCCGTTTCCTCTCCGCCAAAAGGGCTTCCTCCTGGAGGAGGGATTCCAGGGCCTCCGCGTAGGCCTCGGGAGCCAGGCCCAGCCTGGGAGCGGGGTGCTCCTTCACCCCCACCCGCCGCCAAAGGGCCTCGAGGGCCCTTAACCCCTCCGCCTGCAGAAGAGCCCTTTGCGCCTCCTTTAGGGCCTCGGGGTCAAAGGCCAGGGCCCGGCGATCCCCTTCCAGCTTGAAAAGCCGGGCGCGCACCCTTTGGAGCTCCTGCGCTGTGGCCGCCAGGGCCTCCTCCTTCCTTCTCAAGTCCTGCCACAAAGGCAGGGCGGCCTCCGCCTCCAACGCCTTCTTGAGCCTTTCCTCCACCTCCGCCATGCGGGAAGCCTCAGCCTTAAGGCGGCCCAGGCGGCCTTCCAGCTCCCCTTTGCGAAGGAGAAGCGCCTGAAGGCCTTTGAGCTCCAAAACCGCCTCCTCCAGGCGCCTTTTCTCGTTCTGAAGGCGGGCGATCTCCCGGGTTAGGTCCGCCAGGGCCCTTTCCAAGTCCTCCTTAGCCTCGAGGCTCACCCCGAGAAGCCCCGCAAGCTCCCCCTCTAGCCGGCCCTTCTCCTCCATCAGGGCCGCCTTGCGGGAAGCCGCCTTTTCCCTGGCCCTTTCCAACCGGGTAAGCTCAAAGAGATCCAGGAGAATCCTGCGCCTCTCCTTGGCCTCCCCCTTAAGGAAGCGGTCAAACTCCCCCTGGGGAAGGAGGAGGGCCCGGGTAAAGGCCTCGTAGGTGAGGCCCAAAAGCTCCTCCAAGGCACGGTTCAAGGCGTCCAGGGTCTCCAAGGGTAAAAGCCGCTCCCCCACCGGGGCTAGCTCAAAGAGCCGCCCTTCGCTCCGCTTCCCCCGCACCCGCTCCACCCTGTAGACCCTTCCCCCCACCTGGAAGGTGAGGCGGACCCGGGCCTCGCTGGCACCCGGGTGGACCAAACTCCCCACGTTCCGCCCCACCCGGGGCACCACCCCATAGAGGGCAAAGGCCATGGCGTCCAGGAGCGTGCTCTTCCCGCTCCCCGTGGGCCCGGTGATAGCGAAAAGCTCCACATCGGAGAAGTCCACTCCCTGCCGCTCCCGGTAGGGGCCAAACCCCTCAAGCTCCAGGCGCAAGGGCCTCAAGCTCCACCTCCTTGAGCACCTGGTTAAACCGCTCCAGAAGCCCTTCCTCCTCCCGCCCCCGTTCCTTCAGGTAGCGGTCGTAGGCCTCCACCAAACCCAGCTCCGGGGCCAAGGTCCCATTCCCCCCATCCTCAAGCCCTCCTGCGGTTTCCACCGCCAGGAGATGGGGAAGCCCTTGGAAGAGCCTCTCCTTCACCGCCGGGGAAAGCCGGCCCTCCACCACCACCCTGAGGTACCCGGGAAAGCGCTCCAGCTCGGGAAGCCTGCCGTCCAGCTCCTCGGGCTTCAGGCGGAGGGTTTTAAGGGGTTTCCCCCAGCGCTCCCTTATAGGGTGGACCCGGACGGGCCCTCTTTCGGGCACCTCCACCAGCAAAGCCCCCCGCTCCGCCTCCTCCCCCTCCCCAAAGTCCAGCTGGACCAGGCTTCCCGCATACCAGGCCACAGGGGCCTCGGAAACCTGCTGCTGGCGGTGGATGTGGCCCAGGGCCACATAGCGGGCCCCCAAGGGCAGGGCGGAAGGGGGCACCGCGTAGCTTCCCGTGAGGTGGAAGACGAATTCCCCCGCCCCTGGCCGAACCCCCTCCAGGGCAAAGTGCCCCAGCATAAGGGGGCTTTCCAGGTTGGCGAGGATCCGCCGCATGGCCTCCGCATAGGTGCGGTGGCGCTCCTCGGCCTCCTGCAGAACCTTTTTCACCAGGATGCGCTCGGATACAAAGGGGAGAAGGGCCGCCCTGAGCCCCCCCACCTCCACCACCCCTCCTTCCTCCCGGAAAAGGGGCCTTCCCCGCACCGCCGCCCCCGCCAGGGCGAAGAGGGGGGCAAGGGCCTCGAGGCGCTCCTTGGGATCGTGGTTGCCCGCGATGACCAAGGCGGGAACCCCAAGCTCCCTAAGGCGTAGGAAAAACTCCACCGCCATGGCCTCGGCCTCGGCGGAAACCTGGGGGCGGTCGAAGAGATCCCCGGAAACCACCACCAGGTCCACCCCCTCCTTGGCCACCATCTCCAGAAGGGTTTTCAACGCCTCCCCGATCTCAGGGGTGCGGTCCACGCCCTTTAATACCTTGCCCAGATGCCAGTCCGCGGTGTGCAATAGGCGCACGGCTCCCATTATGCCAGCCCCCACCCTAATGGGCATGGCCATGGCCCTCGGGAGGCCCACCCCTTCCCCCCTGGAAGAACCAGGCCGCCATCAGGGTGGTGAGGGGCACCGCCAGAAGAAGTCCCAAGGAACCCAGCACCATGGAGGCGATCTCTGCGGCGAAGGGTTCGGTGTTCAGGAGGAAGCGCAAGGGGGTGGGATCCCGGGTGAGGAGAAGAAAAAGGGGCAAGGAGCCTGCGGCGTAGGCCAAGACCAGGGTGTTCACCAGGCTGCCGATGTGGTCGTACCCCACCTCCATCCCCCTCCGGTAGAGCTCCCCAAGGCCAAAGCGGGGGTTGGCGTGGGCCAGAGCCTGGACCACCGCCGCCTGGGTCACGCTCACGTCGGTCAAGGCCCCCAGGGTACCCACCACCACCCCCGCCAGGAAGAGGGAAACCAGGTCTACCCCGCCCCACTGCCGGAGGAGAAGGGCCTCCTCCGAGGCCAGGCCCGTAAACCCCATGCTTCGGGTGAAGAAGAGGGCCAGGAGGAGGACAAAGGCCACCGAAGCCAGGGTACCCAGGAGGGCCGCCGTGGTCTTGCGGTTCACCCCGTGGACCAGGTAGATGGTGAAGAGGAGCACCCCAAGGCTTCCCAGAAAGGCGTAGAGGAGTGGGTTTCCCCCCACCGCCACCCTGGGCACCACCCAGTAGACCACCACCAAAAGGCTCAGGAAGGTGCCCAAAAGCCCCCTAACCCCCTTCCCCCGGCCCAGAAGGGCAGCCAGGGAGGCGAAAAGGCCCAAAAGGCCAAAAAGCCAGGGGATACGGTCGGGCTCGGTAATATAGGTCCTGCCGCCCTCCTGGTAGAGGACCACCCGCTGGCCCACCCGGTAGTGGCCTCCATCCACGGGCAGAAGGGCCTCCAGCCTCCCGCCTTCCACCTCCACTAGGGCCACGCCCCGTTGGGCCTCGAGGGCCAGGACCCGCCCCACCAGGTACCTCCCCTCCCCTTGGGCCAGGGCGGGGAGGAGGAGGAACCCCAAAAGCATCCAAAGGCGCATACCGCCACTCTACCTGGCCACGATGAAAACTTCTTCTCAACTTGCTATCCTAGGGTCATGGAGCGCTCCACCCGGCAGCGGCGGGCCATCCGGGAGGTCTTCCTGGAAGTGGGCCGTCCCCTCTCCCCCCAGGAGGTGCTGGAGCTGGCCAAGCGGAAGGTACCCTCCCTGGGCCTGGCCACGGTGTACCGGACCCTCAAGGGCTTGGTGGAGGAGGGCTTCCTCACCCCGGTGGCCCTCCCTGGAGAGCCCCCCCGCTACGAACCCGCAGGCCGGGCGCACCACCACCACTTCCTCTGCCGCCTTTGCGGCCGGGTCTACGAGCTTCTGGGCTGTGACCTGGCCCTCACGCACCTGCCCCCCGGCTTCCAAGCCGAGGGGCACGAGGTTACGGTCTTTGGCCGCTGCCCAGAATGCGCTTAAGTACCCCGTCGTGGCCCAAGCTACGACGGGGTACTTAGGAAACCCTCCTTCCGAGGCCGGAGCGGGTAGTCCCCTTCCTCAACGGAGGTTTCGGTAATCCCTGAAGTAGAAAGTGCCGCTTTGAGCCTGTTCGTACCCACCAGGGTGGGCGAAGAAGGTAGGGTCGATGTAGGCCGTACCCGTACCCCTGTCCTTCACGAAAGCACCCCAGTTGTGAATGACACCCCCAGCACCCCCCTGGCCCACCGAGGTATCCCCCAGGAGCACCTCGTTGCGGTTCTCCAAAACCCCCGCCAGGTTCGGGCTACTGCAGCCAAACGCGATTTGGCTCCCCTCCAGCCGCACCGTCCC
>NZ_PRDA01000007.1 GCF_002964845.1 Thermus tenuipuniceus
CGCAGGGTCGGTTCCCCATCTTTTTATCCCCTTCAGCGTCTCACATGTGTTTGTCCGGGTTCAGGAGAGGCGGCGGGCCCTTCTTTGCCCTTGGCGGCCCTGCCCTCAGAAGAGGTAAAGCACCGCCCGCCCCGCCTCCACCCGCACCCGGATGGGCCCTAGGGCCCGGTTTTCCAGGGTCAGGGTGGTGGCCTTGAGGGGGGCAGGGGGAAGGTTCCAGCGGGCCCCTTCCACCCCCAAAGTGGCTTCGGGGAAGGGGAGGAGGCTGAAGGGGGCTCCGGGTTCCAAGGGAAAGGTGTGGCTTCCGGGGAGGAGGGGGAAGGCCCGGGTGAGCCCGTCGGAAAGCTCCACCTGCACCCCCAGTGCCGCCAAGTAAAAGGCCAGCTCCAGGTGGGCCAGGGTGTGGTCCAGCCGCCCGCCCAAGGCCCCCAGGAGGAGCATCGCTTCCGCTCCCAGGTCCAGGGCTTTCCGCACCAGGGCTTCGCCGTCCGTAAGGTCCTTTTCGCGGGGGAGTACCTCCCTGGGGGCAGGCAGGGCCGCCTGGAGCCAGGGGGGGCTGGAGTCAAAGTCCCCCAGCCAAAGCTCTAGGGGAAGCCCTAACGTCAGGGCATGGCGGGCCCCGGAGTCCGCCGCCAGGAGGCGGTAACCCTGAAGGCGCGCCCTCAGGGCCTCCGTCACCAAGAGGGGGCCGCCCAGGAGGAGGGCGAAGCGCTTCATCTTTCCAAGGGTACCGCCTGGTTGAGGTCCAGGTGGAGGCGGATAGGGGTTCCCTCCTCCGGGCCCTCCTGGGCCTCGAGGTAAAGCCGCACACCCTTAACCCGCACCCAAAGCCCCACCCTGGGCCCGTAGTAGAGCCGTTCCTCCACCACACCCTCCGCCCCCTCCCCCAGGCGCAGGGCCCCCGGGGGTAGGAGGTGCGGTCTAGGCGGCAGGCCTATCCTTTGGCTCTCCTCCGGGGAGAGGAGGTTTTTGTGGCCCATAAAGCGGGCGGTCCAGGCATCTTTAGGTTTGGCGTAGACCTCTTCTGGCCGCCCCACCTGGACCAGACGCCCCTGGCGGATCACCGCCACCCGGTGGGCCAGGAGAAAGGCCTCTCCCTGGTCGTGGGTGACCAGGAGGGCGGTGACCCCTGCTTCCCGCAGGGTCCTGCGCAGGAAGAAGAGCAACTCTTCCCGCAGGCGGAGGTCCAGGGCCCCCAGGGGTTCGTCCAGAAGCAGGAGGCGGGGCTTGGGGGCCAGGGCCCGGGCCAGGGCTACCCGCTGTTGCTCCCCTCCCGAAAGCTCTTGGGGCCTTTTGCCGGCGTGGGACAGGAGCTCCATCCGCTCCAGGAGCTCCCGCACCCGCGCTTCCCGCTCGGCCCTAGGCCAGCGGGCCTCCACCAGGCCGAAGGCCACGTTCTCCGCCACCGTGAGGTGGGGGAAGAGGGCATAGTCCTGAAAGAGGAAGCCCACCCCCCGCCTTTCCGGGGGCAGGGGGGTGAGGTCTTGTCCGTGGAAGCGCACGAAACCCTGATCAGGGGAAAGGAGGCCGGCGATGAGCTTCAGTAGGGTGCTCTTCCCGCTGCCCGAGGGTCCCAAGAGAGCCAGGACCTCCCCCTCCTGAACGGTGAGGTCCAGGGCCAGTTGGAAACCGGGGAAGCGCTTTTTCAGGGCAAGCTCCAGCACCCCTCCATTAAACAAGGAACCCGGGGCGTGCCCCGGGTTCCTTGCGGGCCCGCCTTACTTCAGACCCAACTTTTTCCGCTCCTCCAGCACCTGCTGGAGGGTGAGCCTCTTATCCCTCAGGGCCTTGACCTCGGCAGCGGTGAAGGGCTTGAAGCCCTGGACCTTCTTGTCGTCCCCCCAGGCGGTGGCGATGTGGTTGAGGAGGGCGGCGATCTCCTCGTCCTTTAGGCCGTTGTACGCGGGCATGGCACCGTTGTACTTCATGCCCTTCACCTCAATCGGCCCCTGCAAGCCCCAAAGGAGGACCTTAATCAGGTACTCCCGCCCGCCTTGCTTGCCCAGAATCTCGGACACGTGCCCGGCCAGGGGCGGGAAGGCCCCGGGGAGACCTTGGCCATTGGCCTGGTGGCATCCTGCGCACTGAGCGTAGAGTTTGGCGCCATCTGCCTGGGCGAAGGCCAGGCTGCCGATAAGAAGGAGAGCCGTTAGGGTCCGCTTCATCTTTACCCTCCGGGGTATCAGGGTATTTTGTCCCTTGCTCCTTGTCAAGGCCTTTGGCTATCCCAAAACTTTAGCCTTTCTTAAGCTATAGTCCCCAGGGGTACAGGGGAAGAGACCCCAGAGGAAACCACATAAGCGCGTTTTTATGAATAAGGAGATTTCGTGTCAAAGGGGCTTGACATGGTTCCGGGAGGGTGCTAGGGTACAAATGTCCTTGGGTGTACCCAGGCGGTGTATAAGATGTACGCATACCGGGTACTTTGGTCCCTTGTGGTACTGATCCTGACCGCGGCCCTGGCTGCCCCGGACTTTGGCCGGTGGTATCCCTATGGCACGGCCCTGGACCTGGCCCGGGCCCATGGGCGGGTGGTGATGGTGTACTTTCATTCTCCTCACTGCCCCTATTGCGACCAGATGAACACCTTCGTCCTTTCCGATCCCCAGGTAAGCCGCTTCCTGGAGGACCGGTTCGTGGTGGCCTCCGTGGGCACGGAAACCCCGGAGGGCCAGGAGCTTGCCCGGCGGTATAGGGTGCCGGGCACTCCTACCTTTGTCTTCCTCGTCTTTCGCAAGGGGACGTGGGAAGAGGTGGGCCGGTTTTTTGGCAGCCGGCCCCGGGCGCAGTTCCTTTCCGAGCTGCGCCAGTTGTGTGCCAAAGGAGGTGCGTGTGAATAGGCGAGCGTTTTTAAGGACCACCGGCGTAGCCCTCGGGGCCGTCGCTTTGGCGGGGTTTCCCGTAAGGGCGCAGGGTTTAGAGGGCGAGGACTTGGCCAACCTGGAGAAGGTCCTGCAGGCGGCGTTGGGTAAGGGGTTTAAGGATCTTACACCTTCGAATGCCATCAAGCTCACCATGCCCGCCATTGCCGAAAGCGGGGCCAACGTGCCCGCGGAGGTGGAGGTGAACCTGCCTTCCAACCAGGTGAAGGCCATCCACCTCTTCGCAGACAAGAACCCCACCCCGCACCTGGTGGCCTTTATGCCCATGAAGGCCCTGCCCTACTACGCCACCCGGGTGCGCTTGGCGGAGACCAGCGCCATCCGGGCGGTGGTGGAAACGGCGGACGGCAAGTTCCTTTTGGCTTCGGCCAGCACCCGCGTGACCGTGGGGGGGTGCGGTTAAGGAGGAGGTAGGAAATGGCCATTCGTACCATTGTTCGCTTGACTCCGGCCAAGCCCAAAGCGGGCGAGAACTTCAAGCTCCAGGTGGTGGCCCAGCACCCCAACGAGCCCGGCACCCGGCGGGATGCCGAGGGTAAGATCATCCCCGCCAAGTACATCAACCTGGTGGAGGTCTACTTTGAGGGGGAAAAGGTGGCGGAGGCCCGCCCCGGTCCTTCCACCAGCGCCAATCCCCTCTACGGCTTCATGTTCAAGGCGGAAAAGGCGGGGACGTTCACCGTAAAACTGAAGGATACCGACGGAGACACCGGCGAAGGTACGGTAAAACTGGAGCTGGCCTAAAGGTGGCGCCCGGGTGATCCCCGGGCGCCCGGGTTTGCGGGAGGTGGCGCATGCCTTTATGGGTCTTGAGGGCGGTGGCGGTTTTCGTACTTCTGGGGTTGGGTCTGGCCCAAGGGGAGGTGGACCCCAGGGAGGAAGCCAAGCGACAAAAACAGCTCCTTTTGGAAACCGCAGGTATCCTGCCCACGGAGCTCATTGTGGAGCAAGGTAAGGAGTTCTTTAACCGCAAGGGGCCTTTGGGCAAGACCATGGCCGAGTGTGACTTCGGCCTGGGGAAGGGAGTTCTGGAAGGAGCGGCGGCCAGGCTACCCCGTTACTTCCTGGACACGGGCAAGGTAGAGGACCTGGATAGCCGCATCCTCACCTGCATGACCCGGGTCCAGGGCTTCCGGCCCGACCAGATCAAGCGCCAGGAGGTGGTGGCCATTGCCTTCTACATCGCCAGCTTCTCCATGGGCAAACCCATCCAGGTGCGCCTTCTCTTTCCTCAAGAAAGGGAGCTCTATGCCCTTGGAGAAAAGCTCTTCTATGCCCGAAGCGGGGCCCGGGATGTGGGCTGCGCCACCTGCCATATCTCTTACGTGGGCCGGAGGGCAGGGGTTCTTCCCTATGCTGATGTCCTGGGCAAGGATAAGTCCTGGACCCACTGGCCCGCTTACCGCTACTCCAACGACCAGATCTGGACCATGCAGGACCGGATCCGGGCCTGCTACGGCAACATCGCCCACCCACAGCCAGACCTCTACTCGCTGCCCATCCTAGCCCTGGAGCTTTTCATGGCCTATCAGAACAATGGGGCCGTGGTTGAGGAGTGGCCGGCCTTTGTGCGGTGAGGAAGCGGTGATGAAAGCGAAGAAGCTTATCCCCATCCTTTTTTTGGCCGCACCCTTGGTGGTGGCCTTGGCCCAGTCGTACTTCAACCCTTCCGAGCTGGAAGCTGTCAAGACCGGCGGCAAGGCCTACGCCGAGGTTTTCCTGAACCAGCGGCCGGACCAGGCTCTTTGCTCCGCCCATCGGAACCGCTTGCCTGCCGATTTCCTTCCCAAGTTCTTGGAAGAGCAACGGGCCCTCATCAAGTACCCGCAAAGCGGCAAGCTTATGGGGGATTGGAAGAAGGGCGGGGCCATCTTTAACAACCTTCAGAAGGCCAACTGCTTCTCCTGCCACTTTGGCTCCCCTGTGCACCTGGGCGGGGATGTGGGTCCTAGCTTGGAAAAGTACGGCCTGAACCGGGGGCAGTCCGAGGCGGTGCAGCGCTACACCTATGAGGTCATCTACAATGCTTGGGCTTACTTCCCATGCACGGTTATGTACCGCTTCGGGGCTCAGGGCCTTTTAACCCCGGAGGAGATTGCCGACGTGGTGGCCTACCTCCTAGACCCGGAGTCGGACTTCAACACCAAGCCTGCGGTGGGGTCTAGATGAACCGCAGAGAGCTCCTCTACCTCTTTTCCGCTTTGGCGGGTCTGGGTCCAAGGGCCCTGGCCCAAGCTCTGGAAAACCCCGCCCGGCTTTATGACCTTGCCCCCTACGGCGACGCCACCCTCCTTTACTTCTCCGACCTTCACGGGCAGGCTTTCCCCCACCACTTCATGGAGCCTCCCAACCTGATTGCGCCCAAGCCCCTCATGGGCCGCCCGGGGTACCTCACCGGGGAGGCTGTCTTGCGCTACTACGGGGTGGAGCGGGGCACGCCCTTGGCCTACCTGCTCTCCTATGTGAACTTTGAGGAGCTGGCCCGGGCCTTTGGCCCCATCGGGGGACTTTCTGCCCTCACCGCCCTTATCCGCAATCAGAAGGCCCAGGTGGAAGGGGAGGGGGGAAAGGTCCTAGTTCTGGACGGCGGCGATACCTGGACCAACTCTGGCCTTTCCCTCCTAACCCAGGGGGAAGCCATTGTGGAATGGCAGAACCTCGTTGGGGTGGATCACATGGTCTCCCACTGGGAGTGGACCCTGGGGCGGGAGCGGGCCGAGGCGCTCTTCAAGAAGCTTAAGGGCGAGCACCTTTCCTACAACGTAGTGGATGAACTTTTCGGCGACCCCCTTTACCCCGCCTACCGGATCCATCAAATGGGCCGCTACGCCCTGGCCGTAGTAGGGGCCACGTATCCCTACGTGAGGGTTTCCCACCCCGAGGAGTTCACGGAAGGCCTTTCCTTTGCCCTGGACGTCCGCCGCTTGCAGGAGGCCGTGGATCAGGCTCGGGCCGAGGGGGCGGATGCCGTGGTCCTTCTCTCCCACAACGGCCTTCAGCTGGACGCCGCCTTGGCGGAGCGGGTGAGGGGGATAGATCTGATCCTCTCCGGGCACACCCACGACCTCACCCCTCTTCCCTGGCGGGTGGGCAAGACCTGGATCGTGGCGGGAAGCGCCGCAGGCAAGGCCCTGATGCGGGTGGACCTCAAGCTCTGGAAGGGGGGCATCGCCAACCTCCGGGTACGGGTTCTTCCGGTCCTCTCCCAGCACCTTCCCAAGGCGGAGAACGTGGAGGGGTGGCTCCAGGAGCGGGTGGCTACCCACCGCCAGCACCTCTTTGAGCCCTTGGCGGTTTCCGACTCCTTACTTTACAAGCGGGATACCCTTTACTCCACCTGGGATGAGCTGGTGGGCCAGGCGGTCAAGGCCCTTTACCCGGAGGTGGACCTGGTCTTCAGCCCGGCGGTGCGCTGGGGCACCACCATCCTCCCCGGCCAGGCCATCACCCGGGACCACCTCTACGCCTATCTGGGCTTTACCTACCCCGAGTTGTACCTCTTCTGGCTAAGGGGGGAGCAGATCCGCAACACCCTCGAGGACATCGCCAGCAATGTGTTCAGCCCCGATCCCTTCTACCAGCAGGGCGGGGACGTGAGCCGGGTTCATGGCCTCCGCTACGTTTTGGACCCCGATGCCCCCACCGGCAAGCGCATCCGGGAGGTGGAGGTGGGGGGCAAGCCCCTGGATCCCAATCGCCGGTACCTGGCGGCCTCCTATGGGGGGAGGCTCCAGCGGGTGGGGGAGGCCAAGGCGGGCTTTGAACCCAGGCCCATTTACGCTGTGCTGGAGGAGTACCTGAAGGGGGTGGGCAGAGTGAAGGTTCTCCCTAACCCTAACGTGCGCGTGCTCGGTAGGACGTACCAAGTTCCGGAGGTGAAAGGATGAAGAGAACAGCGATCGTTGTTGGCAGCCTTGTGCTCTTAGGGCTGGGGCTTTCGCAGGTAAGCCCCTTCAGGGCCCGCCTCGAGGCGGCTTTGCATGCGGGCGGCCACGAGTTCGCCAGAGTGATGCTCTCCCAGGACAAGGGGCAGGCCCTCTGCTCCCAGCATCGGGACAAGCTCCCCGCGGACCTGATACCCGGCTTCCTGGCGGAGCAGAAGGCCCTCATCAAGTACCCGGCAAACGGCAAGCTCATGGGGGATTGGAAAAACGGGGAGAAGGTCTTCACCGACCCCAAGCGGGGCAACTGCTATGCCTGCCACGCCGGGGTGGCCAGCGAGGTAGCCTACGGCACCATGGGCCCTTCCCTTACCAACTACGGCCAGCGGGGCACCTCGGAGGCGGTGGTCCGGTACACCTACGAGAAGATCTACAACGCCTGGGCCTTCGTGCCCTGCTCCCTCATGTACCGGGGTGGGGTGCACGGCCTCTTCACCCCGGAGGAAACCGCCGATCTGGTGGCCTTCCTTCTGGATCCTGAGTCCCCCATCAACCGGAGGTGAGCCATGAAGAGAAGGAATCGCTTGGTTTTTCTGGGCTTGCTGGCTTTGGGAACCCTGGTGGGGGTGGGGGCCTACACCCAGCAGCAGAAGCCCCTGGATCCCTTTGAGGAGGCCATGCGCCAGCGGCAGATGTACTTGGAAACTTTCGGCGTTCTGCCCGGGGAGCTCTTCGCTGAGGAGGGGAAGGAGCTCTTCTTCCGCAAGGGGCCGAGCGGCAAGACCCTCGAGGAGTGCGACTTTGGCAAGGGGAAGGGAGTCTTGGAAGGGGTCTATGCCATCCTTCCCAAGTACTTCCCCGACAGCAAGCGGGTGGAGGATCTGGAAACCCGGGTGTACACCTGCATGCAGACCGTGCAGGGGTACAAGCCGGCGGAGATCAAACGGGACGAGGTTAAGGCCATCACCACCTACATCGCCTCCTTCTCCTCCAAGGCCAAGATCCAGGTGGTGCCCAAGCACCCCCAGGAACTCGCCATGTACAACCTGGGGCGGGAGCTTTGGTACACCCGGGCCGGGGCCCGGGACATGAGCTGCGCCATCTGCCACGACCAGTACGCGGGCCAGAGGGTGCGGCTTTCCCCGGTCAGGAGCCCCAAGCAGGGTCTGGGCAACGAGTGGCCCGCCTACCGCTTTGAGGAGGACAAGCTCTACACCATGGAGGACCGCATCAACTTCTGCTACGAGTCCATCGCCATCCCCAAGCCCGAGTTCTACTCCGACGTGCACATCGCCCTCACCATGTACATGCTGGCCGAGGCCACCAAGGCCGGGCACTCCTTTGAGGAGCTGCCCTTCTTCACCCGCTAGCCATGCGCCGCCGCGACCTCCTCGCCCTCCTTCCCCTCCTTCCCCTCCTAGCCCTGGCCCGGGCCCAGGGGGGAGGGGAGGCAGAGGATTGGGTCAAGGCCTTTGGGGGCTTTCTCAAGCGCGTTCCCCCTGCCAGCTACCTGGTCTACCCCACGGAGGCCAAGGACCTTCTCCTCTTTGACCCCTTCATCCTGGACGTGCGCACGGAAGAGGAGCGGAAGAAGGGCTATATTCCCGGTTCGGTGCACATCTATGCTGGGCAGGTGCCGGACCGCTTGGCGGAGCTTCCCAAGGACAAGGAGGCCCTGATCCTTGTGTACTGCAACTCGGGGAGCGTCTCGGCGGTGGTGGCGGCTTACCTGCAGGCGTTGGGCTACAAAAACGCCAAGAACATCGCTCACGGCTTCAGGGGCTGGCTGGACGCTGGCCTGGAAGTGGAGGGAGGATCATGAGGAAACTGCTTGCGCTGGTGATCTTGTTGGGGTTGGCCCTGGGCCAAGCCTTGGTGGTGGAGGTTCGGGGTTCCTTGGAAGAGGTGGAGGGCAAGACCCTGCAGGCCCTGAAGGCGGTGGGCCTGGAACCCGACCGGGTTTTGAACCTGGGCGAGCAGGTGCGCCAGGTCACGGGTCCTGGCTTCCCTGACTACCGCCTGGTGGTTCTGAAGCCCGAGAAGGGAAGCGTGGAGGCCGTTTCCAAGAACCCCATGGCGGCCATCGTCCTGCCCCCCACGGTCTTCATCACGGGGGAGGGGCAGAAGTATATGGTGGGTACCTTTGACGGGCGGCTTCTTTTTGGCATGCTCCAGGTCTACGGGGGCGAGGTGGAGCGGCTGGTGTGGCGCCTCGAGGCGGCCCTGGGACGGCTTGGCACCGTGAAGCGCCTGCCTCCTGCCATGATGCCCGATCCTTCCAGCGGCATGATGCCCGCCCTCATGTACCGCGTTCCTTCCGCCAAGGTGGAGGATGTGGTGCTCATGGTGGAGACCGAGCTTACCTCCAACGGGCTTAACCTGCTGCCCAACGTGAAGGTGGGCCCGGTCACCGTGATCATGCCCTGCAAGAGCGAGTGGGCCCGGATCATGTTCCTCACCCAGCCCGCGGGAGGCTTCGCGGCTCCCTGCCGCTTCTTCGCCATGCAGATGGGGTCTGACGTCCTGGTGGGTGCCATTGAGCCCATGCTCATGACCATCATGCCCGGGGTCATGGGCACGCCGGCAGTGCCCATGCTCCAGGAGGCCCGCCAGGTGATGACGGAGATCTTGGAAGCCGCGGGCGGTAGCCCTTACCGCCCTGGTCAATAAGGAGGGAGTATGAGCAAGGTGAATCGGCGTCAGGTCTTGAAGACGGGTGCGGCCTTGGCCGCGGTGGGGGCCCTTTCCGGCTCGGCCTTCGCCCAGGAGTTTTATAGCCGCCCGGCCACCCTGCTTCCCCGCACCCGTAAGCCCCGGGTGGTGGTCATCGGGGGGGGCTGGGGCGGCACCACGGTGGCCCGGAAGCTGGTCCAGTCGGGGGTGGACGTGGAGGTGGTCTTGGTGGAGCAGAAGCCCATCTTCATGTCCTGCCCCATGTCCAACCTCTTCCTGGCTGGGGTTAAGCCTTTGGAGTGGCTGGTCTTTGACTACACCAACGTGGTCAAGGACGGGGTGGTCTTCGTCCAGGAAAAGGTTTTGGACATCAACCGTGACCGCCGCCTGGTGCGCACCACAGGGGGCTACCTGGCCTACGACTACCTGGTCCTGGCCCCGGGCATCGACTACATGTACGAGGCCATCCCCGGCTACACCGAGGTAAAACACCTCATGCCCGTGGGCTTCAAGCCCTTTGAACACGTGGCCTTGCGCAGGATGCTGGACCAGTTTGACGAGACGGGTGGGGAGCTGGTCATGTACATCCCCAACCCCCCCTACCGCTGTCCCCCTGGCCCCTATGAGCGGGCGGCCATGCTGGCCTGGCGGCTTAAGGAAAAGGGGGTTAAGGGGAAGGTCATCGTCCTGGACGCCAACCCGCAGCCCATCTCCAAGGCTCCCGGTTTCCTGGCCGCCTACAACGAGCTTTACAAGGACTACCTGGAGTACGTGCCCAACACCCGCATCACCGGCCTGGACTACGGGAAGAAGGTGGTCAAGACCGAGCTTGGGGATGTACCCTTCACCCTGGCCAACATCATCCCCCCCATGAAGGCGGGAGAACTGGTGCGCACCGCGGGCCTGGGGGAGCGCTGGGCTAACGTGAAGATCCCCTACTTCCTCTCGGAGAAGGACGACCGCGTCTACCTGGTGGGGGATATCACCGGCAACACCCCCTACCCCAAAAGCGGCATGGTGGCCTACGTCTCGGGTACCATCGTGGCCCGGCACCTGGTGGAACGGCTTAAGGGCAAGCCTTTAGCGGAGATCCCCCCTGAGCTTCCCCAAAACATCTGTTACTCCTTCGTGGACAAGGAGGAGGCCATCTGGGTGGCCGCCAACTACTCTTGGGATGAGGCGGCCAAACAGATCAAGTCCCAGAGCTCCGTGGACAACCAGCGTTCAGCTGCCAACGGCACTGCAGCCATTGGCTGGGCCACGGGCATTTGGAACGACATGTTTGGCCCCGCCTAAAGAGCTGGCCCCGCCCCCATTCGGGGCGGGGTTTTCCTTGCCGCTAATGGATACGATGGGAGGGTATATGGACCGAAGGAAGTTCTTCCGGCTTTTAGGCGCAGGAGGCATATTTGGCCTCCTAAAGGCTAGGGCTCAGACCCCGCCTTGGGACGAGGAGACCTTTGCCTCCATGAAGACCCTGGGGGCCCCCCTTTCCGAGTACGGCCAAAGGAGCCCCTTTGAGGAGGGAGTGGTGCGCTACATCTCCCCCAACCTGCGCACCCGCCACTCGGGTGCGGACTTCGCCCCCTTGGAGAAGCTGGAGGGGGTCATCACCCCCAACGGCCTGCACTTTGAAAGGCACCACGGGGGCGTGCCCCAGGTGGACCCGGCCAAGTACCGCCTGGTGATCCACGGCATGGTGGAAAGGCCCTTGGTCTTCACCTTGGAGGACCTGAAACGCTTCCCCTCCGTGACCCGCACCTACTTCATCGAGTGCGCGGGCAATGGGCAAAACGGCTACCGCAACCCTCCAGACCCTCAGCTCACCGCCACCCGGAGCCGGGGTCTGGCCTCCAACGCCAGCTGGACCGGGGTGCCCCTGGCCCTTCTCCTCAAGGAGGCCGGGGTGAAGCCGGAGGCCAAGTGGCTCATCCCCGAGGGGATGGACGCCGCCGCCTACACCCGCTCCCTGCCCCTGGAAAAGGCCATGGAGGACGTGCTGGTGGCCTACGCGCAAAACGGGGAGGCCTTGCGCCCTGAGCAGGGTTATCCCGTGCGCCTGGTGGTGCCGGGCTGGGAGGGAAGCATCCAGGTGAAGTGGCTGAGGCGCATCCTGGTCACGGACCTTCCCGCCATGGCTAAGGATGAAACCAGCGAGTACACCGATGTAATGGCCGATGGCAAGGTTTGGGCCTTCACCTGGATCATGGATCCTGAGTCCATCATTACCTACCCCTCGGGCCTGCAGCAGATCAAGCCGGGCTTCCACGAGATCCGGGGCCTGGCCTGGAGCGGGTACGGGCGGATCACCAAGGTGGAGATCTCCTTCGACGAGGGGAAGACCTGGCGCCAGGCTACCCTGGAACCCCCGGTGGAGCGCTACGCTTTCGTGCGCTTCAAGATGCCCTGGCACTGGGATGGCAAGGAGGTGGTCCTGTGGAGCCGGGCCTGGGACGAGAAGGGGAACACCCAGCCCACCCGGGAGGAGTTCTTCAAGAAGTGGGGCAGGAACAACCGCTACCACTACAACGCCATCCAGGCCTGGCGCATCCTGCCCGACGGCCGGGTGGTGAACGGGGACAGGCCCTTGGGCCAGCAGGCTTTTGGGCCCGCGGGGGGATGCGGCGGGGAGGTGTTTGATGGTTAAGCGCATCCTGGTTCTCTTGGCCCTTTTGGGGTTGGCGGTGGGAGCCCGGTACAACCTGGGCACCCCCATCTCCGAGGAGTTGGCGGCCCAATACGACATCCGGCCCGCGGTGTTGCCCGATGGCCGGGGGCTTCCCCCAGGGGAAGGGAAGGTGGAGGAGGGGGAGCGGATCTACGCGGAGAAGTGCGCCTCCTGCCACGGGGCCCGGGGGGAGGGCTACCCCTTCAACCGCCTGGTGGCCGAGCCCTTCCCCATCACCCCGGATACGGAACCCGCCGAGTTCGCCATCGGCAACTACTGGCAGTACGCCACCACCCTTTACGACTACATCCGCCGGGCCATGCCCTTTGGGGCTGCAGGGACCTTAACGAACGAGGAGGTATACCATTTGGTGGCCTTCCTCCTGTACATGAACGGCATCATCGACGCCCATGAGCCTATCAACCAGAAGACCCTGCCCCAGGTGAGGATGCCTGCCCGGGAGCTTCTGGAGCTGGATCCTGAAACCAAACGCCGCTTCCCCTGGCTCACCTTGCCCTAGGATGAAGGCATGAGCGTTTCCCTGGCGGCGGCGTTTTTTGCGGGGGTGCTCTCCTTCCTTTCCCCTTGCGTCTTGCCCCTAGTGCCCACGTACCTGGTCTACCTGGGAGGGGAAAGGGGGCGCCCCCTTTTCAACGCCCTCTTCTTCGTTTTGGGTTTTGGGTTGGTGTTCTTCCTCTTGGGGCTGCCCTTTACCTTGTTGGGTGGGCTCCTCTTTGAACACCGCCAGACCTTGGCCCGGGTGGGGGGAGTGGTCCTGATCCTCTTTGGCCTGTACATGCTGGGCCTCAGGCCCCGGTGGGGAGTGAACCTGCGCTACGAGGGGGAGACGGCCCGCCCCTTGGGGGCTTTTCTCCTTGGGGCTACCCTGGCCCTGGGCTGGACCCCCTGCATCGGGCCCATCCTGGGGGCCATCCTCACCCTGACGGCGGTGGGGGGCGGGGTGGGGCTTCTTCTGAGCTACATCCTGGGCCTGGCGGTGCCCTTCTTGTTGGTGGCCCTGTTTGCCGAGCGCATCAAGGGTTGGCTGCGGCGGGCGGGGCGGCTTTCCCACTACGTGGAGTTGCTGGCGGGGGTGGTGCTCCTGGTGGTGGGGGTTTTGCTTCTCACGGGGACCTACAGCGCCCTGAACGCCTTCTTCCTCCGGATTACACCGGAGTGGCTGCAGAAGTACCTGTAGGGGTGAACCCGGGGAGTCTTTCCCCATCAGAGGGACGATAGGCCCTCCGGGATACCCCTAAACTGGTATAGGCATGTTGCTTCGCTTGCAGGGGATCTCCAAGCGCTTCGGCCGGGACTGGGTGCTCCGGGACCTTTCCTTTACCCTGGAGCGGGGGGAGGTGGTGGCCCTTTTGGGGCCCAACGGGTCGGGGAAGACTACCCTCTTGCGCCTCATGGCGGGGCTTCTCAAGCCCACCCGGGGGCAGGTGGAACGGGCGGGCAAGGCTCTTTTCCTAGCCAATCCCCCGGCCTTCCACCGCCACCTTACCGCCCGGGAGCACCTCCTTTACGACCTGGCCTTCCACCACCAGGGTAAAGAACCTGAAGAAGCCCTGGATCGCTTTGGACTGCCCGGGGACCTTCCCCTTTACGCCTTCTCCAGCGGCATGAAGAAGAGGCTCGCCTTGGCCCGGCTTACCCTTCTCTTCCCCGACATCTGGCTATTGGACGAGCCCGAAACCGCCCTGGACAAAGGGGGGAGGGAGCTTCTTCTTTCCACCTTGGCCGAGGCCCGGAAGAAGGCGGGGGTGGTGCTGGCCACCCACGACCGCACCCTGGCCGAGCGGGTGGCGGACCGCACCCTGGAGCTGGGGGTGGCATGAAGCTTCCCGTGGAGGGGTGGCCCGAGGCCGCCGGGCAGGGTAGGGTAGGGGTGGTGCGCCGGGTGGTTTTGCTGGCCTTAAGGGATCTTCGCCTCGAGGTGCGCGACCGCGCGGGGCTTCTTTCCATCCTGGCTTTTTTTGCGGTGATGCTCTTCATCATGGCCTTGGCCTTGGGACCGGAGGAGGAGCCCTTGCGCCGGGCTGCCCCCGGGGTGCTTTGGGTGGCCTTGGCCTTCGGGAGTACACTTCTTTCCACCCGGGCCTTTGCCCTCGAGGTGGAGGAGGGCACCTTGGACGACCTCCTCCTGGCTCCCGGGGGCAAGGAGTGGATCTACTTCGGCAAGCTTCTTTTCCAGATGCTCCTTCTCCTACCCCTGGCTGCCCTTGCCCTTTTGATGGCGGCGGGCCTCTTCTACCTGCCCTTGGAGCGCCTTTTCCTCCTCTTCCTGACCCTGGTCCTGGGGGTCTTGGGCTACGCCAGCGTGGCCACCTTTTACGCTGGTCTTCTGGCCCGGCTCCGGGGACGGGAGGTGCTTTTGCCCTTGCTCCTCTTCTCCTTGGTGGTCCCCGTGGTCCTGGCCTCGGTGCGGGCCACCACGGGCCTAGCGGAGGGCCTTCCCGTGGCGGAGATCTCCGATTGGTGGCAGCTTCTTTTGGTCTTTGATGTGGTCTACCTCACCGCCAGCGCCCTCCTTTTCCCGGTGGTTATGGAAGGTTAGGTTTGGCGGTATGGAGGCCACAGATTTTTAACCCTTCCCTTGGCTATGCTAGGGGTCATGGAGGTACAAGCATGCTGAAGGTTGCGCAACCCGACCGCCCGGACGCCCTCACCTGGGTTTTCCTGGGGCTGGGGCTTCTGCTCCTCCCCGTGGGGCTCTACCTGGCCCTTTCCGCTCCCCCCGACGTGAACCAAGGGTATCTGGCCCGCATCATGTACCTGCACGTGCCCGGGGCCTGGCTTGGCTATCTGGCCTTCTTCGTCACCTTCCTCTACTCCCTCCTCTACCTCTTCCGCCAGGATCCCCGCCACGACCGGGTGGCCCTAGCGAGCGCCGAGATCGGCCTGGTTTTCATGGGGCTGGCCCTGGTGACGGGGATGCTCTGGGCCCGGCCCACCTGGGGGGTCTACTGGACCTGGGAGCCCAGGCTCACCACCACCGCCATCCTCTTCGCCGTTTACGTGGGGTACTTCCTCCTTAGAGGGGCCATAGAGGACCCCGAGCTCAGGCGGAAGGCGGCGGCGGCGGTGGGCATCCTGGGCTTCATCAACGTGCCCATCAGCTACATGTCGGTAAAGTGGTGGCGGAGCCTGCACCAAACCCAGTCCATCGACCTGACCACGGGGAAGATCCACATGGACCCCGCCATGCTCCAGGCCCTCCTCTTCAACCTGTTCGTCTTCACCCTCCTTTACCTGGGCTTCGTGCGCTTCCGCTCCCTGTTGGCCGCTTTGGAGGCCAGGAAGGAGGAGGCGTGAGCGAGGTCTTCGTCACCTGGGTCTACGCCCTCACCTACCTCACGGTCTTCGGCTACCTGGCCTACCTCTTCTGGCGCTACCGGAGGGCGAAATGAGGGCTAAGTACCTGATCGGACTCGGAGTCATCCTGGGGGCCTTGGCCTACCTCATCTTCGGCGGCCTGGGGCAGAACCTGGTCTACTTCCTCACCCCCTCCGAGTACCTGCAGGACCAGGGGCGCTACCAGAACCGTCCCGTGCGCCTGGGGGGCTTGGTCAAGCAGGGCACCGTGCACTACGACAAGGATAAGCTGGAGCTTCGCTTTATCCTCACCGATGGGGTGGCGGAGGTGCCCGTGGTGCACAAGGGCACGCCCCCGGGCATGTTCAAGGAGGGGCAGGGGGTGGTGGTGGAGGGCCGTTTCCAGGAAGGGATCTTTCGCGGCACCAACCTCCTGGTGAAACACTCCGAGGCCTACCAGGCCCCCAAGGCGGGCTGGACCCCGGAGGAAGTGCGCAAGCTCATTGAGGAGGCCAAATGACCCCTGCTCTGCTGGGCAACCTGGGTGTCAGCCTGGCCCTGGCCTTTAGCCTTCTGGGCCTGGCCCTTTCCCTCCTCGCCTACCACCAGGGGGACGGGCGCTTCCTGAAAGGAGCCAAGGCCTTGGTCCTTTCCGCCTTCCTGGCGGCCTTGACGGCCTTCTTGGCCCTGGAATGGGCCCTTCTCACCCACGACTTCAGCCTGGCCTATGTGGCCCGCAACCACTCCACCCATGACCCCCTCTGGGTTACCCTGGTGACTCCCTGGGCGGCCCTCGAGGGGAGCATCCTCCTTTGGAGCCTGCTGCAAACCCTCTACACCCTTTTGGCCAGCCGCAAACCCCTGGACCCCTGGCGGGCTTCCTTGGTTTTGGCGGTACTTTTTGGCGTCCAGGTCTTCTTCTTCGGGGTGATGGCCACCATCGCCAGCCCCTTCCAAACCCTGCCCAACCCACCAGCGGATGGCAATGGGCCTAACCCCCTCTTGCAGAACCATTGGATGATGGCCGTCCACCCGGTCCTCATGTACCTGGGCTTCGTGGGCCTGAGCGTGCCCTTCGCCTATGCGGTGGCGGCCATGGTGGTGCGCCGCTACCAGACCTGGGTGGGGGAGACCCGGTGGTGGACCCTGATCGCCTGGGGTTTCCTCACCGCCGGGAAGGTGGCGGGGATGTGGTGGAGCTACGAGGTCCTGGGCTGGGGTGGGTACTGGGCCTGGGACCCGGTGGAAAACGCCAGCTTCATCCCCTGGCTGTTGTCCACCGCCTTTTTGCACACCGCTATTGTCCAGGAGACCCGGGGGGCCTTCAAGGCCTGGAACTTCGCCTTTGTCACCCTGGCCTTCGCCGCCACGGTGCTGGGCACCTTCCTCACCCGAAGCGGGGTGATCCAGTCGGTCCACGCCTTTGCCGAGGGGCCGGTAGGGCCTGCCTTCCTGGGTTTCTTCCTCCTGGTTACTGGCTTGGGCCTGGGCCTTCTCTCCCGGGTCAGCCGGGAGGTGCGGGATACCGCGGTTTTCCGGCTCTTTTCCCGGGAAGGAGCCCTTCTCCTCGGGGCTTTTTTCTTCGCCGGATGGGCTTTGGTGGTGGTGCTCGGCACCTTCTATCCTTTGCTGGCCGAGGCGTTCACCGGGGCCAAGGTGAGCGTGGGGGCCCCTTTCTTCAACCAGGTTTCCGCTCCCATTGGGGCGGGTATCCTCCTCCTCATGGGGATAGGGCCCATTTTGCCCTGGCGGAGGCCTAGGGCGGAGGTTTTCCAGAATCTATACATTTTATTGGCCGTTCTGCTCCTGGGTACCCTGGTTGGGCTCCTTCGGGGCTACACCTTCGGGGCTTCCTTGGCGGTGGGGCTTTTCCTCTACAACACCGCCGCCATCCTCCTCCTGGTGCGGGAGGGGGTGCTGGCCCGCCTTAGGGCAGGGCTTTCCCCCTGGGGATTTTTGGAAAACCGCAGGCGGGTGGGAAGCCTGCTGGTCCACTTCGCCGTGGCCCTCATGGGCCTCGGTATCGCCTTCAGCCAGACCTACCGCCTGGAGAGTGAAAAAACCCTCTATCGTGGGCAGGCCTGGGAGGTGGGCGGAGTGCGCATGGAGTTCCTGGGGGTGCGGGCCCTGGACGAAAGGAGGCGGTTTGCCGTGGAGGCTTCCTTGCGCACGGACCGCTTCGGGGAGGTGCGGCCCAGGCTTCACTTCTACCCGCAGATGAACTCCCCCTTGCCGGCCCCCAAGGTGGTCTACACCCCGGGAAACGACTACTACTTCCTCCTCATGGACTTTGACCGGGAGAAGGGGGAGTGGGCTTCCATCCGCCTCATTGTTACCCCCCTGGTCTTCTGGATGTGGGTGGCGGGGGGGCTTTTGGCCCTGGGAACCCTGTACATCCTTTGGCCGGCGGCGGGGCGGGAGGAGGTTAAGGGGGTGAGCCCAGCGTGAGGTTTCCCACAGGGAACAGCTTGAGGACCTGGCTATGGCTCCTTGTGGTCTTGGCCCTGGGGGGGCTTTTCTACTGGGGGATGCAACGAAATCCCAAGGAGCTTCCCTCGGTGCTGGCCAAGGAGCGCCGTCCGGCCCCGGACTTCACCCTGCCCGTGCTTCCTCCTTACCAAAAGGAGTGGAGGGAAACCTTCAAGCTTTCCGACCACCTCGGTGAGAAGCCCATCGTGCTCAACTTCTGGGCCAGCTGGTGCTACCCTGCCTGCTACGAGGAGGCTCCGGTCCTCGAGGCCACCTGGCGCCGGTATAAGGACCGGGTGCTTTTTGTGGGTATCAACACCCAGGACAAGGAGGGGGATGCCTTGCGCTTCATAGAGCAGTTTGGCCTCACCTTCCCCCAGGTCTTTGACCCCAGGGGCCGGGTGGGGGTGGACTACGGGATGTACGGGGTCCCGGAGACCTTCGTCATCGACCGGGAGGGCCGGGTGGTGGTCCGCCACGCCGGGGCCATCGACCAGACCACCTTGGAGCAATACCTGAAGGAGGTGTTGCCATGAGGGTTTGGGCGCTTTTGTTCTTCCTGGCCCTAGGGGTTTGGGCCCAGGAAAACCCAGCCTCCCCACCCCCCGATCTCTCCCCCGAGGTCTTCGCCATCGCCCGGGAGCTTCGTTGCCCCGTGTGCCAGGGGGAGTCGGCGGCGGAGAGCAACTCCGGGGTGGCGGTGGAGATGCGGCGGATTATCGCCGAGATGCTTCAAGAAGGGAAGACGGAGGAGGAGATCAAGGCCTTCTTCGTGGACCGGTACGGGGTGTGGATCCTTTACGAGCCTCCCAGGCGGGGGGTGACCCTTTGGGTCTGGGTGTTGCCGGTTTTGGGCCTGGTTCTTTTGGGCCTGGGGCTTTTCGCCTACTTCCGGCCCAAGAAACCCTTGCCTCCTGAGCTTCTGGAGGAGGTGGAGCGCCGCCTTAAGGAGCCTCCCGCATGATGGCCACCCTTATCTTTCTGGTTCTATTTTTTCTTGGTCTCTACTTGGCTTTAAGGCCTCTTCGGGGACCCCGGGAACCCTTCCCCGAGCCTCCCCGGCGGGAGGAGCTTCTCAAGGAGCTCGAGGTCCTGAAGGAGGAGGTGAAGAGCCTGGAGGGGGAAGAGAGGAAGTTGGCCATGGCCCGGATGGTGGAGCTGGAACGGGCCTTGGACGGTTGGCGCCCCCCCGAGCCTCGTCCCTTCAATCCCTGGCCCGTGGCCCTGGCCCTGGGGGTGGTGGTCCTGCTGGGGGTGGGGCTTTGGCGCTACACCCTGCCCAGGCTTCCTGGGGAGACCACGGTGACCGCCCGGGCCGAAGCCCGGGAGCTTAAGGCGCTTCAGGACAAGGCCAAGCGCACCGGGGAGGTGGCGGACCTCCTGGCCTGGGGAAGGCAGGCCTATGAGCTCCAGGCCTTTGACCAGGCGGCGGAGGCCTACCTGGAGGTGCTCAGGAAGGATCCCACCAACATCGAGGCCGTGCGCCGGGTGGGAATCCTCCTCTTCATGGGGGGGAGGTTGGAGGAGGCCCAGATGTTCTTGGAGATCGCCCAGCACGCTGACCCCAAGGCCGCGGAGGGCTGGCTTTTCCTCGGGAACCTTTACTTCCAGAAGGGCCAGGCGAAGGAGGCCATTGCCGCCTGGGAAAGATATCTGGAGGTGGGCGGGGAGGCTAGGGAAAGGGTGGAGGGCCTCATCGCCATGGCCCGCGCCCAGGCCCAGGGGGGAATGGACGGGAAAACGGTCTACCAGGCCCGCTGTGCCGCCTGCCACGGAGCCGAGGCCCAGGGGGGAGTGGGGCCTAGGCTTAAGGGAAACCCCATCCTGAAAGCCCCGGAGGCGGTGAGGGAGATCGTGCTCAAGGGCCGGGGCCAGATGCCGGCGGTGCCCTTGGGCGAGGGGGAGCTAAAGGCCCTCCTGGACTACCTATCCGGCCTATGAGGCGGCGGGACCTTGTCTTCTACATCCCGGTGGCGATGGCCGGGGGGTTTTTCCTCTGGTTTGGGGTGCGCACCTATAACCTCCGCTTCCGCCCAAGGCCCGGGGTAGGAGAGCCCACCTGGAAGGAGGGGCCGAAGGTGGCGGTGGCCCGGCGGGGGGAGCTTGCCGTGTGGCAGGCGAAGCCCTTTGAGTACCCCTTGCCCTTGGGGCCCTTGAAGGCCTTTCTCCTCCGCCTTCCTGAGCCTGTCCTTGGGGGGCTTTCCCTGGGGGAGGAACACTACCTGGCCTTAAGCCGCATCTGCACCCACCAGGGGTGCACCGTGAACTATGTGCCCGACCCGGAGGCGGCCGCCATCCTCTACAACTTCCGTCACGAGCGGCCTTTCCTGGGCTGCCCCTGCCACTTTGGGGCCTTCGACCCCCTCCTTGGGGGAAAGGCGGTGTATGGGCCTCCCCGCTACCCCTTGCCCCGCCTGCGCCTCGAGGCGGAAGGGAACACCCTCTACGCCACCGGGTATGAGGTACCCTTGAGGCCTATGGAGGGTTCTTAGTCCGCAAGCCGCACCCGCACGAAGCGGTCCTTCCCCCGCTGGAGGATGCGGGGGCGGGAGAGGTCCACCTCGAGGCCCGCATCCTCTATAAGCTCCCCATCCAGCCTGAGGCCCCGGTTCTGGATGAGCCTTCGGGCCTCGGCGTTGGAAGGGGTGAGGCCTGCCAGGGTGAAAAGCCTCGCCACCCAGATGCGCCCCTCCTTGAGCTCGGAAGCGGGGATGACCACCTCGGGGATGTTCTCGGGAATGACTCCCTTGGCCACCTGGTCGTAGCGGGCCTCCGCCTGGCGTACGGCTTCCGGCCCGGCCTCCTTGTCCTTGCCCAGGGCTTCAAAGCTGTAGCCAAGGCTTTCGTAAAAGGCCCGGTCGATGCGGGCGGGGATGGTGGGGAGGGCGTAGGCGGCGGTGAGGAGGCGGGCCAGGATCCGGTGGGCGGGGACGGGACCCGCCTTTAGAAGGGTTTGGATCTCGGCCTCCTCCAGGTCGGTGAGGAGGCGGAAGTAGCTTGGGAGAAGGGCATCGGGCACCCACATGAGCTTCTTGAACATCACCTCGGGGGGCTCTGCCACCCCGATGTAGTTGTCCAAGCTTTTGCTCATCTTCTCCCGCCCGTCCAGGCCCACCAAAAGGGGCATGAGGAAGGCCACCTGGGGGGGTTGGCCGTAGGCCCGTTGTACCTCCCGGCCCACCAGGAGGTTGAACTTCTGGTCCGTGCCCCCCATCTCGATGTCCGCACGGATGGCCACGGAGTCGTAGGCCTGGGCGAAGGGGTAGAGGAACTCGTGCAAAGAGATGGGGATGCCCTCCTCGTAGCGCTTTTTGAAGTCCTCCCTCTCCAGCATCTGGGCCACGGTCATGAGGGAGGTGAGGCGCACCACCTCCTTGAAGGTGAGGCCTTCCAGCCACTCGGAGTTGTAGCGGAGCTCAAAGAGGTGGGGCTCCTGCCTGAGGATCTTCCCCGCCTGCTCCACGTAGGTTTTGGCGTTTTCCCGGGTTTCCTCGAGGGTCAGGGGAGGCCGGGTCTTGCTCCGCCCTGAGGGATCCCCGATCATCCCCGTGAAGTCCCCGATGATGAGCACCACCTTGTGCCCAAGCTCCTGGAACTGGCGCATCTTCCTCAGGACCACCGCATGCCCCAGGTGCAGGTCGGGCCGCGTGGGGTCGGCCCCCAGCTTGACCACCAGGGGACGGCCCTCCTTTAGTTTTAGGAGGAGTTCCTCCTCGGGGATGATCTCCTCGGCCCCCCGTTTGAGGAGGGCCAAGGCTTCTTCCGGAGAGGGCTTGGTGTCGGCGCCTGCCATGAGCCCAAGTATACTTAAGGCAATGCGGACCCTGCTCCTTGTGGCCCTGCTGGCCCTTGGCCTTTACTGGTATGCGGAGCGGTATGGCCTGGCCGTGGGCTACCCTCCCTTCCTGCCGGTTTTCTACTGGAAGTACACCGGGGAGGCCCAGTACCCCATCCGGGTGAGCGGCCTTTACGATGCGGTGAAGGTCAAGGTGTCCGGGAACCTCGAGGAGGGGCGGCTTTACGTGGCCCTCCTCCGGGACGGGCGCGTGGTGGGGGAGAGGGTCTACTCGGGGAGCTTCCAGGAGGAGGCGCGGTTTTCCGCAAGCCCCGGGGAGTACCTCCTCCGCTTCCAGCTTCAAGGAGCCAAGGGCCGGGTGCGCTACGACTGGGTCACCACCAAGTTTGCCCCTTAAGGCGGGGTATGCTACACTTAGGCTTGGTCTGCCCCTAAGGGGCACGAGGGGAGAACGATGGCGCAGAAAAAGCCCAAGAGGAACCTTTCCGCTCTTAAGCGGCACCGGCAGTCTTTGAAGCGCAGGCTTCGCAACAAGGCTAAGAAGTCGGCCATCAAGACCTTGAGCAAGAAGGCCGTGCTTCTGGCCCAGGAGGGCAAGGCCGAGGAAGCCTTGAAGATCATGCGCATGGCGCAAAGCCTGATCGATAAGGCGGCCAAGGGCTCTACCTTGCACAAGAACGCTGCCGCCCGCAGAAAGTCCCGGCTGATGCGCAAGGTGCAGAAGTACCTTTCCACGGTGAGCGCCTAGGGGGGAGGGCATGGGTAAGGGCGACCGTCGCACCCGCAGGGGCAAGATCTGGCGGGGCACTTACGGCAAGTACCGCCCGCGCAAGAAGAAGTAGGACCACCCCCTTGGGCAAAGCCAAGGGGTGGGATCCTTGGAGGCCGGAGGCCTAGGGGGTTTCCTCTAGGTGCTCTCCTCTTTTTCCATCTCCCAGGTAAGGTCCCTCAGGAGCCAGCCCCGGCCCGGGGGGGCGAGTTCTCCTGAGGCTAGGGCCTGCACCAGGTACCGGCGCACCAGGCCGATGGGTACCCCCGAGGCGATCACTTCCCCTAGGTTGTGGGTGCCGTCCAGGAGGGCCTGAAGCTGGCCGAACTCCTCCAGGGTCTTACCCTTCCTTCCCTGGTACTTGATCCTTAGGGCGTACCAGGCATAGCGGCGAAGGGGGTAAAGGTCCCCTTCCCTTACCCCCATGTAGGCCCGTTCCATGGCGATAAGGAGGGGCACGCCCCAGGCCTTGGCGGCCGCCCGGACGCTTCTCCCCCCCTGGAAGACCTCGTAGGGAGGCTTGGGCCGGATGGCCTCGAGGACCCGGCTGGGCGAGTCCACCAGGGTGCGGAACCGGTCCCATTCGTCGTTGACCCGGGCCCACTCCCCTAAGAGGGTGGAGAAGGGCATGAGGGGTTGGTCCGCAGCGGGCGGGGTTACCCCGAAGCGGAAAACCCCCTCCTGGGGATGCAGGGGGAAGCTGAAGAGGGCCTCGAGGCCTTCCCAGTCCAGAATGGCCGCCCCCACCACTTCCCCCCCGGCGAAGCGCAGGGAAAGGGGCAGGGAGCCCACGGAGAGCTCCAGGACACCGGAGCGCCGGTGGCCGTGGATCAGCTCCAAAAGCTCCACAAGGGGGATGGCGTTCAGGTTTCCTTCCAGAAGTATCCCTCCCCTATACCCAAGATTAGGGTACGCCCCTCGCCCCGGTAGCCCTCCAGGGCCTTCGCTACCTCCTCCAGCGTATCCTCCCGGGACAAGGCGGCCACGGTGGGACCTGCCCCCCCCACGAAGGCTGCCAGGGCTCCCGCCTCGAGGGCAGCTTCTATGGCCTCCAGCATCCCCGGCATCAAGTGGGCGCGATGGGGCTGGTGGAGGCGATCCCGGCAGGCTTCCCGTAGGGCCTCGAGCCTTCCTGAGTAGAGGGCAGCAGGCCAAAGGGCACTGCGGGCCAGATTGAACACCGCATCCTTTAAGGGAACCTTCTCGGGCAAGGCCGCCCGGGCCAGGGGGGTGGGCACTTCGTAAGGGGGTACGGCCAATACGAAGTAGACCCCTTGGGGCCTGGGAAGGGGGATGGCCAGGGGGGGATCGGCCAGGGCGGCCACGAACCCCCCGTAAACCGCCGGAGCCACATTGTCGGGGTGGCCTTCCAAGCTGGCGGCCACCTGGAAAACCCCTTCGCCTCCCAGCTTTCCCCCGGAGTACTGGTTTGCCAACGCTACCCCAGCCACCAAGGCGGCGGAAGAGCTTCCCATTCCCCGGGCCAGGGGGATGGGGTTGAAGGCCCGGATGAGGAGGGGTTCAGGATGCAGGCCTAAAGCCCGCATCCCTGCCCGGTAGCCCTGGTGGATTAGGTTGTCCGTCCCCTCCACCTGGCCTTCTCCCTCGTAGAGGAAGGCATCTTCCCCCGCGGGCTCGGCCTCTACCTCCAGGTAGAGGTCCAAGGCCACCCCCAAAGCGTCAAACCCCGAGCCCAAGTTGGCCAGGGTGGCGGGGACATAGAGGCGGGCTTTACCTTCCATACGGCTTACACCGCCCCCAGCATACCAAGGGCTTTCCTGGGGTATTGACAAGAAGAAGAAGAAGAAGCCCTATCTTAGGGGTGGAGGTGCTATAATAAAGCTGACACCTCTAGTAGCGCTTGTGGTGGTGGCTTACTGAGGATGGGTGTACGCTCAAGAGATCCCGCCTAAAGCTTTAGGAGGAGCTTGTGTGGTCGTGGTTTCCCAGGACAGCATCCACTCGGACCCCAAGGGTGGTTTTACCCCCCTTTGTGGGCCTGAGGCGTGCTTGGACCCGGGAAATGGGGGTGGGGGCAGAGGGGGTTCAGGCTGTAACAGGGTATGCCTTTGGTTATGCCGCACGTCGTGTTCCTACGTCAGCAAGCAAGTGTGTGAGCCTTTGCCGCCCCGATACGAGATGGTTTGCAGGGTTATTTCGGTGCCCGTGTGTCACGAATACTGCAACTGGCAGTGTCAGTGTAGGTAATCAGTGTAGGTAAGGGGGTGTAGGATGTTTACAACAAGAGCTTTTGTAAAGAGGGTCGTTTTCTTCCTAGTGGCCCTCCTGGCTTTAGCGGCCATTATCGCTGGGCAAGTGCCTCTGGGCTTCGTGGGGGCGTTCCTTTTGGGTGTTCTGTTAGGAATGGCCTTGGACTACGCCCTTTACGGTGAGGTGGCTTGGGTGGCCTCTCCTCGCGAGATCCTATTTGGTGCTGCTTTGGCTGGGCTCCTCTTTCTCGCGCTACTCCTTTGGAAACCCGTCTGGATTACGAATATTCTTGATAGCTTTCTTAAAGAACCAGCCTTTCTCGGCTTCGCCCTCACTGTCATTCTCCTAGGGCGTCCAAGGCGCTTGTGGCCCGGTAAGGGGACACAAAAAGGATAACTCAAAACTTGCACCTCCTGAATACCCTGCATAAACACTGCCTTTCCCCCAAAGGGGGAGGCCGGCGGTCCAAGGCCCCAAGCTCGGCCATGAGGACCCGCAAGACCACCTCCGGCAAAAGCGACCGCGCCGCCTCCCGTCCAGCTTCCCACCAGGAAACCTCCCCTCCCCCCGCGGAAGGACTTGCGCATCCAGGGGAGCGGGGAGGCCAAAAGACGCAGGGGGAGGAGGGAAAGGGCCTTCTCTCCCTTCCCCCGCCACACCCGGTAGGCCCAAGGGATACGCAGGTCCCCCAGGACCAGGTAGAGCACCACCAGAGGAGCCTGGGCTTGGGCCCCCGCTTGGGCCTGGTCTGGTGGAGGGCTTCCTGGGCCTTGTTGCGAGTCAGGCGAAGGAGGGCGCGGGTGGGCCAGGGGTAGCGGTTGAGGAAGCGGGAGAGGGTGGAGGGGGATTTGGTTTTGCTGTGCTGGGGCCTGGCCTTGCCGTGGCCGGTGAGAAGGAGGAGGAGAAGCGCTTTCTTCATCCGAAGGGAACCCGGCGGCCCTTTTCAAGTGGTCCCCCAGGTGCATGGGTATGCGTGGGGTGAATAGGTGCAAGTTTTGAGGTATCCTTTCCCTTGTATGGCTACAGTATTCGTTTGCACAGCTTTTGGTTGGGTAAACGAATGCTTTCCAAGGCAGGAGGAGAGATGTCGGACATATTGCGTGCGTTAAACAGGCATCTAAGGGAGGTTGCGCTAGCGGGTTGGTATATCTTGTTTCCTATCGCCTTCTTTAGGCTTGCTCACAGCGTTTTTACGCATTGGAGAGGTGGAACGTTTTCTGCAAACGACGCCTTTGTGGCCTTCGCTTTGGCCTTAATGGTTTGGCTAACCTATCGCTCTGTGGGCTTGTCCTATACGTGTGCCCTTGTGGCTGTGGCTTATATCGCATATTCTATGGCCAGTAGCTGACGGGCGCAGCTTGTGTAGGCAGGGGAAAAATACCAAACACATCGCGCTCGTTAGTAGACAAGCTTCGTAATCTAGACAATGTCATCCTAGACGTTGTGTTCCACAGCTTTTTGGCGGCTTTGCATTTTAAGCTCTGGTTAGATGTCTTTTACAACTTTTGCAACGGCTGGTCTAGGTCCGGAGATATTTTTGTGGTAGTCGCTCTATTTTTTGGCCTTTGGTTGGCCTACAGGCGTCTTGGGCTAGCTTATGGCAGTGCTCTTCTTGGAGCCATGATGGCAGCCTATTTTCAGTCCTCTAGATGAAGGTCAAGGCTCCTTCTTGGCCAGAGGTCAGGACTTTGCGTGCCTTGGGCAGGGCCTCGGCCACCTCCCGGGCTAGGAGGCCGACGCCTTTTTCCTCCGCCAGGAGGTCCCCCGCCAGGCCGTGGAGGTAAACCCCAAGCCGGGCGGCGTCAAAGGGGGAAAGGCCCGCCGCCAAAAGGGTAGCGATGGCCCCGGAAAGCACATCCCCCGTCCCCCCCGTGGCTAGGGCGGGGTTGCCCGTGGGGTTTACGGAGAGGCGGCCACCTTCCGCCACCACCGTGGGGTTTCCCTTGAGGACCACCACCTGCCCCGTGGCCTCCGCCAGGGCCTGGGCTGAGGCCAGGGGGTTCTGGGCGACCTCTTCGGGGCTCTTGCCCAAAAGCCTTCCTGCTTCCCCTGCGTGGGGGGTGAGGACAGCCCTCACCCCGGCCCGGCGGTAGGCCTCGAGGACCTCGGGGTGCAAGGCGTCCGCATCCAGCACCGTGGGGAGCCGGGCTTCCAAGGCCTTCAGGGCCCAGTCCTGCCCCCAGGCCCCCCCGCCCATCCCCACTGCTAGGGCCTCCACCCGCATGGGGGGAAGGGCGGGGGCCTCCACGGGATGGAAGACGGCCTCCAGGGGCTCCAAGGGGGTGCCTTCCGGCACCACCAGGTGCACCAGCCCCGCCCCCATGCGGTAGGCTCCCAGGGCGGAAAGCACCGGGGCCCCGGCGTAGCGAAGCCCCTCCCCCCTAAACCCTCCCAAAACCCCTACCCGGCCCACGCTTCCCTTGTGGGCCGTGAGGGGCCGCTTGGGCAGGAGGGGCAGAAGCCCTTCCGGCGTGGCGATCTCGGGAAGATCCTCCCGTTCCAAGAGGACTTTGGGCAGGCCGATGTCCGCCAGGAAGAGTCTTCCGCAGGCTTCCCGGTGGAGGAGATGAGGTGTTTTGAAGGCGGCGAAGGCCACGGTGGCCATGGCCCGCACGTGGGGGGAGAAGGGCAGGCCCGAGGGCAGGTCCAGGGCCAGGATGGGAAGCCCGGAGGCGTTCATCCGTTCCACCAAACCCGCATGGAAACCCTCTAAGGGGCCTTTCAACCCGGTGCCGAAGAGGGCATCCACCAGCACTTCCTCCCGGTTCCAGATGGCTTCCTCGAGGGGGCGGATCTCCAGGCCGTGGGCCTCGAGGGCCTCCCGGGCTAGAAGGGCGTCCCCCTCCTGGCCTTCGGCAGCATAGACCCGCACCGCCACCCCTTCCAGGAGGAGGTGCCGGGCCAGGACCAGGCCGTCCCCGCCGTTGTTCCCCTTGCCCGCCAGAACTACGGCGGGACGGTGGCTGAAAAGCTCCCAGTAGACCCGTGCCGCCTTCATCCCCGCCCACTCCATGAGGAGGAGGCTGGGGTAGCCCATCTCCGCCGCCTTCTGGTCGGCTTCCCGCATGGCCTCAGGGGTGAAGAGCCTCATGGCTTCCAGGATATCCCTGGGATTACCATGGCCGTATGGAGGGTCTAGAGGAGGCAAGAGAGAGGCTCAAAGCCGCCCAGAGGGTAGCGGTCCTGACCGGGGCCGGCATCTCCAAGCCCTCGGGCATCCCCACCTTCCGGGATGCGGAGGGGCTTTGGCGGGACTTCAACCCCCTGGACTACGCCACCCCTGAGGCCTACGCCAGGGACCCGCAAGGGGTCTGGGCCTGGTACGCCTGGCGCATTGCCAAGGTGCTGGAGGCCCGGCCCAACCCGGCCCATCTGGCCCTGGTGCGCCTGGAAGAGGAGGTCCTCTCCCGGGGTGGGGCTTTCCTCCTGGTCACCCAGAACGTGGACGGCCTCCACGCCCGGGCGGGGAGCCGGAACCTGGTGGAGCTCCACGGAAACATCCTGCGGGCCCGCTGTGAGGCGTGCGGGCATCGGTTCTTGCTTCCCGATCCTTTCACCCCTCCGCCCTTCTGTCCCCTTTGTGGGCATAGGGCCCGGCCTGACGTGGTCTGGTTCGGCGAACTCTTGCCCGAGGGCGCGTGGGAAAAGTCGGAAAAGGCCTTCGCTGAGGCGGATGTGGCCTTGGTGGTGGGCACCAGCGCCGAGGTGGAACCCGCGGCCTCCCTGGGGCGCATTGCCTTCGCAGGGGGGGGCTATCTGATCGAGATCAACCCCGAACCCACCCCTCTTACCCCTTTGGCCCACCTCTCCTTGCGCATGGGGGCGGTGGAGGGCCTAGCCCTCTTCCCGCCGCCCGCGGAAGACCAGGCGGAAGGGCACTTCCCTTAGGCCCAGGTCCTCGCCGATGCGGTTTTTGAGGTAGTTTTCGAAGGCCCGGGTCACGAACTCGGGGTGGTTCACAAAGAAGACGAAGGTGGGCGGAGCCACCTCGGGCTGGGTGGCGTAGAGGATCTTCAAGGGTTTGCCTTTGAAGTTGGGAAGCTGCACCCTTGCCGTCCACACGGCAAGCCAGCGGTTGAGTTCAGCGGTGGGGATGCGGGTGTGGTTGAGCTCGTAAAGCCGCACCGCCTCGCTGAAGAGCTTGTCCAGGTTTTGCCTGGTGATGGCCGAGGTGTACACCTTGGGCAGGTGCTCCAGGTGCGCAAGCTTTTCCTTGAGCTCCCGGCGCACCTTGGGAGCCTCCTCCTTCCTTACCAGGTCCCACTTGGTGATGACCAGGAGCACGGGCTTACCCATTTCCAGGGCATGGTTGGCCAGTTTAAGCTCCCGGTCCCCCACCTGGAAGGGGTCCACCACCAGGAGGACCACGTCCGCTTCCTCGATGGCCTTCAGACTCCGCCTTATGGCCAGTTCCTCCACCAGGGTTTCCGGGCGCTTGCGGATGCCCGCGGTGTCCACCAGGACGAAGTCCTGGCCGCGGAAGGAAAAGGCCACGTCGATGGCGTCCCGGGTGGTGCCGGGCTCCTCGGAGACGATGACCCGTTCCTCCCCCAGGATGGCGTTCAGGAGGCTGCTCTTTCCGGCGTTGGGTCGGCCCACGATGGCGAGCCGGATGGCCGCCACCTCGGGCTCGGATTCAATGTGCCGCACGGGGAGCTTCTGCCAAATGGCCTCCAAGAGGTCCTCGAGGCCCCGGGCGTGCTCGCTGGAGGTGGGGATGGGGTCGCCAAAGCCCAGGGCGTAAAGGGGGCCCAGGTAGGGCTCGTGCTTGGGGTCGTCCACCTTGGTGGCCACCAGGATCACGGGCTTCCCCTTCTTCCGCAGGTGCTCCGCCACCTCATAGTCCGCCTGGGTGAGCTCGGCGCGGCCGTCCACGGCAAAGAGGATCACTTCGGCATCCTCCAACGCCTGGTCCACCTTCTCCTGTATCTTCTTTTCCCAGCGGTCCCCCGACCAAAGCCCCCCGGTGTCCACCAGGAGGAAGCGACCCTTCTCGCTTTCCACCACCCCCTCCTTGAGGTCGCGGGTAACCCCGGGCACATCGGCCACCACCGCGCTCCTTTTCCCCAGGAGGCGGTTGAAGAGGCTGGACTTGCCCACGTTGGGCCGGCCTACGATGACTACCTTATGCATCCTCACCCCAGCAAACTGGGGTGGGGAAGCCCCCACCCCGCCTTTAATCAGTGTAGCACAGGGGGTATACTTTCGGGGTATGCAGAAGCTTGCAGGCTTCCTCTTACGGTCTTTGGGGTGGCGGTACCACATGCCGCCGCCTCCCAGCCGGAAGTACGTCCTGATCGGTGCCCCCCACACCTCCAACTGGGACTTTCTGGTGGGCATCCTCGCCCTATGGGCCCTGAGGATTCGCGCCCGTTGGCTGGGGAAGAAGGAGCTTTTCCGCCCTCCCTTGGGCTGGTTTTTGCGGCTTCTTGGGGGCATTCCCGTGGACCGCTCCCGCCGGAACAACCTGGTGGACAGCATGGCGGAGGTTTTCCAGCGGGAGGAGGAGATGGCCATCCTCATCACCCCGGAGGGCACCCGGGGGAAGGCGCCTTACTGGCGGAGCGGCTTTTACTACATGGCCCTGAAGGCCGGGGTGCCCATTGCCCTCGGTTACGTGGACTTCCGGAAAAAAGAGGTGGGGATCGGGGGATACCTCTGGCCTACCGGAGACATCAAGCGGGATTTTGAGGTCATCCGGGCCTTTTACCAGGACAAGGTGGGTTTGAGGCCCGGGAAACAAGGGCCTATCCGCATCCGCGAGGAAGTGGAGGAGGTGGCCTAGGCAGAAGCTAGCCTCTGGCCCACCTTCTTGATAAACTTGCTTTATGGAACAACCCACCCCTTTGACGGATGCGGACCGGACCTGGGCGGCGGTGGCCCACCTGGCTCCCCTGGTGGGGTACTTCATCCTTATAGGTCAGATCCTTCTGCCCTTGGCCATCCTGCTTTGGGGTCCGAAAAGCGCTTTTGTCCAGGCTCACGCCAAGGAGTCCCTAAACGGCCAGATCAGCTACACCCTCTACGGCTTGGCCCTCCTTCTTCTGGCGGTGACTGTGGTAGGGTTGGTGGTGGCGGTTCCCCTGGCCTTTGCCCTGGTGATCCTGGTCCTTTGGAACATGGTCCAGGGAGCCTTGGCAGCCGGCAGGGGAGGAACCTACAACTACGCCCTTATCCTGCGCTTGGTTCCCTGAACTCCAGCACCACCACCGCCAGGGCGTGGCCCTTCTCGTGGCTTAGGGAGAGGTGGGCCATGAGGCCTTCCGCCTCGAGGCGGGCCCTTACCTTTGGGGCAAAGCGCAACACCGGTTTCCTCCCCTCCATCCCCACCCAGACCTCCTTCCAGGAGAGGCTTTCGGGCCAGCATTTCTGGAAGGCTTCCTTGGCGGCGATCCGGGCGGCAAGGCTGGGGACGGGGTCCTGGTGGCGAAGGGCATAGGTTAACTCCTCCTCGGTGAAAAGCCTTTTTAGGGCTTTTCCCCCGTGCTTTTTGAGGAGCCTTCGCACCCGGTCGATTTCCACCAAATCGGTACCGATGGCTTGAATCATGGGAGGTGAGGTTCCTGATGGTCCCCCGTCATGGCCAAGAGCTGGCCTTCCCGGTACCTTGGGCACTTCTTTCCCTTGAGGGCCAGGTAGGCCCTGGGGGCAAGCCTTTCCGCCACAGGATCCATGGGGCCATTTTAGCCCGGCTCCTTGAGCCAGAGGTTTTTTCGTGCTAGGGTACTCGGGTGTTGCCCAAGGCCTTCCTCTCCCGCATGGCGGAGCTTTTGGGGGAGGAGTTTCCCCTTTTCCTCAGATCCCTTACGGAAGGGGAAAGAAGCTATGGCCTTAGGGTGAACACCCTGAAGATAACGCCGGAAGACTTTACAAGGATCGCCCCCTGGCCCTTGAGGCCCATCCCGTGGTGTCCGGAAGGGTTCTACTACCCAAAGGAGGCCCGGCCGGGGCCCCACCCCTTCTTCTACGCCGGGCTTTACTACATCCAGGAGCCGAGCGCCCAGGCGGTGGGGGTGCTATTGGACCCTCAACCCGGAGAGCGGGTTTTGGACCTGGCGGCGGCCCCCGGGGGGAAGACCACCCACCTTCTGGCCCGCATGGGGGGAAGGGGCCTTCTTTTGGCCAACGAGGTGGACGGCAAGAGAATCCGGGGTCTTTTGGAAAACGTGGAGCGCTGGGGGGGCAGGCTCGCCGTGGTGCAGGCCCCGCCCCGATCCCTCGCGGAGGCCTTTGGCCCGTACTTTCACCGGGTTCTCCTGGACGCTCCCTGCTCCGGGGAGGGAATGTTCCGCAAGGACCCCGAGGCCATCCGCCACTGGGGTCCTGGGGCCCCTAAGAGAGCTTCCGAGGTGCAAAAGGGGCTTCTCTCCCAGGCGGCAAGGCTTTTGGGGCCGGAAGGGGTTTTGGTCTACTCCACCTGTACCTTCGCCCCGGAGGAGAACGAGGGGGTGGTGGCCCACTTCCTAAGGGAGCATCCGGAGTTCTACTTGGAGGATGCCCGCTACCATCCCCTGTTTGCTCCTGGGGTTCCGGAGTGGGGGGATGGAAACCCCGAGCTCAGGAAGACCGCTCGCCTCTGGCCTCACCGCCTCGAGGGGGAGGGGCACTTCCTGGCCCGCTTCCGCAAGGAGGGGGGTAGCTGGGGCACGCCACCTAAGGAACGCATCCCCCCCTTGAGCCAGGAGGCCCGGAAGGCCCTTGCGAACTTTCTGGAGGAAGCGGGCTTGGACCTGGAAGGCCCCATCTGGGAGCGCTCAGGCCACCTTTACCTGGTTCCGGAGGAGCTTCCCTCCTTGGCCGGCCTCAAGGCCCCAGCCCCCGGGCTTTACCTGGGCCAGGTGCAAAAGGGCCGCTTCCGCCCGGCCAAGACCCTGGCCCTGGCCTTCGGGGCCACCCTTCCCTGGCCCCCTCTTCCCCGGGTGGCCTTCCCCCCGGAAGACTCCCGAGCCTTAGCCCTGGCCACGGGGGCAGGCGTGGCGTGGGAAGGGGAGGACCTTCCGCTAGCCCTTCTGGTCCTGAGGACGGAGGTAGGGGAGTTTCCCTTGGATTTCGGCAAGGCCAAGGCCGGGGTGCTCCGGCCAGTGGGGGTAGGGCTTTAGGCCTCTCACCATACGATGGCAGCACCCAGGCTCTTCAGGGCTTCGTCATGGGATACAAGGAGTGCCCTTTCCAAGAGGCTTTGGGCTACCAACATGCGGTCAAAGGGGTCCCGGTGGTTTCCGGGTAGGGAATGGGCTAGGAGGGCGTGAGGGCCCCTTATGGGGAGCTCCTGGGCTTTCAGGGGTTCCAGCCAACCGGGATAGGCAGATAGCACGGCCTCGCCCTGGGGAAACCGGCCTAGCCGGGATTTGATGGCTATTTCCCATAGGGAAGCCGCGCTTACCAGGCGGGTGTTCTGCGGGTCTTCCAGCAGGCTCCTGGCGTGAGGGGAAAGGTGCTCTGGTTCCACTAAAGCGTAGAGGAGGGTGTGGGTGTCCAGGAGGAGCCTCAACCTTCCCATGCCCTTAGCTCCTCCTCCGGTAAGGGGGCGTGGAAGGCTTCCCAATCCACAGGGCCCAGATGCCGTAAGGTGCCTAGTCGTACCCCTTCCTCCCAGGGGCTCAGGCGGGCCAAGGGGCGGCCGTAACGGGTGATGACGATCTCCTCCCCCCGGCGTGCCGCCTCGAGGAGTTCGGAGAGCTTGGCCTTAGCCTCATGTACACTTACCCTTAGACTAACACTTCTGCTGGTCAAAAGAAGCAAGCCCCTCGAGGACCTCCCGCCAAAGGCCGAAGGTCTCCCTTAGGGTTGCTTCCGGAAGGGGCTTCACCGTGAGGTTCCCCAGGCCCAGGGGCACCACCCAGTGGAGGCTTTGGGAGAGCTTCTTTTTGTCCCTTTGCAGGTAGGGAAGGAGGTCCTCCCAGGAAACCCGGGGGAGGGGAGGGGGAGAAAGCCACCTCAGGAGGCGGAGGACCAGGGGGGTGAGGTCCTCGCCCCCCAGGAGCCTGCCCAAAAGGGCGGCGTAGAGGAGGCCATAGGCCACCGCCGCCCCGTGGGGCAGGGCGTGGTGGGTGTAGGCCTCCAGGGCGTGCCCCAGGGTGTGGCCCAGGTTTAATAGCCTCCTTTCCCCCTTTTCCGTGGGGTCCTGCTCGGTGATCCTCACCTTCACCGCCACCGCCTGGGCCAGGTAGGCCTCGAGGCGGGGGCTTTCCGGGGTGAGGTCCTCCACCTCTAAAAGCCCTTCCTCTCCGGAGATGATCCCGTGCTTGAAGGCCTCCACCAGGCCCTCCTTGAAGGTGAAGGGGGGAAGGGTCTTGAGGGCTCTGAGCTCCGCATAGACCCCTTGGGGGAAGTGAAAGCTTCCCACCAGGTTCTTCCCCTGGGGGAGGTTGAGGCCGGTTTTGCCCCCCACGCTGGCGTCCACCACGCTCAGCGTGGTGGTGGGGAAGGAGAGGTAGGGGATTCCCCGGAGGTAGGTGGCGGCCACAAACCCCCCCAGGTCAGTGAGGGTCCCTCCCCCCACCACCAGCAAGGTGGTGTTCCGGGGTAGGCCCTTCTCCGCCAGGAAGGAGAGGACCTGGCCATAGACCTCTAAGGTCTTCACCCCTTCCCCCCCATCCAGTCCCAGGCGATGAGGCGTTCTTAGGGCCTTCGCCACCTCCAGGGCGAAGCCCTCCACCTTACGGTCGTAGAGGAGAGCCGTGGGGCCTTCTGGTACCGCTACCTGGGCGAGTACCCCCTCGCCGATCACGATGGGGTAGGAAGAGGGGCTACGGACGTTTAGCCTCTGCATAGCGCCAGAGCTTTTCTACGATTTCCTCCACCACTTCCTCCACCTTCCTTCCGTCGGTGGAGACGTGCACGTGGGCCTCCTGGTAGATGGGCCTGCGGGCCTCGAGGAGGGTTCTTATGCGCTCCAGGGGGTTTTCCACCTGCAAAAGGGGCCTTTCCCCCGGCTTGCGGGTAGCCCGTTCCAGGATGGTTTCCGGGCTAGCCCAGAGGGCCACTACGGGGCCCCGCTGCAGGAGCAGGGCCCGGTTTTCCGAGTCCACGAAGGTGCCCCCGCCCAGGGAGAGGACCAGGAAGTCCTTGGCGATGAGCTCCCGTACCGCCTCCTTTTCCATACGCCGGAAGGCCTCCTCCCCCAGGTGGCGGAAGACGTCGGGGATGGAGAGGCCGGTGCGGCGCTCGATGTAGCGGTCCAGGTCGATGAAGTGGAGCAGAAGGGCTCGGGAGAGCTCCCGGCCAATGCGGCTTTTCCCCACCCCCATGAAGCCGGTGAGGCTGATGAAGGTGGCGGGGCGGGGAATCTCCAGGCGGGTCATGGAGCCATCCTACGCCTTTAGTAGGTTAGGACCCGAGCCTTGTACCGCTCCACCCGTTCCTGTATCTCCTCCAGGGTGTCCCCGCCGAACTTCTCCAGGTAAGCCTGGGCCAGGACGATGGCGGTGAGGGCGCAGAGGATCACGCTGGCGGCGGGCACGGCGGTGACGTCGGAGCGCTCCCTGGCGGCATCGGCGGGCTCGTGGGTCACCACGTCCACGGTGAGGAGGGGTTTCATCAGGGTGGCGATAGGCTTCAAGGCAGCCCTGAGGATGAGTTCCTCCCCGGTGGTCATGCCCCCCTCGAGGCCCCCCGCCCGGTTGGTGGTGCGGTAGAACCCCTTCTCCGGGCTCCAGTGGATGGGATCGTGAACCTCCGAACCCCGCTTCATGGCGTTTTCAAAGGCGGGGCCGATCTCCACCCCCTTGACCGCGGGGATGGAAAGGGCCATCTGGGCCAGGCGGCCATCCAGCTTGCGGTCCCAGTGCACGTGGCTTCCCAGGCCTGGCACCAAGCCCCGGAAGCGGGCCTCGATCACCCCCCCTAGGGTGTCCCCTTCCGCCTTGACCTGGTCGATGCGGCGGATAACCTCGGCCTCGGCCTCAGGATCGGTCATGCGCAAGGGGCTTTCCTCTATGCGGGGTACCAGGTCCCAGGAGAAGGGAACCTGGGCCCACACCCCCGCCATACCCGGCACGTACCCTGTTCCCTCAACTCCAAGAAGGCTCAAGAGCTTCAAGGCCACCGCCCCCACCGCTACCCGCATGGCGGTCTCCCGGGCGCTGGCCCTTTCCAGCACGTCCCTTAGGTCCTTGTGGCCGTACTTGATGCCCCCCGAAAGGTCGGCGTGGCCGGGGCGGGCAGCGGTGAGGGCCTTCTTTCGGGGCTCGTTCCCCGGAGCCGGGTCCATGATCTCCACCCAGTTCCGGTGGTCGGCGTTCCGGATGGCCAGGGCCACCGGGGCCCCGGTGGTGCGCCCAGCCCGCACCCCGGCGCGGAACTCCACCCGGTCGGTTTCGATGACCATGCGCCTTCCCCGGCCATAGCCCTTCTGGCGCCGTTCCAGCCAGGGGTTGATGTCCTCCTCGGTGAGGGGGATGCCGGCGGGCAGGCCCTCAATGATGGCGAGAAGCTCGGGGCCATGGGACTCGCCTGCGGTTAGGAACCTCATGGGCCTATTGTAGGGCAAGCGACCTGGGATAGGCCCAAGCCAGGGGATCAGCAAAGCCCAGCTTTGCAGGCTTGCCTCCCCTGGCTGGGAGGGGCAAAGGAGCTTAGCGGCTTGCGGTTTCCCTAAGGATGTCGGCGGTGATGACCACCAGAAGCTCCCGGTCGGTGGTTTCTTGGGTGCGCTGCTTGAAGAGCTCCCCTATCAAAGGGATATCCATGAGGAGGGGCACCCCTTGCTGCACCTGGTTGTTCTCCTGGGAGGTAAGGCCCCCGAGGACCACCGTCTGCCCGTCCCGCACCCTTAGGGTGGTGGTCACCACCTGCTTGGTGAAGCGGTCCACGTCCCCGTCCACGGGGTTGCGCTGCACGTTGCCCGAGACCTCTGCTTTGATGTTGAGGAGGATCTGCCCATCGGCGGTGATCTGGGGGGTGACCTCCACGATGATGCCGATGTCAAAGGGCACCCGTTCCACCCGGTCCCCCACCACCCGGCGGATGAGGAAGGTCTCGCCGGACTGGAGGCGGGCGGTCTGGTTGTTGAGCACGGTCTGGTTCACGTCCCTTAGCGCCCGGGAGAGGCCCTGGCGCTGGAGGGCCTCGAGGGTGGCCAGGATGTTCAGGGCCGCCAGGCTACGGGTGCTGTCAAAGATAAGGGAGAGCCCCGTGTCCAGGATGCTGGCCGCCACATTCCCCCCGGCGATGGTGTTCCACTTGAGGCCCAGGTTGCGGGTGAAGTTGGACTGCACCTCTTGGATGCGCACCCTCAGGTTCACCTGGGGCACCGCCTGGTCCAGCCTGGGGATGAGCCCCTCCACCAGGGCCAGATCCTCCTGGGTGCCCGTGACGATCAGGGTGTTGGTGCGCTCGTCTGCCACCACCGTGGCCTGGCGCGGGGGGGTCTGCGGCTGGGCCTGAGCCTGGGCCCCTTGGGCCTGCCGGGCTTGCAGAGCCTCCTGGAGCACCTTGGCCAGCTCCGAGGCCTTGGCGTTGGAAAGCTGGTAGGCGCGCTGGAAGAGGGGCGGGCCCTGCTCCGGGGCGCGGTCGATTTGGGAAAGCAGGTTCTCCACCTCGGCAAGCTGCCTTTCCGTACCCCGCACCGAGAGGACCGGTTGCCCCGGAACCGTCTGCACCACGATCCCCGGCACCTCCCGGGCCAGGAAGGGGGCTACCTTTTCCGCGTCGGCGAAGCGCAAGGGGTAGAGCCTGCGCACCGTGGCCTCCTGGGGGGGCGGGGCCACCTGGGGAGGCACATCGGCGGCCTTGAGGATTTCGGCGAAGAGGGCATGATCGGCCTCGGTGGCCTCGAGGAGAAGGGCTTTGGGGTTACCCGGGACACCTTCCAGGCGAGCTCCTTTCAACTCCCTTTCCAGGACGGGCTTAAGCCTTTCCTGGGCTTCCTGGTAGGTGAGGTTCTGCAAGGTGTAGACCCGGCGCACCACCGGGGTGGGCTTGGGCACATCGGCGGCCTTGAGGAGTTCGCTGAGGCGGGCGTGGTCCTCCTCGGTGGCGGTGATGAGGGCCCGTTTGGGATCGGTGGGGACCACGGCGATCTGGGCGTTCGGCACCTGGTTTTGCAGGAAGCCAATGAGCTCAGGGAAGGTGGCGTGGGTGAGGGCGTAGGTGCGCTCCACCCGGGGCTTGGGCAGGGTGAGGGCGGGCAGGGGGCGGAAGTCAATCCCCGCTCGCTGGAGAATATCGGAGAAGCGGGCGTGCTGTTCCGGGGTGGCCAGAACCGAGAGGAGGGCCCTGAGCTTGCCGCCTTCCTCCACCACGATCCAGTTCACGCTGAGCCCTGCCGCCTCCCGGGAGAGGAAGGGCAGGAGGTCGTTTTGCACCCAACCCTTGGCTCCATCTATGTTCACCAGGGTGCGGGCCTGCCCCTGGGCATCGGTTTCCGTCCGCCGGTAGGCGATCTCGGGGATGGCCACCAGGTAGGGCTTCCGCTCCGCCGCTCCTGTCCGGCTTGGGGCGTCCACCAGGGCGGTGATCACCTGGGTGGGGGCCACCACCACCACGTCGGGAGGCAGGAGGAGGTAGTCCAGGTTGAACTGGGTGCCGTAGGTGGCGAAGAGGAGGTCCCAGACCTCCCGGAAGGGTTTGCCCTGGAAGTCCAGCTTGATGTTGGGCAAGGGGGGCTGGGCCTTGGCCGGGTCGCCGGAGGCATCGTAGGCCCGGTAGATAAGGGGCTGAAGGCCCACGCTCCGGGCCAGGGCTTCCAGGACCACATCTAGGGGAAGGGTGAGCCCAGCCCGGACCTGGCTTTCGGAAACCTTCAGGTCCACCTTGGCATCAAAACGGGGTTCCTGGGGCAGGGTTCCCGCCAGAGCCCCCACGCCCAGGATCAAAAGGCCGGGGATCGCAAGTTTCATGAGTGCCGTTCTCACTGACCACCTCCTGCTTGCGTGTTTTCTAAGGTAATCTCCAAGCTTTCATCCTTCAAGGCCAACACCACGCGGTCGCTTTCTATGCGGCGAAGCACGGCCTCGCTGCCCGGAAGAAGGCTGCCCACGGGCAATACCAGGTACCCTTCCTTGGTTTCCAAGATAGCCACGCTCACCGGGCCCAAAAGCGTACCCGCCAGCTTGATGCCTTTCTCCCCCACCAGGGCTTGCAAGGGGGTTTTGGGGGAAGGCGCAGGTTCGGTCTTTCCCCCCTCTGGGGTTTGGGGTGCCCTGGGTAAAGGAGCCTCCACAAGGCCAGCGGGTGGGGTGAGGACAGGTGGGGTTTCCACCTGGGCTTTGGGGGTTTCCACCTGGAAAGCGGGGGTAAGCACCTTGGGAGCGGGCAGCGCTCCTTGGCTTCCCGGGAGAGGCCGGGGTGGAGTTTGAACGCTGGGGGTGGGCAGGGGGGTTCCCTGGGTTACCCGGACCGGGGCCCCTGTGGGTACGGGAGTGGGCCTAGGTGCCGGGGCAGGAGAGGGTACGGGGGGAGCAGGTGGGGCCTCTACCACCAGGGGCACAAAGGGGTTTGGAAGCGGGGCCTCTTGTTGGGTTTTGGGGATGGGCAAGGCTGGGGTCAAGACGGGCTTGCCTGCCTTAGGGGCTCCCTGGGAAGGAGAAGCCTCGGGGCTAGGCTTCGCTGCTTGACCCGGCGGAGGAGTTTCGGCGAGGGGTGGGATGGGGGGAGCTTCTATGGCCTTGGGGGCTTCCCCTCCCTGGCTGGGCACCTGAGGTTGGCCGGGGGTGGGTTGCACCTCCATAGTTGCCTGGGCTGGCAGGTAGAAACCCACATACCAAAGCGCCACAGCGCTCACCAGGAGAAGGCCCGCCAGGAGGAGCTTGGTGGACTGGGGTAGGTTCCGCCAGGCTTCGGCCAGGCGCGGGAGAAGGGGTTTCACCGACCACCTCCTTGGGTTGCTAGCGGCGATGGGGTTCCTTGCGTCCGGGTAGCGCCTTCAGGCTGGCCGAGGTCCTTGGCCAGCATGTAGAGGGTTAGGGTCAAGCTGGTGGAAAGGAGGGGGTTTACCTCCTGCCCTTGGACGCTGAGGTTGAGCCCGGAAAGGGAGCTAAAGCGGGAAAGCCCCTCCAGGCGCCTCAGGTAGGCGTAGGTTTCCGGGAAGGGCGCCTCGAGGGAAAGGGCCAGGTTCACCGCCCGCACCTCCGGAACCGGGGCCGAGGTGGGGGAGCGGGTGAAGGAGCGTACCGTGACCCCGCTCCTTATGGCCTCGGTCAGGATCTCGTTTAGGACCTGGGAAAGCCGTTCCTCCTTGGGAAGCGCCCTCAGAAAGGCTTGGCGCTCGGCTTGCAGCTCAGCGATAGTGGCCCGAAGTTCCGGCAGAGCGCGCTGGGCTTGCCTTCCCTTATCCCGCTCGGGGATAAGGGCGTTGATCTCCTGGCGTACGCTTTCCGTTTCCTGGCGCATGGGGGCGATGAGGAGAAAGTACCAAAGGAGGGCCACCACCACGGTGAGGGCGATGGCGATCAGGGCCCATTCCCGCTGTCCTAGCCTAGCGAGCACTTTCCTCACCTCCCACCAGGCCCACCCGGGCGCTGAAGGTGTAAAGTCCTCGGTTCTGGTCCAGGGAGGCCCCCTGGAACTCTATGCCGAAGCGGGGCGAGGTTTCAAAGGCCCGCACGAAGCTTACCAGGGCGTTTTGGTTCAGGGCTTCCCCCTGAACGGTGAACTCCACCCGCACCCGCTTGCCGTCAAAGGTGCCCGCCTGGGCCATCTGGGTGGCTTCGTCTTCGGGAATGGCCCGGGCGCCCACGGACCGCAGGGCCACGGGAAGCCGCCCCCCATCCTGGGGAATCTGGCGGATGAAGGTGGCCAGATAGTCCGACCAAGGGATAAAGTTTTTCTTAAGGCCTTCCCGGATGGCGAGGAGGGCCTCGAGGGCCTTCCTCTCCTGCACCAGGCGGTTTTGTTCGGCGATGAAGGGCTTTAGGGCCTCCACCTCGGCCCTCAGGGCGTCCCGCTCCGCTTTGGCCAGGCTGAGCTCGGTGTAGGCTGTGTAGTGAAGGAAGCCTAGAAGAAGAAGCACCAGCAGGGCGAAGGCTCCTGCCGCCAGACGCCACCAACCCAGCTCCACGCGGCGGCGCAGGTTCTTCGGGAGAAGGTTGAGCCTAATCAAGGGGCATCACCCCCCGTAAGGCCAGGCCCACGGGCACCGGGAACTCCGGTCCCATCTCCTTGATCTTTTCCAGGTCAAAGCGTCTGGGATCCACCTGGATGCCCTGCCAGGGGTCGGGGACAGTAAAGTTGACCCCCAGGGTATCGGTAAGCAGGGTGGACAGGCCTCTAAGCCGGCTTCCCCCGCCATAGAGGTACCCTACCTCCGGCTGTATGTCCCCCAGTTGTACCCGGAAAAACTCCAGGCTCCGGCGGATCTCCTGGGTGAGTTCCACCAGGACGGGCCGGATGGCATCGTAGATTTTGGCGGGGCTGTACCGTTCCCTCTCGGCGTCAAAGTCCAGAAGAAGCTCCTCGTCCTCGGTGGGGATGGTGGCGAGGCCATAGGTGCGCTTCACCTCCTCGGCGGTGAGGAAGTCCAGGCCAAAGCTTTTCCCGATAGCTTCAGTGAAGTCCTTGCCGGAGAGGGTGAGGATCCGCACCGCCAAGGGGCGGTTTCCCTTAAGGAGGACCAGGCTGGTGCTTTCCGCCCCGATCTCCACCGCCACGGAAACCCCCTCCGGGTCGCTGCTGAGCTGGGCTTCCAGGGGATAAAGCCCGGCAAAGGGTTTTACATCCAAAATGATGGGGGTCAGGCCTGCTCCCCGCAGGGCTTCCAGCAAAGAGGCCACCGCTTCCTGCCGGGCTGCCCCCACCATCACCTCCACCTGTTCCCCCTCAGCTACCTCGGCCAGGGGATCTAAGGGGGCGAAGTCCAGGACCACCTCGTCAATGGGAAAGGGGATGTACCGCTCCGCTTCCCAGCGAACCGCTTCCTCCATCTCCTTGAGGGGCATTTTGGGCACCTGAAGGGTGCGCAGGATCACGCTGGGGTTGGGCACGGCGGTCACCACGTAGCGCTTTTTGGTCCGGGCTTCGGCGAGAAGTTCCTTGAGTTCCTGAGCCAGGGCCTGGGGCTCGGCGATCACCCCTTCCACCAGTATCCCCGGGGGAGTGGGCCGGGTGGCCAAGGCCCTGAGGGCGGGAGGATTTCCGGAGAGTTCCACCAGCTTTAGATTGGCGGCACCAATCTCCAGGCCCAGTGCCTCCACCCGGGGTTGGAATAGCTTGCTCAAACCCGAAAGCACGTTGCCTCCTTAACACAGAACAGTGTAGCCGCTATGAGCCATAAGTGAACCTGCTTGCAGTATACACGGTTTTGCCCGGAATGGGGCAGGAGGGTTCGCCAGCATCCCTTGTTGTATTCTATTTGCCCCGGTCAGAAAACGCCTTACGCCCCTCGAGGACCTCTCCTCGAGGGGCGCTCAGGCAAAAGCCTCAGAGGGCCTTAAGCGTTTCCAACACCGCCTTGGTGAAGGTTTCTGTGGTGGCGGTCCCGCCCAGGTCCGGGGTGTGGGGACCCCTTTCCAGCACCAGGTCCACGGCCTTTTCCACCTTCTTGGCCGCTTCCTTCTCCCCCAGGTACTCCAGCATCATGGCGGCGGACAGGATGGTGGCGGTTGGGTTGGCGATCCCCTTGCCGGCGATGTCGGGGGCGGAACCGTGCACGGGTTCAAAGACCGCCGTGGTGTCCCCAATGTTGGCGGAAGGCGCAAGGCCCAGGCCCCCCACCAGGCCAGCGGTGAGGTCGGAAAGGATATCCCCCAAAAGGTTGGTGGTGACGATCACGTCAAACTGTTCGGGGCGCATGACCAGCTGCATGGCGCAGTTGTCCACGATGATGTCTTGGACGTTCACCAGGGGGTAATCCTTAGCCGCTTCCCGCACCGTATCCAGGAAAAGCCCTTGGGTTACAGGGAGCACGTTGGCCTTGTGAGCGATGTGCAGGGTTTTTCGGGGGCGGCCTTCCGCGATCCTAAGGGCCACGCGTCCGATGCGCTCGCTGGCCTTTTTAGAGATCACCGCATCGGCGATGGCCACGTCCAGGTAACGCCGTTCCTGCTCCACATAAAGCCCCTCGGTGTTCTCCCGCACGATGACAAGGTCTACCCCGCTTCGGCTTCCCGGTACAGGGCGGCTTTTGGCGGGGCGCACGTTGGCGTAGAGGTCCAGCTTGCGCCTGAGGTAGCGGATGGCGCCGAAGAAGCCGGGTACCTTCCTCGTGGGGCTGGTGGCAGCCCCGAAGAGGGTGGCGTGGCAGGAAAGGATTTTCTCCACGGTTTCCTCGGGCACGGAAACCCCTCTTCGCTCAAAGGTTTCCCAACCTGCTTCTGCCTCCACGAACTCCAAGGGAAGACCGGTGGCCTCTAGAACTTTCCTTGCCGCCGGGATTACCTCGTGGCCGATGCCGTCGCCCTCAATCAAGCAGATGCGATACGCCATGTTGCCTCCGGACTTAGGGGTAAGCCCCCTCCTTGGGAATATACACTACACTGAGCCATGAAGAGGCTGGGCTCAGGTGCGGAGGGTAAGGAGAAGCCAAACCAGCAGGAGAAAAGCCAGTACCCTCAGGGCTGCCTGACGCCTGGAAGGCCGTCTTCCCCCAGCCCTTAGGGCTCCTTCCACCACCACTCCAACGATGCCCCCCAGGATGAAGAGATCCCCCAGGCTCGCCGTCTTGCGCAGGGGAGGAAGGGGGATGACATCCCCCAGGAAGGGGAGGCGGGTGGATTCATCCAAAAGGCTATGCACGGCGTCGGCCTTGGTCTTTAGAAGCTCCTCCCAGCCCTCTATGCCTGCCTTTTGCAGTGCGTCCAGGCTTACTGGCATATGGCCCCCATTGGCGAAGATGACCAGGGTGTTCAGGAAAAGGCCCAAGAGCACCAGGTAGAGGCTTTTCAGGTGCCGGTTCCGGTAAAGCCCGTACCCTACCAGGAGAAGGACCAGGGCCTTGGCCAAAGGCCCGGCCCACTCGGGCCGGAAGAGGCCCCGGTAGGTGCCATAGGCCAAGCTCCCCTCTGCCAAGGCGGCCAGGAGGAAGGCCCAAGGCACCCTCAGCTCTATTCCCCCGAGGTCCTTGGGTCTTGCTCCGAGGGCGAGGGCGAGTCCGAGACCGAATAGGGCTGCGGCAAGGTAGAGCGTAATACCGATCCCTCCTTCGCTTCCAGGTAGGCTTGGCGGTCGCGCCACAGGGGGTTCTGGTGCCAAAGCTCTGTGAAGAGCTCCACCAGTCGAGGGTCGAACTGGATGCCGGAGAGGTCCTGAACCTCCTGAAGGGCTTCCTCCGAGGATTTGGCCTTACGGTAAGGACGGCCTGCGGTCATGGCCTCGTAGGCGTCGGCCAGGCCCACGATGCGGGCCTCCTCCGGGATCTCGTGCCCCGCGAGGCGCTTGGGGTAGCCGCGGCCGTCCCAGCGCTCGTGGTGGTAGAGGATCACGTTGTAGACCACGGGGCCAAAGGCTACCTTCTCTGCGGGTTTTAGGAGTTCAACCCCCTTGGTGGTGTGGCTTTGGACGATCTGATACTCCCTTGGCGTAAGCTTATCCGGTTTGAGGAGAAGGGCTTCTGGGATGCCGATCTTGCCGATGTCGTGCAGGCGGGCCGCTCGGTAAATCTCCATGGCCTTGGCCTCGTCCTTGTAGTAGGCCCGGGCCAGGTCGGCGGCGATGTCCGCCACGCGCTCGGAGTGCATGCGGGTTTCCGGCTCCTTGGCCTCGAGGGCGTGCATCAGCACCTCCAAGGTGGCGTCAAAGGCCTGCTCCAGGCGCACCTTCTCGTCCCAGTAGAAGCGGCTGTAGTAGAGGGGGATCAGGAAGAGGAGGACCGTCCAGCCCCCCCAGCCGCCCAGGAGGGGCATCGCGTAGGCCCGGGCCAGGAGGAGGGCCAGGGGGGAGAGGAGGAAGTAGCTGGCAGCGAGCCAACCAAAGTTCTTTTTCCAGACTTCACGCAGGGGGGTACCGCTGGCGAGGTGGATGATGAGGGTGACCAGGCCCGTGTTGACGAAAAAAAGAGCCACCGCCGCTAGGCCTATGCCCGCCCCAGCGCTTAGGTCTAGGCTGCCCAGGTGGAGGGGGTTGCTCTGGAAGAACCCCCAGACCAGGGCGGCGGCCAGGGCAGCCAGGGCGTCCTGGGAGCGGTTGAAGAGCTGCTTGTACCAAGCTTTATCGCCGGGTTGGAAGAGAAACACCCAGAGGGGGGCAAGCCAGGGAGGGGCCAGGACCACCAGGGCCAGGGCGAAGAGGAAGAGGTGGCTCATGCTGGCGTTGAGGGGGAGACGAATTCGTACCCCCACGCTCCAGAAGACCAAGGCCGCCCAGAAGAGGAGGTCGAACCAGTTTAGCCCAGGGGGGGGAAGGCGGAACCCGTGCCGGGCGATGAGGTAGCCTTCCAGGAGCAAAAAGGCCGCGAAGGTGGCGAGGGTGAAGACCAAAACCCGAGGCGGGGGGAGTTCCAGGCGGCGAAGCTTTCGGAGCATCCTGGCCTAAAGGATAGCATAAGGCCCCCTTGGGGGGGCAAAAGGAAAAAACGGCCAACCCGTGGCCGTTTTTACTCCCAGTGCGCGGTTGCTCCAGCCGCCAGTCCCAAAGCTACCAGAGAGCCGAGGAGAACCAAAACGCGGGCGATCAGCTTCCTCATCTTCATCCCTCCTTTTCCTCCGCTTCCGGGGGTTCGGCCCCGTTTGCTTGTCTTTCACTTTAGGGGGGTCTGTCAATACCGTCAAGAGGGGAAAATAGGTATCAGAACGGTGAAAATTGCCTTTACCCTGACAATTTTTGGGAGTAGGTCAGATTTACACTACCCAGCCTAGCACATCCCTGGGCAGCTGGGTAGTACCCTGTTGAATGAGGGGGAACCTTCCGGGTTTGGGGGAAATGGCAACCCTAAAAAAACAGGGCGACTGCGGGGCCTAAGCCCTCACAGTCCACCCAATGCACCTGCTTGAGCACACCCCAGAATTCCACCGGCAATACCTTTGGAATAAATGCCTTCAGCGCCGAAAATGCTTTATCCTAAATACCCACCCGGAATCCAAATCCTTTGCTTCAGGTTCCCACCCCCTTCAAGGGTAGTCTAGCAAAGGTGGTGACCCGGGATGGGGTAAAGAAAAACTGCCCCTAAGGGAGGGCAGTTTGGTTTTCCCCTGGTGCCGAGGGGCGGAATCGAACCGCCGACACTGCGATTTTCAGTCGCATGCTCTACCAACTGAGCTACCTCGGCCTGGCGGCCCCGACGGGACTCGAACCCGCGATCTCCCACGTGACAGGCGGGTGTGTTAACCGACTACACCACGGGGCCTTAGGTTGTTGCCGGGTCGGGGGCGTCCGACCGGGCACTTAGGATGATAGCCGGGGGAAAGGGCGGTGTCAAGCTTAAGCTGGAGCGAGGTCTTCGCTTACCACCGGACCCGGAAGGGGATTGGGAGGCGTAGCCTCCTGGTGGACCGGGGGGAGTCGGGGTACCGGAATGGGTTCTTGCCCGATGGCCGCATCCTCTACCAGGGCGAGGGTAAGCGGGGAAACCAGGAGCCCATTGGGGGAAACCTGCGGCTTCTTCTGGCCCAACGGGAGGGAACCCCCTTAAGGGTCTTCCTCCGGGAACGGCCTGGTCTTTGGCGGGACCTAGGGTGCTACCGGGTGGAAGGGCACCGGTACGTGCTTTTGCCGGAGGAGGGGCGGTGGGTGTACTGGTTTACCCTAACCCCTTGTGGATGCGAAGCAGGCCTTTAAGGGTTAGATCCTCGTCCACCACGTCAAAGGAGGGGCAGAGATCCCGTAGGGTTTCCGCAAAGCCCCCAGTGGCGATCACCAGGGCCTCCCCGGCTTCTTCCTTGAAGCGGCGCACCATGCCCTCCACCAAGGCGGCATAGCCCAGGACCAGGCCCGAGCGCAGGGCGTCCAGGGTGTTTTTACCCACCACCTGAGGGGGAGGGACCAGGTCTATGCGGGGAAGCTTGGCGGTCCGGGCGGCCAAGGCGTCGGCGGCGGTCTGGGGGCCGATGGTGATGGCCCCGCCCAGGTAGCGGTTAGGGGCCTCCACCAGATCAAAGGTGGTGGCGGTGCCGAAGTCCACCACGATGTAGCGGCCCGTGGGGCTTGGGTAGCCCAAAGCGCCCACGGCGTTTACCAGGCGGTCGGTGCCGGCTTCCTTAGGGTTATCTATGCACACCTCCAGCCCCGTGGCCCCGGCATCCACCACCTGGGCCTTGATGCCGAAAAGCTTTTCTATGGCCTCCTTCATCTCCCTTTCCACCGGGGGCACCACGCTGGAAAGGAGGGCGGCCTTGGGGGGAGGAAGGTTTTCTAGGGCGAAGAGGTTTCTTAGCATCACCCGGTACTCGCTTTCCATGCGCATCCGGTCGGTGTGGATGCGAAAGTGGGCGATGAGGTCCTCCCCGGAGAAGGCCCCCAGGACCGTGGAGGTGTTGCCGATGTCGATGGCCAGGAGCATGGCGCTTAGCCTTGGTCCTCTTCCCAGGGTTCCAGCACCACCTTCACGGCGATCTCGGCGTTGAGGTTGGCGGAAACGGAGCAGTACTTGGTGTGGGACAGGTGGGCGGCGCGCTCGAGGGCCTCCAGCGTCACCCCAGGTCCCGAGGCGATGTGGGTGATGGTGATGTGGGTGTAGCGCTTGGGATGGGTTTCCGCCCGGACACCCTCCACCTCCACCCGGTAGCGGGCCAGGGGCTGCTTTTTCTTCTTCATGATGTCCACCACGTCATAGGCGGTGCAGGCTCCCAGGGCTATGAGGAGGAGCTCCATGGGACGGGGGCCGGTGGCGGGCTGATCCCCGTCGATCATCACCTTATCGCCCTGCTCGTTGATTCCCAGGAAGCGGTGGCCTACCAGATGATGGATTACGACCCTCTTCGTCATGAGCCGGATTTTATCAAGCTTTAACCTTTCCCGCTAGAATGAGCGTAGATGCGGGTATGCCTCCTGGTTTGTATCTGGCTATGGAGCCTGGCTTGGGCCTTTCCCCGCATTGGGGTGCACCAGGGCTTTACCCGGCTGGTCTTTGATCTCCCCTCCAAAGAGGTCCAGCACTCCCTTTCCCAGGAGAATGGCCTTCTGGTCTTGATCCTGAGGGGGGTAAAGGCAGCTTCCCTGGATCAGGTGGTGAACTCTTCCGAGGTGGCCTCCGTCCAAACCCTACCTGAGGAAGGGCAGGTGCGGGTGGTGGTGCGCCTAAAGGGAGCAGTGGAGGCCACGGTGCGCCGCTATTCCGACCCGGAGCGGCTTGTGGTGGACCTAAGCCTGAAAAAGGAGGCCTCCACCCCGGCCAAGCCGGCCCAGGTAAACTTGGACCCACCCCGCAACCGGCCGCCCAGGCCGCCCAAGCCCGTGGTCCTCCTGGACCCGGGGCACGGGGGGGTAGACCCGGGGATGGTGGGGTATGTGGTGGAAAAGGAGGTGGTCCTGGACGTGGCCCTGCGCCTTAGGCGCCTTCTGGAGAAGGAGGGTATTGAGGTCCGCCTCACCCGGGATCGGGATGCCCACCTTTCCCCCGATAAGCGGGAAGACCTTTCCCGAAGGGCAGCTTTAGCGGATAGCTCCCAGGTGAACCTCTTCATCTCCGTCCACGTGAACGCCTCTCCCACCCGTACGGCGCGGGGGGTGGAGGTCTTTTACTTTGGCCGGGCCCAGGACCCGAGGGTGTTGGCCCAGGTGATCCGGGAGAACGGGGGGGGAGAGCTGGGCAAGCGCCTCACCCAGGAGGCCCAGAGCGTGGCGGAACGAATCCTCTCGGACATCGTGGCCCAGGCCAACCAGCGCTACAGCCAGCGCCTGGCGGAAACCTTGGGAAGGAAGCTTTCCCAGACCACGGGAAGCCCCTTCCGTGGGACCTTCCCCGGTGATTTCTTCGTGCTTCGCTACGCCAAGGTGCCTGCGGTGTTGGTGGAGATCGGCTTCGGGGACCATCCGGTGGAGGGAAGGCAGCTTGCCGACGCCGCCTACCGGGAGAAGGTGGCCCAGGGGCTTCTTGCGGGCATCCTCACCTTCCTGGCCAACGGAGCCTATGCCAGGTGAGGGCGGGCCGAGCCGAGGGATCAGGGGCAGGGCTGGACTTTTAGCCCGGCCACCGCTTGCCAGGAGAGGGGCTTCCAGGAAAGGGAAGGGGAAGCGCCCGGGACTTGAAGGGCCGCCACGGAAGCGTGAGCGCCTCGAGGCGGTAGGCGAGGGGTTTCCCCCTGTATTCCCCTAGGTCTAGGACCATACCCTCCCCCTGGAAAAGTAAGCGATACGAGTACCCGTAGGCAAAAGGAGGATCCAGGGCGCGCAGGGAGGCCATGGGACCGCCCCCGTACCGGCCTCCTTGCGGCCCAATCCAAAGGTCCTCTAAAACCCCCTCCACCTCCGCCTCCCCCACCAGGAAGGCTCCGTGCCAGGCCCTGAGGTAGTCAAAGCCGGGGCGACGAAGCAGTCGAGCCTTTCCTTGGCTAAGGCCTAGCCAGTCCAGAAGGAGGCCCTCGGAGTCCCCTTGCGCCTCGAGCCGGCCCACCGCTCCCCTTTCTCCCAGGAAGCGGAGGTAGTCGTTTCCCGGCCAGCCGCTTTGGTACCCGTAAGCCCAGCCCCCTTCCCCTAGGAAATCCCTGGCCCTTAGGCCCAGGAAGAAGCCGTCAAACCCCCCTTCCCCCTCCACCCGGCCCACCAGGAAGAGGGCGCCATGGCGGTATAGGCCCCCGTAGGCGTACCCCTGGCCGGGCAAGGGAAGGCGGATGGCCCTCTCCGCGACCAGGTCCAACGCCAAAGCCTCCCAACCCCCAGGGCCCCTATATCCTCCCCAGGCGAATCGGCCATCCGTGCCCCAGAGGATGCCCCGACCGCCGGCCAGGGCCCGCACAGGGTTTCCCTGGGGGTCCAGCTCCAGGCGGAGGAGGGCTTCTCCCACGTGACCCACGGCCAGGTACCCGTCCGGGGTAGGGGCAAGGTCGTAAAGGGCGGAGTTTTCCTCTTTCACCAAGGCATAGGCGCTGCTTTGCGCCACCGCCAAGGCCCGGTGGCCCCCTTCCACCAAAAGCCTTCCCACCGTCACCTCCCCCAGTCCCGCGAAAAGGGAGGAGCCCAGAAGGGTGGAAAGGATCAGGCAGGTGGCCATCTCAGGGGAAGGGGAACCCCTCGAGGGCCTCCTTGGCCGAGGGGAACCGTTCCTTTGGGGACTTGGCCAGGAGGCGTTCCAGGTAGGCCTGTTGTGGAGGGGGCAGGCCAGGGACGGGGGGAACGGGTTCCTGGAGGTGGCTGAGGAGGACCTCCTCCGGCCCACCCACAAAGGGGTGTTCCCCGGAGAGGATCCAGTAGAGGATGATGCCCGCCGCGTAGACGTCCGCTTCAGGACCCGGGCTTTGTCCCAGGACCTGTTCGGGGGCCAGGTAGGGAAGGGTACCCACCCTTAAGGGTTTCTTGAAGGCCTCGAGGGCCGGCCCTGAGAGGTCAAAGTCCACCAACTTGGCCTCGTCCGTTCCCGCCACGATGATGTTTTCCGGCTTCACGTCCCGGTGCACCAGGCCCTTGCCGTGCATGTGGGCCAAGGCCAGGAGGAGCTGGCGGAAGACGTATAAGGCCCGAGGGCGCTCGGGGCGGCGCCCCATCCAGCGCCCCATCTCCTCCCCAGGGGCGTAGGCCAGGAGGAGGGCGGGGCCTTCCTCCAGGTCCAGGCTCTCCAGAACCGGGTTCAGGTTGGGGTGGGAAAGCTGCTTCCCTACCCAGAACTCCCGGTTGCGCCTGGCCTCGGCCCCCTGGGGGAAGACCTTGAGGGCGTAAGGGGTGCCGAAGCGGTCGAAGGCCAGGTAGACGGTGGCCAAGGCGCCTTGGCCCAAGGGGCGCACCACCCGGTACCGGTTCAGAAGGACCCTCCCCGCCAGGCTCACCGCCTCCACTATATCCAGCCCTCACCTCTTTCACCCAGAAGCCGTTAGGATTTTGGCGTGCGTGGCTTGGCGCTTTCCGGTGGGGGGGCAAGGGGGCTTGCCCACATCGGGGCCCTCGAGGTCTTCCTGGAAGCGGGTTTGGACTTCCAGGTGGTGGCGGGAAGCAGCATGGGGGCCATCGTGGGGGCGCTTTTTGCCGCGGGCAAGACCCCGGCGGAGATGTTGGCCATTGCCCACAAGACTCCCTGGCTGGGGCTTTTGGGCTTCTCCCCAAGGGAAGGAATTTTTTCCCGCAGGAAGCTTAGGGATTTTCTGGCAGAGCACCTTCCCCCAAGCTTTGACGGGTTGAAAAAGCCTCTGGCGGTCACCGCCGTGGACGTGGTCTCGGGGCGGCTTCTCTTTCTTACCCAAGGGGACCTGCCCAGCGCCGTCCTGGCCTCCGCCGCTTATCCCGGGCTCCTTGCCCCGGTGGAGCGGGAAGGGCAGCTCCTTTTTGACGGCGGGGTTTTGGATAACCTTCCCGTGGATGCGGCCCGATCCCTGGGGGCCACGGAGGTCTGGGCCGTGGATGTAACGCCGGAGCGGGAGGTGGCAGGAGCTCCCAGGGGCCTTCTGGCCCTGGCCCGGCGGGCGGTGGACCTGATGCAGTTCCATCTCACCTCGGTCCGCCTCACCCTGTATGCCCCGGAGGTGTACGTGAGGCCCAGCCTGGCGGGGGTGGGCATTGAGGACTTCCGCCGTCTGGAGGAGATCGTGGAGGCGGGGCGCAAGGCGGCAGGGGAGGCGATAGGGGGTAAAGTAGGAGGGGTATGAAGGCGTTTTGGGAGTATCTTTTCAAGGAGTGGTTCCGCCAGGTGGGAGAAGCCCTCCTGGTGGCGTTTTTGGTCACCACCTTTGTCTTCACCACCGTGGGGGTGGTGGGGCAAAGCATGTTTCCCACCCTGCAAAACGGGGAGCGGGTTCTGGTGCCTAAGTGGGAAACGTGGTTGGTGCGCTTTGGCCTGATGGAGTGGCGAAGGGGGGAGATCGCCATCCTGAAACCTCCGGAGGGTACCCCAAACGCCACCGCCCGCTTTCCCATCCTGGGCTTTAGCTTCAGGGCCTTCTTCATCAAGCGCATCGTGGCGGTGCCCGGGGACGAGGTCTATGTGGAGCGGGGGGTGGTGTACATCAACGGTAAGCCCCTGGACGAGAGGCACATCACCGACCGCATCGCTCCTTGGCCCGACTCTTTCCCAGGGGTATGCTACAAGGACGGGCGCATGACCCGGATCCTTACCCAGCAGGGGGATTTCCCCGTGGAGCTTCTGCCCGCCTACCTAAGGCCCCTTAAGGAGATGCTCCTGCCTCCTTCGGAGGAGGTCCTGGCCCGAAGCCGCCTGACCGAGGCCTGCGAGGTGGGAAGGATCCGCCTCAAGAAGGGGTACTACTTCGTCATGGGGGATAACCGTACCCTGGGGGGTTCTGAGGACTCCCGCACCTTTGGACCCGTGCCCCTGCAGGCCATCGCTGGCAGGGCCAGCTTCGTGTGGTGGCCCATCTTTGTGCGGGATGAGGGAGGGCTTCGCCTGAACCTTAGAAGGCTTTCCCCGCCTTCTGCCTACCAACTGCCCTGAAGCACGGCCACCACCAACCGGCCGGGGCCGTGCACCCCTTTGACCATCACCTGGCCGATGTCGGCGCTTTTGGAGGGGCCGGAGTGAAGGCCTATGGCGCTGGGAAAGGATTTTAGGTCCAAAAAGGCCTCGAGGAGGCTGGGATAAACCTTCTCTTCCTCCACCAGGACCAGGTGAACGGGGGGTAAGAGCTGGACCCTCCTGCCATCCTCCGAGGAGAGGGCCACGGTACCCGTTTCCGCCACGGCGAAGAGGGCCCGGGAAACCCCTAAGGGGGCCTCTTCGGGAGGAAGCTCCGGCAGGAGGCGGAAGGCATCGGGTACCCCTTTGCCGTAAGCGGCCCCGGGAAGTCCCTGGGCCAGGTCGGCAAGAAGCTTCCTGGCCCCTTCCTTATCCACGAGGTGGCCTTCGGCCCCATTCTCCGCCAGGCGCTTCAGGAAAAGCTCCGCGGGGTCTTGGGCAAGGGCCGGGTGGGGATGCTCGGGGAGAAGGGCCTTGGGCATGCCCTTAAGGGCATGCCTGATGCGGCTTAGGATGCGGGATTTGGCGTCCATGGCCTTACTCCTTGAGTTCCTGCCAAAGCTGGTGGAAGGGCTTGGGGCTGGGCCGTAAGGGACCCCGTCCCTCGGTCCAGGCCTTAAGAAGGGGAAGGAGGTCCTGGGGCAGGGGAAGGCCCCTTAGGGCCTTGGAGAAGAACCGGTAGAGGCTTGGGCTTTGCATCACCTTGGAAAAGGCCTGGATGGCGCCTCTTTCCCAGGTGGGGGCGAGGCCCCGCTCCACCGCCCGCTTCCGCCAGGTGAGGAGGAGCTTGGGGATGGGGATTTTCACCGGGCAGGCCTCGTAGCAGGCCCCGCAGAGGGTGGAGGCGTAGGGAAGGGGGTAGGTGTCCTCGAGGCCCAGAAGCCCGGGGTCCAAGACCGCCCCGATGGGCCCCGAGTACACGTAGCCGTAAGGGTGCCCCCCGGTCTGGCGGTAAACGGGGCAGGCGTTGAGGCAGGCCCCGCAGCGGAGGCACCGCAAGACCTCCCAGGCCTCGGGGTCGTGGAGAAGGGTGGTGCGGCCGTGGTCCACCAGGACCACGTGGACCTCCTTAGGCCCCTCCTCTCCCTCCTTCGCCGGGCCCTGGATGAGGGAGACGTAGGTGGAAAGCCGCTGCCCCGTGGCCGCCCGGGCGGTGAGGGGGAGGAAGAGGGCCAGGTCGGCGAAGCGGGGAAGGAGCTTTTCGATCCCCACGAAGGCCACGTGCACCCTGGGGAGGCTGGTGGAAAGGCGAATGTTCCCCTCGTTCTCCATGAGGGCCAGGGTACCGGTTTCCGCCACCAGGAAGTTGGCCCCGCTGATGCCCAGGTCGGCGGTGAGGAAGGCTTCCCGCAAAACCTTCCTGGCCACGGCGGCCAGGGCCTCAGGGGAAGCGTCCAGGGGGGTGCCGAAGCGCCCATGGAAGAGCCTTTGGATGTCGGAAAGGGCCAGGTGGATGGCCGGGCCTACGATGTGGCTTGGAGGTTCCCCCAGGAGCTGGATCAGGTATTCCCCGAGGTCGGTTTCGTACACCTCCACCCCCAGGGACTCCAGAAGGGGGTTCACCCCCAACTCCTCCGTGAGCATGCTCTTGGCCTTCACCGCCCGCTTCACCCCGTGGCGGGCCACGATCTCCCTCAGGATGCGGTGGGCTTCCTCGGGGCCTTCCGCCCAGTACACCCGGACGCCCTTTTCCTGTAGCCTCTTTTCCGCCAGCTCCAGGTAATGGTCCAGGTGGGTAAGGAGGTGGTCCTTGACCCTCCTGGCCCTTTCCCGCCAGATCTCGGCGTCGATTTCCTGGTAGGCCCTCTTGCGGTTGGCCTCAAAGTGCAGGGTGGCTCCTGTGACCGCCTCCCGCACCCCGGGGTGTTCCCTTAAGAGCCTGGCGGCTTCCTTGGGGTAGAGCTTGGCCTTAACCTGCATACGCCTCCCATAGAAGGGTGGCCAGGGGAACCACCCGCATGTTCCTTCCCTGCTTGCCCATGCGCCCGGTTAAGTGGAGGAGGCACCCGGCGTCCGTGGAGGTGAGGGCATCCGCCTTGGGCAGGGTGGAGATCTTGCGGTCGGCCATGGCCAGGGAGACCTCGGGAAGCTTCACCGAGAAGAGCCCCCCAAAGCCGCAGCACTCCTCCGCCGCTTCCCAGGGGAGGATCTCCGCCCCGCTGTTTTTCAGGAGCAAAAGGGGTTCCTCCTTGACCCCAAGCTCCCTTAAGGCGTGGCAGCCGTGATGGTAGGCTATGGTTTTCCCCTGAAGCCCCTTCCCCAGCTCGGTCACGCCCAGCACCCTCACCAGGAACTGGGATAGCTCGTAGGTCTTCTCCGAAAGCCTAAGGGCTTCCTCGTCCCCAGGAAGAAGCTCGAGGTAGTGGTTTTTCACCATGCTGGCGCAGCTTCCCGAGGGCAGGACCACGTACTCAGCCTCTTGGAAGATGCCTAGGGTTCGCCGGGCCAGGGACCGGGCCTCGTTCCAGTAGCCGGCGTTGAAGGCGGGCTGGCCGCAGCAGGTCTGCTCCTGGGGGAAGTCCACCTCCACCCCCAGGGCCCGAAGAAGCCGGACAGTGGCCATCCCCGCTTCCGCATAGAACTGGTCGGCCAGGCAGGTGACGAAGAGGGCTACCCGCATTTGCCCCTATACTAACGGCTTGGCTGGGCCAGGGGGGTTTGACCGCCCGCGGGGGTTGGAACAACGCCTTGACCCTACCCCCCCGGGGGTGTATAATCCCGGGAACGACGCGCATACCTTTGCCTAAACCAAACCCCAAGCGTAAAGAAGGAGCCCCAAGATGACCTGGAAGGAAGCCTACCCGGATATCCCCTTAGGCCAGGATGCCTGCGGCATCATCGCCATGGCGGAGAAAAGCGGCAAGCCCTCCCACCGGATCGTGCGGAGGACCCTGGAAAGCCTTTACCGCATGGCCCACCGGGCAGGGGCCATCCGGGGAGAAGGGGATGGAACAGGCATCCAGACCGATATCCCCCGGGAGCTATGGGCCCGCTTCCTGGAGGAGGCGGGGCTCGGGCCGGAGCTGGCCTTTAACCCTCGCTTCTTCGTGGGGCACTTTTTCCTGCCCAAAAGCGAGGAGGGGCGCCTCGAGGAGTTCTACGAGCTCCTGAGGCGGGAGGGCCAGCCGCTTGGGGTGCGCCCGGTCCTCTTCCGCCGGGGGGAGGTGGTGAGCGAGGTCCTGGGCCCCGTGGGCCGTCGCACGGAGCCCATCTTCCTCCAGGTGGCGGGGCTCAGCCCCGATGGGGACGGTCCCCTGTGGGAGCTGGGCCTGAGGCTCGAGGCCAGCTTCCCCGTTCACGTGGTCTCCCTCTCCACCTACAGCGTGGTCTACAAGGTGCGGGGGGCGGCGGAGCTTCTAAAGCGCTACTACCCCGAGCTTTCCCGGCCCGAGTTCAAAAGCGCCATCGCCCTTGGCCACAACCGTTACTCCACCAACACCCTCTCCACCTTTGAGCAGGTCCAGCCCTTTGGGCTTATTGGCCACAACGGGGAGATCAACACCATTGAGCGCCTCAGGCGGGAGCTGGACTTCCTGGGCATCCCCCGCACCGGGGGCTCGGACTCCCAGGACCTAAACCGCATGCTGGAGGGGCTCATCTACCGCTACGGGCTTTCCCTGCCCGAGGCCATGGACCTGGTCTTTCCCCCTGTCCTGGGGGAGGTGAAGGGCCTGGCCCCTGAGCTCCAGGACCTTTACCTGGCCCTGCGCCAGCGCTTTGGCCCCTTGGCCCAGGGGCCCGCCGCCATCGTGAGCCGCCACCGGGACGAGGCGGTCTTCGCCACCGATGCCATGGGCCTGAGGCCCCTTTGGCAGTTTGAAACCCCCTACGAGGTTGTCTTCTCCTCGGAAAGGGGGGTTTTCAACGCCGAGGAGTTTGTCGGTGAACCCAAGCCCCTGGCCCCCGGGGAAAAGGTGTATCTGCGCCTCACCCCGGAAGGGCCCAAGGTCTATCCCTTCGACCGGTACCAGCGCCTGGTGCTGGAGCGGATCGCCGCCCGCACCCCGGTGGCGGGGTACCGGGTGCACCTTTCGGGGCCCATCCGCCAGGCCCCACCCCCGGTGGCCGGGGGGAGCGAACCCCAGGTGGAGGAAAGGCCTGCCCCTTCTCCCTTGGGCCTGGAGCGAGCCTTCGGCTGGGACCGGTGGGATGGAGCTTACCTCGAGGCCCTGGCCAAGACCGGCAACGAGCCCATCGGCTCCCTGGGCTACGACGGTCCCCTGGCCGCCTTGAACCCAGAGAAGCCCAACCTCGCCGAGTTCTTCAAGGAGACCGTGGCGGTGGTGACCAACCCGGCCATCGACCGGGAGCGGGAAATCGAGCACTTCTCCACCCGCACCCTCCTGGGCCGGCGCCCTCTTCCCGACGGACGGGGTGGGGGCAAGGTGGAGGAGCTTCTTTTGCCCATCGTCTTGGAGGAGGACCAGGGCCTTGCGGAAAGCTTCGGCACCCTGACCCTAAGAGAGGTGAGGTCCCGCTTCAAGACCGCCACCCTCGTGCCCCAGTTCGGTGTGGAGGAGGGGCTTCTTCTTGGGCTTAAGCGCCTGGAGGAGGAGGCGGTTAAGGCGGTGGAGGAAGGGGCCGAGGTCCTCATCCTCTCCGACTGGGAGGCCTTCCAGGGTGGGATCTGGATCGATATCGGCCTGGCGGTGGCGGCGGTGAACCGGGCCCTCATGCAGCGGGATGCCGAGGGGATTGCCCTGAGGAGGCGCACCTCCATCCTGGTGCACTCCGGAGGGGTGAGGAATCTGCACGACGTGGCCTTCCTCCTGGGTCTGGGGGCGGAGGCGGTGGCCCCCTGGCTTCTTGAGGAGAAGGCCCGGGCCCTGGAGGGGAGGAAGGGGGTGGCGGGTGTCCTCGAGGCCCTGCGCAAGGGTCTGGAGAAGGTCATCTCCACCATGGGCATCCACGAGCTTCGGGGTTACGGCAAAATCTTCAGCGCCATCGGCCTCAAGCCGGAGCTGGCCGACTACTTCGGCACCCGGAACTTCCTGGGCTCTGATACGGGGGGCTACGGTTTCTTGGAGCTGGAGCGGACCCTCTTGGAGCGGGAGGGCTTCTTCCGGGCGGAGAAGGTCATGCCCGCCAAGGACTTCCGCTTCAACCCCAGGATCTACAAGGCGGCCCAGGAGGTGGCAAGCGGCCAGGCTCCCTATAGCCACTTCCAGGAAAAGGTGCGCTCCCTGGAGCGGGAAAGCCCGGTGGCGGCGAGGCAGCTATTGGAGGTGCGCTTCCCCGAAAGGAGCGAGGTTTCCCCCGAGGAGGTGGACCTCTCCGTGGGGGGCCACTCCTTGCCCTTTGTCATCAGCGCCATGAGCTTCGGGTCCCAGGGGGAGGCCTCCTTCCGCGCCTACGTGGAGGCGGCCAAGCGCCTCAACATGCTGTGCATCAACGGGGAAGGTGGGGAGATCCCCGATATGCTGGGCAAGTACACCCACTGGCGCGGCCAGCAGGTGGCCTCGGGCCGGTTTGGCGTCCACGCCTACATGCTGAACTCCGCCACGGTCATCGAGATCAAGATCGGCCAGGGGGCCAAGCCGGGGGAGGGAGGGCACCTGCCGGGGAAGAAGGTTTCCGCCAAGGTGGCCGCCGCCCGCAACGCCGTGCCCGGGGTGGACCTCATCAGCCCCTCCAACAACCACGACCTCTACTCCATCGAGGACCTGGCCCAGCTCATCGAAGAGCTGAAGACGGTGAACCCCAAGGCCCTGGTTTCCGTGAAGGTGCCCGTCATCCCCGGGATCGGCACCATCGCCGTGGGGATCGCCAAGGCGGGGGCGGATGTCATCACCCTCTCGGGGTTCGAGGGGGGGACGGGGGCGGCCAGGCTCCATGCCCTCAAGTACGCGGGGCTTCCCGTGGAGATCGGGGTGCGGCGGGCCCACCGGGCTTTAGTGCGGGCTGGGCTTCGCGACCGGGTGGAGATCTGGGCTGACGGCGGCCTCAAGACCGCTTACGACGTGCTCCGCATGGTCCTTCTGGGAGCGGACCGGGTGGGCATGGCCACCATGGCCATGGTGGCCATCGGCTGCACCATCTGCCGGGGATGCCAGCTGGATACCTGCCACGTGGGCATCACCACCCAGATCGAGACCCTGGAGGAGGCTTTGGCCCACGGGCTGAAGCGCTTCGTGCCCCAGGACCTGGACCGGGCGGTGGAGCACCTCACCCGTTTCTTTGAGGCCAAGGGGGAGGCCCTGCGTGAGCTGGTGGCCGCCTTGGGGGCCCGCTCCCTTCGGGAACTGAGGGGACGGGTGGACCTCCTCTACCAGCGGGACCACCTGGAGGAGCTGGACCTCTCCTACTTCTTCCTGCCCGTGGAGGAGCCCGAGTGGCTCCAGGACACCTCGGCCCATGTGCTCAGGAAACCCTTGAACCAGCTCACCCGCACCATCACCGAGGTGGTGATGGGGGCTTATGGGGAGGGAAGCCGAAAGCTGGTCTTCCAGGAGGGGCCGGTGAACTCCACCGACCGGGCCCTGGGCGCCCACCTGGCGGGGGAGATCGCCAGGAGGCGCCTTTACGGCAAGGGCTTCGACGCTGAGGTGGAGCTCCGGTTTGACGCGGGAAGCGTGGCCGGGAATGGCCTGGCGGCCTTTAACCTCGAGGGCATGAGGGTGGTAGTAGAAGGCGGCGCCCAGGACGGGGTGGCCAAGAGCGCCTTTGGGGGCACCGTGGCCATCCTCAAGGGCCGCAATCCCTACGGGGCCTATGTGGATGGCTCCGTGGGCAAGAGCTTCGCCTATGGGGCCATCGGGGGCCTCCTCATCGTGGAGGGAATGGCCGATAGCCGCTTCGGCATCCGCCTTTCCGGGGCAGATGTGGTTCTGGGCGGGGAGCCTGAGCGCCCCCTTAGGGACGACCTCGGTAACCTGGCCGCCCGGGCTCAGGCCAAGGGGTTCGCCTTTGAGTACATGACCCGGGGGCGCGCCTTGGTCCTGGGGGACCCCGGGCCCTGGATCTGCTCGGGCATGACCGGGGGGCGGGTCTACCTGCGCCACTGGCCGGAGATGGGCCTTACGGAGGAGGCCATGAAGCGCCGCCTGGCCAAGGGGGCCAAGGTGGCGGTGAAGCCCCTGGACCTGAGGGGGGTGGAGGATGTGCGGGAGCTCCTTTCCGCCTACATCCGCGTCCTTCGGGAGGCCAAGCGGGAGGAAAAGGCGAGCCGGCTGGAGAAGCTTTTGGAGGACCCCGCCCAGCACTTCCGCATGGTGGAACCCGTGAGCCAGCAGGTGGAGCAGGGGGTGAGCACCGAGTAATACCACCCCACGCGGAGACCGTCCGGATCCTGGTAAATGAGTGGGGTAGGGCCTTGGGTGGGGGAGGGAAGGGCTCAGCGTAAAAGGGTATAAGGCGCTTCCTGCCCCAGGGTGTGCTTGCGTAGACGGCGCGGGGGGTTCCAGGGTACATTTGTCCTGTGGACCCGGGCAAACTCCTCGATCTTCTCAAGCGGCGCACCGGTTTTACCGAGGCCCACGCTGCCCTCCTGCGGGAGCTGGGCCAGGTAATGGTTCCCATCGCCCCCGAGGTGGCCCTAGCCTTCTACGACTACCTGGGGCGGGATCCGGAGCTGGCGGAGATCCTCCACGCGGTGCCCGGCAGGGTGGAAAGGCTTTACGGAACCTTTGCCCGCTGGTACGGGGAGCTTTTCTCGGGCACCTACGACCGTGCCTACGCGGAAGGGCGTAGGCGCATTGGGCTGGTGCACGCCAGGCTCGGCATCGGCCCCCGGGCCATGATCCCCGCCATGGGGATTGTGCAGGAGCTTTCCCTCGAGCACCTGCGCACCGCCCTCCGTGGCCCGGAGGTCTACGGCGCGGTGGAGGCTTTTGAGAAGATCGTTGCCATAGAGATCGCCCTTGTTGAGGAGAGTTACCTCGAGGCCCTGTCCCTGGGCCTTGCCCTGGGCCACCGGGACCTCCGGCGGGCGCTTTCCGAAGGGGCGGCGGCCCTGCTTGCACCCCCCCATCTGGGCACAGGCCAGGGGGGAGGCCCGGGATGAACCCCACCAACCTTCCTCAGGGCTCCCGGGCCAGGTCGTTGAAGCGCACATGGGCGGCGTGGAACTGGAGCTCCACCGTGCCCGTGGGGCCGTTTCGCTGTTTGCCCACGATGATCTCGGCGATCCCCGCCTTCTCGGAGTGGGGGTTGTAGTACTCGTCCCGGTAGATGAACATGACCAGATCGGCGTCCTGCTCGATGGAGCCCGACTCCCGGAGGTCCGAGAGCATGGGGCGCTTGTTGGGTCGGGCCTCCACCGCCCGGGAAAGCTGGCTTAGGGCGATCACGGGCACGTTGAGCTCCCGGGCGAGGGCCTTAAGCCCCCGGGAGATGGCGGCGATCTCTTGCTGCCGGTTCTCCCCTTGCTTACCCGCCCCGGGCCCGGACATAAGCTGGAGGTAATCGATGATGAGAAGGCCCACCTCGTACTGGCTTCTAAGCCGCCTGGCCCGGGCCCTGAGCTCCATCAGGGTGAGGTCTGGGGTGTCGTCGATGTAGATGGGAGCCTCGGAAAGCCTTCCCGCCACGTCCACCAGGCGGGAGAAGTCGCGGTCCGTGAGCTGACCCAGGCGCACCCGGTTCATGTCGATGCGGGCTTCCGAGCACATCATGCGCAGGGTGAGCTGGGAGGCGGGCATCTCCAAGGAGTAGATCCCCACCCCCACCCCTTCCTTCAGGGCGGCGTGCTGGGCAATGGTGAGGGCAAAGGCGGTCTTTCCCATGGCGGGGCGGGCGGCGATGATGTTTAAGGAGCCCGGGGCCAGGGTACCGATGAGCTGGTCCAGTTCCTTGAAGCCAGTGCGAACCCCGGAAACCTCCCCCTTGTTCTGGAAGAGGGCCTCGATGTGTTCGAAAGTTTCGTGGATCAACTCCCGCATGGAGCGGGCCTCGGTGTCGGTCTGGGCCAGGGCCACCTCGAGGATCTTCTTGCCCGCGGTGTCCAGGATCTCGTCCAGGCTTCCCGCCTCCTCGTAGGCCAGGCGCATGGCCTCGCCTGCCGCCTGGATGAGCTTTCTTAAGGTCCATTTCTCCGCCACGATGCGGGCGTAGTGCTCCGCGTAAGCGGAGGTAGGGGTGGCCTCGGAGAGCTGGGCCAGGTAGCTCGGCCCACCCACGCTTTCCAGCTCCCCCCGGCGGGATAGCTCCTCCGCCAGGGTCACCAGGTCCACGGGCTTGCCCTGGGACCTTAGGGCCTGCATGGCAGCGTAGATCTTGCGGTGGGCCTCCGCGTAAAAGGCCTCCGGGGAGGGGAGGAGGCCTTCCAGCTCGTCCAGCACATCGGATTCCAGGAGAATGGCCCCCAGGACGCTCTGTTCCGCCTCGAGGTTGTGGGGGGGAATACGGCCTTCCATACCCATAGGCCTTATCAGGCTACGCCCACCTCCCCGGGTTTTGCCAGGGGGCTATCCCCAAGGTAAACCATGCCTTCCCAAGGCCTCGGCCGTGGGGCCACCTTCGGATTTCTCACCTTTTTCCCTTAGGGTGGGGGTGTGCGGTGGCTTCTCGTCCTTTTCTGGATTGCCCTTATCTCTTGCCGGAGCCAGGCTTTGCCTGAACCCTTTGCCAGCCTGGAAAGGGGCGTGACGGAAGAGGTGCGCCAGGTGGCCCTGGGAGGGGAAGGGTATGCCCGGATGCTGGCGGGCTGGCTGCTTGTGGACCGGGACGCTTTGCCCAAAGGGCAAACAGATTTGCGCAAGCAAGCGGAGGTGCCCCTAGCCGAGCGGGCGGAGTACGCTTGGCGCTACGCTCTCTTCCTCGAGGGGGTGCGCGCCTTTGAACCGGGCTGGGAGGCGAGGGAGGCCTGGCGCAAGGCCGCCTTCCTCCTCCAGGCGGCAGAGGACCCCCGGGCCTTCTCCGCTTGGCAGAGGCTCTTGCCCGAGGAAGAGGCGGTCTCGGCCCTCCTCTCCCTAGGAGAGGGGGAGCGTCTTTGGGAGGCCCTCTTCCAGGGGCGGGCCTACGAGGCTCTTTTGCGGGTTCTTCCCCTGGGGGTGCGTCCCGACCTCCGCGCCCAGGCGCTTTTCCGGCTAGGACGCTATGGGGAGGCTTTGCCCTTTTACCAGGAGTGGGCCAGAGAGGACCCCAGGGGGTACCTGGGCCTGGGCTACGCCCTGTGGCGGCTTGGGCGGAGGGAGGAGGCCCTGGAAGCTCTGGTCCGTTACGACCACCCGGAAAGCCGCTACGCCCAGGGGCGGATCCTGGAGGAGATGGGAAGGATCCTCGAGGCGGTGGAGGCCTACCGGCAAAGCATCCCCCAGGGGGTCTGGCGGGCCACGGGTCTTCTGGAACGGCAGGGGTTGAAGAAGGAGGCCCTGGTCCTTTATCTGGACCTGGCCCGGGGTACGAGCCCGTACGCGGACGATGCTGCCCTTCGGGCCTACATCCTGGCGGGGGAGCTGGGCCTGGCCGAACCCCGTAGGGAAGCCCTGAACCTGGTGCAAGGGGGGCTAGGCCTTCTTCTGGGGAAGGAGCCCCAGCCTCCACCCCCGGCCCCTTCTTCCTGGCCGCCTCCCGAAGCCTCCCTGGTGGAGGCCCTGGTGGCTTTCGGCAAGGAGGCCTGGGCCCGGGGGGTGGTGCGCTACGCCCTTTGGCAGCGTCCCCAGGACTGGCCGGCCTTGGTGCCCCTCCTCTACCGCCTGGGGGCTTACCGGGAGGGGATCCGGGTCGCTTGGCCCACCGCCTTGGCTTACCCCCGCCCCTACCGGGATTGGGTGGAAGGGTACGCCCGGAGGGAGGGCCTGGACCCCGACCTCCTCTACGCCCTCCTTCACGTGGAAAGCCGCTTTGACCCTTTGGCGGTAAGCCCCACGGGGGCCCTGGGCTTGGGCCAGTTCCTGCGGAGCACCTGGGCGGACGTGGCCCGGATGCTGGGGGAGCCGCCCGCTGACCCCTTTGAACCCGAGGCCAGCATCCGCTATGCCGCCCGCTACCTGCGCTGGCTCCTGGAGCGGTGCGCTGCCTTTAAAGGTCTAGAGCAGGTGGCCTGTGCCGTCACCGCCTATAACGGGGGCATCGGCTACACCCTGAGGGGCATCGCCCGGGAGGGGGACCTCTACGCCTTCCTTTGTTTCCAGGAGCGGGACGAGCCCCGGGAGTACCTGGCCAAGGTGCTCGCTGCCTACGCCGCCTACCGGGCTACTCCTTAGCCTGGCGTAGGCCCTTTTCCGTCCAGGCGATGAGGGGCTTTAAGGCGAAGGGGGCGAAGAGGGTGGTGAAGACCACCATGAAGAGGACGATGGCGTACTCCTCTTCGTTCACCGCACCGGCGGCCAGCCCCAAGGCGGCCACGATCAGCCCCACCTCCCCTCGAGGGGCCATGCCCACCCCCACGGTTAAGGCGGAGCGCACCCCTTGGGTGAGAGCGCCTAGGAAACCCCCCAGCACCTTGCCCAGGATGGCGATAACCGTGACCACGCTACCTGCCGCTAAGGTGGCGGGGGAGATGAGGGCGGAAAGCTCCAGCCGCACCCCCACCATAGCGAAGAAGATGGGGGCCAGGAAGCTTTCTATGGCGAAGATGGGCTCCTCCAGCCTGTACTTTTCCCGCACCTCGGAGAGGAGCATGCCCCCCAGGAAGGCCCCCACAATGGGGGCCAGGCCGATGGCGGCGGCCAGGGCTGCCATGCCTACCCCTAGGGCCAGGGCGAAGCCCACCGGGCTGCCTACGGGGAGCCGCTCCAGGGGCAGGCGGGCGAAGAGGGGGGAGAGGACCACCGCCAGCCCCACGAAGACCACCGAGAGGAGCACAAGCTGCAGAATGGCACCGGTTTCCACCTGGCCCGTCTTGGCTACCCCGTTCACCACCGCCAAGACGATGAGGCCCAGCACGTCGTCGATGACCGCAGCCCCCAGGATCACCCGGGCGTAGGGGCGGGAAAGCACCCCGAGTTCCTGCAAAACCCGGGCGGTGATCCCCACGCTGGTGGCCACCAAGGCGGTGCCTAGGAAAAGGGAGGGCAGGGTGGCAAAGCCGATCTGGAGGCCATAGAAGTAACCTCCCACGAAGGGGAAGGCCACCCCCAAAACCGCCACCAAGAAGGCCTCCTTTCCCACGGCCAGGATGTCTTTAAGCCGGGTTTCCAGGCCCACCACGAAGAGGAGGAAGATGGCCCCGAGCTCGGCGATGAACTCCAGGATCTCCCCCTCGTGCACCCAACCCAGGAGGGCGGGGCCCACCAGGATGCCGGCCAGCACCTCCCCGATAACCACGGGTTGGTTCAGGCGCTTGAAGAGGAAGGCCATGACCTGGGCGGCCAGGATGAGGTAGAAGACCTCGAGGATATGCCCAGCTCCATGCATCACCGCCTCCCTAGGATGAGCTTGAGGAAGTCGCTCCGGGTAAGGATGCCCACCACCCTATTCCCCTGGTCCACCACCGGCAGGTGGCGCACCTCGCTGGTGAGGAGGGTTTCCAAAGCCTTTCCCACAGGGTCCTCGGGATGCAGGCGGGGGATATCCGTGCGCATCACCGCCTTTACCGGCGTTTTCTGGTAGCGCCGGTAGATATCCTCCAAAAACTCCCCGTCCACCCACTCCCCGAAAAGCTGCAGGGCCTCCACATCGGAGAAGGGAATGTTTTCGGGGTGGGGGAGGAGTTCCTCCACCTGGAGTAGCCCCAGTAAGCATCCCTCTTGGTCCACCACAGGCAGACTGCCGTAGCGCTTCTCCAGGATGCGCCGGGCGGCTTCCTCGAGGGTGGCCTCTGGCCCGATGGTGTCGGGGTTCTTGGTCATGAGGTCGGCTACCTTCATGGGCTAAAGTTTACCAGCGCTGCCACCTGGGGGCAAAGCGCCGGGCCGTGAGGGCGCCGAAAAGGAACCCCCCCAGGTGGGCCCACCAGGCCACCCCGGGTAGGCCCAAAAGCCCCTGAAGGAGCTGGAGAAAGGCCCAGTAGCCCAGGTAGAACCCGGCGGGGAAGGTGACGAAGAGGGGGAAGACGAGGAGGATCACCGAGACCACGTAAGCCCTGGGGAAGAGGATGTAATACGCCCCCAGCACCGCCGAGACCGCCCCGCTTGCGCCGATCATGGGAACGGTGCTTTGCGGGCTGAAGAGGCCCTGGGCTAAGGCGGCGGTCAGCCCCCCCAGGAGGTAGAAGAGGAGGAAGCGCCCGTGGCCCATGCGGTCTTCCACGTTGTCCCCGAAGACCCAGAGGAACCACATATTGGAAAGGATATGAAAAAAGCTCCCATGGAGGAACATGCTGGTGAGGAGGCGGTAGCCCTGTTCCAGGGGGTCTTGGAAAAAGAGGGCGGGAACAAAGCCGTAGGCTTGGGCGGACCATTCCAGGCCCACGGAGAGTTGCCAAAGAAAGGCTAGGGTGTTCAGGAACACCAGGCCCTTAACCACGAAAGCGGGCCGGCGGGCGTGGTTGATGTCGTAGAGGGGAAACACCCTAAGGCCTCCCAGGTTGTTGGTGACGATAGGGTAAGGGCACGTACTGCACGCTGGGCTTGCCCCCCTGGGCCTGGGGGTAGAGGTCCATGAGCTCGTAGACCTCGAGGGGCATCTCCGTGCTCACGGGAAGGCTCATCTCCCGGGCCTGGGCCACGTCGATGGGGTAGTCGTGGGTCCAGGTGCCCTGGGAGAGGAGGGTGGCCACCTCCTCCGCCTTCTCCTCGGGCATGCGCTTCATGAGCAGGTTCTTCACCGTGGCCTTCACCTGCTTCAGGGCCTTTTCCGCCACATCCGCCAGGATCAGGGTCTGGTCGTCTACTTCCTGGATGGGTTTCTTCTCCAGCACCTTGAGGATGCTGGCTGCCGGGTACTGGCCGAGCTGGGGGTCCACCGGGCCCAAGACGGCGTTCTCGTCCATGACGATCTCGTCGGCAGCCAAGGCGATCAGGGTACCCCCGGACATGGCGTAGTGGGGCACGAAGACCGTGACCTTGGCGGGGTGGCGCAAGAGGGCCTCGGCGATCTGCTCCGCCGCCAGGACCAGGCCTCCTGGGGTGTGGAGGATGAGGTCTATGGGCACGCTCTTGTCCGTGAGGCGGATGGCCCTTAGGACCTGCTCCGAGTCGTCGATGTTGATGAAGCGGCTGATGGGGATGCCCAGGAAGCTTACGGCTTCCTGGCGGTGGATGAGGGTGATGACCCGGCTTTGCCGCTTTCTTTCCAGCTCGGCGATCTTGCGGGCTCTGGCGCCCAGGAGCATCTGTTGCTGCAGGTAAGGGGTTAGGGCCGACAGGATGAAGAAAAGCCAAAACAGCTGGAAAAAGACGTCCATAGGGGCCTCCTGCGACCAGGATATGCCTCACGGAATGCGGACGCTAGTCTGGGTGGGAGGCTTGAGCGGGGTGGGGGTTAAGTGCTCGTGCACGAAGGGTGCTCCATTGGCAAAAGCAGAAGCGGCTTGCCCGTGGCCTTTTTGGGGCCCCCGTCGTGGCGCAAGCCACGACGGGGTACTTAGCGCACGTTCCCCGTTTCCAGCTTCCTGGCCCTCAGGTCCAAGAGGCTGTACTCGCCCTCGGAGAGGTTGCCCGGCACCACCACCCAGCTGGCCCCGAGCATCTCGTGCTTCTGCCCCCTGCCGGCGGTGATCACCAGGAGGGGGTTATGGGTTTTGATCAGGTGGGCCACCTCATGGGACCCCCCTTCCCCAAGGCCCTTGTGGTAGGGGTTGGTGTAGAAGAGGAAGATCTTGGGGTAGTCCTTGAGGTCCCAGAGGGTCTTCAGGTGGTACTCCGCCACCCAGGCGGGGTAGCGCAGGGCCTCATGCTCCTCGGGCTCGCCGTCATCGGTGATCTCCCCGCCTATGCCCGCCACCAGGTAGGGACCCTTCCAGAAGGTGAAGGTCTCGTGGACGTTGCGCATCTCCGGCCGCACCAGCTCGATGTTGGCGGCCTCCCGGAGGTATTCCCAAAGGGGCGCGTCCTGGGGCCCGGGGATGTAGGCAGTGGGGAGATGGGCCTCGGAGAGGATGCGGAAGAAGGCGGCGTAGTCCCGGCTTTTCGCCGTCTTGGGCATGAGGTTCCCCACCAGGGCGAGGGCGTCCGCCCCTGTTTCGGGGGCCAGCCGCACCAGCTTCTCCAGGGCCTCGAGGTCGCCCATGGGGTTGGAAATGGCCAGGATGTACCGCGTGGTCCGCCGCATGCCTCACCTCCTATTCCACCTGAACTTGGATCCTCTTGGGCTTGGTTTCCTCGGCCTTGGGCACCAGGAGGTGCAAGACCCCGTGGCGGAAGCGGGCCTGCACCCGGGAGAGGTCAAAGGTGCTGGGTACGTTGAAGCTCCGGGCGAAGCTGCCATAGGGGCCTTCCAGGCGGTGGTAGGCCACGTTCTCCCGCTTCTCGAAGGGCCGCTCCGCCTTTACGGAGAGCACCCCCTCCTCGGCCACCACTTCCACCTTCTCGGGCTCCACCCCGGGCAGGTAGACCAGGAGATGAAGCCCCTCCCCGTCCTCCATCACGTCCACCGGCGGGGCGTACACCCTGGGCCCCTGCTGGGGGGTGGTGCCGAAGGCCCTTGCCAGACGCTCCTGCAACTCCTCCAGCTCCCTGAAAGGATCAAACCGGATCATCCGCCTCACCTCCTCACCACCTCAGGAGCGCGGCCATGCCCCCGCGCTCCAGAAGCTGCTTTTCCGCTTCCCCCCGCACGAACTCCAGCTTGGCGGCATACCCTGCGGCCAGCTCGGGCAGGACCACGGCCAGGGGCTTGGTCTCGGGGGTGGGGCAGTAGGCCAAGGCCCTGGCCTCTTCGGGGAAGAACACGCCATCGCAAGCGTACACGGCTTGGTCCAGGTGCCAGGGAAGCACCCAGAGTTCCACCCGTCCCTCCTGCACCCTTTCCAGCACCTCGGGGCCGAAGACCGCTTTGGGGTAGGCTTCCTCCAGCTTCTCGAGAAGCTCCACCTCTCCCTTGCGCTCTATCTCCTCCAGGACAGGCTCCAGCCGCTTGAACACTTCGCCCGGCGTGGCCCCGGGGTGGGGAAGGGAGGGCAAGAGGGCGGCCACCCGTTCCTTTAGGCGCTTGGGTAGGTAGCCCAAGAAGAGCTTGGTGTGCTCCTCTGGGCCCATGAGCACCAGGCGGGTGAACCCTTTTTCCTGGACCATCTTTTCTAGCTCGCTGGCCAGGGTTTTGTAAAAGCGTTCTTCCCAGGCGGCCAGGCGCTTGGCGAAGAGGTCCTGGCCTGCGCCCCCCCGGGAGATGCCCGCCAGGTTGAAGCGGCGCCCTGGGGCGTCCAGGGAAAGCCGCCGCCAGGCCTCGGTATCCAGGGCGAGGAAGGCATCCCCCACTTCCTGGATCTCGCCCAGGAAGATTTCAAACACCCGCCAGCGCTCCTGGTCCAAATAGACCACCCCGTAGCGCTCGTACTCGTCCAGGGCGTAGATAAGGGGGAGAAGGAAGGGTTCGCCGTAGTGGGCTAAGGCCCCCTCCGTGAGGAAACGGCTTTCCTTTTCCCTCAGGAAGGTGGTCTTGAGGCTGGAGACCAGGGGCAGCTCCACCTGGAGCAGGAGGGTTTCAAAGAGCTTGTCCTTGGCGAAGAAGACGGCGGTCTTGGCCTCCAGAACCTGGTTTTTCAACACTTCCAGGACCTTATCCTGCAGGTCCTGGGGCACCTCCAGGGCCTTCATGGCGTCCTTGGCCCTCAGGGCGTAGGCCCGGTTGCTGTTTTCCGGCTTGGCGGGGTTGATGTTCAGGTAGAGGGAGAGGATCGGCCCCTCTGCGATAGCCAGGGTTTCCTTGATGCGCCGGATTTCTTCCTTTGCGATCATAGGCCACCTCCTAAAAGGGCTACGGCTTTGCGCACGGCTTCCTGGTTGAGCCTTTCCTCCCGGCCCAACCGGGTGAAGAGGGCCTCGAGGTCGGGCTCGAGGAAGGTGCTCTCCAGATAGTAAGCCCGGTCAAACCCTTCCTCGGAAAGGAGGCGGAGAAGAGCCTCCCAGCCCTCCTCTTCCACCTTGGGTGCAGGGGGAAGGGAGGCGCCATGGCGGCGCAAGGTTTCGGCGATGGCCTCGGCATGAGCCCGTTCCCGGCGGGCCACCTCTTCCAGAAGGGCCCGAAGGTGGGGGTAGGGTACTCCTTCCGCCGCCCTTTCCGCCCGCAGGGCATCCAGAAGCTCATCCTGGTAGGCCTTTTGCAGGACTTCCACCACGCTCATGCCGCCTCCTTTCTCAGGCCTCTACCCGCTCGGGGGTGCGGAAGACCAGCCCCGTGGGGCCAGCGTCCACCACCACGGCATCCCCCTCCTTGACCTCCCCGGCCAGGATCTTTTTGGCCAGGGGGGTTTCCAGCTCCCGGGAGATCACCCGCTTCAGGGGCCTGGCCCCGAAGACGGGGTCGTAGCCCCGCTCGGCCAGGTATTCCTTGGCGGTCTCGGTGAGGGTAAGGGTGATGCGCTTTTCCGCCAGGCGGGCCCTGAGGCTTTGGAGCTGGATCTCCACGATCTCCCGCAGCTGCTCCCGGGTGAGGGGCCTAAAGACCACGATCTCGTCCAGACGGTTGAGGAACTCGGGGCGGAAGTGCTTTTGCAACACGGCGAAGACCTCCTCCCGGATGCGTTCGTAGGGCAGGCCCTTCTGGATGCCCTCGAGGATCAGGGGGCTTCCCAGGTTGGAGGTGAGGATGATCACCGTGTTGCGGAAGTCCACGGTGCGCCCGTGGGAGTCGGTGAGGCGGCCGTCGTCCAGGATCTGCAGGAGGATGTTGAAGACGTCGGGGTGGGCCTTCTCGATCTCGTCGAAGAGGATGACCGTGTAGGGGCGGCGCCTTACCGCCTCGGTGAGCTGCCCGCCCTCCTCATAGCCCACGTAGCCGGGTGGGGCCCCGATGAGCCGGCTCACCGCGTGCTTCTCCATGTACTCCGTCATGTCGATGCGCACCATGGCCTCCTCGGTGTCGAAGAGGGTGGCGGCCAGGGTCTTGGCCAGCTCCGTCTTGCCCACCCCCGTGGGGCCCAGGAAGAGGAAGCTCCCGATGGGGCGGTTCGGGTCCTTGAGGCCGGCCCGGGCCCGCCTTATGGCGTCGGCCACGGCGCGGATGGCCTCCTCCTGACCCACTACCCGCTTGTGGAGCTCGTCCTCAAGCCTGAGGAGTTTCTCCCTTTCCCCTTCCAGGAGCTTGGAAACGGGGATGCCCGTCCAGCGGGAGACGATCTCGGCGATGTCCTCCTCGGTCACCTCCAGGCGCACGAAACGGGCGTTTTTGAGCTTCTCGGAGAGGGCCTCCACCTCGGCCTCGAGGCGGGGAAGCTCCCCGTAGCGGAGTTCGGCAGCCCGGTTCAGGTCGTACTGGCGCTCCGCCAGCTCAATCTGACGGCGTACCTCGTCCAGGCGTTGCTGGGCCTCGTGGAGCTTTTTCAGGACCTCCCGCTCCGCCTCCCACTCGGCCTTGAGCTTCTCGATCTCCTGGTTGAGGTGGGCGATCTCTTCTTCGATGGCCTTGAGCCTTTCCTGGGAGTCCGGGTCCTTCTCCTTCTTTAGGGCCTCCCGTTCGATCTCCAGCTGGAGCTTCTTCCGCTCCAAGGTGTCGATCTCCTCAGGGGCGCTTTCCAAGGCCATGCGCAGGCGGGCAGCCGCCTCGTCGATGAGGTCGATGGCCTTGTCGGGAAGGCGCCTTTCCGTGATGTAGCGGTGGGAGAGGACCGCCGCCGCCACGATGGCGGGGTCGGAGATGCGCACCCCATGGTGCACCTCGTACTTCTCCTTGATGCCCCGGAGGATGGAGATGGTCTCCTCCACGCTGGGCTCGTCCACGAAGACGGGCTGGAAGCGCCTTTCCAGGGCGGGGTCCTTCTCGATCTCCCGGTACTCGTCCAGGGTGGTGGCGCCGATCAGCCTAAGCTCCCCCCGGGCCAGGGCAGGCTTCAGCATGTTGCCGGCGTCCACGGCCCCCTCGGCCTTGCCCGCCCCCACCACGGTGTGCAGCTCGTCGATGAAGAGGATGATTTCCCCCTGGCTTTGCACCACCTCCTGGATCACCGCCTTCAGGCGCTCCTCAAACTCGCCCCGGTACTTGGCCCCGGCCAGGAGGGAGCCCATCTGCAAGGAGATGATGCGCTTGCCCTTGAGGCCTTCCGGCACATCCCCCTTGACGATCCGCTGGGCCAGGCCCTCCACGATGGCGGTCTTGCCCACTCCGGGCTCGCCGATGAGCACCGGGTTGTTCTTGGTGCGCCTTAGGAGGATCTGGATGGTGCGCCTTATCTCCTCGTCCCGGCCGATCACCGGGTCCAGCTTGCCCTCGGCGGCCAGCTTGGTGAGGTCGATGCCGTACTGCTCCAGGGCGTTGTAGGTGCTTTCCGCATGTTCCGTTTGCACGGTTTTACCTCCTCTAAGTTCCAGTAACCCTTTCCTTAGGGGGCCTTCCTCGGGAAGGCTTGCCTGGAAGGAGGGCTCGGTCCTGGAAGCTTCCGACAAAGCCAGCACCAAGGTGTCCAAGGCCACGAACCGGTCCTTGAGCTCCCCCATAAGGGCCTCGGCCCGGTCCAGGGCCCGGGCGAGCCTTTGGGAAAGGTACTGACCCACCTCGGCCCCCTCCACCTTGGGCAGGCGGCCCAGTTCCCGCTCGGCGCTTTCCTTGAGGGCCTTGGGGTTACCCCCTGCCCTCTCCAGAAGCCGCCAGGCCAGGCCCGTGGGGTCCTTAAGCAGCACAGCCCAGAGATGGGGCAGGTCGATGGCCTGGTGCTTCATCCCCCGGGCCAGGACCTGGGCCTGGGCCAGGGCCTCGCGGGCGGCTTGGGTCCAGCGTTCCAGGTTCATACTCCCTTTCCTCCCACTACCCAAATCATATCACTTGACAAAGATAATGTCAAGTAAGCTGCGCAGAGTGAATACCCAAACCAAAACCTCATGTCCAGGAGAGGTTCGCTAAGCGGGGGCGGTGGCAACGCTCTTTGTCTTGATTATAGGGGAAAGGGATGGGAGGGATGTCCCGGCCTTCGGCCTGCCTTGGCTTGGGAGGCTTTTGGGGAAAGCCAAGGCCCCTGGCAGGGCTTAGCGGCGCTCCAGGATCTCCACCGCCAAGGCTGCCCCCACCAGGTTGGCCCCCAGGTCGCGGCGGATGCGTTCCGCCTTGGCCATGCGCAGAAGGTCTTCCTCCCGGAAGTACCAGGCACCCCCCACCTCCAGGGGCTCCACGAAGCCGATCTCCACGTAGGCCCGCACCACCCCCAGGGAAAGGCCGTAGTCCGCCAGGGCCTCCAGGGATAGATAGGGGCTACGCGCGAGCATAGCGCACCTCCTTGAGCTTCCGCCAAAGCTCCTCCTCCTCAGGCGTCAGGTGCTCGGGGATCACCACCCGCACCTCCAGGTAGAGGTCTCCCCGGCCATGGGGTCCGGGAAAGCCCTTCCCCTTAAGCCGGAGCTTTTTGCCCGCCTGGGTCCTGGGGGGGATGGTGACCTCCACCGGGCCCTCCAGGGTGGGGGCCCGCACCTTGCCCCCCACCACGGCGATGGGGGCAGGAACATCCAAGGTGGCGTAGAGGTCCTGGCCCTCGAGGCGGAAGACCGGGTGGGGCAGAAGGCGCACGGAAAGGAGCAGGTCCCCTGAGGGTTCCCCAGGCCCTCCCAGGCCCGCCAGGCGGATGAGGCTTCCCTCTTGCACCCCTGGGGGAATCCTCACGGAAACCCGCCTTCCCCCCACCTCCACCACCTTTTCGCCTCCCCGGAAGGCTTCCTCGAGGGTAAGGGGAAGCCCGGCCCTGAGGTCGCGGCCTCTCCTTGGCCTCCTCCGCCCCATACCCCCGAAGAGCCCGCCGCCGAAGAGCTCCTGGAAGAAGTCGGAGAAGTCCTCCACGTCAAACCCGGAGAAGTCGTACCCCCCAGGGGGCGGGGGTGGGGGAGGGGTGGTGGTGCCGTAGGTGTCGTAGACCTTGCGCTTTTCCGGGTCGGAGAGGACGGCGTAGGCCTCGTTGATCTCCTTGAAACGCTCCTCGGCCTCGGGGCTTTTGTTCACATCGGGGTGGTACTGGCGGGCCAGGCGCTTGTAGGCCCGCTTGATCTCCTCCTGCGTGGCGTTTCTCGGTACCCCCAGGATGGCGTAGTAGTCCTTCATGGCCTACTCCACGCCCTCTTCTTCTGGGCTTTTCTCCTCGCCCACCGCCACCCGGGCTGGGCGCACCAAGGCCTCGCCCATGCGGAAGCCCCTTTGGAAGACCCGGGCCACCTTGCCAGGCTCCCCGGGAAGGAGGCCGATGGCCTCGTGGTAGCGGGGGTCAAAGGCCTCTCCCTCCCCGGGCACCTCCTCGATCCCAAGCCCCGCCAGGATGCGGAAGAAGCCCTCCCGCACCGCCTTAACCCCTTTGAGGATGCTCTCCGGGTTGGCCTCGGCGAACTCCAAGGCCCGCTCCAGGTCGTCCAGGACGGGGAGAAGGGCCCTGACCGCCCTGAGGATTCCTTCCCGTTCCCTAAGCCTAAGCTCCTCCTCCATGCGCTTGCGGTAGTTGTCAAAGTCGGCAAGGAGGCGCAGGTACCGGTCCTTCAGGGCTTGGAGCTCCTCCTCCGCGGCCAGAAGGCGTCCCTCCAGGGCCAGAGCTTCCTCGCCTACCGCTTGGAGGTCTTGCTCCACCCGGGCGGCCTGCTCCTGTTGGGTTTCCTCACGTTCCTTCTCCATGCTTCCTCCAAGGGGGGTAAGGGGAAGCCCCTGCCCCGGCAGGGGCCAGGGCAGGGGGGCTTTAGTCGGCGGGCTTGTAGTCCGCGTCGATCACGTCGTCAGGGCCACGGCTGGATGCCCCGGTGGTCCCGGCGGTGGCCGCCTTCTCGTAGGCCTCCACCGCCTTCAGAAGCTCCTCCGTGGCGGCCTTCAGCTCGGGGTCGGAGGCATCCTTCTCCGAAAGCTCCTTCGCCTTGGCGATGGCCGCCTCGAGGCGCGCCTTGGCCTCGGGGGTGCTTTGCTTCTCCTGGAGGATCCTCTCCGCCTGGACGCGGGTGGAGTCCAGGGTGTTCTTGAGCTCGGCGTGCTCCCGGCGGCGCCGGTCCTCCTCCGCGTGGCGCTTGGCCTCCTCGATCATCCGCTGGATTTCCTCCTCGGAGAGGGTGGTGGTGTTCTGGATGGTGATGGAGGCCTCCTTGCCCGTGGACTTCTCCTTGGCGGTCACGTGGAGGATGCCGTTGGCGTCGATGTCAAAGCAGACCTCGATCTGGGGGACCCCGGCGGGCATGGGGGGGATGCCCTCGAGGCGGAACCGGCCCAGGCTCTTGTTGTCCGCGGCCATGGGGCGCTCACCCTGGAGGACGTGGATCTCCACCGCGGTCTGGTTGTGCTCGGCGGTGGTGAAGATCTCGCACTTGCGGGTGGGGATGGTGGTGTTCCGGGGGATGAGCACGGTCATCACCCCGCCCTTGGTCTCCACGCCCAGGGAGAGGGGAGTGACGTCCAGGAGGACCACATCCCGCACCTCTCCCATCAGGACCCCCGCCTGGATGGCCGCCCCCATGGCCACCACCTCGTCGGGGTTCACGGAGCGGTTGGGCTCCTTGCCCAACAGTTCCTTCACCACCCTCTGCACCGCGGGCACCCGGGTGGCCCCGCCCACCAGGATCACCTCGTCGATCTGGGCCGGGGTCAGGCCGGCGTCCTTCAGGGCCTGCTCCACCGGGCCCTTTAGGCGCTTCAGCAAGGGTTCGATGAGCTCCTCAAACTTGGCCCGGGTAAGCTTCTTCTCCAGGTGCAAGGGGGTCTTGCTGGCGGGGTCCAGGGCGATGAAGGGCAGGCTGATGGTGGTTTCAAAGGTGCTGGAAAGCTCGATCTTGGCCTTCTCCGCCGCCTCGATGAGGCGCTGGAGGGCCTGGCGGTCCGCCTTGAGGTCCACCCCGTACTCCCGCTTGAACTCCTCGGCCAGCCAGTTCACGATGGCGTGGTCCATGTCGCTGCCGCCCAGGTGGGTGTCCCCGGAGGTGGACTTCACCTCAAAGACCCCCTCGCCGATCTCCAGCACCGTCACGTCAAAGGTGCCGCCCCCCAGGTCGAAGACCAAGACGGTCTCGTTTCCCTTCTTGTCCAGGCCATAGGCCAAAGCGGCCGCGGTGGGTTCGTTGATGATGCGCAAGACCTCGAGGCCCGCGATCCGCCCGGCGTTGGCCGTGGCCTCCCGCTGGGCGTTGTTGAAGTAGGCGGGCACGGTGATCACCGCCTTGGTGATCCTTTCCCCCAGCTTCTTGGAGGCATCCTCCACCAGCTTGCGGAGGACCATGGCGCTGATCTCCTCTGGGGTGTAAAGCTTGCCCTTGATCTCCACCCGCACCCCGCCATCGGGCCCGGGAACCACCTTGTAGGGGACCCGCTTGGCCTCCTCCCGGACCTCCTCAAAGCGGCGGCCGATAAACCGCTTGATCTCAAAGACGGTGCCCTCGGGGTTCAGGACCGCCTGGCGCTTGGCCATGCGGCCCACCAAGGTTTCGCCATCCCGGAAGGCCACCACGCTGGGGGTGGTCCTTTCGCCCTCTGCGTTTTCCAAGACCACGGGCTTACCGCCCTCCATGATGGCGATCACGCTGTTGGTGGTGCCCAGGTCAATGCCCACTGCCTTAGCCATAGCTACACCTCTCATTTCAAGCATAGACCATGGTACATGGGTAAGTCAAGAGACTTGAGCATATTTGTATCATAGTGCTCCATGCTACCCGGATTTCCCTTCGGGCGTGTACCCTAAGAGAAGACATGTCCCGGCTTCCCTTGAACTTCTTGGTCTTCGTGTTGGGCCTGCTCCTTTTGGCCTGGGCCTTCAGCCTGGCGGGCACGGCGGGGAACCCCGGGGGTGGGGTGAATTACACCACCTTCCTGGAGGACCTGCAGGCGGGCCGGGTGAAGGAGGTGGTGGTGCGGGCCGGGGATACCCGCATCCAGGGCACCCTCACCGATGGCTCCACCTTCACCACCTACGCCGCCAGCCCCCCGGACAACCAGACCCTCGAGGCCTGGATGCGCAAGGGGGTCAACGTGCGGGTGGAGCCCCCCCAGGGCCAAAGCCCTTTGGGCTTCCTGTGGCCCCTTCTCCTGGTGGGTCTTTTGGTGGGCGCCCTCTTCTACTTCTCCCGCAGCGGGCGCGCCGGGCCCTCGGACTCCGCCTTCAGCTTCACCAAGAGCCGGGCCAAGGTGCTCACCGAGGCCCCCAAGGTGACCTTCAAGGATGTGGCCGGGGCCGAGGAGGCCAAGGAGGAGCTCAAGGAGATCGTGGAGTTCCTGAAGAACCCCGCCCGCTTCCACGAGATGGGGGCCCGGATTCCCAAGGGGGTCCTTCTGGTGGGCCCCCCTGGGGTGGGGAAGACCCACATCGCCCGGGCGGTGGCCGGGGAGGCCAAGGTGCCCTTCATCACCGCAAGCGGCTCCGACTTCGTGGAGATGTTCGTGGGGGTGGGGGCGGCCAGGGTCAGGGACCTCTTTGAAACCGCCAAGCGCCACGCCCCCTGCATCGTATTCATCGACGAGATCGACGCCGTGGGCCGCAGGCGCGGGGCAGGGGTTGGGGGTGGCAATGACGAACGGGAGCAGACCCTGAACCAGCTGCTGGTGGAGATGGACGGGTTTGAAAAGGATTCCACCATCATCGTCATGGCGGCCACCAACCGGCCCGATGTCCTGGACCCGGCCCTTCTACGCCCAGGGCGCTTTGACCGCCAGGTGGCCATAGATGCCCCTGACGTCAGGGGTAGGGAGCAGATCCTCCGCATCCACGCCCGGGGTAAGCCCCTGGCGGAGGACGTGGACCTGGCCCTTCTGGCCAAGCGCACCCCGGGCTTCGTGGGCGCGGATCTGGAGAACCTCTTGAACGAGGCAGCCCTCCTGGCGGCCCGGGAAGGCCGGAAGAAGATCACCATGAAGGACCTCGAGGAGGCGGCCGACCGGGTGATGATGGGGCCGGCCAAGAAGAGCTTGGTCCTCACCCCCCGCGACCGCAAGATCACCGCCTACCATGAGGCGGGGCATGCCCTAGCCGCCCACTTCCTGGAGCACGCGGACGGGGTGCACAAGGTGACCATTGTGCCCCGGGGGCGGGCTTTGGGCTTCATGATGCCCAGGCGGGAGGATATGCTCCACTGGAGCCGAAACCGCCTCCTGGACCAGATCGCCGTGGCCTTGGCTGGGCGGGCAGCGGAGGAGCTCATCTTTGAGGACGTGACCACGGGGGCGGAAAACGACTTCCGCCAGGCCACGGAGCTGGCCCGGCGCATGATCACTGAGTGGGGCATGCACCCTGAGTTCGGGCCGGTGGCCTACGCCGTGCGGGAGGACACCTACCTGGGCGGGTACGACGTGCGCCAGTACTCTGAGGAAACCGCCAAGCGCATCGACGAGGCGGTGCGCCGCCTCATCGAGGAGCAGTACCAGCGGGTAAAGAGCCTTCTGCAGGAGAAGCGGGAGATCCTAGAGCGGGTGGCGGAGACCCTCTTGGAGCGGGAAACCCTCACCGCCGAGGAGTTCCAAAAGGTGGTGGAGGGCCTGCCCCTGGAGGAGGAGGAAAGCACCCCTCAGGAGCGTCCAGAGAAGGAAACCCCCCGGGTGGTGCCCAAGGTCAAACCAGGAGGAGCCCTGGGCGGAGCTTGATACCACCTCGCCTTGGCGAAAGCCAAGGTGGGGGCCCCGGAAGATCCTTGCCCCCGCGGTGTTCTGGGATACCTAGGGGCAGGGCGGAGAGGGAAAAGGTAGGAATAAACCCGGGGGGCTAAAGCCCCCCCGGGGGAAGGGAATACCTTACTTCTTGACCTTTTCCTTGAGGGCCTTGCCCGGCTTGAAGGCGGGATACTGGGTGGCGGGGATCTTGATCTTCTCCTTGGTGCCGGGCTTCACGCCGGTGCGGGCCTTGCGCTTGCGCACCTCAAAGGTGCCGAAGCCGGTGAGCTGGACCTTGTTCCCCCCCGAGAGGGCCTCTTCCACCTTGGAGAGGAACGCATCCACCGCTGCCTTCACGTCCTTCTTCTTGAGGCCCGTGGCGGCAGCCACCTGATCCACCAGATCCGCTTTGGTGACCGTTTTCTTTGCTGCCATTCTTCACCTCCTTCCTCTTTTCCCTTCCGCAAGGACTATAGCACGCCTGAACGCAGCCACGCAATACTCTGACCTATTTGTATACCTGTGTATAGCAATGTGTGATAACGGAAGTATTGGCTCTAGCGGTACTGGGGTGGCAGGAGTTCCCGTACCTGGGCCTCTATCTCCCGGGTCAGGCTTTCCAGCTCCTGGTGGGTAAACCGGGAGAGCCTCGGAACTGGTATAGGTTTGCCGTAGATCACCCGGATGGGCCTGCGCAGACGGAAGAGTTTTCGGCCCACGGGCCAGGCCTGGTCGGTGCCCACCACGGCCACGGGTACCACCGGGCTTCCGGTGCGCAGGGCGATGGCCGCCACCCCGGTCTTGAAGGGCTGGAGCTTGCCCGTGCGGCTTCGGGTACCTTCCGGGAAGATGCCGAAGGCCATGCCCCGCTCCAGGGCGCGGATGGCGCCCTTGATGGCGGAGAGGTCGCTTTGCCCCCGCTCCACGGGGATGGCGTAGAGCCGGGGCAAAAGCCAGGAGAGGAAGGGCAGGCGGAAGACGTCGGCCCGGGCCAGGAAGCTCACGGGGCGTCGCATCCCGGCCCCCATGGCGATGGGATCCAGGATGGAAAGGTGGTTGGCCGCCAGGATCACAGGACCTTTCCGGGGAATGTTGTCCGCTCCCTCCACCCGGTAGCCGAAGAGAAGGTGCAAGAGAAACCGGGCCAGATACCAGGCGGCCCGGTAGATGGGATTCGGCTGGTGTGCCTCCACGGGTTCCAGTTTACGGGTCCAGCCGGCGGAGGGCCTTGCCCGCCTCGAGGTGGGCCAGGCGCAAGGGTTCGGGGAGGCGGAAGCGGGTGGGAAGGCGCTTCACGAAGGCCAAGGCTTCCTCCAGGCCCACCCGGTGCCCCGGGGAGATGTAAAGGGGCTTCACCCCCTTTCGGCTGCGGTAGGCGTAGCCCAGGGGGCGGCCTTCTGGGGAGAGAAGCCTTACCGCACTTCCCGCCTCCAGGGGCAAGGGAGCCTCGAGGCGGCCGTAAAGCAAGTTCTTGGCCACCCCGATGCTGGGCAGGTCCAGGTGCACCCCCAGGTGGCTGGCGATGCCCAGGCCTCGGGGATGGGCGATGCCTTGGCCATCCACCAAAAGGGCCCCGGGTGGCTCGGGAAGCGCCTGTAAGGCCTGGAGATAGGCAGGAGCCTCGCGGAAGGAGAGGAAGCCAGGGATGTAGGGGAAAAGAGCTTCCTCGGGCACCACCCCCACCCCCACGGCAAGAGGGCCCTTTTCCAGGTGGTAAAGCACCGCCACCGCCACCAGGGGCTTCCCCCTTTTATGGGAGGCGTCCAGGGCGGCGATCCGCTTGACGCCTTTAAGGCCTCCCTCCAGGATCACCCTTTCCGCCAGGCTCCTCTGCAGGGCCATGGCCGTTTGGAGGTCCTCCGGCTTGGGGAAGGGCGTCATGGGTTTTCCGGGGGGTTAGGTGGCCTCCCGCAGGCGCTCCAGCACCTCGGGGTCGGAGGGGTCCACCCCGTAGAGGAGGGCCAGGTAGTAGGCGGTCCAGGCCAACCGGTACCAGAGGGCCAGGGCCTGGGCCAAGCGGCTGCCTGAGGGAGCGGGCACCTCGGCGATGGCGTCCACCCGGGTTTCCAGGATTTCCTTGGCCAGACGTACCGCTTCCCCTTCTCCCAGAAGGAGGGCGGCCAGGGGGTCTCCCTGCTCGTGGCGAGCCTCGAGGCCCGTGAGGAAAAACTCCAGGGCGCTATGGGGTGGGGTGAGGGCCAGGCTTTTCCCGATGCGAGCAAAAAGGCTTTGCCCCGCTTCCTCCAAGGGGCGGAAAAGGGGAGCGTAGAGGAGGGGGATTCGCTCCACCAGGGTGTAGGCCAGGAACTTGGCGGGGTTCTCCTCGAGGGGGATTTCCGGGGTGAGGCGTTTTCGTTCCTCCAGCAAGGCCCTATCCACCTCCGAGAGGGCCTCCTCCTGTCCTGTGGCCAGAAGGAGGAAGCGCAGGTAGCGGTAAGGGTTCAGGGGGCTAGGGGACAGGTAGACTCCCACCTCGGGGCGGAGGCCCACCTTGACCACCTGCACCCGCTCCGTTTCCGCCAGAAGGGAAAGGGCAGCGGCCTCTCCCAGGTCGTACCCTCCTTCCAGCACGAACAGGGTTCCCTCCTCCGTCCAATCGGGAAGGCCGGATAGCCGGGCGGCGAAGTGGCCCTCCCCATAGCCCAAGGCGGCGTGGGGGCCGGGGTAGGCCTCCGCGGGCACGGGTCCCGAGCCCACCAGGTCCCTAAGCTCCAGGGCCAGGCCCCGCCGGTCGGCCAGGTAGGTTTCCTCGCGGTCCAGGTCGCGCATACCCCTTATGCTAACCCTCGTGCGGCTTTTCCGTCCCAAGCCGGTGCTGCGTCCCTGGGGGGGAGGTGCCCTGGGCTTCGGCCCAGGGGTGGGAGAGGTGTGGCTTTCGGAGGAGCCCCTCCTGGTGAAGATCCTGGACCCAGCGGAATGGCTTTCCGTGCAGGTTCACCCGCCCCATGCCTATGCCCTAGAGAAGGAAGGGAGGCCCGGTAAATACGAGGCCTGGTACGTGCTCACCCCGGGGGAGGTGATCTACGGCTTTTCCCGGCGGGTGGGCCCCGAGGAGCTTAGGGATGCTGTGGCCGGCGGGAACCTGGACCCTATCCTGAACCGGATTCCCGTGGCCCCGGGCCAGGTGCTCTACCTGCCCGCCGGGGTGGTGCACGCCTTGGGTCCGGGGACGCGGGTCTACGAGGTGCAGACCCCCTCGGACCTCACCTACCGCCTCTACGACCACGGCCGTCCCCGGGAGCTCCACCTGGAGAAGGCCCTGGAGGTGGCCCTTCTGGAGCCTATCCCATGGCTCCCACCCCAGCCCGAGCCGGTGGAAGGGGGAGAGCGCCTCCTCAAGACGCCTTATTTCCACCTCTATCGCTATCCCTTGCGGGGGGTCCTTCATCTTGAGCCCCAGGCTCCCCTTCTCCTCACCCTCCTGGAGGGAGAGGCCCAGGTGGAGGGGGTTCGCCTTCAACCCCCGGCCACCTTCCTTCTGGAGCCGGGGGAAGGGGTCCGGGTGAAAGGGGAGGGGTTTTTCCTCGGGGCGAGCCCTACAGGGTCCTGAGAAGGGCTTCCACCCTGGGGGAGGGTTTTTCCCCAAGCTCTTCCCAAAGCCTTTTCCGGTAATGCCCCAAGAGCTTTCGGGCCCGGGCCCGTTGCCCCTGGGACAGGCAGGATTCCACCAGGGGGATGAGGGCTTCCTCGTCCAGGGGGTCCAGCCCCAAGAGGCGCTCTAAGAAGTGGGGTTCTCCCTTCCTTAGGAAAAGGGCCCGCACCCGGTGGAAGACCTCCTCCCGCTTGCGGTCCAGAAGGGGGTGGTCCAGGCCGGGGAAGAGGGGCTCTTGGTAAAGGGCTAGGACCTTCTCCGCGTCCCCCTGCCGTAAGGCCTCCTCCAGGGCAAAGAGGTCGGCCTCCACCCTCCCCAGGCCCTCCTCCCCCAGGTAGGTGGGTACCCCCCAGGGCTCCAGGAGCTTCCGCAGGCGAGCCAGCCAGACGTAGAGGTTGTTCAGGGCCGCCGCCTCGGGCATGTCCGGCCAAAGGGCAAAGGCCACCTCCTCCCGAGGAAGGCGAAGGAGCAAGAGGGCGAAGACCTCCTTGGTCTTGCCCCTTAGCTCCACGGGCCCCAAGGGGTTTTCCACATGGAAGCGCCCCACCACCTGGACCTTCAAGGGGGGTATCTCTGGAAGCCTCAGGGCGATGGCCTCCTTCCAGCCCAGGCGCAAGAGGTCCAAAAGGGGGTAGGCCCGGGAAAGCTCGGGCCGCTTCCTAGGCAGGCTTTCCAGGGGAAGGAGGCCGGGGAGAATGCCCTCCTTGGCGTCGGTTAGGGCGAGGAGGGCTTCCAGATCCCCCTCTTCCCGCAAGAGGCGGTAGCGGGCGGCATGCCAGAGAAGCCTTTCCTCCCGGCTTTCGGGGTAGAGGGGAAGGAGGCCTGGGTCCTTTTGCAGGAGGGCCCGGGTGAGGCTTGGGAAAAAGCCAAAGAGCCCCTCGAGGGTCCCTGGGTCCTTCTTCAGCTCCGCCAGAAGGGCCCGTCCCCTTTCCACCAGGTAGGGGGTTTCCCAAAGCTCCGCCTGGGCCACATGGCGGGTAAGGGCCTCGGCATCCCCTTCCAGGTGGGCGAGGAGCATCTTGGCATCGAGGGAAGCCAGGGGGCTTCCGGGGGCTTGGGCGGCCCTTTCCAGGTAGGTGCGGGCCTTCTCCCTCTGTCCCAGGAGGAGGTGGAGCCACCCCAGGTCCCGGAGGTGGCCAGGGATGTTCTGGGGCATGTGTGCCTCCATCAGCCTGAGGGCCTCCTCCAAGGTCCGGATCCTTTCGCTGAGGCTTCCCTTCAGCTCAAAGCGCAGGAGGGACAGGTTGGAGAGGGGAGCAAGGCGGTAGGGGCTCTCCAGGGGCAGGTACCGCAGAGCCTCTTCCAAGAGGCGGGCGGCCTCCTCCGGCCTGCCCTCGGCGAAGGGAACCCGGGCTACGTCGTTCAGGAAGCGGCCCGCCAGTTCCGGCTTTACCTTGGGCAAAAGCTCTAGGCCCCTTTCCAGGTAGGCCCGGGCCCGGGGCAGATCCTTCCCCAGGGGGGGGTCGCAAAGATAGTAGGCCAGGTGCCCTAAGGCGAAGAGGGCGAGGGCAGGGTCTCTCGCCTCGGCCTCCGCCAACGTTTCCAAAAGGGTTAACCCCTCCCTCCTCCCGCACTGGGCCAGAGCTTCCCCCAGACGTAGGCGGCACCTGGGGCCCCCGCGGCGCAGGAGGTCCTGCCACCCCAAAAGCCTCTCCGCGGGGATAGGGAGGGTGATGGGGCGCTCCAGAAGGTCTAGAAGCTCTTCTCCTAGGCCCGCTTCCCAGTAGGCCTCCGCCAACAGGGTGGGGGGAAGGCGGTGGGCACTTTGGCGCACCGCCCCCTGCACTTCTGGCCGCAAGCTGCGCCTAGCCATATCCTTTAGGAGGAGGTGAAGGGCGTAGCCTTCGGGCAGGTGTCTTAGGAGCCCCTTTTGGAAGAGGCTTTCCGTCTCCGGGCGGGCCTGGGAGGGGGGCAGGTAGGGCAGGGCGGCCAGCAGGAGGCCTTCCTGGAACTCCTCCGGGGATAGGCTCTCCTTCAGGCCCTGGACCAGGGCCATGGGCTCGGGAGGGCTTCCCGTGAGGGCGGAGAGGAAAAGGGGAAGGGGCCAGCCCCCCGTGGCCCGGTGGGCTTCCTCATACCCCTCCTTGCCGGCGAAGAGGAGCTTGGTTTCCTCCAGGGTGAAGGCCAGGTCCACCGCCTTTAGGTGCACGAGCCTTCCCTCGGAGAGGAGTTTGGGGAGCTCGGGGTAGGGGAGGGGCTTTCGGCTGGCCAGCACCAGGAGGCAGGGCAGGGTGCGGAGGAGGGGGGAGAGGTCCTCCGTTCCCGTCAGGTCCTCCAGGATGACCAGGGTGGGTTCAGCCCGAAGGGCCTCCACCACCCCACCCCAGGGCACCTCCTGGGGCAGGTCCAGGGCCTTGGCCAGAAGACTCCGGGGCTCGCCCAGAAGGCTGCTGGCCCAGAGGGTGCGAAGGCCCAGTTTGGCGGCAAGCTGTCCGGCCAGGACGCTTTTCCCGAAACCCGCGGGGGCCTCGAGGTGGATGGCAAAGCCCGGTTCTTCGGGCAGCCGTTCCAGGAGCCTTTTCCGTTCCAGATAAACCGGGCTTTGCCACGCCAGGGCCATGCTTGTGTTCCATTTTAAGGGCTGGCCGCCCTTGACCAAAGCCCCCCGCTCCCCCGAGACTGGGGGGCATGGACCGGCCTTACCTGGACCTAGGCCCCTGTGGCCCCTTGCGGGGGGTGCTGCGCGTCCCCGGGGACAAGTCCGTTACCCACCGGGGGCTCATGCTCCTGGCCTTAAGCCAGGGGGAGGGCAGGCTCTTCTATCCCCTAAAGGCTGGGGATACCCTTTCCACCGCCCGGGTCCTGAGGGCCTTGGGGGCGGAGATCCTCGAGGAAAAGGGCCCCGAAGGGGCTAGGTTGGCTAGGGAGGAGGGCCCCCACTTCCGGGTGCGGGGGCGGGGGCTGCGCTTGAAGGAACCCGAGGATGTGCTGGACTGCGGCAACGCCGGGACCCTGATGCGCTTGATCCTGGGCATCCTTTCGGGGCAGGAGGGGCTTTTTGCGGTCCTTACGGGGGACGCCTCCCTGCGCCGCCGTCCCATGGGCCGGGTGGTGGAGCCTCTCCGGGCTATGGGGGCCTCTATAGACGGAAGGGAAGGAGGGAAGAAGGCTCCCCTGGCGGTGCGTGGCAGGGGCTTAAAGGGAGTTTCCTACACCCTTCCCGTGCCTAGCGCCCAGGTGAAAAGTGCCCTTCTCCTGGCCGGGCTTTTTGCCGAGGGCGTCACGGAGGTGGTGGAGCCTGTTCCCACCCGGGACCACACGGAAAGGCTCTTCCGTCACTTCGGGCTTCCCTTGGAAGCCGAGGGCCCGCGCATCCGCACCCGCAGGGCCGAGCCCTTCCCCGCCAAGGACCTCACCGTGCCCGGAGACTTCTCCTCGGCGGCCTTTTTCCTGGGGGCGGCCCTCGTCACCCCGGGTTCCGAGGTCACCGTGGAGGGCGTGGGCCTAAACCCCACCCGTACCGGCCTCCTGGAGGTGCTGAAAGCCATGGGGGCGGATCTGGAGTGGCAGGTGCTGGAAGGGGAGGGGGGGGAGCCCGTGGGCTACGTGCGGGCCCGGTATAGCCCCCTGAAGGGGGTTTCCGTGGACCCCGCCCTCATCCCCCTCCTGGTGGACGAGGTGCCCATCCTGGCCGCCGCCGCCGCCTGGGCGGAAGGGGAGACCTATATCCCGGGCCTTTCCGAGCTAAGGGTGAAGGAATCGGACCGGGTCCAGGCCATCGCCCACAACCTCCGGGCCCTGGGGGTGGCGGTGGAGGAGGGGTCGGACTGGCTCCGCATCGGGGGCGGAGGGGTGCGGCCTGGGGAGGTGGAGCCCTTCCACGACCACCGCATCGCCATGGCCTTCGCCGTGGCTGGCCTCCCCGTGGGGGTTAGGGTCTGGGAGCCCCATTGGGCGGAGATCTCCTACCCTGGGTTTTTCGGGGACCTTTTGCGGCTATGCGCGGCATCGTGACCATCGACGGGCCCTCGGCCTCCGGAAAAAGCTCCGTGGCCAAACGGGTAGCGGAGGTTCTGGGGGTGCCCTACCTCAGCAGCGGTCTCCTTTACCGTGCCGCCGCCTACCTGGCCCAGCGGGCGGGGGTGGACCCTGGGGATGGGCCGGGCATCCTGGCTCTTTTGGAAACTTACCGGGTACGCTTGCTCCCCGAAGTTCAGGGCAACCGGGTGGTGGCCGAGAAGGCTTCCACCCTGGAGGACCTGACCCCCTACCTCCACACGCCGGAGGTGGACCGGGTGGTTTCCTTGGTGGCCCGGCATCCCGGGGTGCGCTCTTGGGTCAACGAAAGGCTTAGGGAAGTGCCCCCACCCTTTGTGGCCGAGGGGCGGGATATGGGCCGGGTGGTTTTCCCTGAGGCCCCCCACAAGTTCTACCTCACGGCCACGCCGGAGGTGCGGGCCAGGCGGCGCACCCTGGAGCGGCCACAGGATTACCAGGAGGTGCTGAAGGAGCTGATCCGGCGGGACGAGCTGGACCGGGCCCAAAGCGCCCCTGCTCCCGAGGCTATCGTGATCGATACCAGCGGGATGACCCTCGAGGAGGTGGTGGCCCGGGTGCTCTCCCACATCCAGGACTGACCATGGTGCCGGGAGCCAAGAAAAGGCCGGTACAGGAGTTTCTCAACGTCCTGGTCTTCCGCCCCTTGGCCCACCTGGTGGTCCTCCTTCTGTACCGCACCCGCGTTAGGCCTCACCACCTGGTCCTCTTCCACACGTTCTTGGTCCTGCTCGCCGCCAGGTTGATCCATCTGGGCCAGGATGTGCCCGCAGCCTTTCTTCTCCAGCTAAAAACCGTTTTGGACAACGCCGATGGCCAGCTGGCGCGCCTCAGGGGGGAGGTCACGGAGCTCGGGCGGTACCTGGATACGGAGCTGGACCTTTTGGGGAACCTCCTCCTCTTCCTGGCCCTGGGGGCGCGCACCGGGGCCTGGGAGCTGGCCTTTGCAGGCTTCTTGGTTTTCACCCTGGTCCAGTCCTACGACTTCAACCTGGAGAGGCTTTACCGGGAAGCCCGGGGCCTTCCCCTGCCCCCCGAGGAACGGGATCCCCCCACTTTGCTTCTCGCCTTCCTGCGGGGGGTGTACCGCTTCCTCTTCCTCCCCCAGGACCGGGGCATAAGGGCCCTGGAGGGCTTTGTGCTCCGACGTTTTCGCCTTGTTCCCGAGCGCTTTTGGGACGAATGGGCTTTGGCGGGGGTGGTGAACCTGGGCCTCACCACCCAGCTTTTCTTCCTGGGGGTCTTTTTGCTTTTCCAAAGCCCTGAGGCCTATCTCACCTTCGTGCTCCTTCAGGCCCTGTATCTTGTCCTTTGGTATCTATGGAGAATCCTCCGCGCCATCCCGTCCCCACGGTAGGGGCCCTGGTGGAACAAGGGGGCCGGGTGCTTCTGGTGCGCACCCCGAAGTGGCGGGGGCTATGGGGGGTGCCCGGGGGGAAGGTGGAGTGGGGGGAAAGCCTCGAGGGGGCCTTAAGGCGGGAGTTCCGGGAGGAGGTGGGCCTTGACCTTAGGGAGGTGCGCTTCGCCCTGGTGCAGGAGGCCATCTTCAGCCCGGAGTTCTACAAGCCCACCCACATGCTCCTCTTCAACTACTTTGCCCAAGGGGAAGGGGAGGTGCGGCCGGGCGAGGAGATTCTGGAGTGGGCCTGGGTAAGGCCGGAAGAGGGCTTTTCCTTTCCGCTAAATAGCTTCACCCGGGTTTTGCTGGAAACCTACCTGGTGGCAAAAGGGGAGAGATGAGGGTCGCCTTGGTTACGGGAAGCGCCAAGGGCATTGGCCGGGCCATCCTCCTGGCCCTGGCCAAGGAGGGTTTTCACGTGGCGGTGCACTACCGCACCTCGGAGGGCCTGGCGGAGGCCACCCGCCTCGAGGCGGAGGCCTCGGGAGTTAAGGCCATCAAGGTGCGGGCTGACCTCACCCGGGAGGAGGAGGTCTTGGCCCTGGTGGAGGAGGTGCGCTACCACCTGGGGGGGATCGGCGTCTTGGTGAACAACGTGGGGGATTACCTCTATAAGCCTATAGAGGAGGTGAGCCTCGAGGAGTGGCGCTGGATTTTGGACTCCAACCTCACCAGCACCTTCCTCCTCACCCAGAGGGTCCTTCCCCTCATGGTGGCCCAGGGGTATGGGCGCATCGTGAACCTGGGCTACGCCGGGGCCCATAACCTCCTTTCCCGGCCCCACATCACCCCCTACGCCATCGCCAAGACCGGGGTGATTCTCTACACCAAGGCCATCGCCAAGCGGTTTGCAGGGGCGGGGATCACCGCCAACGTGGTGGCCCCGGGGGTGGCGGAAAACTCCATATCCCAGCCCCTTCAGGAGATCCCCATGGCCCGTCTGGCCTTGCTCGAGGAGATCGCCCGGGCGGTGCTCTTCTTCGTGCGGGAGCCCTACGTGACCGGGCAGGTCCTCGAGGTGGCGGGAGGGTGGAATCTCTAGGACCCCCCCAGCCTGGCGAAGGCCGGGGTGGGGACCCTTGAGGAACAGCTCTTCGGGTCTAAGAGGCTGTCGTAAAAGTCTTGTATCCTTGAAGGGTGCAGAGGACACGCACATCTTACCC
>NZ_KZ672958.1 GCF_002964845.1 Thermus tenuipuniceus
CTGGGGTAAGATGTGCGTGTCCTCTGCACCCTTCAAGGATACAAGACTTTTACGACAGCCTCTCACATGTGTTTGTCCGGGTTCAGCCAAGACCACGCTTCCTAACCAAAGCCTTCGCCAGAGACCCCTTAGGCCCACAGGCTCTTACCTCCCAAGGGGAAGGATAGCCTCCCGGGTCTGAACGCGGGCCAAACGGAGGCTTAACGGAGTGGGGCCCAGGCCCCCCTCCTCCGGGGCCGCCTCCCGTACCATAGGGAGGATGAGACGCCCTACCCCCACGGTCCTTGTAGGGCGCGTCCCCCTGGGGAGCGCCCACCCCATTGCCGTCCAGTCCATGACCAACACCCCTACCGCGGACGTGGAGGCCACGGTGGCCCAGGTCCTGGCCCTCCATCGGGCAGGGAGCGAGATCGTGCGCCTCACGGTGAACGACGAGGAGGCGGCCCAGGCCGTTCCGGAGATCAGGAAAAGGCTCCTGGAGGAGGGGGTGGAGGTGCCCCTGGTGGGGGATTTCCACTTCAACGGCCATCTGCTCCTCAGGAAGTACCCCAAAATGGCCGAGGCCCTGGACAAGTTCCGCATCAACCCGGGCACCTTGGGCCGGGGGCGGCATAAGGACGAGAACTTCGCCGAGATGATAAGGATCGCCCTGGACCTGGGCAAGCCTGTGCGCATCGGGGCCAACTGGGGAAGCCTGGACCCTGCCCTCCTCACCGAGCTCATGGAGATAAACGCCCGCCGCCCCGAGCCCAAAAGTGCCCTCGAGGTCCTCCTGGAAGCCCTGGTGGAAAGCGCCGTGCGGGCCTATGAGGCCGCCCGGGAGCTGGGTCTAGGGGAGGACAAGATCGTCCTTTCCGCCAAGGTGTCCAAGGCCCCGGACCTGGTATGGGTCTACCGGGAGCTGGCCCGCCGCACCCCAGCCCCCCTTCACCTGGGCCTTACCGAGGCGGGAATGGGGGTGAAGGGGATCGTGGCCAGCACCGCAGCCCTGGCGCCCCTGCTCCTGGAGGGCATCGGGGACACCATCCGCATCTCCCTCACCCCCGCCCCGGGGGAGCCCCGCACCCGGGAGGTGGAGGTGGCCCAGGAGATCCTCCAGGCCCTGGGCCTAAGGAGCTTCGCCCCCGAGGTGACCAGCTGCCCGGGGTGCGGCCGCACCACCAGCAGTTTCTTCCAGGAGCTGGCCGAGGAGGTGAACGCCCACCTCAGGGCCAAACTCCCCGAGTGGCGGAGGAAGTACCCCGGGGTGGAGGGGTTGAAGGTGGCGGTGATGGGGTGCGTGGTGAACGGCCCCGGGGAGAGCCGGCATGCCCACATCGGCATCTCCCTGCCAGGGGCTGGGGAGGAGCCCAAGGCCCCGGTCTATGCCGACGGCAAGCTCCTCACCATCCTCAAGGGAGAAAGGATCGCCGAGGAGTTTCTGGCCCTGGTGGAAGACTACGTGGCAAAGCGCTTCGGAACCTGATGGAACCCTTCCGCTTCCAAGTCCTCGCCCGGGCAGGGCGGGCCCGGGTGGGCCTCCTCCAAACCCCCCACGGCCCCGTGGAAACCCCCCTCTTCATGCCCGTGGGCACCCAGGGCTCGGTGAAGGGCCTCCTGCCCAAGGACCTGCAGGCCATCGGCAGCCAGGTGCTCTTGGCCAACACCTACCACCTCCTCCTGCGGCCCGGGCCCGAGCGGGTGCGGGCCCTGGGAGGGCTCCACGGCTTCGCCGGGTGGCGGGGCCCCTGGCTCACGGACTCCGGGGGGTTCCAGGTGATGAGCCTGGGGCACCTGAGGCGCATTGACGAAGAAGGGGTGGTCTTCCAAAGCCACCTGGACGGAAGCCTGGTCCGCCTCACCCCGGAAAAGAGCATCGCGGTGCAGGAGGCCCTGGGGGCGGACCTCATCATGGCCTTTGACGAGTGCCCTCCTTACCCCTCCTCCCGGGAGTACCTAAAGGCGTCCTTGGAGCGCACCCTGCGCTGGCTGGAGCGGAGCCTCAAGGCCAAGACCCGCCCCGACCAGGCCCTCTTCGGCATCGCCCAGGGGGGGACGGACCCGGAACTCAGGGCCCTTTCCACCCGGGAGACAGTGCGCTTCGGCCTCCCCGGCTACGCCATCGGGGGCCTGGCCGTGGGGGAGAGCAAGGAGGAGATGTTCCCCATGGTGGCCCTATCCACCGAGATCCTCCCCGAGGGGAAGCCCCGCTACCTCATGGGGGTGGGGCATCCGGAAGACCTGGTGGCGGCCATGGGCCTGGGGGTGGACCTGTTTGACAGCGTCTACCCCACCCGCACGGGCCGCTTCGGCTCGGCCTTGGTTCCGGAAGGGAGAATCAACCTGAAAAACGCCCAGTACCTGGGGGACAAGCGGCCTCTGGAAGAAGGCTGCGATTGCTACACCTGCCAAACCTTCAGCCGGGCTTACATCGCCCACCTGGTGCGTGCGGGGGAGATGCTTGGAGGCATCCTCCTTTCCCTGCACAACCTTCGCTTCCTGCACCGCCTCACGGAAAAGGCCCGGGAGGCCATCCGAATGGGTACCTACGGAGCCTTTGCCCAGGAGTTTGCGGAAAGGCGCTTCGGCAAGGAGGTACCCCTCTGGTTCCGGGAGGCCATGGCGGCGGGTGGGCATTGGTGATGCGACCCAAGGGGGGATAAGGAAACCCCCCTTCCAAGGGTGAAAGGCCCTGGCTTGGGCAACAGGGCCCACTAAGCACCCTTAGAATGGGCTCGGTATGAAACCACGGCACCTTATCCTGGGCCTCCAGCACGCGGTGGCCATGTTCGGGGCCACGGTGCTGGTGCCCCTCCTCACCGGGCTCAACCCAGCGGTGGCCCTCTTCACCGCCGGCCTTGGCACCCTGGTCTTCCACCTGGTTACGGGGCGGATGGTTCCGGTCTTCCTGGGTTCCAGCTTCGCCTTCATCGCCCCCATCCTGGCCGCCAAGGAGGCGGGCTTCTCTATGGCGGCGGTGGGTGGGGGGATTGTGGCGGCAGGACTGGTGTACGCCCTCTTTGCCCTACTGGTCCTCCTCATCGGCTCGGAAAGGGTGCGCCAGGTCTTCCCCCCGGTGGTCACGGGGCCGGTCATCGTGGTCATCGGCCTCACCCTGGCCCCGGTGGCGGTGCAGATGGCCAGCAAGGATTGGCTTCTTGCGGCCTTCACCTTCCTGAGCGCCGTGGGGAGCGCGGTGTTTCTCCGAGGCCTCTACCGGATGATCCCCGTGCTCCTGGGGGTAGGAGCAGGCTACCTGCTAGCCCTCCTCCTGGGGCGAGTGGACCTAGCGCCCTTGAAGGAGGCGGCCTGGCTCGGCCTTCCCTCCTTCACCCTGGCCACCTGGGAGTGGGGCGCCGTGCTCCTCATCGCCCCTGTGGCCTTCGTCACGGTGATGGAGCACATTGGGGACATCCTGACCAACGGGCGGGTGGTGGGCAAGGACTTCTTCGCCAAGCCTGGCCTGCACCGCACCCTCCTGGGGGACGGCCTGGCCACGAGCCTGGCCGGGGTTTTGGGAGGGCCGGCCAACACCACCTACTCGGAGAACACCGGAGTGTTGGCGGTGACCAAGGTCTACGACCCTCTGGTGCTCCGCATCGCCGCTCTTTTTGCCATCCTCCTCTCCTTTTCCCCCAAGCTCGCCGCCCTCCTCCAGACCCTGCCCCAGGGGGTCCTGGGAGGTATTGCCATGCTCCTTTTTGGCATGATCGCCTCCATCGGTATCCGCACCCTGGCTGAGGCGGAGATCGACTTCACCCACAGCCGCAACCTCATCGTGGTATCGGCCATCCTGGTTCTAGGCCTGGGAGGCGTGGTGGCCGAGCTGGGCAAGGTACAGGTAGCGGGAGCCGCCGTGCCCCTTAAGGTGAGCGGGATGGCCCTGGCGGCATTGGTGGGGGTGGTGCTGAACCTGTTTTTGCCCAAGCGGCTAGAGCCCGAGGGGCTGGCCACCGAGGAGGAGCGCCTGCCCTAGCAGGCCCAGAAAATGCGCCTACCCCTCCCGGTAGAAGCGGCTTTTCCGGTAGTAGTCCTCTAGGAGCACCTTCAGGAAAGCGGCGGCGGGCACCCCCAAAAGGGCTCCCCAGAGGCCGAAGAGGGTGGCCCCCAGGAGGATGGCGGCGATGGCCGTGACCGGGTGGAGGCGCGTGGCCCGGCCCACGATGAGGGGGCCCAGGAGGTTGCCCTCCACCTGGTTGGCCAGCCAGAGGACCAAGAGGGCCAGGAGCGCCTTGACCCACCCGCCGGTGGCCGCCAAAAGAAGGGCCGGAACTCCGGAGACGATGACCCCCACGAAAGGGATTAGGTTGAAGACCCCAGCCAGGAAGCCCAGGCTGGCGGCCAAGGGCACCCCCACGAGCCAGAGCCCCACCCCCACCATGAGGCCCACCAGGAAGGCCACCAGGAGCTGGCCCCGCACGAAGCCGCCCACGCTTCGGTCCAGTTTGTGGGCCAGCTCAGCCACCAGGGGCTGGTAGGGTTCGGGAAAAGCCAGGAGGGCCGCCCGGCCCAGGCGGGGCAGGTCATAAAGGAAGTAGACGGAAAGGGTGAGGGCGGTGAGAAGCTGGAGAACCCCGCCCAGGAGGGAGGTGAAGAAGCCCAAAAGGTTGCCCCCTTGGGCCAGGAGGCCCTGGAGCCAGCGGGCCAAGGTTTCCAAGAAGCCCTGGAGGAGGCCTTGTAGGTTGCGGCTAGCCTCGGCCAAAACGGGCTTCAGGACCTCGGGGACGGGCACCGCCCGCACCCGGTCGGGCAGGGCGAGGAGCCAGGAGAAGAGGGGGTCCAGAAGGCGGGGCAACTCCTGGGCCAGCCGGGTGAGCTCCAGGACCGTCTGGGCGGTGAGGAAGGAGGCGAAGCCCAGGAAAAGGCCCAGTCCCAGGTAGACCAGGACCACCCCCAGGAGCCGGGGAAGCCTTTTGCCTTCAAAGAAGCGCACCACGGGATGGGTGAGGTAAGCGATGGCAAAAGCGGTGAGGAGGATGGAAAGGGCGGGCCAGGCCCGGAGGAGAAAGCGGTAGAGGAGAAAGAAAAGAAGGAGGTAAACGAGAACCCGCACATACGGGTTCTCCCAGACCCGGGCGAAAGCCTCGCGCATGGGGCTATTCTAAGCGGAAGAAGGCCTTGGCCTCCTTAAAGAGCTCCTCCCGGGACAGGCTCTGAAAGAGGAACCTCCCCCGGTCGGGCTCCCCTTCCCAGATCTCAAAAAGAAGCCTGGGAGCCCCTCCCATGAGCCCGGTGTTGCCCACATAGCCGATGGGATCCCCCCGGTACACCCTCTGCCCCACCTTAAGGCCAGGGTAGGGCCCCTCGAGGTGGGCATAGACGCTGGTGCGGCCATCCGGGTGGCGGATCCAGACCTCGAGGCCCCGCAAGAAGTCCATCTGCTCGGGGGAAGCTCCGTTTCGCACCGCCTCCAGAAGCCTCTGGTACTCCTCCGGGGAGGGCTCCTTGTAATCCCCCTCCACCTTCACCACCTCTCCCCCAAAAGCGGCCACCACCCCCATCCCCCGCACCACGGGCACACAGGCATCCCCTTGGATGAACACGAAGCCCGCGCTCACCCCCTTGCGGTAGGGGCGGGGCGCACCCGGGAGGTTTTCGGGCCTAGTGGGCAGGCAGGCCCCAGGTAGGGGAAGAAGATAACCCTGGGGAGCCAGGGCTGCCTTCTGGCTGAGGATCCCCACCTCCTGGCGCAGGCTGGCAAGCTGCCTTCCCCTTAGGGAAAACCCCAGGGTAACCACCAGGCTGTAGAGGGCCAGGGCTAGAAGGAGATAATGCCCCGGCTTCCAGACCATGAGCCCATGCTACAAAAAAAGCCCCCTTTGGGGGGCTTTCCCAAGGGAGGAAGGCCTTAGAGTAGCTTCAAGAGCCTTTCCTTGATCTCCTTGGCGGAAAGGCCCTCCAGTTTAAGCCCTTTGGCCCGGTCCAGAAGCTCGTAAACCTTGGGAATATGGCTCGCCGCCACCCGGAAGGTGATCTCCTGGCCCGCCACCTGGACGCGGATCTTCTGCAGGTTGGGGTACTGCCGACGCTTGGAAATGCCGGTGGTCTTCTTACCCACGCCCCCTTCCCGCTTGGCCTTACCCCGCCTTTGGATGCTATTGGCCACGATGGGCCTCTTTCCGCTGATCTCGCACACCTTGGACATAAGACCCTCCCGTGCCCGAAGGCAAACCCTTTGGAGTATAGCACAAAGGGGGGGATCCGGTAGACTCTCCCCTATGCCCACGGTGCTCATCCCCCTTCTCTTGGCCCTGGACCAGATCCTGAAGCTCTGGGCCCTGGAAAACCTCTCCCCGGTGCCGAGGCCCTTCCTAGGAGACCTCCTCTACCTCACCCTGGTCAAGAACACGGGGGCAGGCTTTGGCCTTTTGGAGGGAAGGGCCTTCCTCCTGGGGTGGCTCAGCCTGGGGGTGGGGACCCTCCTCCTTTACCTTCTGGCCCAAAGGCGCTATGCCTTCTGGCAAACCCTGGCCCTTTCCCTCATCACCGTGGGGGCTTTGGGTAACGGGATAGACCGCCTGGGCCGGGGCTTTGTGGTGGACTACCTGGACCTGGGAACCTCCATCCCCCTTATCGCCACCTTCCCCGTCTTCAACCTGGCGGATGTATGCGTGACGGTGGGGGCGGCCCTGCTCCTCCTGGCTCCCAGACGGAAGCACCGCTTTTAGAGTCCAGGGGCATGCCCAAGAGACTTATCCGGCTTACCCAGCGTACTCCCAGGGCCACAGCGGAGGAAAGCCATGCCAATTACCTATGACCCCGAGGCCGATGCCCTGTACATCGCCTTAGGAGAGGGGCCGGCCACCCCGGAAGAGGTGGGAGAAGGCATTGCCCTGGACTGGGATGCCGAGGGAAAACTCTTGGGCATCGAAATCCTGGATGCCAGCAAGCGGCTTTCCGACCCCAAGGCCCTAAGGCACTTCTCCCTGGAGGCCCTTCCAGTCTGGGATGGAACCTGAGGGCCTAGACCCTTTGCAAAACCTGCGCAAAGCGCTCCAGGGCTTTCCTCAGATTTTCCTCGCTGGTGGCGTAGGAGAGGCGCACGTGCCCGAAGGCGGCGAAGTCGGTGCCCGGCACCACCGCCACCCCCCCTTCGAGGAGCCTCTCCGCCGCCTTCACCTCGTCCTCGGCGAAGGGGGAGGTGTCCAGGAGGACGTAGAAGGCCCCGCTGGGGCGCACCGCCTTCAGGCCAAGCTGGGCTAAGCCCTCAAGGAGCAGGTCCCGACGCCGCCTGTAGGCCTCCCGGGCCATTTGGATGAAGGCCCTCGAGGCCTCCTGGTTGGTGAGGGCCTCGAGGGTGGCCCACTGGGCAATGGTGTCGGGGCTGGTGGTGGACTGGCTGGAAACGTCCGTCATGGCCTTGATGACCGCCTTGGGGCCACAGGCGTAGCCGATGCGCCAGCCGGTCATGGCGAAGGCCTTGGCCGCCCCGTTCACGGTGAGGGTGTGCTCGGGAGCCAGCCGCCCCGGGGAGAAGTGCTCCCCCTCGTAGATGAGGTGCTCGTAGATCTCGTCGGAAACCAGATAGAAGTCGTGCTCCAGGGCAAGCCGGGCCAGGGCCTCGAGGACCTCCTTGGGGTAGACCGCCCCCGTGGGGTTGTTGGGGGAGTTCACCACCAAGGCCTTGGTGCGGGCCGTGATGGCCCTTTTCACCCGCTCGGGGTCGGGCACGAAGCCCTCCTGGGGCAGGGTTTCCACCTCCACCGGAACCCCGCCAGCAAAGCGCACCATCTCCGGGTAGCTCACCCAATAGGGGGCAAGCACGATGACCTCGTCGCCCGGGTCCAAAATGGCCTGGAAGAGGTTAAACAGGGCCTGCTTTCCCCCCACGGTGACGAGGGTCTGGTCGGGGGAGACCTCGAGGCCATTTTCCCGGCGGAACTTTTCCGCCAGGGCCTCGCGAAGCTCGGGGATCCCTGCCGGAGGGGCGTACTTGGTCTTGCCCTGGGCCAGGGCCCGCCGGGCTGCCTCCTTCACGTGCTCGGGAGTGTCAAAGTCGGGTTCCCCAGCGGTGAGGGCCACCAGGTCCACGCCCTGGCGCCTCAGCTCCAGGGCCCTGGCGTTCACCGCCACCGTGGCCGAGGGTTTCATGGCCCTAACCCTTTGCGAAAGGCCGCGCATGGCCTAAGTATACGGGCTACGATGCGTGGGTGGGGGAAGGAACTCGGGAAGAGATAAAAGAGGCCTCGAGGCGGGTGGCAGAGCCCCTCATCGGAAAGGCTTCGCCAGCTTTTGCAAGGGCTGGAGGAGGCGGAAGGGGAAGACACCTAGGCCCACAAGGTTTTCCGAAGCCTCCCCAAGCCCCCTTCCCGGTACGTTGGACACCTCCACGCCCAAGCCTTGAGGACCGGGCATTTTTCCAGGTTCAAGAACCGGCACCTCCGGGCCTCAACCCGCTCCCACCGGGCTTAAAAGGGGCCTTTCCCCCTTCTGCCCCGCCCTGCCTCCCACCACCCTAAGGCCCAAAGGCTCCACCCGGGCCCGGTAAAGGCTGGCCTCGGGAAGAAGCTCCCCATCGGCATGGCCAGGGACAGGATGGGCGAACTCCACCACCACCTCCCGGCCCGCAAAGGCCACCACCTGGGGGTGGGAAAGGTGCTTACCCAGAAGGAGCCGGGGCAGGATGAAGACCACCCCGGGCCGGGTGAAGGAACGGGCCAGGATCATGGAGAGGAGGCCATCCCGGGGGTCGGCCATGGGGGCGATGGGGATGCCACCCCCGTAGGCGGGTCCGTTCATCACCGCCACCAGGAGAAGGGGCCCCCGATGCACCTCCTCCCCCTCCACCACCACCCGCCCCTCGGGCAGGCGAAGCGCCTTAAGCACCCCGAAGAGGGCGTAAAGGTAGCGGGGCATGCCCCGGAGGAAGGAGGGGGCGGTGAGGGCCTTCTTGGCCACCAGGGCATCGAAGCCAATGCCCAGGGAGGCCCCGAAGGGCTCGCCGTTCACCCAGCAGAGGTCTATGGCCTCCTCCTGGGCAAAGAGGGCTAAATCCAGGGCCTCGTTCCAAGGAAGCCTCCTCAGGCCCAGCATGCGGGCGAAGTCGTTGCCGCTGCCGATGGGCACCACCCCCAGGACCTTTTCCGTGCCCGCCAGGCCCCTTAGCACCTCGTGCACCGTGCCATCCCCCCCCACGGCCACCACCCGGGCCCCTTCCGGGGCTCCCCGGGCGATCTCCGTGGCGTGGCCCGGGCCCTCGGTGAGGAAGGCCTTAGCCCCCTTTTCCCGCGCAGCCTTGAGGATGGACCCGGAAAGCCTCCCCACCTTTCCCCGTCCCGCCGCCGGGTTAACGATGACCCACCTTTCCACCCCCGTATTCTAGGGCCATGGGGCTTCTAGCCCATTTCCTCAAGGGCCCCCACCCCAAGACCACCCTGCTCCTTACCCGGGCGGGGCCGGTGGAAAACCCGGGACACGTCCTTTACAGCCATCCGGGCCTTCCCCTTGCGGAACCGGGCAGGCAGGCCCTTCGCCTTCTGGCCAGGCTGGCCTTGCGCTACCCCGTGGCCTGGGTCTACGCCCCCGACAGCCTGGCCGAGGCTGAGGCGGCCGGGCTTCTTGCGGAAGCCCTCGGGGTGCCTTTTACCCTCCTCCCGGAACTGAGGGAACGAAGCTGGGGGAGATGGGAAGGGCTGAGCTTCGCCGAGGTAAGGGAGCGGTATCCCCAGGAAGTGGCCGCCTGGCTCGAGGACGAGGCGGGCTTTGCCCCCCCGGGTGGGGAAAGCTTGAGGAAGGCCTGGGAAAGAGGGCGGGAAGCGATCAGGACCCTCCTTGGAAAGCATCAAGGCCAGGCGCTGTTGGTGGTGGGGAACTGCACCTTAAACCGCGCCGCCTTGAGCTTAGCCCTGCCCCTTCCCGTGGAAGAAGGCCTCAGGGTGGAGCAGGACTATGCCCGGCTTTCCGTGGCGGAGTTCTACGGCGAGGAAGGAGTGGTGAAGGCCCTCAACCTGGGTCAGCTTGAGGAACAAGCTTGACATTTGTCCCTGGCTCCGTCCCGGGCAACGGGGAGTAGACTAGAAGCATGATCCGGCCCGTGGCCCGCCAGGACCTTCCCGGGCTCTTAAAGCTCCTCCGCTGGATGGACGAAAGCCCCAAGCGGGGGGTCTTGGCCCCGGAGGCCCGGGACCTCGAGGGCCTGGCCGAGGAGCTGGAGGACGGCCTGGTCCTCTTGCGGGATGGGGAGGTGGCGGGGTACGTGGGCCTTTATGCCTTTTGGGATGGAGCGGCCCTCGAGGGGCCCCTGGCCTACCGGGAGGAGGACCTTTTCCCCCTTCTCCATGCCGCGGAAAAGCGGGCCAGTGAGCTTCACCTGGACCGGCTTTACGCCTTCCCCCGGGAGGAAAACCACACCCTGCGCCAGGTGCTGGAGGAGGACGACTTCGGCCTTTTGCACCTCACCTACTTCTTCGTAAAAAACCCGGAGGGCCTGGACTACCCATCCCCTGAGGGCGTGGTCATCCGAAGGGGTTTCCCGGGCCCCGGGGCTTACCGGGAGCTTTACCGGGAAAGCGAGGAGGGTTGGGCCCTGCGCCTCAAATGGACGGACGAGGAGCTTTGGGAACACTTCCAGGATCCCCATGTCCGCCTCCTGGTGGCCTACCGGGGGGACGAACCCGTGGGCCTGGCCGAGGTGGAGCTGGAGGACCATGAGGCCAGCGTGGCCTATATCGGCGTGGTGCCCAAGGCCCGGGGCCAGGGCATCGGGCGGGCCCTCTTGGCGGAAGCGGCGAAGCTGGCGCAGAAGAAGGGTGCCACCCTCCTGAGGGTCCGGGCCCACGACCACGAGACCGGGGCCCTGGAGCTTTACCGGGCCTTGGGCTTCAGCCTCGAGGAGGCGGTGGCCACCTACGCCAAGGAGCTCAGGGCCAGGCGGTAGGTCCCCGCATGGGCCTCCACCGTGAGCCGGGGGTCGCGGTTGTACCCCCCGCCCATCACCACCACCAGGGGTACCCCCAAGGCCTTTACCATGCGAAAAACCCGTTCGTCCCGCTTCCGGACCCCCTCGAGGCTCAGGCCCAGGCGGCCAAACCGGTCCCCCTTTAGCACGTCCACCCCGGCGTTGTAGAAGACCAGCCCGGGCCGGAAAGCCTGGGCTATTTCCAACGCTTCATCCAGGGCGTAGAGGTAGACCTCATCCCCCACGCCGTCGGGAAGCCCCACATCCAGGTCGCTCCTCTCCTTCCTTAAGGGGTAGTTCCGCTCCCCGTGGAGGGAAAGGGTGAAAACGGTGGGATCTTCCTGGAAAAAGACCGCGGTGCCGTTGCCCTGATGGGCGTCCAGATCCACCACCAAAACCCGGCCCCCAAAACCCTCCCGCCTGAGCCAAGCCACGGCCACCGCCACATCGTTGAAAAGGCTATACCCCTCGGCCCGGTCGGGAAAGGCATGGTGGGTGCCCCCGGAAAGGTTGAGGCCTAAGCCCAGCTCCAGGGCATCCCTGGCCGCGGCCAGGGTTCCCCCCGCGGCAAAGAGGGCACGCCTGAGGAGGCTTGGACTAAAGGGTAGGCCCAGGCGCAAGGACTCCTGGCGAGAAAGCCCCTCGGTGAAAAGCCTTTCCACATACTCCGGGCGGTGGGCCAGATGAAGGGCTTCCCGGGGCACTTCGGGGGCAGGCAAGATGGGAAGGAGTTGTTTCAAGGCCTCCGCCACCCCCGGGTACTTGTAGAGGGGGAAGGGATGGCCCTGAGGGAGGTCCACCTTTAGGTGGGCGGTGGTATAGGCCCACACGCCTCCATCATGCCCCATGAAGCTGCCGGTAGGCCTCATAGGCCGCCACCCCCACGGCCACCGCCAGGTTCAAGGAGCGCACCGGCCCCGGCATGGGGATGTACACCCCGGGGAAAAGAGCCAGGACCTCCGGGGGAAGCCCCCGGGTTTCGGGGCCAAAGAGGAGGTGGTCCCCGGGCTGGAAGCTCACCCTATAGAGGCAGGTATCCCCCCGGGCGCTAAAGGCCCAGACCCGGGCGCCCGGGGGCAGGCTCTGCCAGAAGGCCTCCCAGGTATCGTGGAGGCGCAGGTCCACGTGGGGCCAGTAGTCCAGGCCTGCCCGTTTAAGCCGGGGACCGCTCAGGCGGAAACCCAAGGGGCGGATAAGGTGCAAGGGCCAGCCCAAGGCAGCGGCGGTGCGGGCGATGTTCCCGGTATTCTGTGGGATCTCCGGCTGGAAAAGGACCAGGTGGAGCATGGCCTAGACCCGCCTCCGGTAACGGGTAGCGGTTCCCCGGCCTGTCCGCTCCACCTTGCCTTCCCGGATAAGCCGGTTCAACAAGGCTAGGGTTGCCCTGGGGGTAAGCCCCAGCTGGGCTTCCACCTCCCGCCGGGAAAGGGGATCGGCCAGGAGGCCCAAGGCCCTTTCCCCCAAGGGATCGCGCCGCACCAGGTAGTACCTTCCCCCTTCCTTGCGCAAAAGGCCCATGCGCTCCATCCGGGTGAGGACCTTGCGGGTCGCCTCTAGAGGAAGCTGGAGGGCGCGGGCCAGCTCCTCAAAGGCGGCCTCCCCCACCCTCCGCAGGTGGCCCACGGCGATGAGGTGGTCCAGGCTGAAGCCACCCAGGCGCTCCTGGGCCTCGGCCAGCTCCCGCACGAAGGCCTCGTCCAGCTCCGGGTTGTAGAGGACCAGGGTGAGGGCCTCGGGGAAAAGGCGGTACTCCGGGGGCTCCTTGCCGTACTTGAGGAGGAGGCGGTACATCTTGTCCACCCCGCTTCCCGCCCGCTCCACGTAGCCCAGGCGGTAGAGGGCCTCGGCCAGACGGGGATTCCGCCTCTTGGGGGGATGGCGGAGGACGTTCTCCGGGGTGATGCCCGGGGGGAAGCCGCCGGGGTTGGAAACCTCCAGGCGATCCGGGTAGTGGTGCACCTGGATGGCATCCGGGCTTTGCCAGTCCCGGTGGACCAGGGCGTTTAGGAGGGCCTCCCGGTAGACCTCCTGGTCAAAGTCCCAGACCTCGAGGCGAAACAGGCCCACCGTGAGGTAGCGAACCCGGTTCCTGGCCTGGATCAGGTCCCTAAGCCTTTCCAAGAGGGCGGGGATGGAGCGCAGGATGTCCTCCCTGAAGGCGTAACCTTCCGGGTCCACGCCGGCCTCGTGATAGTAGTAGCTTACCTCCGCCTGGGGAAGAAGCCGCTTCAGGGCCAAGGGGGTTCCCGCCAGAAGGAGGCCCGCCACCGTGGGCTTGTCCTGTCCCTCCACTCGCTCCAAAAGTCCCAGGGCGAAGAGGAGTTCCAGGTCCGGCAAGGCCGCCAGGTTGCTCCCCCGCTCCTCCAGGATGCGCCTAAGGCGCAGAACCTCCACCGGGTCCAGGTCGGAAAGGCTGGCCGCCGGCAGCACCTGAGCGGTGAAGTCGGGCTCCGGCAGGGCCTGGCCCATCCTCAGCTCCGTGAGCCTTTTGCCGTCCCAAAAGGGCACCCTCCCCGCCCCCACGGCGATGGCCGCCGGGCTCTGCGGTACATGAAGGGCTAAAACCCGGCCCATAGGCCCCTCGATCACCTCCACATAGGGCAGGAGAAGCCCCTGGGTGAGTTGGAAAAGGGCATGGGTGATCTGCAAGGGATGGATCTCCGAGGCTCCCACCACCCGCCCCTCCCCATCCATCCCCAGGAAGAGGATCCCACCCCGGTGGTTGGCTAGACCTGCGGCGTAGCGGGCCAGCTCCTCCGGGGAAAGGTCCGGGGGCAGGAAGAGGGTGCGCTCGTCCTGTCCCAAAGAAAGCCGCTCCAGGAGTTCTTCCCACGTCACGGGCCTCAGTTTAAGGGGAGAGGCCCGGTGTCGACCGGGATGGATTGTGCGCAATGCTGTGCGATCTTATGTGCACATCTGTACACTTTAGGGCCGACAGTATGCGATATAAATACGGCTATTTGCGTTGCATGCTCCAAAAGCTTTTGCTAAGTGTCAAGCTATTGCTTGACATTATGCACACCCGGTGCTACCCTCAGCCCTAAGGGGGTGACGGACCATGCGGAAAACCCTTTTTACAGTGGCAAGCGGGCTTTCAGGGCTGGCCTTAGCGGCAGAGGTGGATGGAGCCGCCACGGCCTGGATGCTGGTTTCCACGGCCCTGGTCCTCCTCATGACCCCGGCCTTGGCCTTCTTCTACGGCGGGCTGGTGCGGAGCAAAAACGCCTTAAACACCATGATGATGAGCTTCGCCGCCTTGGGCTTCGTGGGGGTGGGCTGGGCCCTAGTGGGCTACAGCCTGGCCTTCGGCGAAGGGGGGCCGTGGCTGGGAGGCCTGGGGCACGCCCTGCTGAAGGGAGTGGGCCTCGAGGCCAAGGGGGAGATCCCCCATCTCCTCTTCATGGCCTTCCAGGGCACCTTCGCCATCATCACCGCCGCCCTCCTCACGGGGGGCATGGTGGAGAGGATGCGCTTTCCCGCCCTCCTCCTCTTCCTCACCCTGTGGGGCGTCCTGGTCTACGCCCCTCTGGCTCACTGGGTCTGGGGCGGGGGCTTCTTAGGGGCTTTGGGCGCCCTGGATTTCGCCGGGGGCACGGTGGTGCACATCAACGCCGGCGTGGCCGCCCTGGTGGGAGCCCTGGTGCTGGGGGCCCGGAAGGACTACGGCCGCCAGGCCATCCTTCCCCATAACGTCCCCTTCGTGCTCTTAGGAGCGGCGCTTCTTTGGTTCGGTTGGTTCGGGTTCAACGGGGGAAGCGCCTTAGGCTCTGGCGCCCTGGCCGGCCTGGCCTTCGTGAACACCCTGCTGGCCCCAGCAGCCACCCTGGTGGCCTGGGCCCTTCTGGACCTCCTGCGCACCGGCAAGGTCACGGCGGTGGGCCTAGCCACCGCCATCGTGGTAGGCCTGGTGGCCATCACCCCGGCGGCGGGGTTCGTATCCCCCCTTTCCGCCTTGGTGCTGGGGGCGGTGAGCGCCCTCCCCAGCTACTTCTTCCTCCTTTGGCGGCCTAGGACCCGGTTGGACGACTCCCTGGACGTCTTCGGCGCCCACGGGATCGCCGGTATTACCGGGGCTCTCCTCACCGGCCTCCTGGCGGAAAAGGCCTGGAACGGGGTGGCGGACGGCCTTCTTTTCGGTAACCCAGGGCAGCTCGCCATCCAGGCCCTGGCGGTGGGGATAGCGGTGGCCTACTCCGCCTTTGGCACCTTCCTCCTCCTGAAGCTGGTGGGCCTCCTCACCCCCTTGCGGGCCAGCCCCCAGGAGGAAGGGCTGGGCTTGGACGTGACCCAGCACGGGGAGGAAGCCTACGTGGAAGGCGAGGGAGCCATCCTGGTGCTCTCCGAGGCCACCCCCCCTGCCCTCAAGCCCGCTGGAGGTAAGGCATGAAGCTCATCGTGGCCATCATCCGGCCGGAGAAGCTACAGGACGTGCTGGAAGCCCTCTTCAAGGCGGAGGTGCGGGGGCTATCCATCAGCAGGATCCAGGGGCACGGGGGGGAGACGGAGAGGGTGGAAACCTACCGGGGCACCACGGTGAAGATGGAGCTCCACGAGAAGGTGCGCCTGGAAATCGGGGTGTCCGAGCCCTTTGTAAGGCCCACGGTGGAGGCCATCCTCAAGGCCGCCCGCACCGGGGAGGTAGGGGACGGGAAGGTCTTCGTCTTGCCGGTGGAAAAGGTCTACCGCATCCGCACCGGGGAGGAAGACGAAGCGGCCGTGACCCCGGTACAATAGGGGTGTGACGGCAAGGCAACGGGCCATCCTTCACCTCCTGGTGGAGGAGTACATCAAGACCAAAGCCCCGGTACCCTCGGCGAGGCTTGCCGAGGGGCTGGGGCTTTCTCCAGCCCTCTGCCGCTACGAGCTCATCGCCCTCGAGGAGATGGGCTACCTGCAGAAGCCCCACGCTTCCGCTGGGCGCGTGCCCACCCGCCAGGGTTTCCGCCAGTACTCCCTCTCCCTCCTGCCCCCCAAACCCCTCCCCCAGGCCACCCAGGAACGGATCCAGCGGGCCATGGAGGGGGCCAGGGAGCCCGAGGTCTTCCTGGTGAAGATGGCGGTGGGGCTTTCCGGGTACCCCGCCCTCATGCGGCTCAGACCCAGGACCACCCCGCGGGTGCTCCAGGTCCACCTCTCCCCCCTCCCCGAGGGCACCTTGGCGGTCTTCGTCCTGGAGGGCGGGCGGGTGAAGGAGGCGAGGCTTCCCCTCGCCCTACCCGTAGAGCGGCTGAGGCGGGCGGAGGAGGTCCTTTCTGGCCCCTTTACCGCCCTCCCCGAGGCCCCAAAGGGCCTAGAGGAGCTCTTCGTCCACCTGGGAAGGGCCCTGGCGGCAGGGCTTTCCCTCACCTACCGGGAGGGGCTCTCGGAAGCCCTGAGGGAGCCCGAGGCCAAGGACCGGGGCTTCCTGGAGCGCTTGGTGGACCTCTATGAGGGCCAAGGGGGGGAGGTCCTCACGCCCCCCGGCCGGGTGGACGTGCGGGTGGGGGAGGTGGAGGGCTTGGCCCAGGTGCAGGCGGGCTTCGCCAAGGGGGAGTGGCTGGGGGAGCTGGTGCTCCTCGGCCCCATGCGCATGCGCTACCTCGAGGCCTTCTCCGTGGCCTCGAGCCTCAGCCAGGTCTATACTGGGCAGCATGCGGGTTGAAGTGCGGCTCTTCGCCCTTTACCGGGAACAGGCGGGCACGGACCGCCTCTTCCTGGAGCTTCCCGAAGGAGCCCGGGTACTGCATGCTAAAGAAGCCCTGGAGAAGCGTTTTCCCGGCCTAAGGCTGGAGGGCGGCATGGCGGCGGTGAACCAGGCCCTGGCCCAGGGGGAAACCCCCCTAAAGGAGGGGGACGAGGTGGCCTTTCTGCCCCCGGTCTCGGGAGGGCAGGACTCCTACGGCCTCACCCATGAACCTTTGGACCTTGAGGCCCTGGTGGACTGGGCCACCGCCCCCGAGTACGGGGCGGTGGTGAGCTTCCTGGGCACCACCCGAAGCCCCAACCGGGGGGAGGAGGTGGCCTTCTTGGAGTACGAGGCCTACCCCGGCATGGCGGAGAAGGTCATGGCGGAGATCATCGGGGAGATGCGCTCCCGCTGGCCCCTGGGCCGGGTGGCCCTCTGGCACCGCCTGGGCCGGGTGAACCCCGGGGAGGCCTCCATCGCCATCGTGGTTTCGGCCCGGCACCGCCCCGAGGCCTTCGCCGCCTGCCAGTACGCCATTGACCGGGTGAAGCAGATCCTTCCCGTCTGGAAGAAGGAGCACCGGCCGGACGACAGCTTCTGGGTGGAGGGCTTCGCCCCGAAGGACCACCGCCTCTAGGGCCCCCAGCCATGGCCTCCTTTTCCTTCCTCCTGGGCCTCCTCCTCCTGGTCCTCTGGGCCTTGCCCCTCCTTCTGGGCTTCCTCTCGGGCCGGGCCTACCGGCATGGGCGCACCAGGGTGGGCCTGGGCCTTCTCCTCTTCGGGGGCTTCCTGGGGCTCCTGGCCCGGCCCAGGCCCTTGGGGCTTCTCCTTCTCCTTCTGGGGCTAGGTCTGGGCTACGGGCGGCTACGCTGAAAAACCCCGGCGAAAGCCTTACAATAGGACGATGACCGAGCGGTCCTTGCGCCCGCTAACGGAAGAGGAATACCTGACCCTGGAAGAGGCTAGCCCCGTGCGCCACGAGCTGGTAGGGGGCATCCCCTATGCCATGGCCGGGGCCAGCCTGGACCACAACCTCATCGTCACCAACCTGGTGGCCCTCTTAAAACCCTTGGCCCGGGCCCAAGGATGCCGGGTCTACAGCGAAACCGCCCGGCTTAAGGTTTCCGAGGACACCTTCTACTACCCAGACGTCATGGTGGTCTGCGGCCCCAAGGCCCATCCCCTCTACGAAACCGCCCCTTGCCTGGTGGTGGAGGTTCTCTCCCCCGGTACCGAGGCCCAGGACCGACGGGAAAAGCTTTCCCGTTACCTTAGGCTTCCTAGTCTCCAGGCCTATCTCCTCCTGGAGGGAACCAGGCCGGGAGGCGTCCTTTACCGCAAAACCCCTTCGGGCTTTGGGGAGGAAAGGGTGGAGGAACTCCTCATCCTCCCCTGCCCGGAGGGGACCTTGAGGCTTGAGGAGATCTACGAGGGTGTGGCATGAAACCCATCCTGGAACTCCTCCCTGAAGAGCTTCCCGGCGAGGGCTACCGCAAGGCCCAGATCGCCCACTGGCTCTATGCCCGGGGGGCCATGGACTTCTCCGAGATGACCGACCTGCCCCAGGGCCTGAGGGAGGCTTTGAGCCAGGAGTGGCGCATCTCCGAGTTTGCCCTGGTGGAGGCCTACCCGAGCCGGGATGGAAGCGTCAAGTACCTCTTCACCCTGCTGGACGGAAAGAAGACGGAAGCCGTCTACATGCCCTACGAGAACCGCAAGACCGTCTGCCTTTCCAGCATGGTGGGCTGCCCCGCGGGGTGCACCTTCTGCGCCACCGGGGCCTTGGGCTTTGGCCGTAACCTCACCGCGGCGGAGATCCTCTCCCAGCTCCTGGCCATCGCCCACCACCAGGGCATCTCCCCCAGGGAGATCCGCAACGTGGTCCTCATGGGCATGGGGGAGCCCCTCCTGAACCTGGGCAACGTGCTTCGGGCTATCCGCACCCTGCTCCATCCCAAGGGCCTGGCCATGAGCCCAAGGCGCATCACCCTTTCCACCGTGGGCATCCCCAAGGGCATCCACCGCCTGGCGGAGGAGGACTTGGGGGTGCGGCTTGCCCTCTCCCTCCATGCCCCCGACGACGAGACCCGCAGGAAGATCATCCCCACCGCCCACCGCTACTCAGTGGGGGAGATCCTCGAGGCGGTGCGCCACTACTACGCCAGGACCAAAAGGCGCATCACCTTTGAATACACCCTCCTGAAGGGTTTAAACGACCACCCCTGGCAGGCCCGGCTTCTCGCCAAGCTCCTTAAGGGCATAAGCGCCCACGTGAACCTGATCCCCTTTAACCCCTGGGAAGGCGCTCCCGTGGAGGGTACCCCTAGGGCGGGCATCCTGGCCTTCGCGGAGGAACTGAGGCGGCTCGGGATTCCCACCTCCATCCGCTGGAGCCGAGGGCAGGACGTGGGGGCAGCCTGCGGCCAGCTGGCCCTAAGGGCCCCCAAGGCCCTCACCTTTACACCGACTCTAGAAGGCGCCGGGCAATGACGAGCTTCAAAATTTCGCTCGTCCCCTCCCCGATCCGGGTCAGGCGGGCGTCGCGCCAGTAGCGCTCCACGGGGTAGTCCTTCACGTAGCCGTACCCCCCCAGGACCTGGATGGCCTCGTCGCAGGCCTTCACCGCCGCCTCGCTGGCGAAGAGTTTGGCCTGGGCGGCCTCGAGGGTATAGGACCTTCCCGCATCCTTAAGCTCCGCCGCCTTCAGGTAAAGAAGCCTTGCCGCCTCCAGCTCCGTGGCCGCCTCCGCCAGCTTGAAGGAAACCCCTTGGTACTCGGCAATGGGCCCGCCGAAAGCCTCCCTTTGTTTGGCGTAGTGGAGGGCGTAGTCCAAGGCCGCCCTTCCCAGGCCCACCGCCATAGCGGCGATGCCAATCCTGCCCCCATCCAGCACCTTGAGCACGTCGTAAAACCCCTTGCCCCTCTCCCCCAAAAGGCTGCCCTCGGGCACGAAGAGGTCCTCGAGGACCAGCTGGGCGGTGTCGGAGGCGTTCAGGCCCAGCTTCTCCTCCTTGCGGCCGATGCGGAGGCCCTTTTCCGGGCGGAAAAAGGCGAAGGCGGAAATGCCCAGGTGCTTCCTCTCCGGGCTTGGAGCCGGGTCGGTGCGGGCCACGATCACATAGACCCCGGCCACGCTCCCCTGGGTGATGAACTGCTTGGTGCCGTTCAGAACATACCCCCCGGCCACCGCCTCCGCCCGGGTCTTCAGGGCGGCGGCATCCGAACCCGAACCCGGCTCCGTGAGCCCCCAGGCCCCCAGGGCCTCCCCCGAGGCCAGCTTGGGCAGGAAGGTCTCCTTCTGCCTTTCGTTCCCCGCAAGGAGGATGTGCCCCGTGGCCAAGGAGTTGTGGCTGGCCACGGTGAGGGCCAAGGCCCCGTCGTAATAGGCGATCTCCTCCACCATACGGGCGAAAAGCCGGCTTTTAAGCCCCGCCCCGCCATAGGCCTCGGGCACCGTGGCCCCGAAGACGCCGAACTGGGCCAGCTTCCTCACCAGCTCAAAGGGAAAGGCCCCCGTGCGGTCCCTCTCCGCCGCCCCCGGGGCCACCTCCGCCTTCAGGAACTCGCGGAAGGGCCCCAAGACCGCCCGCTCCTCCTGGCTTTCCTCAAACCAAAGCCCCATGGTGGGGATAGTATAACACTTTCTTGCGACATAGCAAAAATACGTTATCCCACAGGCCCCCGGAATCCCGGGGCATGGGGTAGTTTCAAGGGGGATGCTCCTCCTGGCTGGCCCCACGGATACCGGCAAGTCCACCCTGGCCTTAAGGCTTCTAGAAAAGGCCAAGGAAGCCTACCTCCTGGACCTGGACCCGGGGCAGGGAGCCCTCCCCGGGGCCTTCACCCTCTTCCACTACCGGGAAGGAGCCCTCACCCCCCTACGCCGCTACCTTCTGGGGGCCCTGTCCCCCAGAGGGATGGAGGCGCAGGCGGTGGTGGGGGCCCTGCGCCTAGCCCGTCTCATCCCCAAAGGAAGCCCCGCCGTGGCCGACACGGATGGCTACCTGGACCCCGGGTTCCGGCTTTTGCAGGTGGAGGCCCTGGTGCCCGCCGAGGTGCTGGTCCTGGGGTGGGAGGAACTTTACCAGGCCCTTTCCTGGCGCAAGGACCTAAGGGCGCGCCTGGCCCCGCCCCTTCAGGGGGTCCGCAGGAAAACCCCAGCCAAGAGGCGGAAAAACCGCCTGGAAAAGCTTTTTGCCCACTTTCAGGAAGCCAGGCCCCGCCCCCTTCCCCTCGGTCGCGTGCCCGCATACCCTATGGAACCCCCCGAGCCCCAGCGGCTTTACGGGCTCCTGGACGGGGAAGGGTTCCTCCTGGGCTACGGGCAGCTTCTGGCCTGGGCAGGGGACAAGGGGCTCTTCCTCACCCCCGTGGGGGAGGAGGTGGCCAGGGTGGTACCCACCCGGCTTCTTTTCCCTATCCCCGCACTACCAGGTTGAGGATCTTGCCGGGGACGTAGATTTCCCTCACGATGGCTTTGCCCTCCAGATGGGCCTGGACGTTCTTCACCTTGAGGGCCTCGGCCAGGGCCACCTCCAGGGGGGCGTCCTTAGGGATCTGGATGGTCCCCCGCACCCTTCCGTTCACCTGCACCGCTACCTCCACCACACCCCTTTCCAGGGCGTTTTCGTCCAGCTCGGGCCAGCCCGCCTCAAAAAGGCTATCCGGCCAGAACCAGTGCCAAAGTTCCTCCGCGATGTGGGGGGCGAAGGGGAAGAGCATCTGCAGGTAGTAACGGATGGCGGTCCGGTAGACGGGGGTCACGGGCCGCACCTTCCGGTAGTCGTAGAGGGCATTCAAGAGCTCCATGAGGGCGGCGATGGCGGTGTTGAAGCGCAGGGCCTCGAGGTCCTCCGTGACCTTCTTGAGGGTGGCGTGGAGCTTCCGGTAAAGCTCCCGGTCCGGACCCTCCAGGGCCTCCGCCTGGAACTTCCCGCTTACCGAGAGGAGGGTCTCCTTGTCCTCGGCCACCCGGCGCCATATGCGGTTCAGGAAGCGCCAGGCCCCCTGCACCCCCTCCTCGGTCCAGACCATCTCGTTTTCGGGGGGTGCGGCGAAGAGGATGGTGATGCGGGCGATATCTGCCCCCTCCTCCTTCACGAAGGGCCCCACCATGACCCCGTTGCCCTTGGATTTGCTCATCACCGCGGGCTTCCAGAAGTGAAGGGTGCCGTCCTCGTGGGGCCGGAGCTCCGCCCCCATCTTCCGCACCTCCTCCAGGGAAAGCTCCCTCTCCTGGATCTCCAGGCGGATGCGGGTGGGCTCGGGCAGGCGCACCCTATCTCCCTCCACCTCCACGGGACCGAAGTCCGTCCAGGCCAGGACCATGCCCTGGGTGAAAAGCCCCTGGAAGGGCTCCTCCACCTTCACCATCCCCAGGTCGTGGAGGAACTTGGTGAAGAAGCGGCTGTAGAGGAGGTGAAGCACGGCGTGCTCCACCCCGCCGATGTACTGGTCCACCGGCATCCAGAAGTCCGCCTTCTTGGGGTCAAAGGGCAGCGTCTCGTTCCTGGGGTCAGTGTAGCGCAGGTAGTACCAGCTGGAGTCGAAGAAGGTGTCCATGGTGTCGGTGTCCCGCCGGGCGGGGCCGCCACATTTGGGGCAGGTGATCTCGTAGAACTCGGGGTGGGCCTCCAGGGGGCTTTTCCCCTTGGGCCGGATGTCCTCGATGTCCTTGAGGTCGGGGAGGAGGACGGGAAGTTCCTCCTCGGGAACCGGCACCACCCCGCAGGCTTCGCAGTGGACCATGGGGATGGGGGTGCCCCAGTAGCGCTGGCGGCTGATGAGCCAGTCCCGGAGGCGGTAGGTAACCTTAGCCCTTCCCAGGCCCCTCTCCTCCAGCCAGGCCACCACCTTCCTCTTGCCCTCCTCGCTGGGGGTGCCGTCAAAGGGCCCCGAGTTCACCATGATGCCAGGCTCCTCGTAGGCGGCCTCGAGGGGCTCGGGCAAGGGCTCACCCGGGCGCTCGATCACCTTCCTTATGGGAAGGCCGAACTTCTGGGCGAACTCAAAATCCCTCTGGTCATGCCCGGGCACCCCCATGATGGCCCCGGTGCCGTAGCCAAAGAGCACGTAATCCGCAGTCCAGATGGGGATCTTCTCCCCGGTGGCGGGGTTTATGGCGTAGGCCCCGAGAAAAACCCCCGTTTTCTCCCGGCCCTCCGCCTGGCGCTCGATCTCCGTCTTGCGCTTGGCAGCCTCCACGTAGGCCTCCACCTCGGCCCGCCTTTCGGGAGAGGTGAGCCTTAAGGTGAGGGGGTGCTCCGGGGCCAGGACCATGAAGGTGGCCCCGAAAAGGGTGTCGGGCCGGGTGGTGAAGACGGTGATGGCCTCGTTCAGGCCCTCCACGGGGAACTCGATCTCCGCCCCCTCCGACCGGCCGATCCAGGCCCGTTGCATGGCCTTCACCTTTTCCGGCCAGTCCAGGCCCTCGAGGTCCTCAAGCAGCCTTTCCGCATAGGCGGTGATGCGCAGGTACCACTGCACGAGCTCCCGCTTCTCCACCGGGGTGTCCTCGTGCCGCCAGCAACGGCCCTCCACCACCTGCTCGTTGGCCAGGACCGTCTGGCACTTGGGGCACCAGTTCACCAGGCCCTTGGCCCGGTAGGCCAGCCCCTTTTCCCACATCTTCAGGAAGATCCATTGGTTCCAGCGGTAGTAGTCGGGCTCGCAGGTGGTCACCTCCCGGTCCCAGTCGTAGAGGATGCCCATGAGCTCGAGGCTCTCCTTGGCTTGGCGGATGTTCTCGTAGGTCCAGTCCCGGGGGTGGAGGCCGAACTTGAGGGCGGCGTTTTCCGCGGGCAGGCCGAAGGCGTCCCAGCCCATGGGATGGAGGACCTCATACCCCTGCACCCGGCGGAAGCGGGCCAGGACGTCCCCCATGGTGTAGTTCTTCAGGTGGCCCATGTGGAGGTCGCCGGAGGGGTAGGGGAACATGACCAGCACGTACTGCTTCCCCTTCCTTCCCGGGACCTCCTTGGCCTTCATGAAGCCCTTTTCCTTCCAAAAGCGCTGCCACTTGGGCTCTATGGCGTGCGGGTTGTACTTCTCCATGCGCTCCTCCCTCAAAAAAACCCTTCCCCCAAGGGGAAGGGACGGCCAGGCCCCTTCCCGCCTTAGGGGATTAGCCTGGCCGGACTCATGGGAACATGATACTGCAACCCGGCAAAAAAACGTGGGGCGCCCTAGTCCTCCATCGCCCTCGCCACCACCGCCCCCAGGAGAAAGACCCAAAGCACGAGATATAGGCCAAGGAGCGCCAGGACAAACCCCGCCAGGGGTCCGTAGAGGAGCTCGTACTGGGAGCGGGGAAGGAGCTTGGGAAGCCCAAGCCGAACTCCTTCAAAGAGGAGGGCGGCCACCCCTGCCCCCACGCTCAAGGGCACCAGGTGGCGAAACCCTTTGAGGCCGCGGAAAAAGGCGTAGGTGAGGAGAAAGAGCAAAAAGGCCAGGAAGAGGGGTAAAAAAGCCTCCAGGGGCCCCAAGGCCCCCCGCCACTCCGGAGGGAGGAAGCGGAGGAGAAACCCCAGGGCCAGGCCCAAAAGGGCCAGGAGAATAAGGGCTAGGCCCAAGACCACCGGCATGAGGAGGCCCAAAAGGCGGTGGCGAAAACCCGGGGGGCGGCCAAAGATGAGCCCCAGGGCGTAGCTTAGGGCGGCGAAGAAATTGCTTCCCGACCAAAGGAGGAAGAGGGCGCTCACCAGGGTGAGGGGGAAAGCCCCCCGGGTGAGGAAGCGGAGAAGGTCCTGGGCCAGCTCAGGCCGGGCCGGGAAAAGACCCTCGGCCAAGGCCTTCACTCCCCCCAAAAAACCCTCCCTCAGGGCCTCGCTTCCCGAGAGGAAAAGGCCAAAGACCCCCACCAGGAGAAAGAGAAGGGGCATGAGGGAAAGAAGGGCGTAGTAGGCTAGGGCGGCGGCGAAGAAGGGCACGTGGGCCTGGGTATAGAGGCGTAACACCTTCTGCAGCACGGGCTCCCCTTCCCTAACCCGCTCCCCCCGGCGGGCATCCTCCCCTAGGGGGCACCTATTCCCGCTCCTGCCCCTCCCCCAGGGCCACCCATTTGGTAGTGGTGAGCTCCATGGGCCCCATGGGGCCGTAGGCGTGGAGCTTGGAGGTGCTGATGCCGATCTCCGCCCCCAGGCCCAGCTGGAAGCCATCGTTGAAGCGGGTGGAGGCATTCCATAGGACCAGGCTGGCGTCCACCTCCTCCAGGAAGCGCCAGGCGGCCTTGGGATCTTCCGTGCAGATGGCCTCGGTGTGGCGGGAGCCGTAGCGAGCGATGTGCTCCAGGGCTTCCTCCAGGCCCGAGACCACCTTCACCCTCAGGATCAGGTCCAGGTACTCCCGGTCCCACTCCTCCTCCTGGGCGGGCACTGCCTCCTTGAGGAGGGGAAGGGCTTTGGGACAGGCCCTGAGCTCCACGCCCCTTTCCCGCATGGCCTTTTCCAGCAGGGGGAGGAAGACCTCGGCCACCCTCTCGTGCACCAAAACGGCCTCGAGGGCATTGCACACGGCAGGCCGCTGGGTCTTGCCGTTAATGGCCAGGTGGAGGGCCATATCCAGGTCCGCCCTCTCGTCCACATAGAGGTGATTCACCCCCTTGGCGTGGGCCAGAACCGGCACCCGGGCCTCCTTTTGCACCAGGCGGATGAGCTCCTCCCCACCCCGGGGGATGAGGAGGTCCAATAGCTCCAGGCGGCACATGGCCAGGATGGCCTCCCGGTCCGTGGTGGGCACCAGGCTCACCGCCTCCACAGGAAGCCCGGCCTCCCTCAAGGCCCGATGCCACAGGGAAACCAGGGCCTGGTTGGAGCGGAAAGCCTCCTTCCCTCCCCTAAGGAGCATGGCGTTTCCCGCCTTCAAGGCCACGGAAACCGCCTCCACCGTGGCCCCGGGCCGGGCCTCGTAGATGAAGCCGATGAGGCCCAAGGGTACGCGCATCCGGCCCACCCTGAGGCCGTTTGGCCTCTTGCTAAGCCCCTCAATCCTCCCCAAGGGATCCGGGAGGGCGGCAATCTGACGAAGACCCTCGGTGAGGCTCTTAAGGTCCTTGTCCTTGAGGGCCAGGCGGTCCAGCTTGGCCTTGGGAAGCCCCGCCCTTTCCGCCTCCTCGAGGTCCTCTTGGTTGGCCTTTAGCACCTCCGGCCAGGCCTCCTCCAAGAGGCGGGCCATGGCCAGAAGAGCCCCATCCCGGTTCCCCTTGGCGATCTCGGGAAGCCGGGCCCGAGCCCCCTCCGCCAGTTCCCTCAGCGTTTTCTCAAGATATTCCCTTTGGGAAGCAGCTAACTCCCCCATGCCTCCTCCTTCAACGCCAGGTGGTCCCGGTGGACCACCTCCTCCGTGTAGCGGTAGCCCAGCAGAACCTCAATCTCGGTGCTTTTGTGCCCCTTGATGCGCTCGATCTCCTCGGCGGCGTAGTTGGCCAAGCCCACCCCCACCTCCTCCCCTGCCTCGGTGAGGAGGCGCACCGCCTCTCCCCGGCCAAACCGCCCCCGCACCGCCTTGATACCGGCAGGCAGGAGGCTTGCTCCCCTCTCCCTTAGAGCCCGCACCGCCCCGGCGTCCAGCACCAGCTCCCCCTTGGGCCGAAGGAGGCTGTAAAGCCAGGCTCTTTGGCCCCGGTAGCGCCTTCGGGCGTGGAAGTACGTACCCAAGGAAGCTCCTGCCAGAGCCTCGAGGATCACCCCGGGCCTTCTCCCCGGGAGAAGGAGGGTGGGTATCCCCACCCTTCCGGCGATGCGGGCGGCAAGGAGCTTGGAGCGCATCCCCCCGCTTCCCAAGGGATTCCCCTCCCCGGCATGGGCCAGCACAGCCTCCACCCGCTCCACCTCCGGGATGGGGCGGGCCCTGGGGTTCTTCTTGGGGTCATCCTCATAGAGGGCGTCCACATCGGAAAGGAGGAGCAAAAGCCCTGCCTCCACCAAGGCCGCCACCCGGGCGGAGAGCTGGTCGTTGTCCCCGAAGCGGATCTCCTGGAAGGCCACGGTGTCGTTCTCGTTGATGATGGGAATGGTCTCGAGGCGCAAAAGGGCCTGCAAGGTGGCCTTGGCGTTCAGGTAGCGCCCGCGGGAAGCCAGGTCTTCAGCGGTAAGGAGGACCTGGGCCACGGGAACATCCCCGAAGGCCTCCCGCCAAGCCGCCATGAGGAGGGGCTGGCCGATGGCCGCCAAGGCCTGCTTCAGGGGCATGTCCTGGGGCCGGGGAAAGCCGGTAGCCGCCATGCCCGCGGCCACGGCCCCCGAGGACACCAGGACCACCTCCCTGCCTTCCGCCCGCAGGACCAGGACCTGGCGGGCGATCTCCCCCATGACAGAAAGGTCCAGGCCGGAAGGCCCAGCCAGGACCGCGCTTCCCACCTTGATGACCAGCCGCTTCGCCGCAAGCCCGGGCCGCATTAAGGCCCAGGATAGCACCTCTCATTCCCATCCCTTGGGGACCTGCTAGGGTAGGTGAGATGGCCCGGATAGCGAGCCTCCTCGTTTTGGCCCTGGTCTTGTTGGCTGCCTGCAACGAAGCCTCCCCCAACCGTCCCCCTCAGCTCACAGCCTTCCAGGCGGATCCCCTCGAGGGGGAAGCCCCCCTCACCGTGCGCTTCGCCTGGCAGGCAGTGGACCCCGACGGCGATCCTCTTTCCTGCGTGCTGGAACCGGGGGACGGCGCCAGCCTGGCCTTTGCCCCGTGCGGAAGCGGCACCACCTACACCTACAGCGCCCCGGGGGAGTACTCGGCGCGGCTTCGGGTGCAAGACCCAAAGGGGGCCACCGCCCAAAGCCCCGTTACGGTGAGGGTGCGCCCCAGCAAGAGCTTCACCCTCTCCCTCTCCCCCACCAGCCTCAGTGTGGAACAGGGCAAGACAGGCACCGCCACCCTCACCCTCACTCCCCAAGGGGGATTTAGCGGCACCGTTTCCCTTTCGCTGGTGGGCGCCCCTTCTGGGGTAAACCTTTCCCCAGGAAGCCTGCCCGTGAACGGGTCCAGCCCCGTCAGCCAAGCCCTCACCCTCCGCGTGGGAAGCGCCGTGCCCACCGGTACCTACCCCCTAAAGGTCCGGGCCACAGGGGGTGGCCTCACGCGGGAAGCGGACCTCACCCTCACGGTCGCTCCGCCCACAGATGGGGACTTCAGCCTGACCCTCGAGGGTTCCTCCCTCTCCGTGAACCAAGGAGGAACGGTTTATGTGCGTCTGGTGGTGAGCGGCACCTACACCGGCCAGGTGACCCTTTCCCTGGTGGACGCTGTCAAGAACCCCTTCAGCGGGGTGAGTCTCAGCCCCACCAGCACCTCGGTCCCCTCGGCCCCCATGCTGGCGCTCACCGCCTCCCCCACCCTTGCCCCCGGCACCTACAACCTCTTCGTGCGGGGCCAGGGAGGCGGCCTGGTGCGGGAGGCTTCCCTCACCCTCACGATCAACCCCGCCGCACCGCCTCCTGATTTCAGCCTCAGCTTGAACCCGGCCTCTTTGAGCCTGTCCCAGGGGCAAAACGGCACCACCACCCTGACCCTGACCCCGCAAAACGGCTTCACCGGACAAGTAGCCCTCTCCCTGGAACGCCAGGACGGCACCCCCGCCCCTAGCAGCCTGACCCTCTCCCCCACGAGCCTGAACGTGGCCAGCCCCAACCCGGTCAGCCAAACCCTCACCCTCAGCGTGGCCAGCAGCGTCCCCACGGGTACCTACCCCCTGAGGGTCAGGGCCACCTCGGGGTCTTTGAGCCGGACGACCAACCTCAGCCTCACGGTGACCGCCCCCTCCTCCTCCCCCAACCTGCGCTTCGCCCAAACCGAGTGGGGCCAGACGGTGCTGAAGGAAAACCTGCGCTTGGTGGCCGGCAAGCCCGCCCTCCTAAGGGTGCACCTCCTGGCGAGCCCCTCCCCCATACCCCTAAGCAACGCCCTTTCCGGAGCGGTGTACCTGAACGCCACTTTCCAGGGCAACCTCAGCTTCGCCTGTCCCAACCCCATCCCCACCGCCACCGACCCGGGAAGCCTGGCCAGTACCTGCACCGCCACCCTACCCGCGGCCTGGGTGGCCCCCGGGCTAAAGGTGGAGCTACGGGCCGACCCCCAGGACCAGGTGGCGGAACACGATGAGGGCGATAATCTCCTCACCCTTACCCCCGAGGTGGGCGCAGGTACCACCCTCTACCTCACCACGGTGCCGGTGGTGCACCAGGGGCAGACCGCCACGGTGCCCAACTTCAGCCAGACCCTCTGGCGCATCTGGCCCCTAAAGGAGGTGGCCTTCTCTCAACGGGCTCCCTATACCTTCTCCGGCACCCTGAGCGCCACGGATGGGAACACCTGGGCCCAGCTTCTGGACGAACTCCGCATTTTGCGCCAAACGGACGGGAGCAACCGCTACTACTATGGCTTCGTCAGGGTTTCCTACACCTCGGGCATCGCCGGGATTGGCTACTTGGGTTATCCCGTGGCCGTGGGGTGGGACTACTCCCAGAGCGCTCCTGCGGTCATGGCCCACGAGCTAGGGCATAACTTTGACCGGGAGCACGCCCCTTGTGGGGTATCCGGCGACCCCAGCTATCCCTACGCAGGCGGCAAGATCGGCACGTGGGGGTACGATCTCGCCAACGGCTCCTTAAAGGACCCCAGCCAGTTTTACGACCTCATGAGCTACTGCGGCCCCCAGTGGGTTTCCGACTACACCTACGAGGGGGCCCAGGGTTTCCTGGAGACCTCTCCCCCGAAGCCCCTATCTCTGCCCGAGGAAGGACTCCTCTTTTCCGGCCGTATACGGCAAGGGGAGGTGGTCTTCAACCCGCCCCTCAGGGTTCCCGCAGAACCGGAAGGAAAAGCCTCCCCTTACCATCTTCGGGCCCAAACCCCCTCTGGAGAAGTCCGGGAGGCCCCGGTATTCGTCCTTAAAGACTCCGAGGGCATCCTGCACTTCCAGGCCCGTCTTCCCCCGGAGCCTTACAGCCGGGTGGGGCTTTACCTTGGGGCCCAGCTTCTCAGGGAAGCGGTTAGTCCCCTGCTTCCCCTGGCCGAGCCCCAGGTGGACCTAAGGGAAGAAGGGGGCTTCCTCTTAGCCAGGGTCCAGGGCTACCCCTATTTCTCCCTCTTCCACGTGGCCGAAGACGGTTCCCGCACCACCTTGGGCCTCTGGCACCGGGCGGGGGAGGTGCCGTTTGCCCTCGAGGGCCTGCCCCCGGGCGGCCAGTGGGAGGTCCAGCTCTCCGATGGGCTAGGGGTCCGCATCCTGCGGTTTTCCCGCTAGGAAGTGGCCTTCCCGGAAGGCCACCTTCCCTTCCCGCCTTAGCCGCACCAGGAGGGCGAAGAGGGTGGCCTTCTTGAGGCCAGGGTGGAGGGCTTGAAGCTGGGTGTGAAGGTCCTCGAGGGTCCTGGGCTCCCGAAGAAGATGGAGAAGATGGGCTTCCAGACGCTTATCCCGCACCAACCCCATTATTGACAAGGGGGGCTTCCCCATGCTACCTTGAGGGTCGGCTTGGGCCCGTAGCTCAGTTGGATAGAGCGGCTGACTACGGATCAGCAGGTCAGGGGTTCGAATCCTCTCGGGCCCGCCACATCCAGGACGCAAAGCTTCCGGGGTCGGTAGCGACCCCGGAAAGCGCTTTTTACTGCCCTTGCCGCCGCAGGTTACCCCCTAGAATGGGGGCCATGAAGATCTACACCAAGACGGGGGATGCGGGGGAGACCGGCCTCTACGGGGCCGAACGGGTGGTGAAGGCCCACCCTCGGGTGGAGGCCTACGGCACCGTGGACGAGGCCAACTCCGCCATCGGCTTGGCCCGAAGCCTCCTGCCCAAGGAACACCTGGACCTCCAGGACCTGCTGGAGCGCATCCAAAACGCCCTCTTTGACCTGGGGGCCGACCTGGCCACCCGCATGGGGAGCCCCTACGAGAAGAACGTCGCCCGCATGGACGCCCAGGACGTGGAGGAGCTGGAACAGGCCATCGACCGCTACATGGAGGAAAGCCCTCCCTTCCAAGGCTTTATCCTCCCGGGAGGGCACCCGGCGGCGGCAGCCCTGCACCTGGCCCGCACCGTGGTGCGACGGGCGGAGCGCAAGGTGGTGGCCTTAAGCCGGGAGGAGCCCGTGAACCCCGAGGCCATCCGCTACCTCAACCGCCTTTCCGACCTCCTCTTCGTCCTGGCCCGGGTGGTGAACGCCCGCCAAGGGGTGCGGGAGGAGGCGTGGCTGGTGAAGAAAAGGCGCTAGGGCCAGGGCTTGCCGTAGACCCGTACTTCAGCCCCGGGGAAGGCGGTTTCCAGGAGTTCCTTTAGATAGATCGCCGCCGAGGGCAGAAGCCCGCCGCAGGGGCCTTCCATGTAGAGGAAGAGATAACGGGGACGCCGCGGCGACTGGGAGAAACCCAGGCACCCCTCGTACTCGGGGAAGTACTCGTAGAAAAGTTCCAGGAGGTCCTGGACTAAGTCTTTGGCCTCGGGCAGGGCCTCGATGGAGCTCCGCGGCTTGACCCAGAAGGTCATGGCCTTCATCAGGACCATTATGGGCCTTGACCGCCGCTGGGAGTTGTGATATCATCGAAATATATGATTGAAGTCAACCACCTCTCCAAGGCCTACGGCAAGCGCCTAGCGGTGGCGGACCTCTCCTTCCAGGTAGCCCCCGGGGAGGTGTACGCCCTCCTAGGCCCCAACGGGGCAGGCAAGACCACCACCTTGCGCATCCTCTCCACCCTGGTCCGCCCCACAGGAGGAAACGCCAAGGTGGCGGGGTTTGACGTGGTGCGGGAGCCCCTCGAGGTGCGCCGGCGCCTGGGCCTGGTCAACGGGGGGATGCGGGTGTACGACCGCCTCACGGGGCGGGAAGCCCTGGCCTTCTTCGCAAGCTTCTACGGCCTGGAAGGGCAAGCCTTCCAGGAGGCCTTGAACTGGGTCGTGGAGCTCTTGCAGATGGAGGAAACCCTGGACCGCAAGGTCATGGAGATGTCCACGGGCATGCGCCAGAAGGTGGTCATCGCCCGGGCCATCCTGCACCGCCCGCCCGTCCTCCTCCTGGACGAGGCCACGGCCGGGTTGGACGTCTTCGCCCGCCGGGCGCTTTTGGAGTTCGTGAAGGCCTACCGGGACCTGGGCCACACCCTTGTCTACTCCACCCACGCGATGAGCGAGGCGGAGGAGGTGGCGGACCGGGTAGGTTTTCTGCACAAGGGAAGGCTGGTGTACCAAGGAAGCCTGACCGAGGCCCGGTCCCTGGGGCAGGGAAGCCTGGAGCGGGCCTTTGTGCAGGTGGTGAAGGAGGCGGCGTGAAGGGGATCTACCGGGTTCTCTGGAAGGAGCTGGTGCAGGTCTTCCGCGATGGCAAGCTGGTCTTCTCCACCCTGGTCCTGCCGGTCTTCTTGATGCCCGTCTTCATGTTCGGGCCAAGCCTGGTCCTGGATAGGCTCCTGAAAGGGGCCCAAGAAGAGCGGCAGGAGGTGGCGGTCTTTGGGCTTCCAGAAGAGGCCCTATCCGCCCTACGGGCGGCCAACCTTCTTCCGAAGCCCCACCCGGATCCGGAAAAAGCGGTGCGCGCCGGGGAGTACCCGGTGGGGGTGCGGTGGGAGGGCGGGACCTACCGGGTGTATGGCCGCCTCTCGGGGGGACTCACGGAGGGGCAGGTGGCGGTGGGCAAGGTGCAGGCCGCCCTACAAAGCCTCAAGGAGGCCAAGGTGGCCGAGGTCTTGGCCAGGAAAGGTATACCCCACGAGGTCCTTACCCCCTTCCGGGTGGAAGTGGTGAACGCCTCCTCCGAACGGGAAAAAGCCGGGGGGCTTCTGGGCTTCCTCCTGCCTTTCTTCTTGGTGGTCTTTGTCCTCTCCGGGGGGCAGGTGGTGGCGGTGGACGCCACGGCGGGGGAGAAGGAAAAGGGCACCCTCGAGGCCCTCCTCATGGCCCCGGTGCCCCTCCTGCACCTGGCCCTGGGCAAGACCCTGGCCACGGTGGCCATGGCCCTCCTTTCCGGGGTGTCGGGGCTTTTGGGGCTGGCCCTGGGCGGGGCCTTGGCCGCCCGCTTGGGCGGGGGCCTCCTCACGGAAACCGGCCAGACCCTGGAGCTAGGGGGCCAGGTAGCCCTGGACGGGGGAAGCTTTCTCGCCCTCTTCCTCAGCGCCTTCCTCCTGGCCCTCTTCATGGGGGCGGTGATGGTGAGCCTGGGGCTTTACGCCCGGAGCTTCAAGGAAGCGCAGAGCTACATGGCCCCCCTCCAGCTGCTGGCCCTTTTGCCCCTCCTCTTCCTGCAGTTCCGGGGCTTCTTTGAGCCTCAGGCTTGGTACCACCTGGTGCCCCTCTTCAACGTGGCCCTGCTCATGGACGCCCTCTTGAAGGGGAGCGCCACCCCCCTGCAGGCGGGCCTCACCTGGGGCTCCACCCTGGCGTACGCCGGGCTAGCCCTCCTCTACGCCGTGCGGGTTTTCGCCCGGGAAGAAGTGGTCTTCAGAAACTAAGGAGGCAGCATGCGCGAGGTAAAGGAACACAAGGCATGGCAGGCAAGCGGCTTTCTGGCCTTCCTGGCCCTCCTTCTGGCCCTTCTCTGGCTGGGTTGGGCAGGGTACCGGCTGGTGGGGGAAAGGGAGCTTCTCTACCTCTGGCACCTCCTCCTCGCCCTTCTGGCCTCGGGGCTTCTGGCGGCGGGGATCTTCACCGTGCAGCCCAACGAGGCGGTGGCCCTGGTCTTCCTGGGGCGGTACGTGGGTAGCGTCCGGGAGGAAGGCTTCCACTTCGCCAATCCCCTGGCCCAGCGAAAACGGGTCACCCTTAGGGTCCACAACTTCACCTCCGATAAGCTCAAGGTGAACGACGCCCAGGGCAACCCTATAGAGATCGCCGCCGTGGTGGTGTGGCGGGTGGTGGACACCGCCAAGGCTCTTTTCCAGGTGGAGAACTACCAGAGCTTCGTGGCCATCCAGTCGGAGGCGGCCATAAGAGCTCTCGCCAGCCGCTATCCCTACGATGCCGAGGGCAAGTCCTTGAGGGGAAGCCCCGAGGAAATCGCCGAGGAGCTGAAGGCCGAGGTGCAAGAGCGCCTGAGGGTGGCCGGGGTGGAGGTGTTGGAGGCCCGCCTCACCCACCTGGCCTACGCCCCGGAAATCGCTCAGGCCATGCTCCGCCGCCAGCAGGCCCTGGCGGTGGTGGCGGCCCGGAGGCTCATCGTGGAGGCGGCGGTGGGGATGGTGAAGGAAGCCCTCCTGGGCCTCGAGGCCCAGGGCATCGCCCTGGACGAGGAGCGCCGGGCCGCCATGGTGAATAACCTCATGGTGGCCCTGGTGGCCGAAGCCCAGGCCCAGCCGGTGGTGAACGTGGGCACCCTGTACGCCTGAAGGAGGTGGGGTGAGAGAGGAGAAGAAGCGCTTCCTCTTGCGGCTTGACCCCAGGCTCTACCGGGTGCTGGAGAAATGGGCCCAAGACGAGCTGAGGAGTGTGAACGCCCAGATCGAATACCTCCTTAAGGAAGCCGCCAAGAAGGCAGGGAGGTGGAAGGATGAAGCTCCACCCGAAGAGGGACGGGAACCCTAGGCGGTTTTTCCCGGTTTTGTTCCTCCTTTCCCTCCTGGCCCTGGGTGGGGTTATCCTCCTGGCCGCCCGGGAGGATCCCGAAAGCCTTCCCCTCCTCCTCGGCATCCTCCTGGTGGACCTCTTCCTAATGGGGGGCCTCCTCTACTGGCTCATGGGGTTTCCCCAGAGGCTTTTCTACGAGCTCAATGGCCCGGTGCTCGTCGTCCACCACCCCCTAGGCCGCCGCACGGTCCACCGCTCGGAGGTGGCGGAGGTGAAGCCCCTCTCCTTCGCCCTTCCCTGGTGGGCCCTTCAGGGGGAGGTCTCCATGCCCGGCTACCACCGCAAGCGGCTCCGCCTCGAGGGCCTCCCCGTGGAGGCCTTCGTGGGGGCCAGGCGGGGGGAGGGCGTACTTCTTGTGCTTAAGGACGGCTCTGGGCTCCTCCTCAACCCGGAAGACCCCGCACCCTTGTTGAGGTGGAAGGAGGAGGCATGAAAGCCCTTTATTGGACTTTGGGCCTTTCCTGGAGTGCCTTTTTGGCCTTCTACCTGTTGGGCGGAAGGGTGGGTACCCCCGCCCATCTAACCTTCAGCCTCCTCTACATGTGGATTCCCGGCCTGGTGGCCCTTTCCTTCGCCCGCAAGGAGGGAGTACGCCTCCCCCTTGCCCTACAGCCCAACCGCTACTGGCTTTTCGCCTGGCTCTTCCCCGTGGCCCTCACCCTGCTTTCCATTCCCTTAAGCCTCCCCTTCGGCGCCTGGAAAGGATGGGAAGCCCTCCGGCAAACCGTGCCCCCAGGGGTTGTCCAGGAGCTGCCCGAGGTCTTCTGGAACCTATTGCCCTTGGTCCTGATCCTCTCCGCCCTGGTGGCGGGAGCCACGGTAAACCTCCTGGCTGCTCTGGGAGAGGAGCTTTTGTGGCGGGGGTACCTGTGGGAAAAGCTCAAGGAGCGGGGCTTCTGGCCCGCCAGCCTGGAAATCGGCTTCTTTTGGGGCCTGTGGCATGCTCCCCTTATCCTGGCTGGCCACAACTACCCCAAGGAGCCCCTCCTCGGCGTTCCCATGATGATCCTTTTCACCCTGGCCCTGACCCCTGGGCTCCTCTGGGTCCGGGAAAAGGCGGGCTCGGTGCTGGCGGCAGCCCTCTTCCACGGAACCCTGAACGCCATAGCGGACCTTTCCCTCCTACTGGTGGAGCGCACCCACGACCTCCTCATCGGGGTGATGGGGCTTCCCGGGCTTTTCCTCCTTTCCCTTTTCAACCTCTGGCTGAGGAGGCGGGTATAGTCAAGGGGGATGCGGTTTCTGGTGCTTTCGGGGCTTTCCGGGGCGGGCAAGACCACGGCCAAGGGATACCTGGAGGACCTGGGCTACTTCATGGTGGACAACCTCCCCCCAAGCCTGTGGGAAGCCCTTTTAGAAGAGCTTGCCCAACGAGGGGTGAAGCGGGCCGGGGTGGTGTTGGATGCCCGGGCCCTGGCCTTCTTCGGGGATCTGGAAAGGGTATTGGACCAGCTCAAGCCCACGGTGGTCTACCTCGAGGCCCGTCCTGAGGTCCTCCTCCGCCGCTACAACCTGACCCGGAGGGTCCACCCCCTGGGGGCGGGGAACCTCATGCGGGAAATCGGGGAGGAGCGCCGCATCCTGGGGCCCTTAAGGGCCCGGGCCCACCTCATCCTGGACACCTCGGAGCTCTCCCCTCGGGCTCTAAAGGAGGCTTTGGTGAGGTTTTTGGGGGAGGAAACGGGCTTTACCCTGCGCCTCCTCTCCTTCGGCTTCAAGTGGGGCCCGCCCCAGGAGGCGGATCTGGTCCTGGACGTGCGCCCCCTGCCGAACCCTCACTACGACCCGGCCCTCAAACCCAAGACGGGCCTGGACCCGGAGGTGAAGGCCTACGTCTTCCGGGAGGAGGTGGAGCCCTATTACCGCGCCCTCTTGAGCGTGGTGGGCCTGGCGGCGGAGGGGGCCCAAAGGGAAGGAAGGGCTTTTTACACCGCGGCCGTGGGCTGCACCGGGGGAAGACACCGGAGCGTGGCCGTGGCGGAGCGGCTCGCCGAGGAGCTTGCGGGCCGCTTCCGGGTGGAGGTGAGCCACCGGGATGTGGACAAGGAGGAGTAAGTACCAGGAATTGTACCGAGTAGCCAAAGGGCTTGCCCGGCGCTTTCCCCCGCTTCGGTGGCTTTACCCAGGGATGCGGGTCAAGCGCTACGCCGCCTTGGCGGGCCTGGGGGTAGGCCTCATGGCCTACGGGCTTGCCCGCTTCCTCCCTCCCCCACCCCCGGAACCCTGGGCCCTGGGCCTGGTCCTCCTGGGCCTCGCCCTCTTGGTGGGAGGGGTAAGGAGCATGAACCGGAGCATGCTCTCCGCCTTCACCGAGCCGGAGGAGGTTCCCGAAAGGGTCTACGTGCGTAGGAGGCTGGAGCAGGGTCCCAAGGTGGTGGCCTTTGGCGGAGGGACCGGGCTTTCCCGGGTTCTACGGGGCCTAAAGGAGCACACGGCCAACACTACCGCCATCGTGGCGGTAACCGACGACGGGGGCTCCACGGGCCGGCTCCGCCTGGCCTTTGGCCTGCCGGCGGTGGGGGATCTGGTGGACTGCCTGGCGGCGCTTTCCGACCATCCAGCCTTGCCTAAACTCCTCCACCACCGCTTCCAGGAGGGGGAGCTTAGGGGCCACACCTTTGGCAACCTCTTCCTCTTGACCCTGAACCAGGAGGCCAGGGATTTCGCCCAGGCCATCCTCGAGGCCAACGCCATCCTGCAGCTGAGGGGCCAGGTCTTTCCCGCCACCCCCGAGGCGGTGCGGCTTAAGGCCCGCTTCCGCGATGGCTCGGAGGTGGTGGGGGAGGTGGCCATCCGGGAAAAAAGGGGACAAATCCGGGAAGTCTTCCTGGAACCCGAACCCCTAAGGGTTATGGAGGAGGCCCTCCAGGCCATCCGTCAGGCGGACCTCCTGGTCCTGGGACCGGGAAGCCTGTACACCAGCGTCATCCCCAGCTTCCTGCCCAAGCCCCTCATGGAGGCCATGGCCAGGGCTAAGGCCCCCCTGGTCTACGTGGTGAACCTCATGACCGAGCCGGGGGAAACCGATGGCTACACCGCCTACGACCATTACAAGGCCATCGCCTATCATCTCGGCAGGAGGCCCGAGGTGGTCCTGGTGCACACCGCCCCCATCCCGGAGGAGGTCCAAAGGCGGTATGCGGCAGAAGGGCGTTTTCCCGTGGCCTTTGACCCCAGGCCCTTCGCCGTGGACGGGGTGCAGGTGATCCCCGGGGATTTCCGGGAGGAGGGACCCTTGGCCCAGCACGATCCGGAAAAGGTGGTGAGGGCCCTCGTGGCCCTGGTATAAAGATGGGCGTGCTGTTTCTCTTCCAGGACCCCGTGGGCGACGATCAAGGCCTGGCCTACCTCTATCCCCGGGCAGCCCTTTTCCAGGAGGCGGGGGAGGGCTATGCCGACCTCCTGGCCCTAGCGGGGGAGGAGCGGGAAGGCCACCTGGTCTTGAAGGTAAGGCTGGCCCGCTACCCGAACCCCTTAGGGGGGTCCTTAGGCTTCAGCCTGGCCACGGTGGTCCTCTGGTTGGACATCGAGGAGGGAGGTGAAGAGGAGCTCCTCCCTGGCCTCCATACCCCAAGCCGGGGGGGCTGGGAGGTGGCCTACGTCCTCACGGGCTTTGGGGCAGAGAAGAGGACCCCGGAGGGATCGCGGGAGCCGGTGCGGGCCTGGCGGGAGGGGGAGTGGGTGCTCCTGGACACCGGCCTGCCCCCAGGGCCTTATGCCTATTACGGAGGGGTAGGGCTCTTCGACCCTTTCGCCCCTTGGTACCTGCGACCGGTGGGGCTCGAGGGGGGGGCCTGGACCCTGGGCGGCCCCGCGGGGAGCCCCCCCCTGGTGGACCTCCTGGCAGAAAACCCCATGGACCAGGTGCGGGCCTACCAGGAAGGGGTCCTATGGCCCCTCAGGAAACCCAGCCCCTCCCTCCGGCGGGAAAGCCTTTTAGCCTTCACCTTGGGCGGGGTTGCCCTCCTCTTGGCCTTCCTCCTGCGAAAGCGCTAAGGGCCTTTGCCCGGGCACAAGAGCCCTTTCCTACGTCCGCGTTCTCCCTGCCCAAGCGGACTCCCCAGCCCACGGCCGGCCCAGGGCGAGGGAGGTCATAGGGGGCGGAGGTCCTCCAGGAGAAGCCAGACTGCCCCGGGGGGAAGGGCCTGGAGAAGGGGCTCCAAGACCCCCGCCACCCGCTCCGCCAGGGGCTTCAAGGCCTCGGGCGGCTCCTCGGTGAGGACCAGAAGGGTGACCTGGTAAAAACGCTGGGTGTGGGTGGGGGTGCCGTCCTCAAAGAAGGGCGTGGGGGGCGGCACCTCGTCCAGGAGAAACCTGGCTCCCTCCACCTCCTGGGGAAGTAGGGTTTTCAGGTCCAAGGCAAGCCCCCTGGGGTACCAGAGGTAGCCCTGGAACAGGCGCACCGCTTGCACCCGTCTAGTTTAGAACCTCCCACACTTCCTCGCCATAGCGGTAAACCCGAGGAAGCCTCCGGGAAAGGTGCACCGCCACCTCGTAAGGGATGGTCCCCCGGGCCTCGGCCCAGGCGCAAAGCCCCGTGGGGCCGAAATCCGGGGAGAGTACCTCCAAGACCGCCTCCAGGGGCAAAGGCCCCGGGGAAAGCACCGTGGTCTGGTCCATGGAGATGCGGCCCACCACCGGGTAAAGACCTCCTTCGGGACCCTTCACGAAGCGCACCGCCCCCCGGGGAAGGCCGTCGGCATAGCCCACGGGCAAGGTCAGAAGCCACTCCCCACCCCGGGCCACGTACTCCCCTCCATAGCCCACCCGGTCACCCGCCCTCAGCTCTTTTACCAGGGTGGGCCGGGTGAGGAGGCGGAGGATGGGCTTTAGACCGAAACCCGGGATGAGGCCATAGAGGGCGAGCCCCACCCGCACGTTCTCCCCCCCGTGCAGCAGAAGCCCGTAGGAGTTTTCCAGGTGGTAGAAGTAGCCTTCCCCTAAAGCCTCCCGCACCCTTTGGAAGCGGCTTCTTTGCACCTCCACGAAAGCCTCGTCCTCCCCGGCGGTGGCCAGGTGGGTGTAGACTCCCTCCACCCTTATCCCCAAAGCCTCCACCGCCAGGAGGGCATCCTTGGCCTTCTCCCAGGGAAAGCCCACCCGGTTCATCCCCGTGTCCACCTTGAGGTGGGCCCTGGGGGTTAGGCCCAAGGCTTGGGCCCTAGCCGAAAGGGCCTTGGCCGCCTCGAGGGTGGAGAGGGTGGGCACCAGGCCCAGGCGCAAGGCGGCTTCCGCCTCCAGGGGATGAAGGCTTCCCAAGAGGAGGATCTCCCCCTCCACCCCGCCTTGCCTTAGGGCCTTCCCCTCCTGCACCGTGGCCACCGCCACCCGCCTCGCCCCCTTTGAGAAGAGGAAGCGGGCCAGGGGTAAGGCTCCATGCCCATAGGCCTCGGCCTTGAGGACGGGGATCACCTCTCCCCTGGCCTTGGCCTTGAGGAGGAGCCAGTTGGCCTCGAGGGCCTTAAGGTCCACCTCTATCCAGGCGCGGGCCTCCTTGGGGCCCCCTAGACCCCCCAAATGAACTCCCAGGTACGCCGCGGCGTGACCCATGCTAATCCTCCAAAAGCCCCACAAAGCGGTGGGGATCGGGATCCAGCTTAAAGCGACGGCGGTCCAGGTGGGCAAGAAGCTCCCTAAGCCGCTCCGTGCTTCCCTTCAGGAGAAGGTGGAAGACGTACATCCCCTTCACCCTGGGCACCGGGGCAGGGGCCGGGCCCAAAACCTCCCCTTCTCGGGCCACACCCTTCAAGGCGGAAAGGAGGCCATAGGCCTCCTCGAGGGCCCGCTCCTCCTTGCGGTTGGCCACCTCCAGCTTCACCATCCGCACCTTGGGAGGGTAATCCAGGGCCTCCCGCAGGGCCTTTTCCCCCCAGGGAAAAACCTCCACGCTTCCCTCTAAGAGCGCCTGGTGGGCAGGGTGGTCGGGGGTGTAGGTCTGGAGGACCAGAAGGGGCCTTCTCCCCGGCCTCAGCTCGGTGAGGGCCCAAAGCAGGCGATGGTACCGCTCGGCGGCGCGGAAATCGGAATCGTAGAGGAAGCCATCGGCATAGGGCAGGAGGACCAAGGCCAGCTCGGGGAGCACCGGGCCCCGGAGAAACGCGGTGGTGCCCACCACCACCCCTGGCTCCCCCTCGAGCAGGGGGCCCAGGTCGTCCTTCCCCTCCTTGGAGTAGCGGTACACGGGTAGGGAAAGGCGCCCCCTTAACTCCTCCTGCAGCCATTCCAGCCCTGGCCCCTTGGGCTCGAGGAGGGGGGAACCGCACTCCGGGCACAGGACCGGGGGAGGCTCGCGGTGGCCGCACTGGTGGCAGACCAGCTCCCCCCTGCCCCCCTTGTGGTAGCGCAAGGGAAGGGCGCAGTTGGGGCAGGTGGGCTTGTACCCGCAGTCGGCGCAGAGGAGGAGGGCACTATAGCCCAAGCGGGGAGAAAGGACCAGGGCCTGCCGCCCCTTCTCCTCCACTTGCTTCAAAAGGGCCCAGGCCCTCCCCACAAGGGGATAGCCCTTCTCCCTCCTCAAGTCCAGCAGGAGAACCCTTGGCTTGGGTACGGGGAAGGCCAGGCCGGGCTTTTCCAAGATCTCCACCGCGGGCACTAGGGAAAGGTAGGTGAGGGGCACTCCCAAAAGCCTCGCCCTGAGCTCCGCCAAGGGGGGCACAAAGGCCCGGGTCCCCGAGGGGAGCTTGTAGCTTTCGCTTCCCTCTTCCACCACCACCAGGGAATCCGGGGTGAAGGGGAGAAGAAGCCCGCCATAGGTGGCAAAAATCAGGCCCCCAGGCTGCCGAAAAAGGGCCTCCCGCGCTTCCCGGGAAAGGCCCCCATGGTACGGCTTGGCCTGGGGGAAGTGGCGGAGGAAGCGTTCCAAAAGGCTTACCTCGGGAAAGAGCACCAGGTGGCTTCCCTTGGCCACCAGACCCGCCAGGAAACGCATCCTCTCCCCAAGCCTTCCCCCGTTGAGCCTTTCGGGCCTTTCCGGAAGGAAGAGGGGCTTTAGGGGCTCGCCCGCAGGGGAAGGCTCCCTAGGAGTCCCGTAACCGATATACCCCTCGGCGAGAAGCCTCTTCACCCGGCCCACGCCTACCCCAGCAGCCCGGGCCAAGGCTGCCAAACTCTCCGCTTGGCCCAGGGTCCAAAGGACCTGCAAAACGGCGTCCAGAAGAGGGTCTGGATGCCGCTTCTTTAGGGGGACGAGAACCTTTTTCCCCTCCTTAAAGGCCACCTCCTCCTGCAAGACCCCAGCCTCCCGCAGGTAATCCAAAAGCTTAGGGTCAAACCCCTTAGCCTCCTGCCAGGTGATAAGGCCCTCCAACCCCTTGGGCAGAAGGGCTGGGTCCGCCCCCGGGTAGAGGCGCACCCGGTGCCTTAGTTCGGGAAAAGGGGGCAGAAAATCGGCAAGCACCTGGCCCAAGGGAGCAAAGAGGTAGCGGGCGGCTTCCTCCAGAAACAGGATCTCCTCCGGGCGCAAATAGGGCCTCGAGTCCAGATAGGCGATGGCGTGCCGCAGGGCATGGGAGGGCCTCCCCCCCTCCCCCACCACCACCCCCACCCGCACCTCCCCCCGCCAGGGCACCGCCACCCGTTTCCCCAGGGCTTCTTCCCCGTCTACCCCCTCCTGGCCCAGGGGAGCCAGGTAGGTCATGGGGGGAAGGGGCAGGGGTAAGGCCACCTGAAGAAGGCGCATGCTGCCCATAGGATAAGGGGGATGCGGTGGGCGGTGGTGCTCTCTGGGATAGCCCTCTACAGCGCCCTCTACGCGGTGGTGCCCCTGCTTCCCCTTTTGGAAAAGCTCTTCGCTGCCCCTCCGGGGGCTGCGGGGCCAGGCATGGGCCTGCCCCTTTTGCTTCTGGTGCTCCTTTCCCCCTGGGTACCCCGCCTGGGCCTGCCGGCGGGTACCCTGTTGGGCGGGGGCCTTCTTTTGGTGGGCCTAGGGGGGGTGCTTGGGGCTTTTAGCCCAAGCCTTCTCCCCTGGACCCTTTGCCGCATCCTCCAGGGGATCGGGGCTGCCCTCGTGCCCACCTTGGCCATTGCCCTCATCCCCCTTCTCTTCCCCCAAAAGGCCTGGGAGATGGCCGGGGTATACATGGCGGGGAATGTTCTGGGCGGGGGCATGGGCCGGGTGCTGGCAGGGCTTTTGGCGGAGATCGTCGGGGTGAGGGAGGCCCTCTTCCTCCTTTCCCTACCCGCTTTTCTCCTGGGTCTTCTCCTCATCCGGGCTCCTGCGGGGCTTCCCACCCTGGGTAGGCCGCAATACGACCTTTCCGCCTTTCCCTTGTACCTGGCGGGTTTCATCCTCCTTTTCCTGAACCTCTTCCTGGCCAACCTCCTCCCTTACCGCCTTTTGGAGCTGGGCTTCCGCCCAGGCGAGGTGGGGCTCGTGTACATGGCCTACCTCTTCGGCATCCCGGGAAGCGCCCTTTCGGGGCTTCTGGCCCGCCGGTTCGGGGCGGTGGCCACCTTTCGCCTGGCCTTCTCCCTGGTCCTCCTCGCCCTGGGGCTCCTGCTCCTCCCACCCCCAGGCCTGGTTCTGGGATTCGTGCTTCTGATGGCCGCCCTCTTCACCGCCCAAAGCCTGGCCTCAGGAGCTGCAGGAAGAAGGGGAGCGGGGGTAAGCGGCACCTACGTGGCCGCCTTCTACCTGGGGGGCACCCTGGCCGGGCTTCTTTATCCCTTCTTCCTCCATAGCTTCCCCCTGGCGGTGGCGGTGGGCGTGGCCCTGGCCCTTCTCAACCTCCTCCTGGCCCCCGTCAGGTAGGCTCTTTTTTCCGGAAGCCTCCGCCCGCGCTACCATAACCCCATGGAGCTCCATGCCGCCGACCAGTACCTGGTGGCCCCCGGGGAAGCCGGGTTTCTTTCCGTGTACGAAAGGCTTTCCGGCACCCGGCTCTACCCCCCTTTCCCCCCGGTGGAGCTCCCTGGTGGGGTGGGGGGGCTTTTGGAACGGGGGGGCTTTGGCCAGACCTTCTTCTTCCCGGCGGAGGTCCTGGGCTTGACCTTTAAGACCCCCAGGGGAAGGGTAGTGCGGGCCGGGGGGGTGGTGGTGAAGAACGTGCAGGGCTACGACCTGGTGCGGCCTTTTGTGGGGAGCTTCGGCCTGTTGGGAAAGGCCCTCGAGGCGGTCTTTCGCCTGAGGCCGGGGCAGGCCTCCGTCTTTTTAAAGAGGCCCTTCACCGGAGAGTTTCCGGAGCTCACCCCCCATCCCCGCTTCCTCTTCGCCCTCCAGGAGGGAGGGAAGTGGTGGCTTTACGCCTTTCACTTCGGCCACGAGAAGGAGGTGGACCGTTTCCAAGAGGCCTTCGGCGGGGAGGAGGCCAGACCCCTGGACCTGCGGCCCCTCTTCCCCCAGGGGATGGGGGTGGGGGAGGGTCCTCTCAGGGACCTCCGCTTCTCCTGGGCGGATGGGGGCAGGGCCCCGGAGCCCCCAGGAGCCCTCTGTAGGTTGGCAGAGACGCTCTAATAAAAACCCCCACCCCTAGAGGGTGGGGGACGGATTTAAGCCCTAGAGGTTTCGCACCACCACGTAAAGCCCTAGGGCAAAGTAGAAGGCGAACCAGGCGAAGACGATCACCGGCTGGGTACATCCACTCACCTCCTTGGCCTTGAGGGTTTACCCTCAGCCATTGTGACCCACATGCCAGTCTTCTTGGCAGCAATCCGGGGGTATCCCAAGTTCTCCAAGGAGTTTTGCCCTGGGTGGAAGCAGGGTATCCTTTAAGGGATGCGGGAGCTCGAGCAAGAAGCCCTAGCCGCCATCCGGGAAGCCCGGGACCTCGAGGCCTTGAAAACCCTGAAGGCCCGCTACCTGGGCAAAAGGGGCCTCCTCACCCAGGAGATGAAGGCCCTTGCCAGCCTTCCCCTCGAGGAAAGGAAAGCGAAGGGCCAGGCCCTAAACGCCCTCAAGGAGGCCATCGAACGGGCCCTGGAGGAGCGGGAAAAAGCCCTGGTGGAAGAGGAGCTGAGAAGGGCCCTGGAAAGGGAGCGCCAGGATGTCTCCCTGCCGGGGGTGGAGGTTTTCATCGGGGGACTCCACCCCATCACCCTCATGGAGCGGGAGCTGGTGGAGATCTTCCGCTCCCTTGGTTACCAGGCGGTGGAGGGCCCCGAGGTGGAAAGCGAGTTCTTCAACTTTGACGCCCTGAACATCCCCGAGCACCATCCGGCCCGGGACATGTGGGACACCTTCTGGCTGGAAGGGGAGGAGCATAGCCTTCCCGGCCCCTTGGGAGAAGAGGCTAGGGGCAGGCTCCTTCTTCGCACCCACACCTCCCCCATGCAGGTGCGCTACATGGTGGCCCACACCCCCCCCTTCCGCATCGTGGTGCCGGGGCGGGTCTTCCGCTTTGAGCAGACAGACGCCACCCACGAGGCGGTCTTCCACCAGCTGGAAGGCTTGGTGGTGGGAAAGGGGATCACCATGGCCCACCTGAAGGGGGCCATCTACGAGCTGGCCCAGGCCCTTTACGGCCCTGAGTCCCGGGTGCGTTTCCAGCCCGTCTACTTTCCCTTCGTGGAACCCGGAGCCCAGTTCGCCATCTGGTGGCCGGAGGGGAGGAAATGGCTGGAGCTGGGAGGGGCCGGGATGGTCCACCCCAAGGTTTTCCAAGCGGTGAACGAGTACCGGAAATCCCGGGGCCTTCCCCCTGCCTACCAGGGGGTCACGGGCTTCGCCTTTGGGCTCGGAATCGAACGCCTGGCCATGCTCCGCTACAACATCCCCGACATCCGCTACTTCTTCGGGGGAAGGCTTAAATTTTTGGAGCAGTTCCGGGGGATTTTATGAGGGTGCCTTTTACCTGGCTCAAAAGCTACGTACCTGAGCTGGAAAGCCCCCAGGTGCTGGAGGAGCGCCTGGCGGGCTTGGGCTTTGAAACCGACCGCATGGAGAGGATCTTCCAGATCCCCAGCGGCGTGGTCTATGCCCGGGTCCTCGAGGCCCACCCCATCCCCGGAACCAGCCTGAAACGCCTGGTCTTGGATGCGGGGAAGGTGGTGGAGGTGGTCTCGGGGGCGGGAAACGCCCGCGCGGGGATCGGAGTGGCCCTGGCCCTTCCCGGCACCGAGGTGAATGGGCTCAAAATCGGGGAAAGGACCATCCAGGGGGTGGTTTCCCACGGCATGGCCCTTTCCCCCAAGGAGCTTGGGGTGGGGGAGTACGGGGGAGGGCTTCTGGAGTTCCCCCCCGATGCCCTTCCCCCCGGCACCCCCCTGGCCGAGGCCTGGCCGGAAGAAGAGGTGCTGGACATCGAGGTCACCCCCAACCGCCCAGATGCCCTGGGGATCCTGGGCTTGGCCTTTGACCTCCACGCCCTAGGCTACAGCCTGATTCTGCCCGAGGTGCGGCTGGAAACGGGGAAGGTACCCTTACCCTTTGGCCTCAGGGTGGAGGACCCTCGCGGGGCTCCCCACTTCACCCTTTCCTACGCCTTTGGCCTCCAGGTGGGGCCAAGCCCCATCTGGCTCCAACGGGTGCTTTTCGCCTGCGGGATGAGGCCCATAAGCAACGTGGTGGACATCACCAACTACGTGATGCTGGAACGGGCCCAGCCCATGCACGCCTTTGACCTCCGCTTCGTGGGGGAGGGTATCCTGGTGCGACGGGCCAAACCCGGGGAAAAGCTGGTCACCCTGGATGGCGTGGAAAGGGAACTCCACCTCGAGGACCTGGTGATCGCCGGGTACCGGGGAGAGGAAAGCTTCCCCATCGGCCTCGCCGGGGTCATGGGGGGCGCGGAAAGCGAGGTGAGGGAGGACACGGAGGCTATCGCCCTGGAGGTGGCCCAGTTTGACCCCGTTTCCATCCGCAAAACCGCCAGGCGGCACGGCCTCCGCACCGAGGCCAGCTACCGCTTCGAGCGAGGGGTGGACCCCGTGGGCCAGGTGCCCGCAGCCCAAAGGGCCCTAAGCCTCCTCCAGGCCCTGGCGGGGGCCCGGGTGGCGGAGCGCGTCCTGGAGGAGGGAACTCCCAGGGAACCCAAGCCCATTCCCTTTCGCCCCCAGTACGCCAACCAGCTCCTCGGCACCCAGTATCCGGAAAAAGTACAGCTTGGCATCCTAAGACGCCTGGGCTGCCGGGTAGAGGGGGAAGGTCTTTACCGGGTCACACCCCCCAGCCGCCGCCTAGACCTCGAGCTGGAAGAGGACCTGGTGGAGGAAATCGCCCGAATCCAGGGTTACGAAAGCATTCCCCTGGACCTGCCCGCCTTCTTCCCTGCCCCCGACAACCGGGGGGTGGAGAGGCCCTACCAAAGGGAGCGCCGCCTGCGGGAACTCCTTTCGGGCCTTGGCTTCCAGGAGGTTTACACCTATAGCTTCATGGACCCCGAGGAGGCCTCCCTCTTTCGCCTGCCCCCGCCCCCCTGGCGCCTCAAAAATCCCTTGAGTCCCGAAAAGGCCGCCCTGAGGACCCACCTCTTCCCCGGCCTCCTCAGGCTCCTCAAGGAAAACCTGGCCCTGGACCGCCCGGAAAGGGCCCTCCTCTTCGAGGTGGGCAGGGTTTTCGGGAAAGAGGGGGCTTGGGTGAGGGAGGAAACCCATCTGGCAGGCCTCCTCTTCGGGGAAGGCCTAGGGCTTCCCCATGGGGAGAAGCTTTCCGGCTACCCCCTCCTCAAGGGGCTTCTGGAGGCCTTTTTGAACCGGCTGGGCCTGGACCTCAGGGTGGAGGCCCATCCCTACCCCTTCCTGCACCCCGGGGTCTCCGGGAGGGTCTGGGTGGAAGGGGAGGAAAAGGGATTCCTGGGCCAGGTACACCCGGAGATCCTCAAGGCCCTCGAGCTCCCCCCGGTCCATATCTTTGAGCTCCACCTCCCCCTTCCCGAAAAGCCCCTCCGCTTCCAGGACCCCTCCCGCTACCCCTTAGCCCTCAGGGACCTGGCGGTGGTGGTTCCCGAGGCCACGCCCTACGGGGAGGTGAAGGCCCTCCTTCGCCAGGCAGCAGGACCATACCTGGAAAGCCTTCAGATATTTGACCTCTACCAGGGCCCACCCCTCAGGGAGGGGGAGAAGAGCCTGGCCTTCCACCTACGCTTCCGCCACCCCGAGCGCACCCTCAAGGACGAGGAGGTGGAGGAGGCCATGGCCCGCCTCCTGACGGCTTTAAGGAGCCGGGGCTGGGACATCCGGGGCTAGAGGGTAAACTGAAGCCATGCTCACTTGGGTGGACCTCCTGGCCCTACTGGGCTTAGCCGTGGCCCTGGCCTGGGGCTACCGGAGCGGCCTCCAGGGGGCCTTCGCCGGGCTTGGGGTGGTGCTCTACCTCCTCCTGGCCCAGGTAGGGTTTGCCGGCCCCTGGTGGGGTCTGGGCCTTGGGCTTCTCCTGGGGCTTCTGGCCAAAAGCCTCCCCCTTCCCTCCCTTTCTCAGGGCCTCGAGGCCCTTCTGGGCTCCCTGGGAGGGTTCCTTTTGGGCCTCTTCGTGGCCCTGGCCATCTGGACCGGCTATCCCTGGGAAAAAACCGCCGCAGGAAGCCTCCGCTACCCCTCCCTGAACCTTCCCACCCCGGTCTACGACGGGGTGAGCCAGAGCCCCTTCGCCCGGGAGGCCTTCCGCCTGGCCTGGACCTCCCCCTGGCTCAAACGGGCCCTGGGCCTGGGCCAGCCGTAAGGCCACTTATACCCCTTTCCATTTCCTTCTTCGGGTACTCCCGCAATGGAGCCTACAAAAGGGCTTCCCCGAGGCTCCCACCCCCGCGCCANCGGTTGATGTCCTTTTTCCGCTCCACCGCCTCCTTAAGGGGGGTAAGCTCCACCTCCCCCTCCACCTCCCCCACCATGACCCCGCTGGTCCCCCCGGCCAGGGCCTCCACCGCCGCCGCCCCCAAGCGGCTTGCCAGGATGCGGTCCTTGGCGGTGGGGCTTCCCCCCCGCTGGATATGGCCCAAGACCGTGACCCGGGCCTCCACCGGCACGTGCTCCCTTATGGCGGCAAGAAGCCCCGCCGCCCCTCCGGGATAGGCCCCTTCCGCCACCACCACGATGGAGCTGGACTTGCCCCGGCGCAGGGATTCCAGAAGCCCCTCGGCGATGGCCCTGGGGTCCACGGGCTCCTCGGGCACGGCGATCACCTCGGCCCCCCCCGCTAGGCCCACGTCCAGGGCGATGAACCCGGAGTCCCGCCCCATGACCTCGATGAAGAAGACCCGCTCGTGGCTGGCGGCGGTATCCCGGATGCGGTCTATGGCCTCGAGGACCGTATTCACCGCGGTGTCAAAGCCAATGGTGTAATCGGTTCCGTAAAGGTCGTTGTCGATGGTACCGGGCACCCCCACCACGGGGACTTTATGCTCCTCCAAAAGCCGCATGGCCCCGCGAAAGGTACCGTCCCCCCCGATGGCCACCAGGCCCTCTATGCCCGCCGCTTTGAGCTTCTCCGCCGCCTTGGCCCGGCCCTCTTCCGTGAGGAACTCCTGGCTTCTTGCAGTGAGGAGGATGGTTCCTCCCCGCTGAAGGATGTTGGCCACATCCCGCACCCCCAAGGGCACCATCTCCCCCTGGATCATGCCCGCATAGCCCCGGCGGATACCGATCACCTCGAGGCCCAAGGCATAGGCCTGGCGCACCACCGCCCTGATGGCCGCATTCATCCCCGGGGCATCACCGCCGGAAGTAAAGACCCCTATGCGCTTCATTCCCCCTCCTCAAAAGGCTCCTTCTCCCCTTCCAAAGCGAGGCGATAGGCCTCGTTCCTGGGAACCCCCCTCTGCAGAAGGGCCCGGAAAAGCTCCTTACCCTTAAGGCCCTGGGCTTTTAGCTCCTCCAAGAGCTGGTTGGCCTCCACAGGTGGCGCCTCCTTGGGTCCCAGCACCAAAACGAACTCGCCCCTCGGGTTTTGAAACAGCCTCCAGGCCTCCTCTAGGGTCCCTCGGAAGATCTCCTCGTGCACCTTGCTGATCTCCCGGACCACGGCCACGGGATACCCGGGACCGTAGATCCCCATGAGGTCCTCCAGGGTTTTTTGCAGACGATGGGGGCTTTCGTACAGCACCGCGGTCCTTCCTTCCCGGGCCAGGGCCCAAAGCCGTTCCTTGCGCTCCTTGCCCCCCTTGGGCAGAAAACCCTCAAAGGTAAAGCGGTGGGTGGGCAGGCCCGAGGCCACCAGGGCGGGGATGAGGGCGGTGGGACCCGGAAGCGCTTCCACCCGCCAGCCCCATTCTAACGCCAGCCGCACCAGCTCCGCCCCGGGATCGGAGATGCCCGGGGTGCCGGCGTCCGTGGCGTAGGCCACGTAAGCGTAAGGGGAAAGGAGTTCCCTGGCCCTCCCCATCGTGTGCTGGTCCAAACGCAGGGTGGGGGTAGCGATGCCGTAGTGGCGGAGGAGAAACCCGGTACGCCGGGTGTCCTCACAGGCCACCACCTCCACCTCCTTGAGCACCCTCAGGGCCCTTAGGGTGATGTCCTCCAGGTTGCCGATGGGGGTGGGTACCAGGACCAGACGCACCTTAGAGGAGGATGGGCTTTAGAAGCTCCTGGACCTCGCGGAAGGTGAACTGGTACACCGAGCCCGAGGGCAGGGTGAACTCCAAAAGGTCCGGGCTTCCCGGGAAAAGGATGCGGCGCAGGGCCATGGGGCCCTGGTCGGTTTCCACATGAGCCGTCAGGTAGTCGGGCTCCAGGTTGGGTTCGTCCTCGGCCTCCTTGGGGGGTTCCTCCCCCACCCCCTCCTCCAGGCGGCGAAGGGCTTCCAGGAGGTCGGCCTTGAGGGTCCGCATCTCCTCCTCCAAGGTACCGTCGGAAAAAACCAGAACCGCCTCGTCCCCTTCCCCATAGGCGGTAAGCCCCCAAAGGACCTCCCCTTCCTCCTCAGGAGGGGCCTCCACCAGCTCCAAGGTGCCGTTGGAAAGCAGGCGCAAGACCGCCCCGCAGGCCTCGCAGTCCACGAGGTCCCCCGCCTTGTACCCCTCCAACTCCAGGGTTTCCCCACATGCCGGGCAGACCATAAATCCCCTCCAACCCTATTGTAGTCCGCATAAGAAGGGCCTCGCCTTTCGCGAGGCCCCTCCCAGTATCCCCCGGGGCTGGCCTCAATGGGCCCCATAGCGGGCGATGCAGGCCCTCACCTCCTCCAGGGCCGCCTGCCGGTCTCGCCAGCCCGTCACCTTCACCCATTTGCCCTTCTTGGCCTCGAGGGCCTTGTAGGTTTCAAAGAAGTGCTGGATTTCCTGCTTAATCCCCTCGGGCACATCGACGATGTCCTGAATGTGGTCCAGGCGCTGGTCCTCCGCCACCACCCCGATGACCTTGGCGTCCCCGCCCTTCTCGTCCTCCATGAGCAGAAGTCCCACCACCCGTACCTCCACCACCACCCCGGGCAAAAGGGGGTAGGTGGAGAGAACCAGGCCGTCCAGGGGATCCCCGTCCTCGGCCAGGGTGGAGGGAATGAACCCGTAGTCCCCGGGATAGAACTGGGCTCCGGGGAGAACCCGGTCCAGCTTGATAACCCCAAGATCCGGATCGTACTCGTACTTGTTTCCGGAACCCCTGGGCACCTCGATGACCATGTTCACCACCTCGGGGGCACCCTTACCCACGGGAAGGCTCTTCAGGTTCGCCATAGCCCCTCCATTATACGAGGACCCCCGGGAAATCGGTGACCAGGGCATCCACCCCCCAGGCGGCAAGCTCTTGGGCTTGCTGGCGGCGGTTTACCGTCCAAGCCAGCACCCGGTAACGGACCTTTAGCTCCCTGACCCTGTCCTCGGTGAGCAAAGAGGCCTCGGGATGCACCCATTCCACCCCCAGGCAGGGGGCCAGGGCCTCCGCCTCCCCGTGCTGGTAAAGCAGGCCCAGGGGCCCCACCCCAAGCCGTTTAAGGCGCACCAGGGCCAAGGGATCAAAGGAGCTCACCCAGATCCTATCCGAGGGGTAGCGGGCCAGGAGCCTGGCCAAGGCCTCCTCCCGGCCGTCCGTTTCCGGGGGAAGGCTTTTCAGCTCCACGTTGATCCAGGCTTCGGGGAAGGCCCGGAGCACCTCCTCGAGGGTGGGCACATAAGCCGGGAGTTCCCTAGAGGAAACCCCGCTAATAGGGATGCCTCCCAGGGTGAAGTCATGGTGCACCACCAGCACCCCATCGCGGGTGAGGTGCACGTCCAGCTCAAATCCATCCAGCCCAGCCTCCAAGGCCTGGCGGAAAGCCTCCAGGGTATTTTCCACATAGACCTGGGCCTCGCCTTCCGCCAGGCGAGGGGCACCGCGGTGTCCCAAGCGCAAGGGCACGAAGGGAAGTATACAATGGGGCCATGGGCAAGTATGAAGCGGCGTTTTCCCGCCTGGGCGAGGAAGCCTTGGCTAAGCTGGAAGGGCCGGGTGGCTTTCTGGCCGTCACCGAGGCCCACCTGGTCTTCGTGGACGACGCCGGGGTAAAGCGCCTGGAGCTTTCCAGGATCCGCCGGGTGGGCAAAGGAGAGGCCGGCACCCTTTTGGTGCAGGGGGAGGAGGATTCCCTGGTCCTCCCCCTGAAGGCCTTCCCCCTGGAGGAGCTCAAGGCCTTTCTGGAGGGGTTGAAACCCCACGTGGCCCGGGCCCGCAAGGCCACCTCGGCTCCCGCCCCCGGCCCCAAGGCTCCCCTGACCCAGGAAACCCCTCCCCCACCCCCTCCTCCCGAGCCCCCGAAGGCCCCGGTGTGGGAGGAGGAACCCCCTCCCAAACGGGACTCGGTGGAGCTGGCCCCGGAGCCGGAGTCCCCTCCCCCAGCCCCCACGCCCAAGGCCCAAGGAGGGAGAAACCCTTTGGCCCTTCCCTTAAAGGTCCTTTCCCTCCTCACCCTGGCCTACACCGTGGCCTTCGTGGCCCTGAATCCCGGGGTGGATCCTTGGGTCCTGGCCGGAGTTCTCCTAGGCGGGCTCGGTCTGGCCTTGACGGAGTGGTCCTCTTCTACCTCCTCGCGGTAGCCCTCCTGGGTCTTTCCAGCCTCTGGCCCAAGCTGGTCCCGAAACCCCAGCCGGTGCGGGTGGAAACCCTGGCGGAGGCCAGCTTTGAGCCCCCAGCCCCTGAGCCCATCAGCTTGAACCAAGCCAGCCTCGAGGAGCTCATGAGCCTCCCTGGGGTCGGCCCCGTGCTGGCCCAGAGGATCGTGGAGGGAAGACCCTACGCCCGGGTGGAGGACCTCCTGAGGGTCAAGGGCATCGGCCCCGCCACCCTGGAACGGCTCAGGCCCTATGTACGGCCCTAGGGCAGTCTTCCCCAAGCCTCTCCTCTCCACCTGGGGTCCAGGGGTGGGCTTGGGTCTAGGCGGGCTCCTGGGAGCCTGGGGGCTTTTCCATCCCTGGGCCCTTCTCCTGGCGCCCTTCCTCCTCCCCCTCCTCCGGCTTCCCCTCGCCCTTGGGCTCGTTTTTGTCCTCCTCCGGGGCCTCCTTTTCCCCGTACCGGAACCCCCTTACGGCACCCGTCTCGAGGGTGTCTTCACCCTCCACCAAGGCACCATCCTCTGGCAGGGGCACAGGCTTTGGGTGCAGCACTACCCGGGCCTGGAGGATGGCCGCTACCGGCTGCGGGGGTACCTGGCTCCACCCCAGGGCAAGCGCAACCCCGGGGGCTTTGACCAGCGCACCTGGCTCCTCTCCCGGGGGATAAGGGGGGTGTTTCACGTGGAACGGGCGGAACCCCTGGCCCCGCTTCCCGACCCCCGGGCTCCCTTCCGTTCCCGCCTGGCACATGGGCTCTCACCCCCTGCCCTCGAGGTCCTAGAGGGCTTGGTCCTGGGGGATAAAAGGGAGCTGGAGGACACCTATACCCAGTTCCAAAAGGCGGGGCTCGCCCATCTCCTGGCCCTCTCGGGCCTCCACGTGGGCTTTCTGGTGGCAAGCCTGGTTTTCCTTCTCACCCCTTTGGGCCGATGGCGCTACCTTCTGGCCCTCCTGGCCCTTCCCTTTTACCTCTGGCTGGCGGGGCCAAGCCCCTCCTTGGTGCGGGCCAACCTCATGGCCGGGTTATCCCTCCTGGGTCTCTTCCTCGGCCTTGGAGCCGCCGGGGTGCTCCAGGCCCTGGGCCTCGCCCTCTTTCTCCAGCTCCTGTGGTGGCCCGCAAGCCTGCTAAGCCTTTCCCTCCAGCTCTCCTACCTGGCGGTTGCGGGGATCGCCCTCCTCCTGCCCGCCCTCCCCCGACCCCAGGGAGCACGGGGGTACCTGGCCGGAGCCCTTCTCACCAGCCTGGCCGCCCAGGTCCCCCTGGTTCCCCTTCTCCTGGACCGCTTCGGCTTCCTACCCCTCCTCTCCCCCCTCAGCAACCTCCTGGCCCTGCCCCTGGCCTCCCTCCTGGTACCCCTGGGATTCCTCAAGCTCTTCCTTGGAGGTCTTCTGGCACCCCTTCTGGAGCCTTTGGCCCGGGCCCTCCTTCTCCTGGCCCAGGCCGCAAGCCACGGCCCAGCCCTAAGCTGGGGGGAAATTTCTCCTTTGGGGTTCGCCCTTTACTACCTTGGGCTTTTCCCCTTGGCCCTGGCCCTGCACCGGCTTCTCCCCTGGCGGAAAGCCCTCCTCCTCGCCAGCTTTCCCCTTCTAGCCAGCCTCCTTGCCGCCTGGCCCAAGCCCCTGGACCTCTTTGCCCTGGACGTGGGCCAGGGGGATGCCCTGCTGGCCCGGCTGGGTGGGGCCGAGGTGCTGGTGGACGGGGGCCGGCCCGAGCAGGGGGAGAAGGTTCTGCGGGCCCTAAGGGCCCTGGGGGTGGAGGCCCTCGAGGTCCTGGTGGCCACCCACCCCGACGCCGACCACCACGGGGGCCTCCTCAAGGTGGCCGAGGAGGTTCCCATCGGCCTGGCCCTCCTCTCCCCCGCCTTCCCAAAGAAGCACCCCCTGGTCCAGGCCCTGCAAAGCCGGAAGGTGCCCATCCTCTTCCCCGGAACCGGTACCCGCCTTCGCCTGGGCAAAGGGAGCCTCAAGATCCTCTGGCCTCCTGGCCCGCAAGCAGATGACAACGCAAGCGGTCTGGTCCTCCTCCTGGACTTCGCCGGACCCAAGGCCCTCCTCCTGGCGGACGTGCCCCGGGAAGTGGAAAGAAGGCTAAGCCCCCCGCAGGTGGCGGTGGTTAAGGTTAGCCACCACGGCTCCCGCACGGGCACAGACGTAGATCTCCTGGAGCGCATCCAGCCCCAGGTGGCCCTCATCGGCGCAGGCCGGAACCCTCACGGCCATCCCCACCCCGAGGTCCTAAAGCGCCTGGCCCAGCGCGGGATAGCGGTCTACCGCACCGACCAACACGGGGCGGTGCGGGTCCTCTTCGGCTACGCCTGGTAGCCCAGCCGCTCTAAAAGGGCCTCCAGCTCCTCCAGGGAACGGTAGTGGATGACCACCTTCCCCCTCCTTCCCCCCACCACCCTCACCGGCAGGCCTAGGTGCCGGGAAAGCTCCAGGGAAAGGGGGGAGGGTTCCTGGGCTTTGCGCTCCCGTTCCCGCATCAGGCGCTCCCGCAAGGCCTCGGCTTGGCGTACGGAAAGCCCCTTATCCAGGATCTCCCTCAGGCCCCATAGTCGGTCCTCAGGCTCCAGCATCAAAAGGGCTCGAGCATGGCCCGCGCTGATACGCCCCTCCTCCAGGGCCTGCAGCACCTCCTCAGGAAGCTGCAAAAGCCTCAGGGCGTTGGCCACCGTGGAACGGGCCTTACCCACCCGCTTGGCCACCTCCTCCTGGGTAAGGCCCAAACCTAGCAGGGCCTGGTAGCCCCGGGCCTCCTCCAGGGGGGTGAGGTCCTCCCGCTGGAGGTTCTCCACCAAAGCCAGCTCCAAGGCCTCCTGGTCCGTGAGGTCGCGGATGACCACGGGGACCTCGCCCAGGCCCGCCATCTCAGCGGCCCGGTAGCGCCTTTCCCCTGCCACCAGTTCGTAACCCTCGCCCTTAGGGCGCACCAAGAGGGGCTGGAGAAGACCCTTTTCCCGGATGGAAGCAGCTAGCTCCTCCAGTCCCTCCGGGGAGAACCGCCTTCTCGGCTGGTGGGGATTGGGCCGGATGGCGGAAAGGGGAAGCCGGACCACCCCTCCGCCGCCCTTGGGCAGGAGGGCCTCGAGGCCCCTCCCTAAGCCGCTAGCCTTCTTGGACACGGGCGATCACCTCCTCGGCCAGACGGCGGTAGGCGTGGGCCCCCGGCGAGGTGGGGGCATGCTGGGCGATGGTCCTGCCAAAACTCGGGGCCTCCGCCAGCCGCACGTTCCGGGGCACCACCGTCCAGAACATCTTCTCCCCGAAGTGGGCCCGAAGCTGGGCCTCCACCTGCTGGGACAAAAGGGTCCGGCCGTCGTACATGGTGATGAGGATGCCGAGAAGCCTAAGGCGCGGGTTCAGCCGGGTGCGCACCTCATCCAGGGTGGAGAGCAACCCTGCCACCCCCTCCAGGGCATAGTACTCCGCCTGCACCGGGACCACCACCCCGTGCGCCGCCGCCAGGGCGCTCAGGGTAAGGGAGGAGAGGCTAGGAGGCACGTCCAAGAGGGTGATATCGTATTCCTCGTCCCGCAAGGCCTCCCTTAGGGCCAGGGGTCGTTCCAGGAGCTCCACCGTGGCCCCCACCAGCTCCGGGGTAGAAGGCAACAAATAGAAACCGTCCACGGGTTGCACCAAGGCCTCCAGGGGCTCTCCCTGCAACACCTGGTACACCCCGTGCTCGGGCCGGAGCCCAAGGCCACTGGTGGCGTTCATCTGGGGGTCCAGGTCCACCAAGAGCACCCTCTTTCCCATGCGGGCCAGGTAGGCGGCCAGGTTGATGGCGGTGGTGGTCTTGCCCACCCCCCCCTTCTGGTTCACCAGGGCGATCCGCCGCAACACCTTGGACCCTAGCATAAAGGATTTTTCTCGGGCACCCCCGGTCGCCGGGGATACTTGGCCGGGGTAGAGGCCTCCTTGGGCACCACCACCAGGTTCCGTTCCTCCTGGGCTACGGGAAGAACCAAGGAGTGGACGGTAACCAAGCCACCTCCCAAGAGGGCTAGGGCCCTGGGCAAGGGGGTCACCTCCTCCGCCACCCTCGGCCCCTTCTGGGCCACCATATACCCCCCCAGGGCTACGAAGGGCAGGCCCAGCTCCACCAAGGCGCAAAGGGGAGCCACCGCCCGGGCCACCACCCGGTGGTAGGCCTCCCGGTGCTTGGGCATATGGGCCAGCTCCTCCGCCCGGCCCCAGAGGGGGTAGGCCCCCTTCAGCCCAAGGGTCTCCACCGCCTGGGCCACGAAGGCCACCTTCTTCTTGGTGGCGTCCAGGAGGGTGACCTCCAGCTCCGGGCGAACGATCTTCAGGGGAAGCCCGGGAAACCCCGCCCCCGTGCCCAGGTCCAGCACCCGCCATGGCCCCTGGAAGAGGGGCAAGGTGAGGAGGGTGAGGGAGTCCAGGAAATGCTTGACCACCACCTCCTCCTCCGTGCGTAAGGCGGTGAGGTTGGTGCGCCGGCTGGCCTCCATGAGGAGGTCGTAAAGGCGGGAAAAGGCGGCAAGGTGGGCCTCGAGGTCCAGCCCCAAGGCCTTTCCACCCTCCAGCAGAAGCTGAACGCCCTTTGGGCTTAGAGCCACCTCCACCCCCGATGTTTCACGGGAAACATCCCCCTCTTACCGGGAAAGCACCCTTAGATGCACCAACAGGGCCGTGAGATCCGAGTCCCGTATCCCGGGAACCCGGGCCGCCTCAGCCACGGTGCGCGGCCTCACCCGGGAAAGTTTTTCCACGGCCTCCCGGGAAAGGCCCGGGACCCGGGGAAACTCCAAACCCTCGGGTATGCGGAAGGCCTCCAGGTCCCTCAGCTTCTCCCGTAGCCGCTCCTGCCGTTCTATGTACCCCGCGTACTTGGCCCTCACCTCCACCTGGTAAGCCTCCTCAGGGCTCAAGGGGATCGGCGGGGGAAAGCGTTCCACCAAGGCCCCGTAGGTGTTCTCCGGGCGCCTCAGCCACACCAGGCCGCTCACCCCATCCAGGCGCAGGGCCTCGAGGCGCCTTAGCTCTGCCTCCACCCGGCGGTATTTTTCCCTCACCGCTTCCAGGTCCTCCCTGGGCCTAAGGCCCCACTCCACCGCCAGGGGCACCAGCCGCTCGTCCGCGTTGTCCGCCCGGCAGAGGAGGCGGAGCTCCACCCGCGAGGTCATCATGCGGTAGGGCTCGTCCGTGCCCCGGCCCACCAGGTCGTCCACCATCACCCCCATGTAGCCGCTCTCCCGGGGCAGGTGGACCTCAGGAAGACCCAGGGCAAACCGGGCAGCGTTTAGCCCTGCCAGCAGGCCCTGGGCCGCGGCCTCCTCGTACCCCGAGGTGCCGTTCACCTGCCCGGCAGCAAACAACCCAGGGAGGAAGCGGGACTGGAGCCCCCGGGTGAGCTCCGTGGGGTCCAGGCTGTCGTACTCCACCGCGTAAGCGTACCGCTGGATCACCGCCCGCCCAAACCCCGGCAGGCTCCTCACCATGGCCTCCTGGAGCTCAGGCGGCAGGCTAGAGGAAAACCCCTGCAGGTACACCTCGCTGGTGGCGAGCCCGTCGGGCTCCACGAAAAGCAAGTGGCTCTCCTTATCGGAAAAGCGCACCACCTTGTCCTCGATGGAGGGGCAGTAGCGGGGGCCGATGCCCACGATATCCCCCGCATAAAGGGGAGACAGGTGCAGGTTCTCCAGGATCAGCCGGTGGGTGCGGGATGTGGTCCGGGTCTGCCAGGTGGGAAGCTTGGCCGCATGGGGTCCCGGGTTTCCCGTGAAGCTTCCCGGGGGTACCTCCGGGGGCACCACCTCCAGCTCCGAAAAGTCCACGGAATCCGCCCGGATCCGGGGCGGGGTCCCCGTCTTGAATCGGCGCAGGGTGTGGCCAACGGCCTCGAGGCTCCGGGAAAGGAACCGGGCCGGCGGCTCACCCTGCCGTCCCGCTGGCCGGGAACGCCTTCCGTACCAGACCACCCCGCCCAGGAAGGTTCCCCCCGCCACCACCACCGCCCTGGCGGCAATCCCCCGGCCATCCACGGTGCGCACCCCAAGAAGCCTTCCCCCCTCTACAAAGAGGCTCGCCACCTCCCCCCGGATCACCTGGATGGGCCTTTCCGCCAGGATTTCCTGGGCCTTAAGGGCGTAAAGATCCCGGTCCACCTGGACCCTCAGGCTTTGCACCGCCGGTCCCTTGGAGCGGTTCAGCACCCGGGTGTGGATGGCGGTGGCGTCCGCCGCCCGGCCCATAAGCCCCCCCAGGGCGGTGAGCTCCGCCACCAACTGGCTTTTGCCGGGCCCGCCCACCGCCGGATTGCAGGGCATCATGCCTATCCGCTCGGGGTTGATGGTGACCAGGGCCACCCGCACCCCGAGGGTCGCGGCCGCCCAGGCCGCCTCCAGCCCCGCATGCCCACCTCCCACCACCACCACGTCGTACCGCATCCCACCCTCCACTTTACCCAAGGCCTTGGCGTAGAATGTTCCTCCGGAAACGCGGGGGGTAGCCTTGACCCACGAGGCCGTCTGGCAACACATCCTGGAGCACATCCGCCGCAACATCACCGAGGTGGAGTTCCACACCTGGTTTGAGCGCATCCGCCCCCTGGGCATCCAGGATGGGGTGCTCCAGCTGGCGGTGCCCACCTCCTTTGCCCTGGACTGGATCAAGCGCCACTACGCGGAACTGATCCAGGAGGCCCTGGGCCTCCTGGGGGCCCAGCCTCCCCGGTTTGAGCTCAAGGTGGTCCCCAGCTTACCAGTCCAAGAGGACATCTTCCACACCGCCCCCACCCCCGAAACCCCCAAACCCAATCTAAATCCCAAGTACACCTTCGAAAACTTTGTGGTGGGGCCCAACAACTCCATGGCCCATGCGGCGGCGGTGGCGGTGGCCGAGTCCCCGGGGCGGGCCTACAATCCCCTTTTCATCTATGGGGGCGTGGGCCTGGGCAAGACCCACCTCATGCACGCCGTGGGACACTCCGTGGCCAAGCGTTTTCCCCACCTTAAGATCGAGTACGTGTCCACGGAAACCTTCACCAACGAGCTCATCAACGCTATCCGCGAGGACCGCATGACGGAGTTCCGCGAACGGTACCGCTCCGTGGACCTTCTCTTGGTGGACGACATCCAGTTCATCGCCGGCAAGGAGCGCACCCAGGAGGAGTTTTTCCACACCTTCAACGCCCTCTACGAGGCCCACAAGCAGATCATCCTCTCCTCCGACCGGCCCCCCAAGGATATCCTGACCCTCGAGGCCCGCTTAAGAAGCCGGTTCGAATGGGGCCTCATCACCGACATCCAGCCCCCCGACCTGGAAACCCGCATCGCCATCCTCAAGATGAACGCCGAGCAACGGGGTATCAGGATCAGCGAGGAGGTGCTGGAGTACATAGCCCGGCAAGTGACCTCCAACATCCGCGAGCTGGAGGGTGCCCTGATGCGCACCATCGCCTACGCTTCCCTAAACGGGGTGGAACTCACCCGCGCCGTGGCCGCCAAGGCGCTTTCCGACATCTTCGCCTCCAAGGAAGTGGAGGTGGATCCCCACGAGATCGTGCGCAAGGTGGCGGAGTACTTTGCCCTGCGTCCGGAGGATCTGGTGGGGGGTGGCCGGCGCAAGGAGGTGGTTTTACCCCGCCAGATCGCTATGTTCCTAGTGCGGGAACTCACCCGCTCCTCCCTCCCAGAAATCGGCCAGCTCTTCGGGGGGCGGGACCACACCACCGTCCTCTATGCCATCCAAAAGGTTCAGGAGCTTTCAGAAAGCGACCGCGAGGTGCAGAAGTTACTCCGCAGCCTGAAAGAGGCCCTGACATGACCCCTGTGGATAACCTGTGGATAATCCTGTGGATAACCCCAGTTTTCCTGTGGATAACCTTGTGGACAAGCTGTGGAAAACCGACCTTCCTTCGGGGCCTGTGGATAACTGGCCAGTTATCCACAGCTTATCCACAACCTGAGGCCAGTTATCCACAAGGGTTTTCCACAGGCCCTTTCCGCTCCCACACGGCATTTTCTACCCCTTATCCACATATCCACAGCCCCTACTACTACGACTACTATTCTTTTAAGATCTTTAAGAAAACCATAGTAAGAGCAGTAGAAAGGAGGCAAACCCCGTGAAGGTGAAAGTTCCAAAAACCCTGCTGACCGAACACGTGGCCTTGCTGGAACGGGTCATTCCCACGCGAAGCTCCAATCCCCTTTTCACCTACTTAGGCTTAGCCCTTACGCCAGACGCCCTGGTGTTGTTCGGAACCAACGGCGAGGTGGACCTGGAAGTGCGCTTGGAACTTCCCACGGAGGGAGAAGGGCGTTTTTTGGTTCCCGCACAGCCTTTCTTCCAGCTGGTGCGCAGCCTTCCCGGGGATCAGGTGGAGCTGGAATTCGGTGCGGAGCTTTCCCTCTCCTCGGGTTCCTTCAACACCCGGCTGAGCCTTGCCCCCGACGAAGGCTACCCGGAGCTTTTCTTCCCCAGCCTGGAAGGCCCCGCGGAGCCCTATCCCCTCCAGACCCTTTTGCCGGTGGAGGAGCTTCTCAAGGCACTCTCCCACGTGCGCTATGCGGCCAGTAACGAGGAATACCGGGCGATTTTCCGGGGCGTCCAGCTGGAGTTTTCCGAGGGAGGGCTTCGCTCCGTGGCCTCCGATGGGTACCGGTTGGCCCTTTACAGGCTCGCCAAGCCCCAACCCTTTGCCAAGAAGGTGGTGGTGCCTGCCCGGAGTGTGGACGAGATGGTGAGGGTTCTGAAGGGCATGGGTGAGGGGGAGGTGGCCCTGGCCCTGGGCCCGGGGGTTCTGGGCCTCGCCACCAGCGGTTCGCAAGGCCCTGCCGCCACCGGCAAGGGACAGCTACGCATGGCTGTTCGGCTTATGGAGGGGGAGTTCCCGGATTATGAGCGGGTGATCCCCAAGGAGTTCCCCCTGAAGGCGGCCCTCGAGGTGGAGGCCTTCCGCGAGGCCCTCCGCCGGGTGAGCGTCCTTTCTGACCGGCAAAACCATCGGGTGGATCTTCTTTTTGAGGAGGGGCGGGTGTTGCTTTCTGCTGAGGGGGATTACGGCAAGGGGCAGGAGGAGGTTCCCGTGCACCTCGAGGGCATGCCCCTGGCGGTGGCCTACAACGCCCGCTATCTTTTGGAGGCTCTTTCCCCCCTTTTCGGCCTGGCGGTGTTGTTGCTTTCCGGGCCCACCAGTCCTAGCCTGGTGCGCCTAGGGGGGGCTTCCCCATCGGAGGCGGCGGAGGGGTACCAGGCGGTGGTGGTGCCCCTCCGGGTGTAAACTTGGCTCCGGGGGGCGGGAAGCGCTTCCAGAAACGCTTAGGGGAGGAGTCCATGACCACGATCGTGAACGTGAAAGCCAGGGAGGTTTTAGACTCTAGGGGCTTTCCCACGGTGGAGGCCGAGGTGGAGCTGGAAGGAGGTGCTAGGGGCAGGGCCATGGTGCCCTCCGGAGCCTCCACCGGCACCCATGAGGCCTTGGAGCTACGGGATGGGGGCAGGCGTTACCTGGGGAAGGGGGTGCGCCGGGCGGTGGAGGGCATCCAGGAACGCATCGCCCCCGAACTCATCGGCCGGGACGCCCTGGACCAGGAAGGGGTAGACCGGGCCATGCTGGAGCTGGACGGCACCCCCAACAAGTCCAACCTGGGGGCCAATGCTATCCTGGCGGTTTCCCTGGCCACGGCCCGGGCGGCGGCGGAGGCTTTGGGTCTTCCTTTATACCGCTATTTGGGGGGAGTTCAGGCGGTTACTTTGCCGGTTCCCCTTATGAACGTGATCAACGGGGGAAAGCACGCGGACAACCGGGTAGATTTCCAGGAGTTCATGCTGGTGCCCGCGGGGGTGGAAAGCTTTTCCGAGGCCCTAAGGGTGGGGGCTGAGGTCTTCCACACCCTGAAGGGGGTGCTAAAGGAGAAGGGATACAGCACCAACGTGGGGGATGAGGGGGGTTTTGCCCCGGATCTCAGGAGCAACGAGGAGGCCATAGAGCTCCTTCTTTTGGCCATCGAGCGGGCGGGATACACCCCGGGGCAGGAGGTTTCCCTGGCCTTGGATCCCGCGGCCAGCGAGCTTTACCGGGACGGCAGGTACCACCTGGAAGGGGAGGGACGGGTCCTTTCCTCGGAGGAGATGGTGGAGTTCTGGGCCAGATGGGTTGACAAATACCCCATCCGCTCCATTGAGGACGGCCTGGCGGAGGACGACTGGGAAGGCTGGCGCCTTCTCACCGAGCGCCTGGGTGGTAGGGTCCAGCTGGTGGGGGATGACCTTTTCGTAACCAACCCGGAGAGGCTTCGCCAAGGGATTGAGCTGGGTGTGGCCAACGCCATCCTGGTGAAAGTGAACCAGATCGGCACCCTTTCCGAGACCCTCGAGGCCATCCGCCTGGCCCAGCGTTCCGGCTACCGGGCGGTGATCAGCCACCGTTCCGGGGAAACCGAGGACAGCTTTATCGCCGACCTTGCGGTGGCGGTGAACGCCGGGCAGATCAAGACCGGTTCCCTCTCCCGTTCGGATCGCCTTTCCAAATACAACCAGCTCCTGCGCATTGAGGAGGAGCTGGGGCGTGCGGCGCGCTTTTTAGGGTATGAGGCCTTTTAAGCGCACCAAGATCGTGGCCACCTTGGGGCCCGCTTCGGACTCCAAGGAAGCCATCCGGGCCCTGGCGGAGGCGGGAGCGGACGTCTTTCGCCTGAACTTCAGCCACGGCACCCATGAGGAGCACCGCCGGCGGGCAGCCTGGGTGCGGGAGGTGGAGAAGGAGCTGGGCAAAACCCTGGCCATCCTCCAGGACCTCCAGGGCCCCAAGATCCGCATCGGCCGGTTCAAGGGGGGCCGGGTGGAGCTTAGGGTGGGCCAACCCTTCATCCTCACCCGGGCCCCGGTGGAGGGGGACGAGACCCGGGTTTCCCTCACCTACAAGGGGCTTCCCGAGGACGTGGCCCCCGGGCAGGTGCTCCTCTTGGACGACGGCCGCCTGCGCCTTCGGGTGGAGAAGGTCCAAGGGGACGAGATCCACACCGTGGTGGAGCTGGGGGGGGTGCTTTCCGACAGCAAGGGGATCAACGTCCCGGGCTCGGATCTTTCCATCCCTGCCCTTTCGGAAAAGGACATCCAGGACCTGGCCCTGGGGGCGGAGCTCGGGGTGGACTGGGTGGCGGTCTCCTTCGTGCGCACCCGGGATGACCTGCTCCTGGCCCGGCATTACCTGGCCCGGCATGGTTCCCGGGCCCGGCTCATGGCCAAGATCGAGAAGCCTTCCGCCGTCTACCGCTTTGAGGAGATCCTGGAAGAAGCCGACGGCATCATGGTGGCCCGGGGGGACCTGGGGGTGGAGATGCCTCTAGAGGAGGTGCCCATCGTGCAAAAGCGCCTCATCCTCAGGGCCATCGCCGCCGGCAAGCCGGTGATCACCGCCACCCAGATGCTGGAGTCTATGGTGCAGAACCCAAGCCCCACCCGGGCGGAGGCCTCGGATGTGGCCAACGCCATTTTTGACGGCACGGACGCGGTGATGCTCTCCGCGGAAACCGCCGCCGGAGCCTACCTGGTGGAGGCGGTGGCCACCATGGCCAGGATTGCCCGGGTGGTGGAGTCTTCCCCCGAGTTCTTGCAAAAGCTCAACGTCCTCCGCCCGGCTCCTACCCCCACCACCCAGGATGCCATCGCCCAGGCGGCGGACGACATCGTGGAAGCTGTGGAAGCCAAGGCCATCGTGGTCTTTACCGCCACGGGAAGCTCCGCTAGGCGCATCGCCCGCACCCGGCCCAGGGTGCCCATCCTGGCCCTCACCCCGAACCCCGAGGTGGAGCGGCAGCTGGCCTTGGTCTGGGGTGTTCTGCCCCATCTGGCCCCCGACCCCCAGGACACCGACGACATGGTGCGCATCGCCCTGGAGAAGGCCAAGGCCTGCGGGCTGGCCCAGGTGGGGGAGAGGGTGGTGATCGCCGCCGGGGTGCCCTTCGGGGTGCGGGGGACCACCAACCTCATCCGGGTGGAGCGGGTGAGCTAACGCCACCCCACGAGGACTTTGCCCGCGTGGGGACCCCGGAAAATCCCTATACCCGCGCCTTTTTCTTGGCCCGGCGTGGACGCCCTTCAGGGCAGGTAGAGGGCCAAGGCGCTCACCACCGGCCTGGGAGAGCCCTGGTAAGGGTTCCGGAGCCTCCCTTTGACCCAGAGCTGGGCGGATCCACCCCCGTCCATCCTTAGGGCGTTCCACGCCCCCAGGTTGAGGAGGGCCCGGGCCAGGACCCCCGGGGTAGTGGGTTCGGAAACCAAAAGCCAGAGCCTGCCCTCCCGGGTCCAGGCCACGGCCGCCTGGGGGGCTATGGCCTGGAGGGGCCTTGGGTCGCGGAAGTTCTCCCGACTGGGGTCAAAGGCGTACTGGCCTTCCTGGACCAAGAGGGGGCCTGCTTCCAGTGCGTAGCGGAAAGGGGGGTCCAGGCGCCCGTAGAGGCTTAGGGTGTCCCCGGGCTTTAGGGGAAAGGGAGGGGCTCCTTTGGGAAAGGTAAGGGCCCAGGCCCCAGGAGGAAGTGCCTGGGGGGCGGGGAGGATGGCCTGTACCCGGTTTCCCATCACCAAGGCCACCTCCTCCCCCTCCCTTCCCACGGGTCCAGGGACGGTGTGGGCGGTGTAGCGGGCCCGGGAGGCGTTAACTCCCACCCGCACCCGTTCGCCCCGCGGTCCCTGGACCACTGCTTCAAATCTGGGAAAAGCCATAAAGAAACTGAAGCTATCCCATATGAGCGCCACCCGGCCAAAGGGATAGGAGACCGTGACCCCGTCCTGGACCCAGAGGCCAATGGGGGTGGCGCTTTTGGGGTCAAAGTAGCCCCCGTTCAGCACCGCCAGGGCGTTTGGGGCAAGGTCCTTGGGCACAGCCCTCATCCCAGGCCGGCCCACGGGGATGAGTTTTCCCCATTCTGCCTCCACCAGGTAGAGCCTAAGGGGTTCTGGGGTAAAGGCCCAGACCTCCCGGTAGCGGACTCCTGGGGCCAGGGGTTCCTCCACCTCGGCCTCGAGGACATAGAGATCCAGGACCAGGCGCGCGGGGTCCTTCAGGGGAAAGAGGTGGTAGCGAAGGAGCTTTCCCGGAAAGCTCAGGGTGAGCTCTGTGCCCCCTGGCAAAAGGCGCACCCGGGCCTCCATGCCCTTGGGCCAGGGAACCTGGGTCATCCCCGGGGCCAGGTAGGGGAGAAGGAGGGAAAGGCTTCCTGGAGCCTGGCCCTCCGAGGGAGGCTTGGGTGCAGGTTCGGGCCCGGGGAGGTCCAGCACCAGGCGGAGGGCCCGTCCCTGGGTGCCGTGGCGTACCCCGGCCTCCGGGGTGCGGAAGTAGCCTAGGGCTTTCAGGGCCTCGAGGGGCACCCTTTCCCCCTCGGGTGGGGGGAGGCTGGCCTCCCAGGGTTCGGCCCAGCCCACCCCTGGCACATACACGAGCCGCATCCCTTCTCCCTCGTAGACCCAGGCCCCGTTCTCTTCCCGAAAGGAAAGGCCAAAGGTGCTGGCGGGAAGCAGGGTCTGGGCCAGGGAGCAGGAGAGGAAAAGGAGGAGGGCTAGGAGCCTCATCCCTCCATGGGAGCAGATGGCGGTGAGAAAGCGCTTAGAGTTTATCCCTTCACCACGATGAGGGGCCTTAAGCGGGCCACTTTCTTGCCGATCCCTGCCCCCTGGACCGCCTCCACCACCACGGAAACATCCTTGTAGGCCTCGGGCATCTCCTCGTCCACGGTGGCCTTGGTGGCCGCCCGCACCAGGATGCCCCTTTCCGCCAGCTCCTTGATCAGGTTCCGCTCCCGGGCCACCCGCTTGGCCTGGTGGCGGCTCATCTTGCGTCCGGCCCCGTGGCAACTGGAGCCGAAGGATACCGCCATGGCTTTTTCCGTTCCCGAAAGCACATAAGAGTAGCGGCCCATGTCCCCGGGCACCAGGACGGGCTGGCCCACCTTGCGGTACTCCGGAGGGATCTCCGGGTGGCCGGGGCCGAAGGCCCGGGTGGCTCCTTTGCGGTGCACCAGGACCCTCTTTCCCCCGTGCTCCTCGAACTTGGCGTTGTTGTGGGCCAGGTCGTAAAGGACCCTTAGGCCGTGGTCCCTAGGTGGGAAGCCCACCACCTCGAAGGCCTCCCGCACAAAGTGGGCGATGAGCTGGCGGTTGGCGAAGGCGAAGTTGGCGGCGGCGGCCATGGCCTGAAGGTAGTCCTGGCCCTCTGGGCTCTTGATGGGGGCTGCCGCCAGCTGCTTGTCCACCAGCTCAATCCCGTAGCGAGGGTCTACTTTCAGGAAACGTTCCACATAGTCCTGACAGACCTGGTGGCCCAGCCCCCGGCTTCCCGTGTGGATGAGGACGGTGATCTGGTTGGGAAAGAGACCGAAGGCTTCGGCGGCTTCCTCGTCGTAGATCTGGTCCACGTACTGGACCTCGAGGAAGTGGTTTCCGCTTCCCAGGGTGCCGATCTGGGGGGCACCCCGCTCAAAGGCCCTCTCCGAAACCTTGTCGGGGTCGGCCCAGGGGAGGCGGCCCTCCGACTCGATGAAGTGGAGGTCCTCCGGGTAGCCGAAGCCCCGCCGAATGAGCCAGCCCGCGCCCTCCTTCAGGATTTCCTTGAGCTCTTTTTTGCTAAAGCGCACGTCCTTTCGCTCGCTTCCCACCCCCGAGGGGATGAGGCGGTAGAGGGTATCGGCCAGCTCCTTCTGCCTGGGAAGGAGGTCTTCCAGGGTGAGGTGGGAGGCCAGCAAGCGTACCCCACAGTTGATGTCAAAACCTACGCCTCCCGGGCTCACCACCCCGCCTTCCTCGGGATCAAAGGCCGCCACCCCCCCGATGGGGAAGCCGTAGCCCCAGTGGATGTCGGGCATGGCCAGGGCGGGCTCCACGATCCCCGGCAGGGTGGCCACGTTCACGAGTTGCTGCAAGGAGGCGTAGTTTTCCCCCTCGAGGTCCCTCAGTATCTCCTCCGAGGCGAAGAAAACCGCGTCCACCCGCATCTTCCCTTGGCGGGGGATGCGGTAGGTGTAGGGGGCGATCTTTTCAAAGCGCATGGCGCCCTCCCCAAAGCAAAAGGCCGGGCTTATGGGCCCGGGCTTGCCTTCAAGGTACCGCGGTATGCGGTTTGCGTCAAGGTCATGCGGCGTTAAGGAACCTTGGAGGGTTCGGGAAGGGGGTAACCTCTAGGTCGTCCAGGTAGAGCACCCCATCGGGACCATGAGCGCCCACCCCCAACCCTCCTTGGCGAAAATCGGGATCTTGCCAGGAAAGTAGGTCCCCTCCGTCCATATGGAACAGGACCTCCCCTGTGCTCCGGGCGAGGATCTCAAATCGGTGCCAGCGCTTGTCTACCACGAGTTGCCTCCCAACCTCCTTCAGCTCGGGCCTTGACGCCACCACCTGGCGCTGCTCCCCCAGGAGCTTGGTGAGCTCCGCCCCGTCCATGCCAAGGCGGAACTCCAAGGCCTTGGCCCCGGGGGGTCCACAAACACCCGAAGGAGAGGGCTCCACCAAACCAGGCCAAGCGGACGGCCTTCGTTACGGCATTCTGCGGGTTCAGAGCCTTGGCGATGGCGAATTTGGCGTCTTCTTTGGCAATCAGGCCGTACTGTTTGGGAGCCACCGTGGTTAGGACCGCACCCAGGGGGTAGGCCTCAAAGTCGTCGGCAAGGGGCATGGGGTTTCCCGGGAGGACCCATTGGGGAGCTATGTCCTGTCCTTTTCCCACCCCCACCTGGGGCAGGGGTACCTTGGGTTCCAGGACCAACCTGGGAGCGCAGGCCGCCAATAGGGCTAGGACCAAGCCCACTAGGACAAGCCAACCCCGTGCCATAGTTTCCCCTCCTTTTGTTACTTAGGATATGTGAACCCCTGCCCCCGCGTCCACATCCGGGGGTGGCCCGCGGTAGAATCCCCGTGTGTCCGGCCTGGCCTTTGCCCTGGAAACCCACCCCGGCCTCAAGCGGCCCAAGAACGAGGACGCCGTAGGCCATGCCCTCACCCCGTGGGGAGGGGTCTTCGTGGTGGCGGACGGGATGGGCGGGCACCGCACGGGGGAGGTGGCGGCCAGGCTGGCCGTGGAGATGATCCTGGAGAACCTGCGCAATGTGGACCCAAGCCCGAGGGCCCTCCTTCAAGCCTTTGAAAAGGCCAACGAGCGCATTTACCAGGAGGCGCAACGCCCCGAGAACCGGGGTATGGGCACCACCGCCACCTGCCTCCTTTTGGATCTGCCCTATGCCTTGATCGCCCATGTGGGGGACTCGAGGGCCTACCTTCTCAGGAAAGGGGAGCTTACCCTCCTCACCGAGGATCACTCCTGGGTGGCGGAAAGGGTGCGCCAGGGCCTTTTAAGCCCCGAGGAGGCCAAGACCCACCGCTGGCGCAACGTGATCACCAACGCCCTGGGTTCTTTCTCCCAGGCCCGGGTGGACCTCATGGGGCTTAAGCTGGAGCCCGGGGACGTGTTTTTGCTTTGTAGCGATGGCCTTTCCGGGGTGTTGGAGGACCGCACCCTGGGGGAAGTTCTGAAGAGCTTTCCCCCCGAAGAGGCAGCCAGGCGCCTGGTGGCCTTGGCCAACGAGTGGGGGGGGCCCGATAACGTGAGCGCCATCGTGGTGCGGCTGCCCGAGGAGCTTCCCCAGGGGGGTCGTCCTTATGCCCTGCCCCTCGAGGCGGCAAGGGGTGCCCCGGTGCGCCTCAAGCTGGGGGAGGAGCCTGAGGAACTGCCCACCCAGGTCCTGGAGCCCAAGCGTTCCCGGGTTCGCCTGAACTGGCGGGATGCCCTTTTGGTGCTCCTTTGGGTGGTGGTGGTGGCCTATATCCTGCTGGGTTACTTCAAAAGGCCCTAGACCTGCTAAACTCCTAGGGGTATGGAGCGCACCTTTGTCATGGTGAAGCCCGACGGCGTGCGAAGGGGTCTGGTAGGGGAGATCCTTGCCCGCTTTGAGCGGAAGGGTTTTCGTATCGTGGGGCTTAAGCTTTTACAGATGACCCAGGAGCTTGCGGAAAGGCATTACGCCGAGCACCGGGAGAAACCCTTCTTCCCCGGCCTGGTGAGCTTCATCACCTCGGGTCCCGTGGTGGCCATGGTGCTGGAGGGGCCGAACGTGGTGGCCGAGGTGCGGAAGATGATGGGGGCCACCCACCCCAAGGACGCCCTCCCCGGCACCATCCGCGGGGATTTCGCCACCACCATCGACGAGAACGTGATCCACGGTTCCGCGAGCCTCGAGGACGCCAGCCGGGAGATCGCCCTTTTCTTCCGCCCCGAAGAACTCCTCTAGGCCGGGGTTTACTCGCCGCTTTCGGGAGCCTGGGTCAGGCTTGGCGCCCGGAGGCGCTCCCAGGGGAAGTCGTCCAGGGGGTAAAAGCGGTCCGCCTGCTGGGCCAGGCGGTGGGAGGAAAGGGCGTGGAAGGTGGTGTTCTCCACCTGTTTGCCCATGTCCTGGACCACCCGCACCACCTCGGCGAAGTCCCCATCCCCGGAGACCAGTACCGCCACGTCGTAGGCGTCGGCGTAGGCCAGGCGCAGGATATCGATGGCGATCTGGATATCCACCCCCTTTTCCACAAAGCCATCCGCCCGCCTTTCCAGCCTTCCTAGGCGCACGGCCACGTAGGGTACCCGCTTCAGGTAGTTGAGGAAGCTCTGGTGGGCCTTGGCGGCGGGGTCTTCCGGAGGGAGGGGGGCGTTGTAGTAGTAGGCGCGCAAAAGCCTGCGCCCGGCGGTGAGAAGGCTGATAAACTCCACGAAGTTAAGCCGATAATCCGGCCCCAGGTGTTGCACCAACCCCTTGTACAGGTTGGAGCCGTCGATGAATATCGCTACCCTTTCCATAATAGACCCGCCCCTTTCCGGGCTCCTTCAGTTTAGCCCAAGGGGGTGAGAAAGTTTATAGCCCACCGCTCCCTATGGAGCAGTGGGGGAAGGAATAGGCCTTCTTCGCGTAGCCCTTTTGGGCGGGGCTATCCTACCACGGTTTTCCCATGAGCGCAAGATGAGTGGCCGAAATGGGCTCTAGGAGCGCAGTTTTTCCGTTTCCGCGTACACGTCGCGGAAGACCCCGGGGATGGGGGCGTGGGGCTTGTGCACCCGCACCCGTACTCCCTCGAGGCGAGGAAAAGCCTGCAGGAGGGCCTCCGCCAGGTGGTCGGCCAGGGCCTCGATCAGGTAGAAGCGCCGGTGGCGCACCACCTCCTCCACCAGGGCGTAGACGGCGGCGTAGTCCACGGTTTCCTCCAGCCGGTCCCCCCTGCCCTCAAAGGGCACCTTCAGCCAGAGGTCCACCACGAACCTGGCTCCCAGCCGGCCTTCCTCGGGCCTTACCCCGTGGCGGCCGTAGAACTCCAAACCCAAAAGGGCGATCTCCCCCATATCTATCCCCAAAGGGCGTTCCACGCGGCCAAGGCCTCCCGGTGGGCGGCCACGTCGTGGACGCGAAGGATCCGGGCTCCCTTCATGGTGGCGAAAAGGTGGGCGGCCACGGAGCCGAAAACCCGTTTGGCGGGTTCCTCCACCCCGGTGAGCTCCCCGATGGAGCGCTTCCGGGAAAGCCCCACCAGGACGGGGTGGCCCAGGGCCACGATCTCTTCCAGGCGTTTAAGGAGGGTCAGGTTGTGTTCCAGAAGTTTCCCGAAGCCGAACCCCGGGTCCAGGACCACCTGGGGCACCCCGGCCCTCAGGGCTCTTTCCGCCTGGGCCTTGAGGAAGGCCTTCACCTCGGCCACCACGTCCCCGTAGCGGGCGTGGGCCATCATGGCCTGGGGGTCGGGCACGGGCATGTGCATGACCACCGCGGCCACCCCGTACCGGGCGCAGAGGGCCACCATGCGCTCGTCCCGAAGGCCCGTCACGTCGTTGATGAGGTGCGCTCCCAGCTTCAGGGCTTCCGCCGCCACCTCGGGCTTGCGGGTGTCCACGCTCACCGGCACCCCCAGTTCCAGGATGGCCTCGAGGGCGGGGAGAAGCCGCTTCTTTTCCTCCTCCACGGACACGGGCTCGGCTCCGGGGCGGGTGGATTCGGCCCCCAGGTCCAGAAGATCCGCGCCCTCGGCCACCAGGGTCTTGGCCCTTTCCAGGGCTCTTTCCGGGTCCAGGTAGAGGCTGCCATCGGAGAAGGAATCGGGGGTGAGGTTGAGGATGCCCATAACCCGGGGGCGGGACAGGTCCAGGGTGCGGTCGCGAAGCCAAAGCACGCAAGGATTATATTGGGGCCAGGGGGTGAAGCATGCGCCTGCTGGCTGCGGTGGACCTGGGAGAGGGTTTGGAGTCCTTGGTGGAAAGCGCCCGCTTCCTTCAGGAGGGGCTTGGAATCCCGGCGGAGCTCCTTCACGTGGTACCCACCCCGTACTTCGAGGCCCTTGGCCGCCGTCTTCCCCATCTTAGGCCGGGGCTGGAGGAAGCCCTTAGCCGGATGGAGGCGGAGGTGGCGAAGACCCTGGTAGATACCGGGCTTAGGGCCCGGGTGCTCCGGGGTTTCCCCGCCCAGGTGGTGGCCGGGGAGGCCTTGAAAAGCCGCCTGGTCCTTTTGGGACAGCGGGGCACGGATGCCCTCGAGGTCCTGGCCCGGGGCGGGCTCGCCCGTTACCTCCTGCACCGAGGAGAGGTCCCGGTTCTGCTGCTCCCAAGAACCCTGAGGGGGGTGCGCCGCATTGCCGTGGGGTTGGACGATAGCCCCGCAAGCTTAAGCGCCTTCCGGGTGGCGGAGGCTTGGGGAAGGGCCTTGGGGGCTGAGGTCTTCGGCCTGCACCTGGTGAGCGGCCAGGGTGGGTGTTGCTTCCCCACCTATTTGGATCCTGAGACCTTGGGGCTAGCGGATGTTCTGGCCCGGGCCAAAGCCCATCTGGAAGCCCTCCTCAAGGCCACTGGAGTGGTGGAGGTATCCAAGGGGGAAGAGGAGCTGGACCTTTTGCGCTTGGCCAAGGCCCGGGAGGCGGACCTCCTGGTTTTGGGTTCCAAAGCCAAGAGCACCTGGCGCCACCGGCTTGGGCGCATGGTGGAGGTGCTTTCCCACCGGAGCTCCTTGCCCCTCCTGGTGGTTCCCGAGGCCACGGTCTGGTAAGGTAAGGCCCATGCGCCACGGGCCCGGCTGGTACCTATCTCTTTCCGCCTACTGGTTCGCCACCAGCTTCAAGTGGTTCCTGGTCCTTCTGGTGATCCTGCCCGCCAAGGTGGCGGAGCTTTCCCCTCCCGAGGAGAAGGCCAGCCGCCTCGGCTTCCTCTTCGGCCTGGGGGCGGTGATGGCCATTCTTGGACCCCCCATCATGGGCTACTTCTCCGACCGCCTGGGCCGAAGAAGGCCCTTCCTCCTCGCGGGCAGCCTCCTCACCGCCATAGCCCTTCTCCTTTTGGCGCATGCCCCAAGCTACCTATGGCTCCTGGTGGCCTACCTCCTCCTGCAGGTGGCGGACGACCTGGCCACCGGGCCCTACTCCGCCCTCATCCCTGACCTGGTGCCCCGAAAGGAAAGGGGCATTGCCTCGGGGTACATGGGGGTGTTGCAGGTTTCCGGCCAGATCCTGGGAGGTGCGGTGGGGTTTCTTTTCCCTTTGGCCTTCCAGGCCTATCTGGCGGCCTTTTTGAACCTTCTGGGGGCCGGGCTTAGCCTCCGGGTTACCCTCGATCGGTCGGGGGTCCATCCCCGTCCCTTCCTCACCGCCATGGCGGGGCCCTGGCGGGACCGGGATTTCCTTTTGGTCTACCTGACCCGCTTTTTGGTGATGCTGGGCTTTTACCTGGCCCAGACCTACCTGCAGTACTACCTGGCCGATGTGGTGCGGGTTTTCCAGGCCCTGGGGCGGACCCTTGCCAAAGAGCCCTTCCAGGCGGTGGCCCTTTTGGGCCTCCTCATCTCCTTGGGGGCGGCCTTGGCCAGCCTTCCCGCAGGGAGGGCCTCGGACCGGCTGGGCCGAAAGCCCCTGATCTACCTTTCGGGGGCGGGCCTCGGGTTGCTCATGCCCTTCATCCTGCTTTTCCCCCGGTATGACGCCATGCTGTTCCTGGCCCTTTTCTTTGGCCTTTTCTACGGGGTCTACCTGGCGGTGGACTGGGCTTTGGTGGCGGATGTGCTGAGGGATCCCAAGGCCCACGCCACCGACATGGGCTTATGGCAGACCGCAATCGTGGTGCCCCAGGTGCTGGCGGGGGCCTTTGGCCGCCCCCTGGACCTTCTGAACGCCCGGGGAGAGGGTTTTGGGTATCTGGTACTTTTCGTGCTGGCGGGGGTTTTCTTTCTCCTGGGGGCCTTCCTGGTAGCCCCGATCCGCCGGGCCCGTTAAGAGCTTGGGATGGAAAGGAACCAGGGGAAAATCCCTTCTGGGCGCGACCTCGCGTTGACATCGGTTTGGCCTCCTGGTGGGGGTGAACCTGCAGACCTCTTTCCTCATCCCCCCTTTGGCTTCGTCCTCTTCTACCTGGTGAAACGTGGCCCCCAAGGAGGTGAAGACCACGGATATCTATGGGGGGATTCCCTTCATTGGTCTTCAACTTCTGATTCTGCCTTTCGTCTACTTCCTGCGGGAGCCCATCCTGCGCTTTGTCAGCGGGATGGGCTTGGGTGGGTAGACCCCCAGGCCCTAGACTGGAGGTATGGACCTCACCCACTTTAAGGATGGCAGGCCCCACATGGTGGACGTGACGGAAAAGTCCGCCACCTTTCGCACCGCCACCGCCGAGGCCTATGTGGAGCTCACCGAAGAAGCCCTGGCCGCCTTGGAAGGAGGCGGGGTGGGGAAGGGGGATCCCCTGGTGGTGGCCCAGCTTGCGGGCATCATGGGGGCCAAGAAGACCTCGGAGCTTATCCCCCTCTGCCACCCTCTGCCCCTCACCGGGGTGGAGGTGAGGGTGGAGCTGGAAAGGGAGGCCAGGCGGGTGCGCATCGAGGCCACGGTGCGCACCAAGGCGGAAACCGGAGTGGAGATGGAGGCCCTAACCGCCTGCGCCGTGGCGGCCCTCACCGTGTACGACATGCTGAAGGCGGCCTCCAAGGGCCTGGTGATCTCGAGGGTGCAGCTTTTGCACAAGGCGGGGGGGAAGAGCGGGGAGTGGCGGCGCCCCCCTGACCCTTGATACCTCCGGGGTGTATCCTAGGGCTATGCGCATCGCCGTCGCCCTATCCAAAAACGACGACCAAAAGGTCTACCCGGGCCCCTTCGGGCACGCACCCCGCTTCGCCATCTACGAGGTGGAAGGGGAAGGAAAGGTGAGCCTCCTCGAGGTGCGGGAAAACCCCTACGCCGCCATGGAGGGGGGGAGGAAGCACGAGCTCATGCGGGAGCTACTCAAGGATGTGGACCTGCGGGTGGGGGCCCGCTTCGGCCACGGGGGTTCCATGGGAGCTTTCCCCATGGCGGAGCGGCTGGAGGTGGGTCCGGTGAGCGTGGCCGAGGCTTTGGAAAAGGTCAGGGCCCGCTAAAGTAGCGCCTTAGAAGCTCCTTGGCCTCAGGGGAGAGGGGAGTGCGCTCCAAGTAGACCTCCACCCCCCGGCGCACCTCCTCTGGAGGGCTTCCCTCCCGCCAGGGGGAGGGTAGGTTCTGGCCCTTTCCTTCCCGGCCGGGCCCGAGGAGTTCCTGCCCGGGACCGGTGGGCTCCGGGAGGGGCAAGGGGGCGGGAGCCTCCAGCGTTGGGGAGGGTCCTGAGGCACCTGGGGTGGGGGTGCCTGCTCCCTGAGGCTGGCCCGGTTCCTGACCTGGGACCTCCTGGGTGGCTTCTGGCTTTCCTTCCCCGCCGCTTGGCGCCCGGGTGCCCTGCCCCGGGGCCTGGGGGGAACCCCCGGGGGAGGATCCCTGGGGGCTAGGCTTTGCAGCCTGCCCCTCTTGGGGGGTTGGGGCGGAGTGGCCCTGGCCTGGCTCCTTCCCTTGCGGGCTCCTGGGGGCCTCTGGGGAATCCGAGGTCGGCGTGGTTTTCCCAGGTGAAGCCCCGGGTGCTTCGGCCGGCCTCTCCCTTTCCGAGGGGGTTTGGGGGATTGCGGGGCGCCCGGCGTTGGGAGGGGACCAGAAGGGGCTTGCTTTCCTGGGAGGAAGCTTCGTCCACAAGCCCAGGGCCAAGGCCAGGAGGACCAGGTAGAGGGCGAAAAGGCCCAGGGGGAAGGGGGGAAGAGGGATCTCCACCTTGCGGGCCTCCTGCCAAAGCCGCTCCTCCCCGTAGGCCAAGGCGGTGGGATAGGCCAGACTGGCCCGGGCGATCTCCCGTAGGGCCCGCCCTTCCCAAAGCCGGGCGGGAAGCAAAAAGGGTAGGAGGGAGGCCAGGGCGAAGAAGGGGTGGAGAAAGCCTAGAAGCGCCAAGGGAATGGCCAAGAGGAGCCGGTGGCGCCAGGCCAGGCGCCTTGCGTAAAGAAGGTGGAACCCGGGCTCCACGGCAAGACCATTATCCCCCGCCAGGGGTTAAGGAAAAGGTGCCCGGGGCCTTTAGGCCCCGGGGGGAGGGAGTACACCGGTCTACTTGACCGGAGGACGGGACTTGAGGACCTCCTGGGGGGAGAGGGCCCTGGCCATTTGCGCCTTCACCTCGGCGGCGCTGATGGGCTTGGCCTTGGACTTGGCGAAGGTGGTGAGGACGTGGTTCAGGAGGTCGGCCACCTCCTGGTCCTTGAGCTGGCGGAAGGGGGGCATGACCCCGTTATAGGTTTTGCCCTCCACCGTAAGGCTTCCCTGGAGGCCGTAGAGGACCACCCGGATCAGGTACTCCCGGCCCCCCTTGGCCTGGACCACCTTGTCCAGGTGGGTGAGGGACGGGAAGGCTCCAGGGACTCCCTGGCCCGTGGCCTGGTGGCAGCTTTGGCAGTTGGCGGAGTAGAGCTTGGCCCCGGGGCTTTGCCCAAGGGCCAGAAGGCCCAGGAAGAGCAAGGCGGGAAAGAGGCGCTTCATGGCTCCATTATGGGGAACCTCCCTCCCCTTAGGCCAGGGGCATTTGTCCTAGGCCCTTAGGGATGTGGGCGCAGCGGGGGTCGGCGGCCAGGTGGTCCCCGGTTTCCGCCCAGGCCCGGGCCCGGCTTCCCCCGCAAAGCTCCCGGTACTCGCAGACCCCGCACTTGCCCTTTAGAAGGGCCTTGTTGCGGAGCTCGAGGAAAAGGGGGCTATTCCGGTAGATCTCCAGAAGGGGCTTCTCCCGCACATTGCCGGCGGAGAGAGGAAGAAACCCCGAGGGATACACCTCCCCGGTGGAGGAAACGAAGACGAAGCCAAAGCCGTCGGAGAGGTGCACCCCCCGGCCTTCCCCCACCAGGGCCCCATCCTCCCCTCCTTCCTTTTTGCGGCGCTCCAGGGCCACCCGGCGGAACATGGGGCCTTCCGTGGTGCGCACCTTGAAGGGGTGGCGGCGGGAAAGATCGTAAAGGAGGTGCATCACCTCCTCGTATTCCTCGGGGGAAAGTTGCTCTAAAAGCGCTCCCCGGCCCACGGGCACCAGGAAGAAGACCTCCCAGGTGGCCACCCCTTTGGCCGCCAGGATCTCGGCGATGCCGGTGAGCTCCCCCTTGGTCTTTCGGGTCACGGTGGTGTTCACCTGGGTTGTGAGGCCCACCTCCCGGGCCCATTCCAGGGCCTGCAGGGCCAGGGCGAAGGTGCCCGGCACACCCCGGAAGCCGTCGTGGCTTTCGGGGCTTGCCCCGTCCAGGGAGATGGCCATCTGGTGCACGGAGAGCTCCTTGAAGCGCTTCACCACCTCCCGGGTGAGCCTGGGGGTGACGGCGGGGGTGATCCCCACCTTAAGGCCCAGGCGTTTGGCCTCCTCCAGCAAGAGGAAGAGGTCGGGCCGGGCCAGGGGATCCCCCCCCGTGGGCAGGAGGATGGGCTTGGGGGTGTAGGTGGCCAGCTCCTCCAAGAGCCTCAAGCCTTCCTCGGTGGTGAGTTCCCCGGGTAAGGGGTCGGGCACCGCCGAGGCCCGGCAGTGCTGGCAGGCGAGCAGGCAGGCCCGGGTCATCTCCCAGGCCACCAGGAGGGGGAAGCGGTGAAGGTCGGGCTTCATGCCTCCAGGATGCCGCCTGGGGGTGGGGGCAGATGTCCTTAGCGGGGAAGGGTGAGGCGGTAGACCAGGGTAAGGGCCTCCCCGGGTTTCAGGGAGATCTCCAGGCGGTAGCCCTGGGGCAGGTGGGTGGCCTCGGGGAAGTCCAGGCGGAAGGGCTGGGGGAAGGTTTCCGAAAGGAGGAGGGCGATGGGGTAGGGGTAGGGGTTTTTGAAGCGGGTTTCCACGCGGTAGGTGGCTTCTCTTTCGGTTTGGCTCAGCAGGCTCACCGACCGTTCCAGCCGGCCCTCGAGGTCCCGCCCTAGCCACACCTCGGCCATCTCTCCCTCAGGGGTGGCGGGAAGCGGGGCCTGGCCCAGGAAGAAGCCTTCCTCCACCACCTCGAGGCTCCCCGGGGCCAGGGGGAAGGGTGCCTTAAAGCGGTAGCCCCGCTCCAGGGCCAGAAACCTATCCGTGCGGAAGGGTCCTTGGTAGCGGAGAAGCCGGTTTGGGCTTACCTGGGCCTTGAGGACGGGAATCTCCGCGGTGCCGGGCTCCAGCCGGCCCGGGGGCAGCGGGTAGCGGAATAGGCCAAAGGGGCTTTCCCCCGAAGGAGCCTCGGCCAAGGCCCGCATGGGTATCCCCTTGGCCTCGGCCACCCCGAGAAGGGGGGCTTCCCCAGCGAGAAGGGTGAGTTTTCTGGCTTCCAGGGGGCTTCCCTCCAGCCTAAGCCGGGCCCAGAGGGTGAGCCTTCCCTCCTCCAAGGTGTAAAAGACCTCCCCGGAAAGCCCGGTGTAAAGGTAGCGTAGGGTGGCGGGCCCTTCCCCCTGGTAGCGGAAAAGGACCGCCGTTCCCTGGTAGATGCGCTCCTTTTCCTCCACCCCAAGGAGCCTTAAGGATCCCGGGACCATGCGGGAAAGCTTCTCCCCGGCCAAATAGACCCAGGCGGAAGGGGGAAGGAGCACGGGTTCCTTAACCTCAGCGAAGCCGGGGTAAACCACCACCTCCTGGGCCCAGGCGGAAAGGCTCAGGAGGAAAAGGACCATGAGCTTTCTCATACCCCCAGTCTAAGGGCCAGCGCCTCCACCTCTTCCCGGGACAGAGGCCCTCCGTGGCCGATGTACACCTCCCTTGCCCCTAGGTCCAGGATTTTGCGCACCGTCTTTTTGGTAAGCTCTGGGTCCTCGTTGGTGAACCTTGGGGGAAGGCCCTTGCCCCTTAAGGCATCTCCGGCGATCAGGAGACCTTCCCGAAAAAGCCCCACCTGCCCCAGGGTGTGGCCGGGAAGCTCTACCACCCGCCATCCCCAGACCACCTCCCCTTCCTCCGCCGGCCTCAAGGCCTCCCGGGGGAGGGGCGGGGCCAGGTTGGCGATGAGGTGGCCCAGGAGGGGGATGGGTAGGGGCGGGCGGGGCTTTTCCTTGGTCAGGTAGGGCCACTCCCTGGGGTGGGCCAGGATGGGTAGGCCAAACCTTTTCCAAAGAGCCTGGGCCCCACCGCTATGGTCCGTGTGGTGGTGGGTGAGGAAGAGGAGCCTGGGAGGTTCTCGGAGGAGCCTTAGAAGCCTTCCCGCCTCCCAGGGAAGCCCGGCGTCCACCAGGAAGTACCCTTCCGCTACGGGAACCTTGTAAAGGTTGGCGGCGAAGGGGAGGGCCTCAAGCCCTCTCATAGGTGGGAGGGACGCCCATTTCCTCCAGGGCCTTCCGGATGCCCTCGGGGTCGATCCCTGCCTGGCGGTGGAGGCTGGGGATGGAGCCGTGCTCCAGGAAGCGGTCGGGCAGGCCCAGGACCTTCACCTGGGGTTTCAAGCCCATCTCGTTTAGGGCCTCGAGGACCGCGCTCCCAAACCCCCCCATCCGCTGGTGGTCCTCCACGGTGAGGAGCCGGTAGCGGGCAAGCGCCTTTAGCATCTCCCGGTCCAAGGGCTTGAGGAACCGGGCGTTCACCACCCCGATCCTGGGGTCATCCGAGGCGGCCTCGAGGGCGTAGCGTAGGGTCTTGCCGAAGGCCAGAATGTAGGCCTCGGTGCCCTCCTTGAGCACCTCCCACCGGCCCCAGGGGATCTCGGGCCAAGCGCCCTCCGGGGCCCGTTCCACGTTGTCCCGGGGGTAGCGGATGGCGATGGGCCCTCCGATCTCTAAGGCCTTCTTCAACATGGCCCTGAGCTCCAAGGCGTCCTTGGGGGCAGCGATCTGCAGGTTGGGGATGGTGCGCAGGTAGGCGATGTCAAAAACCCCGTGGTGGGTGGCTCCGTCGGCCCCCACCACCCCTGCCCGGTCTATGGCGAAGATCACGGGAAGAGCCTCTATGGCCACATCGTGGATCACCTGGTCGTAGGCCCGTTGCAAAAAGGTGGAATAGATGGCCACGATGGGCTTAAGGCCCCGTAGGGCCATGCCTGCCGCCGTGGTCACCGCCACATCCTCGCAGATCCCCACGTCCAGGTAGCGGTCGGGGTGCTCCACGGAGTAGCGCACCAGGCCCGACCCCTCCCGCATGGCCGGGGTGAGGACGAAGAGGCGGGGTTCTAGATAGGCCAGCTCCGTGACGGCATCCCCAAAGGCCTGGCTCCAGGTGTAGCCCTTGGAAACCTTCTCCGGCCTGAGGGGGTCAAAGCCCGAGGGCCCGTGCCAGTAGATGGGGTCGGCCTCGGCCACCTTGTAGCCCTTGCCCTTCCTGGTGACCACGTGGAGCAGGGTAGGACCGTCCAGCTCCTTGAGGTGTTCCAGGATGTGGATGAGCCCTTTGAGGTCGTGGCCGTCCACGGGGCCGATGTAGCGGATCCCCCAGGCGTAGAAGGGATTCTCCTGGTGGAGGATGAGCTTGGCCGCTTCCTTGGCCCGGTCCACCAAGCCGAAGAGCTTGGGGGAGATGTGCTCCAGGATGCTCCGGCCCAGCTTCTCCGCGTCCTGGACCCACTTCCTTATCTGAAGCTCTTTGAAGTACTTGTTGAGGGCCCCCACGTTTTCCGAGATGCTCATCTCGTTGTCGTTCAGGAGGATGAGCATCCTCTTGCCCAGCTCCCCGATCTTGTTGAGGGCGGCCAGGGCCATCCCCCCGGTGAGGGCCCCATCCCCTATGACCGCCACCACGTGGTAGTCCTCCTTCGCCAGGTCCCGGGCGAGGACCATGCCCAAGGCGTGGGCCAAGGAGGTGCTGGCGTGCCCGGCGGTGATGGCGTCGTGCTCCGACTCGGAAACCTTGGTGAAGCCGGAAAGCCCCCCTTCCTGCCTTAGAGTGTGGAAGCGGTCTTTGCGCCCGGTGATGAGCTTGTGGGCGTAGGCCTGGTGGCCCACGTCGAAGAGGATGCGGTCTTTAGGGGATTGGAAGACCCTGTGCAGGACTAGGACGAGCTCCACCGCCCCCAGGGAGCTCGCCAGGTGGCCCCCGTTTTGCGCCGTGACCCGGATGATCTCGCTCCGGATTTCCTCGGCCAAGGCCTGGAGCTCCTCGAGGGTCAGGCCCTTCAGGTCGTCTGGGCTATTCACCTTGTCCAGTACCATCTTTCCCCCCTAAAAGTTCTTCTCCACCAGAATGCGGCCTTCCCGGGTGCGCACCTCCCCCACCCTGGGGGAAAACCAGACTTCCCGGGCATCCTGGCCGCGCTCATCCTGGTAGACCTGTCGGATGCGGTACACCTGGAAGACCCCGGCGGGCAGGCGCACCTCTCGCTCCTCCAGCACCTCCATGGTATAGCTCAGGCCCCCCTGGGCCAGGGGTTCCCGTCCCCCGGGGGTGAGGAGCTCCACCCGCACCGTCACCCTGCCCCCCCAGCGGTAGCCCGCGGTTAGGAGGGCCTCCGGGGGGTACTCCAGGATGGGGGGGGTGAAGACCACCCGGGCGGAGGGGTCCTGGAAGCCCAAAAGCCGCACGCCAAAGGCCCCCACCTGCCGGTAGTAGACCCTGTCCTCCCCCCGGCCGAAGCTTCGGAAGCGCACCGCCTCCTGCCCCTCGTAAAGGGCCGGGCCCTCCACCCGCACCTGGTAGGGGGGGGAGGAAAGGGCCTCCCCCTCGGGCACGTAGACCCACTCCAGGCCCGTGGTGGCGGGATAAAAGGCGGTTTCCTTAAGAAGGGGCCGGGCCTCGGGGGCCTGGGTGGCCTGGGGGGCACAGGCGGCCAGAAGGAGGGCGAGGGCCATAAGGTACCGCCTCATGATACGGAGTTTACCCCTTAAGCCCCCGTGGGCCGGCCTACACTGTTCGCAAGGAGGGATGCCCGGATTAGGACTGGCCAAGCTCCTTCTTGAGGCGGGAAAGCTCCTCCTCCAGATCCTTTTCCGCGGAGAGGGCGGCGAGTTCCTTGTCCAGGTCCTGGCCGTCCAGCTCCTTCAAGGCCTCGTGCCGGTCCTCCATGGAGAGGATGCGGGCCTCCATCTCCTCAAAGGCCTCGAGGGCCGGGTGGGCGTCCAGCTTGGATTCCATCCGCCGCACGGCCTCGGCGGCCTCCACCCCCTTCTTGCGGGCGAGAAGGAGCTTTTTCCTGGCCTCGGCCTCGTCGATCTTGGCCTCGAGGGCCTTGAGCTGGGTCATGAGCCGGTTCACAAGGGCCTTCTGCTCCTCCGCCTGCTGCTTGAAGCCCTCGGCCAGGTCCAAAGCCCGCTTCCTCCGCCTCAAGGCCTCCTTGGCCAGGTCTTCCCGGCCCGCCTTCAGGGCCTCCTTGGCCTTTTCCTCCCAGAGGGTGGCCTCCTTCAGGTGGCTTTCCACCTCCCTTTCCAGGCGCTTGCCCTCGGCCATGGCGGCCGCCACCTGCTCCCGGGCCTCCTTTAGGGCTTCTTTCATGTCCTCCAGGGCCTGGTTGATGATCTTCTCGGGGTCCTCAGCCCGGCGCAAGAGGTCGCTCAGGTTGGCCCGGATGAGGCGGCTTAGGCGGTCCAGTAGGGTCATGGTTTTCCCTCCTAGGTTGAGTATGCCACACCTGCCCTTGACCCTGGGGGAGAAAGGGGGTAGGCTTGCGCTGTAAGTATGCACTTACTTGCAGGGCCGGAGGGCCAAGGCTGGGGCAAGGATCCGGATCGCGGGCTACTTTTGGCGGCCCTGGAGCTTTTGGCCGAGCGGGGTTACCGCGGGGCCACCACCAAGGAGATCGCCCGGCGGGCCGGGGTGAACGAGGTAACCCTCTTCCGGCGTTTCGGTAGCAAGGAGGCCCTTTTACGGGCAGCCCTTTCCCACTTTATCCCGGTGGGGTTTCTGGAACGCCTCCCCGCGGAGGAGGCTCCCTTGGAGGAGGGCTTGAGGCAGCTTTTAGAGGCCTACCTGGACCTCCTAAAGGCCCACCAGGCCCTTCTGCCCAAGCTGCTTGCCGAGCTTCTGCGCCACCCGGGGCTAAGGGGCGCAGGACCTCCGGAGGGCATCCTGGGTGTCTTGGAAAGGGCGGTGGGTTTCTTCCGTGCCCAGCAGCGGAGGGGTCTTCTCCGGTCCGATGAGCCTCCCGAGGAGATGGCCTTGGCCTTTGTGGGACCCTTGATGGCCCGCTTCCTTCTGGGGGAGGCTTTGGGGGTGTACCTCCCCCTGGACCAGGAGGCCTATCTGCGGGGATACCTGGAGGGCAGATATGGTGCAGGCAGAGAAGGTCAGTCGGGGCTTCGGTAGCGTCAGGGCCTTGGACCGGGTGAGCCTCGAGGTGCGCCCCGGGGAGGTCTTCGGCCTCCTGGGGCCCAACGGGGCGGGGAAGACCACCTTGGTGCGGATCCTCACCGGGGTTCTCAAGCCCGATGGGGGAAGGGCCTGGGTGGCGGGGTTGGAGGTGGGAAGGGAACCCCACCGGGTGAAGGCCAGGATCGGCTACGCTACCCAGGAGCAGAGCGTCTACCGGGACCTTACCGTGGGGGAGAACCTGCTCTTCCGGGCCCGGCTTTACCGGCCCAAGGAGGCCGGCCTCTTGGCCAAGGAGGTTCTGGAGCGCTTCGGCCTCCTGCCCTACGCCAAGGCCTTGGCCGGGCATCTTTCCGGGGGATGGCGGCAGCGCCTGGCCCTGGCCCAGGCGGTGGCGCACCGACCCGAGGTCCTTTTCCTGGATGAGCCCACCACCGGCCTGGACCCCCTTTCCCGGAGAAGCGTCTGGGAGCTCATCCACCAGGAGGCGGAGAGAGGGGCGGCGGTTTTGGTCACCACCCATTACATGGACGAGGCGGAGCGTTGCCATCGCCTGGCCTTGCTCTTTGGTGGCCGGGTGCTGGCCACGGGCACACCCCAGGAGCTAAAGGCCTTGGCGAAGGCCAAGGCCCGCTTCCTCTATGCCCCAGGGCTTTCCCTTAAGGAGGCCCGGGGGATGCCTGGGGTCCTCGAGGCCTGGCCGAGCGGAGCCGGGGTCCGGCTCATCGCCCGGAGGGAAGCTCCCTTGGGGGGATTGGAGGAGGTGGAGCCCAGCCTGGAGGACGTCTTCACCCTTCTTACCAAGGAGGCTTTATGAACCGCATCCTGGCCCTGGCGGAGAAGGAGTTCTTGCAGATCCGGAGGGACCACGTCCTGCCGCGGCTCATCGTGTTGCTCCCCAGCCTCATGCTCCTCCTCTTCGGCTACACCATCAACTTCACCTTGAAGGGCATCCCCTTGGCGGTTTACGACGCTTCCCAGGACCGCATCAGCCAGACCCTCCTGGAGGAGCTCGCCAAGGAGGACCGCTTCCGCCTGGTCCACCGGGCGGCAAGCCCGGAGGCGGTGGTGCAGGCGGTGGACCGGGGCCAGGCCCGGGTGGGCCTGGTGGTGCCCGCGGGGGCTTTGGAGAAGGTGCGCCGGGGGGAGAGCCTGAGCCTGGAGGTCTACGTGGACGGCACCGACCCCAACTTCGCCTTCCAGGCCCAGGCGGCCTTGCGGAAGGCCATCCAGGAGGTCAACGCTCGCATCCTCTTGGGCCGGGCCATGGCGGGGGAGGGTGTCTTGCCCCCTTTGAGCCCCAGCCTCCACACCCTCTACAACCCCGAGAACAGGACCGCCTGGTTTATGATCCCCGGCATCATCGGCCTGGTGCTCACCATGTTCACCGTCCTCCTCACCGCCCTCTCCATCGTGAGGGAGGTGGAAAGCCGCATGATGGAAAGCCTCCTCGCCTCCCCCGTGCGTCCCCACGAGATGGTGCTGGGGAAGGTTCTGCCTTACCTCTTCATCGCCTTTGGAGTGGCCCTTCTGGTGCTGGCCCTGGGGCACTGGGTCTTTGGGGTCCCGGTGCGGGGGAGCCTGGCCCTGCTCCTCTTGGCCATGTTCCTCTTCGTTCTGGGCTCGTTGGCCGCAGGGGTGCTCATCTCCACCCTGGCCCGGACCCAGGTGCAGGCGGTTTTCGGCACCTATGCCTACGCCTTTCCCACCATCTTCCTTTCCGGCTTCGTCTTCCCCATCGACGGCATGCCCCGCCTCTTCCAACTCCTCTCTTACCTGGTGCCTGCCCGCTACCTGATAGAGGTCCTCTGCGGGGTGATGCTGAAAGGGGTAGGGTTTGGCGTGCTTTGGCCCCACCTTTTGGCCCTGGCCCTCTTCTCGGGGCTGGTGCTCTTTCTGGCCTCCGCGCGCTTTCAGAGGCAGGTGGCGGTATGAGGAAGGCGCTTTTCTGGCTTTTCTTGTGGCTTTCTTCGGCCTTGGCCCAGGGGCGGCTGGAGGCGGGGGTGTACGGGGCGCCTGGGGCTTTGGCGCCCACCCTCGAGGTGGGCTTCACCCTGGAGCCGGGAGAGGTCTACGGGAAGCTCCAGGTGGGGCAGGAAGGCCGGGGGGCCTTGGGGCTTTCCTCCAGCCTCGCCCTAGGGCCCCTGGGGTACCTGGCCTATGGCCTGCAGGCCGAGGCGGGGGCGGGAGGGCTTGGGGGGATGGCCTTTGCCGAAGGGGGTGCCGGCCCCCTGGCCCTGGCGGCACGGCTCGGCTACCGCCCGAAAGGGCTTTTCCCCCTGTTTCCCGAGGAGGGGATGTTCGGCCGGCTTTCCCTGCGTTACCGCCTGGTGCCCAAGGAGGTGGTGGGCCTGTTCTTGGAAAGGGGAGAGGTCTTGCGGGCCGAGGTGAGCTACGCCCTGAGGGAGGGGGCCACCTATACCCTGGGGGCGGGTTTTTCCGGCCTGCCCTACCTGGTTTTGGGCTGGAAGGGGGAGGTGGGGGAGGGGATGGAGGTTCTGGACCTTGCCCTGCGCTTAGGGGGGCTAAATCGCCTCGAGGCGGGGCTTTACTTAGGGGAGGCTAGCCTTTTCCTCACCCTTTCCTATCCCTTTGCGGGTAGCCTCGGGGTGTGGCTTGGGGACTTGGGCCTCGAGGGAGGCTACAGGGAGGCTCCCTACGCCTGGGTCCGGTACGCCTGGAGGTGGCCATGAGGAGGCGATTTCTGGAAAAACCCTGGGGTGTTTGGCTCCTGGCCCTGGGCCTGGCCCTGGCGCAAAGCGTCTCCGAGATCCTGGACCGGGTGGAGAGGAACCTGCAGGACCCCTGGCAGGCGGTGGTGCAGGGCCAGATCCAGGGACCCGGGGGGCAGGAGGAGCTCAAAGCCCGGGTGCTGGCCATTCCCAAGGAAAACCTCCTCCGCATAGAGTTTCAGAAGCCGGGTTCTCTGGAGGGCAACTTCACCCTGATCACGGAAAAGGAGGTCTGGAACTACCTTTACCTCACGAACCAGCTCATCGTGAGCCCCAAGGAGAAGGCCCAGGTGCAGGGCCTGGGGTTCAGCCCCCAGGGCCTTGGGGACCTGAAGGGGCTTTCCGAGCGGGTGAACCTTCGCCTTGTGGGGGAGGAGCGCCTGCCGGAGGGGGTGGCCTGGAAGCTGGTGGGCCGGGCACAGGAGGGCCAGGGCTTCGCCACCTTGGAGCTTTACATCCTGAGGAACGATCCCAGGCCCGTGCGCTTCGTGTTCCGGGACGAGGCAGGGAAGGTGATGGCCGACCTGCGGGTGGTGGAGTTCAGGAAAGCCTCCTTACGCCCCCAGGATCTCAAGCGCTACCCCAAGGACGCCCAGGTGGTGCGGCGCTAGGGTTCAGCGTAGAGGGGGGTGGAGAGGTACTTCCACCCCCCGTCCGGGCTGATGCAGGCCACCCTCTTCCCGGGGCCCAGTTCCCGGGCCACCTGCAGGGCTGCCCACAGGATCCCTCCCGAGCTCATCCCCAGGAAAAGCCCTTCCTCCTTGGCCAGCCGCCGGGCCAGGGGGAAGGCGTCCTCCTCCCACACCTGGATGACTCCATCCAGAAGGGAAAGGTCCAGGTTCTCGGGGATGAAGCCGGGCCCCATGCCCTGGAACTGGTGCTGGCCCATCTTGCCCCCGGAGAGGACGTTGGAGCGGGCGGGCTCCACGGCGATGACCTTCACCCCGGGGATCCTTTCCTTGAGGTACCGCCCCACCCCGGTGATGGTCCCCCCGGTGCCCGAGCCGTAGACGAAAGCGTCGATCTGCCCCTCTAGGGCCTCAAAGAGCTCCGGCCCGGTGGTCTCGTAGTGGGCCCGCACGTTGGCGGGGTTGGCGAACTGGTCGGGCATGAAGGCCCCAAGCTCCTCCTTGAGGCGCAAGGCCTCCTCCCTTGCGGCCAGCATCCTGCGGGCGGGGTCGGTGAGGACCAGCTCGGCGCCGAAGGCTCTTAAAACCCGTTTCCGCTCCTCCGACATCTGGGCGGGCATGGTGAGGATGAGGCGGTAGCCGCGGCTTGCGGCGATCATGGCCAGGCCGATCCCGGTGTTGCCGCTGGTGGGCTCCACGATGACCTGGCCGGAGCCGGGGCGGAGGAGGCCTCTTTCCTCGGCATCCTGGATCATGTACCAGGCGGGCCGGTCCTTGATGGACCCGCCGGGGTTGAGGCCCTCCAGCTTCACCCACACCTCAGCCATATCGGGCTCCACCACCTTGAAAAGGCGCACCACCGGGGTTTTGCCGATGATCGTTTCCACCCGCATACCCCTACTATAGGGCCTGTAAGGGAGGGGGAAGGGGCTTGGGTACGGGGAAAGCTTCCCCCACCTGAACCCGGACAAACACATGTGAGACGCTGAAGGGGATAAAAAGATGGGGAACCGACCCTGCG